>CAZDLY010000065.1:0-12653 GCA_964506575.1 uncultured Akkermansia sp. | reverse complement strand
ACCGCTTTGGGGAGTAAGAAAAACGGAGCCAAAACTGAAAAAGTGTCAGAAAATATGATGCGTTTGCCCTGCAACAGCATCCGCCTCGTCTTGACAAACGTACTGAATGTTGTACGATATGAAGCGCAAAAGGAGACCATTCCATGACACGACTCAATCTCGACGAGGACGTCAAACCCCTATCCGACTTCCGCTCGAATGTCACCGCCTGCATCCTTCAAACCCGTCGGACCCGCCGCCCGCTGGTGATCACGCAACACGGCAAATCCGCCGCTGTGCTTCTTGGTGTTCTGGAATATGAGGGGTTGATGCGGAAGATGGAACTTCTGGAAGACATCCGATTGGCCGAATCCCAGCTTGATCAAAACAAAGGCATAGGGCATGCGCAGGCGTTCAAACGTTTACTCGCCAAGGTAGCTAAATGAACGTGATCTGGGCGCCACTTGCCATTGATCGGGTTGCAGAGATTGCCGCCTACATCGCGGAAGACAACCCCGTGGCGGCGGAAAAATGGATTCGTGACATATTTGCTCGCACAGGACAACTGGCGACCTTCCCACAAAGCGGACGCCACCTGCCAGAGACCGCCCGAAAAGATCTTCGGGAGTTGATCTGGGGAAACTATCGCATCATCTATCGCATCCGATCGGATCAAGTTGCCATTCTCACCGTCCGGCATACAAAACAAGTCTTGCCCCTCGAAGACCTGAAATAGCCCAACCACGCGATGCACCGCGGCAGTAAAAATGTTTGCTGTCGCTCCAGGGTGTAGGTCGCTGGTGATCGCTGACGTTGGCGGAGCCCGATAAGGGACGGGTCGTCGGCACACCACCCGCTTCGCGCATTTCCGCTGGCCAATGGATACAGGCCATGATCGAAATCGGGATCAGCAGACTCACACACATACCCACACACATACCCACTTCCGCGCATTCCCTGTGGCATTCGTCATGTGCCTGCGGCGCGGCGGGACGCCGACGCCCTACCGGCGCGGTGCGCATTCCCTAATCCCGCTTTTCAGCTTTCAGTTTTCAGCTTTTCTCCAAGGAGTTCGCGGCCGACGGCGTCGGCGACTTCGCGGCCGCGGGCCGTGAGCCGCCAGCGCCCGGGGCCAGCCTCCTCCGTGATGCCGTGGCGGGCCAGCCCGTCCAGCCGGCGTTCCCACGCGGCAACGTTCGGCCCTGCCGCAGGCCACCGTTCGGCGTGACTCCGCGGACTCCCCCCCTCGGCGAGGCGCAGGCTGAAGACGAACCGCTCCGTCGCGTCGTCGACCGGACTGAGCGTCACCTCTTCGCTGGGCGGATTGCTCCCCGATGTGATCGCGGCGCGATAAGCCGCCGCATCCGCCGCGTGGGTGCGGCGCGTCAGCCCGATGCGCGAGGCCGCCGCCGGGCCGAGTCCCAGATAGTCCTCCCCGCGCCAGCAAGCCAGGTTGTGAAGGCAGGCGCAACCGGGGCGGGCGTAGTTGGAAATTTCGTAGCGCGCCAGTCCGGCGGCGATCAGCGCCACCTCCGCCTGCTGCAGCGCCGCCAACCCCTCCTCCTCGCCGGGAAGCGCCAGGCCCCGTTCCACCTGCCGGGCCAGGCCGCTACCGGGTTCGACGCTCAGTCCGTACACCGACACGTGCGCGGGCTCCAGCGCCAGCGTCCGCGCCAACGTATCAGCCCAGCCCGGCTCGTCCAGCCCCGGCAGTCCGGCGATCAGGTCGAGGCCGAAGTTCGCGAACCCCGCCGCGCGGATGCGCCGCGCGGCGGCCTCCGCTTCAGCCGCATCGTGACGGCGGCCGAGCGCCCGCAGCGTCCGGTCGTCGAAGCACTGCACGCCCATGCTGACGCGGGTCACGCCCATCTCGCGCAGCGCGCCCAGAACCGCGTCCGAGGCCGTGGGCGGCGTCACCTCCACCGTCCATTCGACGACCGCCTCGAATGAAACCCGCCGCCGCAGTCCCGCTGCCAGCCGCCGCAACCCTTCCGGTCCGAGCAGGGCGGGCGTTCCGCCGCCAAAATAGACGGTCTCAGGCGTGACCGACACCCCCTCGGCCAGTACGCGCGTCAGCTCCAGTCCGGGAAGTTCCGCATAGGCATCCCGTTCGGCCGTCGTGCCCCGTATGGAGTAAAAGGCGCAATAGAGGCACTTGCCGTCGCAGTAGGGAACATGAATGTAGAGATTTTTCATGCGAGACCGATGAGCAGCCCGGCGAGGAAGCCGAAACGGGCGTCGCGCGAGCGGGCGCAGGCGATGGCGGCGAAGACCAGCGCGGCCACGGCGAGCGGCACGGCCAGCGGCAACGGTGCCGCCGCGCGGATCGCGGCCAGTGCCGCCACGCCCGACAGCGCGGCGCCGAAGCGGTGGATCATTTTACGCGCGAGTGCGGCAAGTCGGCCGCGCCGGGTCGGCGGCGGAATGCCCCGCCAGCCCGCTGGCGCGAGCAGCAGAACGGCGCCGGCGGCCAGCAGGACGCCGGCGGCCTGTGTGGCCGGAATGCGGAAAAAGTCCGCAAGCTCCGGACGCGCAAGCATCAGTGCGAGCGCGCCGCAGACCGCGGCGCAAACGGCGCCGGCGGCGCGGAGGCGGCCGGCGAGACTCGCCGGCACCGGCTCGTCGCAGTAGGGACAGGCCGCCGATTCGGGCGGCAGCGGCCGTTCACACGCCAGACAGACCCGCGCTCGTCGCTTCAGGCACATGCACATATCCCTGCGCCTCCCCAGGCCCGATCCTGTTGGCCGTGTCGTCCCGCTCCGGCTCGTTGGAGCCTCTTGCAGAACTCCCGGAATTGCCGCAAAAGATCGCAGAGAACACAAAGAAATGGCCATTTTTTCTGCGCTCTTTGCGTTCTTTGGCGGCCATTCTGCAAGAACCTCCGTTGATTAAAACGGGCAGGCGGCCGAGGGGTCGGTGAACTCGGGGACGATCTCCAGGCCCGCCGCCCACTGGATGCCGCGCTTCATGATTTCAAACGCCTGGGGCACGTCCCAGTCCACCGCCACATGACCGAGGGCGCTGTAGAAGACCCGTCCCCTGCCCCACGTGCGCTTCCAGACCATGGGCATCCGCGTCCCTTTGATCCAGGTGTAGCCCTGATGCTCGCCGCTAAAGACCGTCGAGGCCAGCACCTCGTTGCCGGGGTCGGTGTGCATGTAATACTGCTCCGAGTGCATCCAGAACGGCGCAAGGCCGGCGGTGATCGGATCGACGGGATCGAGGTCGGTCACCTGGTAGTCAATCACGCCGCCGGGGTGCGCCACCCACTGGCCTCCGGTCATGAACTGATATTCGGTGTTACTGCGGAATGAATCGCACATGCCGCCGTGCCAGCCGGCCAGGCCCACGCCCGAGCGGACCGCGGCGTTGAGGGCCTGGAACTGGTCGCCCGAGATCTCGCCCATGGTCCAGACGGGGATGATGACCCGCAGCCCCGCCAGAACGGCCGGATCGGCGTAGGCGTCCATCGAGTCGCGCACCACCACCTCAAACCCGCGCGCCTTCAGCCACGGCACCAGCCGGTTGGAAAACTGCACCGGTTGGTGTCCATCCCAGCCGCCGCGCACCACCAGCGCCTTGGCCGCAGCCCGCGCCCGCTTCGTCCTCACCTTGCCTGCCATCGCAACACCCCTTGTCCGTTAATGGAAAAAGTCTGTCCGGGCGTTCTGCCCGAACGCAATACCCGCATAGTGTCCACGGTTTACCGCCCGGCGTCCAGCGCAAAGAAGAGGACGTCGAAATTGCGAATTGCGCGAAGCGGCGATAATCCGCTAAGCTATCGCCGTCATGGGCAGTTCCCGCGAAATCGAATGTACGGCGTGCGGCCGGACCGCGTTGGCGCGGATCGAACCGGTTTTCGAGGGCTTCAAGCGGATCGGCGAGGAGGTGGTCTGCACGGCGTGCGGCCATCGCTATGCCGGCGCCGCGCCGTTTGCCGCCGCCGCCGGACGGCCCCGGGTCTTCACCGCAGCGGACCAGCCGCGCCCGCTGAATATCTTTGCCGACGACGAGCGCCGCCGATGCTGCGGCTGGTGCGCTCATTTCGTGGTCAATCCCTTCAACCAGCGGTGCGGGCTCACCAACCGCGAAACCCAGGCGACCGATCTGTGCGTTCGTTTCGAACCCCAGCCTGACGCCGACGCGGGACCGACATCCCCATGATTGCCGTGCTTTTCGCCACCCACCTGGAAGCCCGCCCGTTGCTGGAGCGACTGGCGGCCGAACCCGTGCCCGCGCGGCCCTTTGACACGTGGCGCTTCGCGTCCGCCGGCGGCGGGCTGATTGTCGTGTGCGGCATGGGCGGCGCCGCCGCCCGGCGGGCGGCGACGTATGCGCTCGACCAGCCGGATGCCGGCGGGATCGTTAACGCGGGGATCTGCGGATCCTTGCTGAACGGCGCGCCGGGTGCGCTGTTCTGCGTGAGCGAGGCGCTGGACGGCGACGCGTGGCTGGCGGGCGGGACCGCCGCCGGGGTGGGCCTGGTCCCGGGACCCTGGGCGGGGCTGCGGCGGGCGCGTCTCGCGACGGTCGGCGAGCCGGTCTTCGATGCCGGGCGGCGGCAGGCGCTCGCCACGGTTGCGGAGCTGGTGGACATGGAGGGGTTCGCGGTCGCCAGCGTCTGCCGGGAACGCGGCGCGGCCTGCCACCTCGTGAAGGGCGTCAGCGATCGGGCCAATGAGGACGGCCAGGCCGCGATCATCCGAAACCTGCCCTCTGTCTGTGATGCCCTGGCCGGAACGGTGGCGGCCGGGTTGAGCGACCGGAACGCGTGCCCGATCCCTGAAACACGTGAGCCGCTTGCAAAACCCTGTTTTGCAAGCGGAGTGTTCAGGTGTCAGGTTTCGGGTGTCAGGAAGAACCACACGATGTTGCGTCTTCCTGAAACCTGAACACTGAAACCTGAAACCGGCGCTTGCAGGGGTTTTGCAAGCGCCTCACGTACGACGAAATGAAGGACGCAGGCGATGCCAAAAAGAACAGACATTCACAAGGTGATGCTGATCGGCTCGGGACCGATCGTGATCGGACAGGCCTGCGAGTTTGACTATTCGGGGGTTCAAGCCTGCAAGTCCCTGCGCGAGGAGGGCTACGAGGTGGTGCTGGTGAACAGCAACCCGGCGACGATCATGACCGACCCCGAATTCGCCGACCGCACCTACATCGAGCCTTTGAGCGCCGACTTCCTCTCGGCCGTGATCCGGCGCGAGCGGCCCGACGCGCTCCTGCCGACCGTGGGCGGCCAGACCGCGCTGAATCTGGCCATGGAACTCCACACGTCCGGCGTGCTCGAGAAATACGGCGTCGAGATGATCGGCGCGACCGCGGAGGCGATCGAACGGGCCGAAGACCGCTCGCTGTTCAAGCAGGCGATGCTGAAGATCGGCCTGGACATGCCGCGCAGCGGGTCGGCGCGCACGATCGAAGAGGCGCGCCAGGTCCGCGACACGCTGGGGTACCCGCTGGTCATCCGTCCGGGCTTCACCTTGGGCGGCACGGGCGGAGGCATCGCCCGCGACGAGGCCGCGTTCGAGCGGATCACGCAGCAGGGCCTGTTCCTCAGTCCGACCCACGAGGTGCTGGTCGAGGAGTCGATCGAGGGGTGGAAGGAATTCGAGCTGGAGGTCATGCGGGACCGGAAGGACAACTGCGTGATCGTCTGCTCGATCGAGAACCTCGATCCGATGGGGGTGCACACGGGCGATTCCATCACCGTGGCCCCGGCGCAGACGCTGACCGACCGCGAATACCAGACCATGCGCGACGCCGCGCTGGCGGTGATGCGGGTGATCGGCGTGGAGACGGGCGGGTCGAACGTCCAGTTCGCGCTGAACCCGGCCAACGGACGGATGGTGGTGATCGAGATGAACCCGCGCGTCTCGCGTTCGAGCGCGCTGGCCTCCAAGGCGACGGGCTTCCCGATCGCCAAGATCGCGGCCAAACTGGCCGTGGGCTATACGCTGGACGAGCTGCGCAACGACATCACCCGCCAGACGCCCGCCTGCTTTGAACCGTCGATCGACTACGTGGTGACCAAGATTCCGCGCTTCGCCTTTGAAAAGTTCCCCAGCGCCGACCCCGTGCTCGGCACGCAAATGAAGTCGGTCGGCGAAACCATGAGCATCGGACGCACGTTTAAAGAGAGCCTGCAGAAGGCGCTGCGCTCGCTGGAGACCGGCCGGGCCGGGTTCGGGGCGGACGGCAAGGACGGCCCCTTCGAAGCCCGCGACGACGCGGCGCTGGAGGCCGCCCTGCGCACCCCGCACGCCAACCGGCTGTTCGACATCCGCGCCGCCTTCCGCCGCGGCTGGAGCGTCGCGCGCATCCACCGCATCTGCACGGTCGACCCGTGGTTTCTCCGCCATCTGGAGGAACTGGCCGCCTACGAGGACGAGATCCGCGCGGCCGGCTCGCTCGCGGAACTGGAGCGCGACGCCGCCCGGTTTCTGCAGGCCAAGCAGTTCGGCTTCTCCGACCGGCAGATCGCCTGGATCCTGCAGACGACCGAGGACGCGGTCCGCGCGGCGCGGCAGCGGCGTGGCCTGGCGCCAGCCTATGGGCTGGTCGACACCTGCGCGGCGGAGTTCGCCGCCCTGACGCCGTACTATTATTCGACCTACGGTTCGGGCGGTCCGCCCGAGTGCCCGCCCGCGGCCGGCCCGGGACCGGCGCGCCGGAAGATCATGATCATCGGCGGCGGACCCAACCGCATCGGCCAGGGGATCGAGTTTGACTACTGCTGCGTCCATGCCTGCTTCGCCCTGCGCGCCGCCGGGTTTGAGACCGTGATGGTGAACAGCAACCCCGAAACCGTGAGCACCGACTACGACACCAGCGACACACTCTATTTCGAGCCGCTGACGCTCGAGGACGTGTTGCACGTCTACCGCCACGAGGGGTGCGCGGGCGCGATCGTGCAGTTCGGGGGTCAGACGCCGCTGAACCTCGCGCGGGCGCTCGAAGCCAACGGCGTGACGATCATCGGCACCAGCCCGCACAGCATCGAGCAGGCCGAAGACCGCAAGCAGTTTCAGGAACTGGCCGCGCGACTGGGGTTGCGCCAGCCGGAAAACGGGCTGGCGACCGGCGCCGACGAGGCCGAGGCGGTGGCGGCGCGCGTCGGCTTCCCGGTGCTGATGCGGCCGAGCTTCGTGCTGGGCGGACGGGCGATGGTGATCGTCTTCGACCGCGAGACGCTGCGGACGTACATGCGCGAGGCGGTCGAGGTGTCGGAAGACCGTCCCGTGCTGATTGACCGGTTCCTGGCCAACGCGTGCGAGGTGGACGTCGACTGCATCTCCGACGGCGAGACGCACGTGATCGGCGCGATCATGGAGCACGTCGAGCTGGCGGGCATTCACTCCGGCGACAGCGCGTGCATCATTCCGGCGCCGAACCTGAGCAAGTCGGTCAAGGCGGTCATCCGCAAGCAGACGTTCGCTCTGGCCGAGGCGCTGAAGGTCAAGGGGCTGATGAACATCCAGTTCGCCGTCCAGGGGGAGGACGTGTATATCCTCGAGGTCAACCCGCGGGCGTCGCGAACCGTCCCCTTCGTCAGCAAGACGACGGGCGTGCCGCTGGCCAAGCTGGCGGCGCTGGTGATGGTGGGCGAGAAGCTGGTCGACCTGGGCTTCACCCAGGAATTCATCCCGCAACATTACGCGGTCAAAGAGGCGGTGTTCCCCTTCACCCGCTTCCCCGGGATCGACGTGGTGCTCTCGCCGGAGATGAAGTCGACGGGCGAGGTGATGGGCATTGACGGCAACTGCGGGCTGGCCTATCTGAAAAGCCAGATCGCGGCGGGCAACCGCCTGCCCAAGGGAGGCGGCGTCTTCCTGAGCGTCCGCGACGAGGACAAGGGCGATGCGGTCGAGCTGGCGCGCAAGCTCAAGCAGCTCGGCTTTACGCTCTACGCGACGCTCGGGACCAGCACCGCGCTGTGGAAGGCGGGCATCCGCGACCGGGCGGTCTTCCGCATCTCGAGCGGCCACCCGAATGCGATCGACTTGATTGAAAGCGATGAGATCAACTGGATCATCAGCACCCCCACGGTGGGCACGGAACCGGCGTGGGACGAGGTGAAGATGCGCGCCCACGCGGTGACGCGCAGCATACCGATCACGACCACGATCAACGGCCTGCGCTGGTCGATCATGGGACTGAAGTCGTATCGGACGGCGCGCGGACACGTCAAGGTGCGCTCCATCCAGGAATACCATGAGCGGTCGCCGCAGGTGCGGCTGCCCGCGCGCCCCCCCGGGAAAGGCTCTTAGGCATGGCTACATTCAATTGGGCGGAACAGCGGCGCAAGCCGGCCTATCTGGCGCTGGAAGACGGCACGATCTTTCGCGGCTGGTCGGTCGGGGCTCCGGTTGACCGCGTCGGCGAGGTGGTGTTCAACACCGGCCTGACGGGCTATCAGGAGATCATCAGCGACCCCTCGTATGCGGGGCAGTTCGTGACGTTCACCTGTCCCGAGATCGGCAATGTCGGCCTCAACGCGGCCGACCGGGAATCGTTGCGGATCCACGCCAGCGGACTGGTGATGCATGCCTGCAACGCGGCCAGCAACTGGCGGAGCGAAACGGAACTTCGGCGGGCGCTGGAGGACGCCGGCGTGCCCGCGCTCGCGGGGATCGACACGCGGCGGCTGACGCGGCTCCTGCGCGACCGGGGGACGATGAAGGGCTTCATGTGCGTGACGGGGGCCGCGGGCGAGGCGGACGGCGTGGCGCAGGCCCGCGCGTGGGAGGGCCTCGACGGCCAGGACTACGCGGCGCGGGTCACGTGCGCCGAGCCCTACCTCTGGGACGCCGACGGACGCGAAACCTGTTCGTGGGGGATGGCGGCCAGCCTGCCGCCCGCCGACCTGAAGATCGTGGCGTATGATTTCGGCATCAAGTGGAACATCCTGCGCGGCTTGCGGCGGCAGGGGATGCAGGTGACGGTCGTGCCGGCCAAGACCACCGCAGCCGCGGTGCTGGCGATGAAACCGGATGGCGTCCTGCTGTCCAACGGACCCGCCGATCCTGCGGCACTGCCATACGCGGTGGCGGCCATCCGCGAGCTGCTGGGAAAGGTGCCGATGATGGGCATCTGCCTGGGGCACCAACTGCTCGGACTGGCGTTGGGTGGACGGACGTACCGCCTGAAATTCGGCCACCACGGCTGCAACCATCCGGTGATGGATCTGGCGGCCGGGACCGTGGCGATCACCTCGCAGAATCACAACTTTGCGGTCGCCGCCGAGACGCTCGACACCGCCCGTGTCGACGTGACCCACATCAACCTCAACGACCGGACGGTCGAGGGGATCCGATGCAAGGCCTTCCCCGCATTCTCGGTGCAGTACCATCCCGAGGCGTGCCCCGGCCCGCACGATGCGGCGTCGCTGTTTCAGCAGTTCAGGGCATTGATACTGCCGTAAAACGCTTGCTATTGGCAGGTCCGAATCGTTGTGGTATTCTCCCACCCCGACGGACGTTACCGCTATGCATAAATCCAAGCAAAATATCACGCGGAAGGCGCCGCTGGATCCCGGATTCCAGCCGACCGCCCGTTTCAACGACCGGTACCGGACGGCGCTCCGGCAGGCCGGCAACGGCGTGCCGTTCGTGCTGGCCACGGAACAGCCGGACGGCACCGTCTCGCACTACGAGACGATCATCCGGCCGGACGCGTCGCCGAAGACCCTTCACTACGCCGCGCGATTGACGAAATTCCTCCTCTGGGCGCGCGGAGCCTCACGGCTGCACGTCATCGCGCCGGACGGTGTCGTGGCGCACCTCCGGCAGCTCTTTGCCGCTGACGGCGCCCGCGGATTCGATTACGCCATCATGACCCGGGTGTACGGCCGGCCGTTCGAGATCGTCCGCGCCACCCGCGCCTCCCTGCCGCCGGACCGGGGCCAGGCGAGCGCCTGCGGCGGCCACTGGGACGGCTGCCGGCTGGGATTCGATCTGGGCGCCAGCGACTTCAAGGTGGCTGCGGTGCAGGACGGCCAGGTCGTCTACAGCGCCGAATTCCCCTGGCAGCCCAAGGAGCAGTCCGACCCCGATTACCATTTTAATCATCTCATGACCGGCTTGCGCGAGGCCGCCTCGCACCTGCCGCGCGTCGACGCCATCGGCGGCAGCACGGCGGGCGTTGTCTTCGACAACCACATCCGCCTCGCCTCCCTGTTCCGCTCGATACCGGAATCCCGGTTCGCGGAGGCCAGCCGCCTCTTCATCCGCGTGCGGGACGCCTGGCAGGTGCCGCTGATGGTGCTCAACGACGGCGACGTCTCCGCCCTCGCCGGCGCGTTGTCGTCGGACGCGCAGGGGATCCTCGGCCTGGCGTTTGGGTCGAGCCTGGCCGGCGGATATGTCGATCCCGGGGGGCGGATGCGCGGCTGGATCACCGAGCTGGCGTTCGTCCCCGTGGATGAAAATCCGGACGCGCCGGCCGACGAATGGTCCGGGGACCGGGGGGTCGGCTGCCTGTATTTCTCCCAGCAGGCCGTCAACAAGCTGCTGCCGGCGGCCGGCATCTCCTGTCCGGCCGGGATGCCCCTGCCCGAACGCCTGCTGCAGGTTCAGGAGCTCCTGGCGCGCGGCGATCCGCGCGCGGCGCCGATCTACGAGACCCTCGGGGTGTACCTGGGGGAGACGCTGCCGCTCTTCGCCGAGTTCTACGACTTCCGCCACGTCCTGGTGCTGGGCCGGGTGCTGACCGGCGCCGGCGGCGACATCCTCATTCAGCGCGCGCGGGACGTCTTGAAGGCGGCCGCGCCGGCATGCGCCGCGCGCATCGACGTGAGCGCACCGGACGAGCAGAGCCGCCGCGTGGGCCAGGCCGTGGCCGCGGCCAGTCTGCCGGAAAGGATGTCCGCATGAAACTGCATCATGCCACCGCCGATTGCTTCGTCCCCGACGGCGCGCCGTTCGCCGACGCCCTGGCGCGCACGACGCACCTCGGCATCGGGGCTCATCAGGACGACGTCGAGTTCATGGCCATGCACGGCATCCTGGCCTGTTTCGATGGACCGTCCCTGCGCTTCGGCGGCATCACCTGCACGAACGGGGCCGGATCGGCGCGCATCGGCCCCTACGCCGGCCTGTCAGACGGCGACCTGTGCCGCATCCGGCGCTCCGAGCAGCGGACGGCCGCCCAGATCGGGCGGTACAGCTTCGTCGCGCAGCTCGATTTCACGTCGGCCGAGGCCAAGGCGGCCGGCGCTCCCGATCTCGTCAACGATCTGGCCGCACTGCTGCGGGCGACGCGGGCGCAGGTGGTTTACACGCACAATCCGGCCGACAAGCACGACACCCACGTCGCCGTCGCCCTAGCCGTGATCGCCGCCTGCCGCCGCCTCCCCCCGGCGCAGCGTCCGGCGCGGGTCTGCGGGTGCGAGGTCTGGCGCAACCTGGACTGGCTGCCCGACCACGAAAAGGTCGTGCTGGACGTCAGCGCCCGTCCGAACCTGCAGGCCGCGCTTTGCGGCGTTTACGACTCGCAGATCGCCGGCGGCAAGCGCTACGATCTCGCGACCCTGGGCCGCAACCGCGCCAACGCGACGCTGCTCGAATCGCACGCGGCCGACACCTGCGAGATGGCCGCCTTCGCCATGGACCTGACTCCGCTGGTCGCGGACGACACGCGCGATCCGGTTGAGTACGTCACCGCGGGCATCCGCCGTTTCGAGACCGACGTCCGCGACCGGATGGCCGCCCGCATGAGATAGGAACACCCGCATGGAAGTCATCATTCGCCCCACCGCCGAATCGGCCGCCGCGCTCACCGCGAACCTGATTGCGCGGGCGCTGCGCGATCAGCCCAAGCTGGTTCTGGGGCTCGCCACGGGCCGGACCATGGAACGGGTTTACGCCGAACTGGTGCGCCGTCACCGCGAGGACGGCCTCGACTTCTCGCGCTGCCGGACTTTCAACCTCGACGAGTACGTGGGCTTGGCGCCGGATCACCCCGATTCCTACCGCCAGTACATGAACCGGCTCCTGTTCGGGCACGTCAACATCGACTTGCGCAACACCCACATGCTCAACGGCGTCGCGCCCGATCTGGGCGCCGAATGCGCCCGGTACGAACGCCAGATCGCGGAGTGCGGCGGCATCGACCTGCAACTGCTCGGCATCGGCTCGGACGGCCATATCGGCTTCAACGAACCCCTCTCGGCCCTGCTGTCCCGCACGCGCGAAAAGGCGCTGACCCCCTCCACACGCGGCCAGAATGCGGCCATGTTTGCCGGCGACATGCGGCGCGTGCCGGCGCGCGCGCTGACCATGGGCGTGGGCACCATCCAGGAAAGCCGGCGCTGCCTGCTGCTCGTGACCGGCAAAGAAAAGGCCGCCATCCTCGCGCGGGCGGTCGAGGGGCCGATCACCGCGATGGTGACCGCCTCCGCGCTGCAACTGCACCCCCGGTGCACGGTCATCATCGACGAAGACGCCGCCGCGGATCTGCAGGGATCCGAGTACTACCGCTGGGTTTTCGCCACCGAACCGGAATGGGCCGAGTTCCGGTAGCCACGGGCGGCCGGGGACGGGGATTTTCCCGTGGTCAGAGGACGGAGGCCAGATCGCGAATCAGGTCGTCCGCGTCTTCGATCCCCACCGAGAGACGGAGGAGGCGGGCGTTGATCCCCAGGCGCTCGCGGGTCGCGGGGTCGATGTCGG
>CAZDLY010000064.1:0-12792 GCA_964506575.1 uncultured Akkermansia sp. | reverse complement strand
GGTTGCTGAACGTGGCCGAAGAGGAGATCGCCGGGAAATTGACTGCGGCGGGCATCCGCTTCGCGGAGGTCGAGGCGCTGCGACGGGTATTGAACCCCGCGCGGTACTACGCGGAGTACGGCGTGGAGGCGTTTCCATCGGGACTGCCGGACTGGATTGACGATTTTGCGGCGAGCGAGGAGTTGCAGAGTCAGTATCCGTTTCTGCGTCCGGGGGAGACGCGACAGACGCCGACGTTTGGTCCGACTACCTATGACAAGGCACTGATCAAGCAAGGGATGATGACCCGCAAAGAGCTGATGGAATCGCTCAAGAGGCGGGCCGAGGCGGCGGCCAGGGGGGATGCGGTGATGCCGATTCTGAGGAAGACAAAGGCTGGGGGTTGGACACGTGGATCGGTGAATGTCGATGCGGCTGGGGTTATGTACGATCTCCCGGCGGATATGAGGGCGGGAACGTTTGGGAATTCGGGCAAGACCCTGCGGATACCGGTGGAGACAAGGGCCAAGAACGTTCGGGTGATTCCGACGCGAGGGACGCGGGTTGGTGCGGGATCGGTGGCCGCGGCGGTTGTGCCGCTGGCACTGGACGCCCTGATGCGCCGAGTGCCAGCGGCGCGCCGGACAGAGGCGCGGAACTATCTGCGCACGTCGTCCGAAGCTGGCAAGTTGCCCAAGAAGCCGGGAATCGTCGCGTTTCTGAGTACCGGTGCCCGGTTGTTTTTCGGAGACATCGAGGGCTCGAGGCGCGGGTCGCGTCTCTGGGATCCGATCGGGAAGAACGCCGACGAAAAGGAGATGGCGGAGCGGTATGGCAGAGGGATGGGGAACAAGGTTCAGGGTTCAGGAAGCAGGGTTCAGGAAGCAGGCTCAGGGGAGAGACGTTGACGCGGGGGCGTGTTGAAAATAAACCTAGGCTAGACAAGGAGGTTCAAAAATGACTGTGTTGACTTCGGATAGTGTGGCGGGGGTGAGGCGGTTGCCGGCGGGTAACGTGTCGGCGGGGCGGTTGGCGAGGCTGACGGCGGAGGGCGTGGCGGAGGCGCCGACCAACGGCTTGCAGGCGGCGCCGTATGTGGTCGCGGACGTAGCCGCGTCGGGGGCCTTGTGTGACTGCGTTCCGCTGACCGGGGGGGCGAATGCGCGTTGCGAACTGGCGGGGAGTTGCGAACCGGGCGACTGGTTGGTGTCGGCCGGCGATGGCCGGGTAACGAAAGGCGAAGCGGGGTGCGCGGCCTGCCTGATTGGAATTGCAGAAGAGGCGGGTGCGGAGGGCCAGCGGGTGCTGTTCCGTCCGCACGCGGGAATGTTGCCGGCGCTTGGGGTGCGGGTGCAGCATCCGGGAACGAACAAGTGGCACCGGGTAGTGGGAACCCTGAATGAAGCGGGGGAACTGACACTGGGCGTTGAGACGGAAGGGGTGTGAAGCGCATGAGGGTGGAACATGACAAGGGAGGCGGCATGAAGAAGCGGTTGTGGCTGGTGGTTGTGATTGCTGCGTGGGCGGCGACCGGTGAAGGCGTCGAGGGGTCGAACTTGAACCGCACGGCGACGGAGGGATGGGCGACCGCGCGTATCCGCGACCTGAGATTGAGGATGGAGGCCGAGTTCGGGAGGCGGCCGACATACGAGGAGGCCGAAAGCATTGCGGCTTCCGCGGCAACGGCGATCAATCCCGGGCAGGCGACGCGGCTGGTGCATGTGGACGGCGCGGCGACGAACACGGTCGAGACGGGTTCGGCGGCGGCGCCCTACCGCACGATCCAGGCGGCGCTTGATCATATCGGCCAACCGACCGACGCGGCGGAGTACAGGGCCGAGGCGGGCCGGGCGTACGTCGTGCGGGTCGCGCCGGGGGTGTACGCCGAGGATCTGGAGGTGCCCTACCGGCCGGCGCTGCTGCTCGACCTCGACGGCGCGACGGTGCGCGGCACGGTTAGGCGGCGGGTGCCCGAATGGCCGTACAGCGCCTCCAATCTCATCAGTCGGCTGACGATTCGCGGCGACAGCCTGCGTGCGGCGTATCCGGACGGGCAGCACGCCGTGACCGGGATCGAGGGCGACATCGTCTTTGACGGCGGAGGAGCGTATCCGCGAATCGCGCCCTCTTACTTCTACGCGCTGCACCTGATCCACGCCGGGGTTTCGGGGGCGGTGCGCTTTGAGAACGGATCACCGCACACCTGGGGGCATCTCTTCCTGGAGCGGGCGGATGTGCATGGGGTGCACTGCACCAACGGCTGGGGCGGGGTGACGGTCTTTTCGTACGGTTGGGGTGGCGGGCACGCGGGCGGCGGCAACGCCAGAACGGGACTGGGGCCGCTGGTCGGAGCGGTGCTCCCTTACAACCTGCAGAACGTCCTGATCTCGGACGGGATGCGCTTGGAGACGGCCTGGGGCGGGATGTGCGCCTGGCACAACGTCGCCTTCGAGGCGGGCGACTACAATGTGACGAACGTGGTCATGGGTGTGCGGCTGGACGCGGCGTCGTACAACTCGTGGCTGGCGGCGACGACGAACGTTGCGCGCCGGGGCGCCTGGCGGCTTGGCGAGGGCGGGCGGATGGCGCTGACCGACGCGCCGGAGCCGCAGGTGACGGGGACGAACGCGCCGACGCTGACTCTGCCGCGGTGGACCGGCGACGAGCTGGTGGTCACTGGGGCGGTGAAGCAGGTGTACAAGGCGTTCGGGGGCGGAACCAACGACTGGGTGCTGCTGGGGCCGTAAAAGAGCGTGTTGATTATTTTCGTAGGTTATGGAGGGCGTGCGGCCGGCCAGGTGGTCGGAGAGGCACGCGGAAACAAAGGAGGGACTCACGATGGCAGACGGGACTGTGACAGAGGGGGCGGCGGGCGCGGCAGGCGCCGGGACGGATGCGGAGTTGATCCGCAAGCTGCAGGAGGCGCTGGCGGTGGAGCAGGCCAAGAACCAGGTGCTCATGGAGCAACTGATGAAGGCCGAAGACGGGCTGGCGGACAAGGATTTGGAGGGGTACGCCGACGTGGTTGAAGAGGCGGACCGGCCGTTCTGGCGCGGTCAGCTTCTGGAGAACCGCGAGGCGGCGACGGGGGTTTTGGAGCGGATGCGCGGGCGCACAAAGGCCGCAGGAAGCGCCGAAGGCGCGGACCGGTCGGCGCCCCGCCCGCTGCATAACCGGGCCGAGGCACGGGTCGAAGCGGCGGGGGCCGCAGGCGGCGCAGCGGGCTCCGGCGAAGACCGGGCGGCCAAAATCCGCAACCGGGCCCAGGAGGTGGCACGGCGCGACGGGGTGTCGTTCTCGGCGGCGTTTCGCCTGGCCGAGCAGGAATTTGGGGCGGGCTGAACGAAAAGGAGGGACATATGGTGCAATCCGATGTGATCGGCGGGGCGTTTTGCGTGGCCGTCGGCGAGGACTTGACGGGGTACGAGGGGCGGCTTGCGACGCTCGCGGGCGCGGCCGGGACGGGCGCGGCGCGGGTGATGAAGTTGGCGGACCCGCCTGTGTTCGGGCCGCTCTACGTGGTTGCGGACACGGACGGGGTCAACGCCGCGCTGCTGCCGCTCTCGCCGGGCTACGCGGTGCGGATCGCGCTGACGGGCGCGTGCGCGGTGGGCGACGCACTGTTTGTGAACGCCGACGGGAGCGTGTCGGCGGCGGAGACGCCGGCCGCGGGGGCGGTGTGCGCAGGCTTCGCAGAGGAGCCGGGCGTTGACGGGCAGGCGGTGCGGGTGCGGCCGTGTCTGTGTCAGTGGCAGGTTCTTGAGGTCGGATGATCGGTCATTGGTGATCCGTGATCCGTGAGTGGTAAACAGTGGGGGGACAGAAGAATGAGCAGATTAAGCGACATCAGTGCGAGCCCGGTACTGCGCGAGTTCGCGCAGGGGGCGGCGCAGTCGGCGATCATGCCGGTTGCGGATTTTCTGGCACCGACGATCGAGGTGCCGACTTCGGTGGGGCGCTACAAGCGGTACACGGAGAAGGACCGGTTCCGGATTCCGAACACGCTGAGGACGATTGGCGGGCGGGCGACCGAACTGCGGTTCGAGGTGACCGACGAGATCTACAACTGCGAGCCGCACGCGCTCGACTATCCGGTGGATCAGTTGGAGCGGCTGGAGAGCCAGGATCTGGAGAACGCGCTGCGCGAAGGCGCGGTGGCGGTCGCGGAGGTGGCTGCGCTGGCGCATGAGAAGAGCGTGATTGACGCCGCGCTGGTTGCGGCCGGAGCCGGGACGGGGCTGGTTTGGGGCGGGGCGGCGGCCGATCCGGTGGCGGACGTGGACACGGCGATTCTGGCCGTGGTCAAGGCCGCCAAGTACGGTTCGCTGATGGGCGTGGGGGTGCTCTTCGGCGCGTCGGCCTGGGTGCGCTTCAAGAACGCGGAAAAAGTGCGCGGCCGCTTCGTGGTGGGCCGGACGGTGGGGGGCCGCGGCGAGGGCGTGGTGTGTCCGACCGAGGCGACGGCCACGAATCTGTTCGTGGGTTCGCCGGAGGTGCGGACCTCGTACATGGTGTACGACGATTCGGCGCCGGGGCTGGCGGACAACGTCAAGTTCCTGCTGGACGACACGGTGCTGATCTTTGCGCGCCGGCCGAACCCGACGCGGCGCGATCCGAGCTTCATGAAGACTTTTCGGCTCATGGGCAAATACATGGTGCCGTCGAGCTACCTGCGCGACGACGGGCGCGTGGAGGTGGCAAAATTCGACTGGTCGGAGGACATCCGCGTCACGAACGCCGCGGCGGTCGTGCGGTTGAACGTCAGCGCCGCCTAACCGGGACGCTGACGCCGGGAGGGCGCGGACATGGCAGAGGAGATGACCCTGTTCACCCCGTCGGCGGCAGCGGCGACGCTGCCGCCGGCGATCCTGAACGCCTACCTGGCCTGGAAGCCGGATGGCGGGCGCGAGGCGCGTCTGGGGCGGATCGCGGCGGGAGTGGCGGCCGATTTTCGGGCCGCGACCGGGGTGGCGGCCGATCCAGAATATGCCGAGACCCCGGCGGCGGTCCCCGTGCGGTGCGTGCGGCATTGCGAGGCGGTGCTATGGTACACGCTGGCGCAGGAGTGTGGGGCAGAGGCCGAACCCTACCAGTCGGGCTGGCAGAACGCCGAGATGTGGTTGCGGCAGAGTTATGTGACCGTTAGGACATGTGGTGACATAAGCGGGGAATACGGGATGCCGCGATACGCGCGGCCGGGAGCGACTGGCGGGGGTGTTTACGGGGCGACGGGCGGAGGCGGATCGGGAGGGGTCATCACGGATCCGATCTCCCTGGGAGACGAGGACTGAGTGTGAGCGCGGCGGGGTGGCGACGGGGTGTCGGCAGAGGAACGGTTACGGGGAGGGCATGGCGATGGAAGAGCAGGAACTGGTAACGGCTGAGGCGTGTGCGAAGCGACACGGTGCGCTGATGGAGAAGCTGGAAAGCATCGAGAAGCGGCTCTTCGTGGACAACGGGTCGCTCTCCATTCAGACGCGGCTGGCGCGGCACGAGTTGGCGATCCGGGCGATCGTGTGGGTGGCAACCCTCTCCGGTGGCGCGGGAGCCGCGCTCCTGGTGCGGGCGATAGCCGCGGCAGCGGGGACCCCGGACGGGGGCATGCCGTAAGCCAAACGGCGTCGGCATGACTGAGGTTGGGGAGTTTGTGTGTGGGTTTGTGGGTGTGTGGGTTGGAGAAACAACAGAGCCGGGCAACCGGCGGAAGGGGGAGAGCGATGAGCGAAGAGAGCAATACGGTGGTGAAGCCTGGATACAAGACGAGCGAGTTCTGGCTGACGCTGGGGGCGACGGTGGTCGGCTTCCTGATCGCCAGCGGGGTCATCCCCGAGACGGGAGTGTGGCCCAAAGTGGTGGCGCTGGTGACGGCGGCCTTCACGGCGTTGGGCTACACCATCAGCCGCGGCCTGGCCAAGAAAGGGTGAACGTCAGATGTGGGTGGCGCTCTTCAAGTCGATTCTCGACTGGTTGACCGGCCTGGTGAAAAGCCAAACCGGCACAGCCGGCGAGGACGTATCGGCGAAGCCGGGGTTGCGCGAGCGGCTCGACAGGCGGCTGGCGGAATGGAAAGCCGGGAGGGACGGGAAGCCCGCCGATAACGGCGGGCCGCAGTAATAAGAGGCTGGAGAGAGGGGCTGGGCAGTGAGCAGTAGGCAGTGGGTGCGAATAGCGATTGCGGTGGGGGCGTTCTTCCTCGTCGGATGCAGCGGGCCGCGGGTCGTGTTCGTGCCATCGGCGGACGCGCCGGTGCGGGCGGGTCCGGGTGTGCGCGGCCGGGTCTACGTCTGGACCGGAGCCACCTGGGAACTCTCGCGCAACCGGGTGCCCATTCCCGAGGGGTTGTACATCTGGGACGCCGGCGAGAACACGCCCATAGAGAAATGACATGAATATGAAGAACAGCAGCACGAAGATAAACGCGAATGGTGTGCCCGTGGGGTACTTCCGGCGTGCCAGCGCCGCACGGTACTGCGGGATCAGTCTACGTACACTCGGGGAGTTTCAGCGGCGCCGCATCTTGCCCTATGTACGTCTCGGACGGCGGTGCATCCTTTTCAAGCGTGAAGATCTTGATCGGGCCTTGGAGCGGTTCCGCGTTGCGGCCATCGGCGAGAATTGATTTGTTGACATTTTGTTGACATAATTGCCGCCTACAAGTGCCTTTTCCCGCCTAACCCGCCAAACAGGCAAACTTGGGCGAACAGGCTAAAAAAACAAAAAAGGCCATAAAAATGGCCTTTTTTGAATTGGTGCACCCGGAGGGACTTGAACCCCCACGCCTCTCGGCATAAGAACCTGAATCTTACGTGTCTGCCAATTTCACCACGGGTGCGAAAGTTGCGCGGATGATGACAAAAAAGCGGGACCCCGTCAATTGGAATCTGAACGGGGTGAACCGCCGTCACGCGCCGACCGCCTGGGCCAGACGGTCGAAGGCGTGGTCGGGGCCGTCGTCGAGGAGCCGTTGGGCGCCGTCTTCGGTGAGCGGCGGCAGGGCGCCGACCGCGGTGAAGAAGGCGTTGCGCGCGGGGAGGGACGGGAAGGCGACGCAGGCCCGCTCGCCGAGATAGGGCATGTCGGCGTAGCGGCCGAGAATCGTGTGGCCGACGATGAACCGGGCGCCGGCGCGGAAGACGCCGGCGTGGCGCGCGAGGACCGGTCCGCCGAGATCGTCGGCAAAGGGAAGCCCGGCCTTGTTCATCTCGGTGCCGATGATCATCGGCATGTCGCGGGCGACCGCCTCGCGCACCAGTTCGTCGAGCCTGGCGATCTTGACGGCCCGCTCCTCCGGCTTCTTGATGTTCCAGTTGCGGTCGGGAACGAGGGCGACCGTGGCGCACCCCAGGCTGCGGAGCAGGTCGATCCAGCGGGGGCAGTCGGCTTCGCCGCCGCTCGTGCCGTCGAGCCAGGTGGCGGCTGGAATGGCGTCGCAG
Source organism: uncultured Akkermansia sp. (assembly GCA_964506575.1). Classification (GTDB taxonomy): domain Bacteria; phylum Verrucomicrobiota; class Kiritimatiellia; order RFP12; family JAAYNR01; genus VGWG01. Next base: position 5,380 of record CAZDLY010000064.1, on the reverse strand, counting down.
GAGCGGACCCAGGCGGTGAAGGTTTCGGCCGGGGGGAAGGTGTCGATCCCCGGCTGCTGGTAGCCGATGCCGCCGCGTTTGGCGAGGGCGCTGCGGACGGCCTCTTCGAACGCCGGCACGTCGGCTTCGAGCGCGGCGGCCGCCGCGGGCGTGGACTTGAGCAGCGGCGCCCAGAAGGCGGCGCGCGCGGCGGGGTCGGGGCAGGCTCGGCGGGCGGCATCGGCATAGGCGCGAATGATGTGGCGCTCGGTGGCCACGCCCCGGGGGGTCAGCGGGAGCACGTCGCGCCGGTAGTCCAGGGCGATCAGGGGGAGCCGGGCGTTGATGCGCGCGATCAGCTCCTCGTTGCGCCGCGTCGCGCCCGCGCGCAGGGCGGCCAGCGTCCCGGCCTGGGGCGTGCCATCGGGGAAGATCTTGTAAAAGCCGGTGCCCATGATGTAGTTCACGCCCGGTTCGCCTGGCGAGTTGATGTCCGTGGCGGCCAGCGGCGCCAGATACGCGCGGGTTTCGAGGTGAACCGCCGCGCGCAGTCCGAGGAGGCGGCCGGCGGCGAGGAACTCGTCGAGGCCGTCGAGCACGTCGAAGTCGCACAAGGCCGCCGCGTGCAGCCCGCGCGCGCGGCACTCCCACGCGATGCGCGAGGGCGACCAGCCGTGGGCGTTGTAGGAGAAGAACGAGTGGCAGTGCATGTTCACGTCGCCGGTATCGGCGGGCGGCGGGCACGCGGCGGCGGGCGTCGCCGCCAATTGGGCCAGCGCGGCCTGGCGGCACGCGGGATCGGCATGATCCAACTGCCGCACGAGCAGGGCGGTGTCTGGTGACATGAAAAAAATCCTTCGAGATTTACAGGGCCCGGATGACGGTGATCTCGGGGTCGACCGACTCGCGGAGCGCCCGTTCAATGCCGTGCTTGAGCGTGGCGGCGGCGTGGGGGCAGGAGCCGCACGCGCCGCGCAGTTTGAGGGTGACGGTCTTGCCGGCGATAGAGACGAGTTCCAGATCGCCCCCGTCGGCCTGCAGCATGCTGCGGAGTTCTTCGAGTTTTGCTTTGATGGCTTCGTCCATGGCTAGATCCTTTCATCCGGTGAGCGGCGTCAGTCCCCGCTCCAACGATCGCACGTACTAAAGCAGATTTTGGCGCGCTTGTCCACCCTCAACGATCGGTGCGCCAGATTTTTTAGTTGAATCGGCGCGCGAATGCGTTCAAAATGAAGCCGCTGGGTTGTTTGTCGTTTTGGGGCGGCGGTCCGGAGGAGGAGACGTGCGCGTCATGAAAAATCTGTTGAGGGGTCTGGTGTTCTGTGTTGCCGTGTTCGCGTGCTGCACGGCGGCGGCGCTCGTGATCTGCGGCGCGTGCGGCCACGAGGGCGTGGATGGCCAGCGTTTCTGCAGCCACTGCGGGGCGCGCGTCGGCGACGACCAGCCCCCGGTCGTGGAAAAGCCCGCCACCGCGACGGTGGCGACGGTCACGATGGACCTGCAGGCGGTCATGGATGCGGTGCGCGCCGACTCCCGCGCGGCCGCGGAGATCGAGGAAACCCGGCCCGAGGTGGCGCTCTGCTATTACCGCAATGCGTCCGCCCTGGCGCGGCTGCTTCCCGACGAGATGCTTCCGGACGATTCGGGCAAACGGCTGGTCGACAAGATGGTTCTGTGCAAACAGCGGATGCAGACTGTGACCAAGCCGTGCGCCGACTGCAACGGGACGGGCCGCCGCAAGGTGCAGTTGCGTCCGTTGACTGACAGCAGCGGGGGGCACGTGTCGGGTGGGGGAGGCGTGTCGGGTGCGGGGGGCTTGTCGGGCGACGGGGGTCTCTGCCAGGCGTGTGGCGGCGCCGGCCGGATTCAGGTGGCGCGCAACGCCGACGAATTGCAGCTGCTCGTGGCGCGGGGCGTGCATGACCACGAAACGCGGCAGCAGGCGGCGCGGCGTGTGGCGGTCGGCAACGTCTGGGCGCCGGTGGCCGTGGCGGAGGTGTTGACGCCCCGTCTGCAGGCCCTGCTGCGGACAGCCGCGGCCTCGCCCTGCTCCGCCTGTCAGGGGCTGGGCATTCAGACCTGCGGCTCGTGCAAGGGGCAGGGGCGGACGGTCTGCAGATATTCCGGATGCAAAGAAGGAATGATCCTGAAGCGGCAATCCAATGCGATCTCTTCCGAGACGGCGTTGATGGTCAAGACGCCGTGTCCGGGGTGCAACGGCAGCGGCTGGATCACCTGCGTGAGTTGCACCGGCAAGGGCCACGTGGCGTGCCGGACCTGCGGCGGCCTGGGGCAACTGAAGAAGTGCGCGGTCTGCGGCGGCTCGGGCACGGGCGCCTGTTCCCGGTGCAAGGGCACGGGCAAGGTCACGGGCAGGAACCGGGTGGAGGCTCCCTGCACCGCCTGCGGCGGCGAGGGTGTCGGCTTGTGTCCGACCTGCCATGGCGAGGGATGCGCGAGCCGATGATGACACCTCCGGTCATAGCGGGCTTCGATATCGTCGGCTTGCTCGGCCAGGGGGGCATGGCGACGGTCTGGAAAGCCCGTCAGCGTTCGCTCGACCGGTTGGTGGCGATCAAGGTGCTCGCGGCGAACGTGGCGAACGATTCCGAAGACTTGCGGCGGTTTTGTGAAGAGGCGCGCGCCATGGCCAAGATCTCTCACCCCGGGATTGTGCAGGCGTATGACGCGGCCTTCGCGGGGAACCTCTATTTTGTGATGGAATTGATCGACGGCTACACGGTGGGACAGTGGCTGCGCCGCAAGGGAATCATTCCGTTGCCGGAAGCGCTGCTGGTGGCCGAGAGCGTGGCCACGGCGCTGGATTACGCCTGGGAGCGGATCGGGATGATTCACTGCGACCTCAAGCCCGACAACATCATGGTGGATGAGGACGGCGCGGTGAAGGTGGCCGACCTGGGATTGTCTCAGACGCATCTGGCCCGGACGCTCGTGGCCGACGAGGTGCTGGGAACGCCTCATTACATGGCGCCCGAGCAGATTCAGGGGGGCGACATCGATTGCCGCACCGACATTTATGCGATGGGCGCGACGTTGTATCACCTGTTGACCGGCCAGTTTCTGTTTAACGGCAAGCCCACCACGGTGCTGGATGCCCACCTCGAGAAGGTCGCTCCCTCGCTGCGGCAGTTCAACCCGGAGGCGCCCGTGCCGGTGGCGCTGCTGATTGAGAAGATGCTGTCCAAATCCCCCCGGAACCGCCAGCAGAACTGGCGGCAGGTCCTGGATGACCTGCATCAGATCGGCCAGGACCTGCCGCCTGCTGACGTGAGCGCCGTCTGCGTCAGCAGCATGGGACGCGATGCCGCGACGGAGGCGCTCGTGCGCTCCATCGGCCGCAAGATCGTATGGAAAACAAACCCCATCATGCGCTTCATTCTGGGCGCACGGTAATCCTCGCCGACGGCGATTTTCCGTCCCGCCCGGAGCCGCTCGCCTACTGGGCGGCGGCCGAGCGGGTGGTGTGCTGCGACGGGGCGGCCGGTCAGGCGGTGGCGCGGGGCATCGAGCCGGCCGCCGTGGTCGGCGACGGCGACAGCCTCTCCCCCGCGTTGCGCGAGCGGCTGGGGGCGCGCTGGGTGTACGATCCGGGGCAGGCCGACAACGACCTCGCCAAGTCCATCCGGTATTGTCTCGCCCGCGGCTGGCGCCAGCTGGCGATTCTGGGCGCGACGGGGCGGCGCGAGGATCACACGCTGGGCAACCTGTCGCTGCTCGCCGATTGCTGCGCCGGAGCCGATGTGGTGCTGGCGACCGACACCGGCCTGTTCACCGCCCACGCGGGCGATGTCGAACTCGCGTCCTGCGCGGGCCAGCCGGTTTCGATCTTCGCCTTCGATCCGCAGATGCCGATCCGGTCGCGCGGACTCCGCTACCCGCTCAACGGCCTGCGGCTGAGCCGGTGGTGGCAGGCGGCGCTGAACGAGGCGCAGGGCGAATCATTCGCCCTCTCCTTTACGGGAGGGGTGGTGCTGGTCTTCCGGGCCTGGCCGCCCCGTCCCGGTTGAGCCTCACTCCGTGGCCACGGGGGGCTGGCCGGCCGCATCGTCGGCGGCGCGGCCGAGCTGGGCGGCGGTGGGCTTGAGCTCGCGCACCTGCGCGACGATCTGGGCGGTGATGTCGGGATGCGTGCGGAGGAATTCGGTCGCGGCCAGCGCCCCCTGGCCGATCTGCTCGGCGCCGAAGGAGAGCCAGGAGCCGCGCTTGGTGACCACGTTGGTCGCGATCGCGGCGTCGAGCACCGAACCTTCCCAGGAGATCCCGCGGGCATAGAGGATGTCGAACTCGGCCTCCGTGAAGGGCGGCGCGACCTTGTTCTTCACGACCTTGACGCGCGTGCGGTTGCCGACGACCGTCCCTGACGCTTCCTTGATCACGCCGATCTTCTGGACGTGCAGCCGGACCGAGGCGTAGAACTTGAGCGCGCGGCCGCCCGGCGTTGTCTCGGGATTGCCGAACATGACGCCGATCTTCTCGCGCATCTGGTTGGTGAAGATGCAGAGGGTCTTGGTCTGGGAGATGGCCGAGGTGAGCTTGCGCATCGCCTGCGACATCAGCCGCGCCTGCAGGCCCATGTGCGAGTCGCCCATGTTGCCGTCGATCTCGGCCTGCGGCGTGAGCGCGGCCACGGAGTCGACGACCACCACGTCGAGGGCGCCCGACTTCACGAGCTGCTCGGTGATGGTCAGCGCCTCCTCGCCGGAGTTGGGCTGGGAGATGAGCAGGTCGTCGAGCTTGACGCCGAGCCGGCGGGCGTAATTGGGGTCGAGCGCGTGCTCGGCGTCCACAAACGCGGCCAGGCCGCCATTGCGCTGCGCGTGGGCGATGACGTGGAGCGTGAGCGTCGTCTTGCCCGACGATTCCTGCCCGTAGATCTCCACCACGCGGCCGCGCGGCAACCCGCCGACCCCGAGCGCGAGATCGAGGGAGAAAGAGCCGGTGGAGATGACGGCGATGTCCTTGGTCGCCGCGGCGTCGCCCATCCGCATGATGGCCGCGTCGCCGAACTCCTTGCGGATCTGCGCTAGGACCGCCTCAAGCCCGGATGCTGTCTTTTTCTCTGCCATGGGAGTGCTCCTTGTGAAAGGTTTCAGGTTTCAGGTTTCAGGTTTCAGGTTTCAGGTTTCAGGTTTCAGGTTTCAGATTGTGGCATGAATCGGATGGGGAAACAAGCAGCAATGTAAGGGGTCAGTGATTGGGTGTGGGTGTGTGAGTGTGTTCGTCGGTTCTGCAAACGCAGGTTTCAGAAGCCGGTATTCAGAATTCAGAATTGGATCCCTCCCTGCTTGAATGTTCCGACTCGCACCTGACGAGCCCTCCGCCCCCTTAACCCGAGTTCGCCAGTTTCGCCACTTTCTTGCTCATAAGTTATTGCAAATCA
>CAZDLY010000063.1:0-12955 GCA_964506575.1 uncultured Akkermansia sp. | reverse complement strand
TGCCACGCCACACTTCGTCGCTTTCTTCGTCCCACGCGTTGTCGTCTACGCTTCGTCGCAAGACTTTATCGAGACTGCTATCAGCGAGTCCTATCTCAACATTCACATGATTGGAGAGAGGAGAAGCCAGCGTGAATATGACGGTCTGCCAAAGCAGTGAAAGTTGATGCACGATCAGAAATGCCCGCATCACCACCAGCGCATGCCCTCGGGTTCGCGATACCAACTGTACATATACCGGGAGCATCTCCAGCATGCCCGTTTTGCTGGTGCGGAACGCCGACTCGACCTGAAGCCGCAATCGACCGGTCATGCATCCCCCCAAAAAAGCACATTCCCTGATCTTGACGGGTCACTCGGTTTCTGCAATAGTCAGCGCAATGATATCGCGGCTCCAGACCGGTTCAGGCAAGCTTTCGGCCCGCGTGGGCCGTTGCCCACCAAAAAACGATTTCTTATCAATCAACTGAAGGAGCAACGTACGCTATGAACCTACAATGGCTTTCGCGGCTTTCGCTGCTACTTTTTATTCCGTTCCAGACTTATGCGGCAACGCAATCGGAACCATCGGCAAACAACACCCCGACCAACGCCCCTCCGGTCCGGATGGACGCGATCCGCCGTTGCGCAAAAGACAGCCTCTTTGTGGAAGGAATACCCCTGTGCATCGCCTTGGTGAAAGAGAAGAAGCGCCCCGTCGCCGACGTCGCCGAAGCAGTCCGGATGGGGCTCGACATGGGCCGGGCATGCCACGCAGACACGCTGATGAAGGAGCTTATTGCCGCAACCGACGAAGCTTACCCCCGCCTGTGGCAGCCACAACTGGAAATATGGCGGCACGAGAATACGGTGGGCGCGGGGAATCTCTTTGAACGAACCAGAGTGATTGCACAGGAAATGGTGTCTCTCACGCCGCCTCGAAGGCGCGGCGAACTTGTCTGGGAACTCGCCAACGGGCTGGCCCGGTGGACACTGGATGCGCCGGCTTCGCCGGACACGACAGGCCGGACCACAGCCGAATGGCAACTGTGGGGAGAGATTCCCGTGCTTCGCGGCAGCACCCGTGACCTGCTCATCTCGCCACCCTCAGCGCAGCAGGCTTCGTCGCCCGTCGCGCTCTGGGGTTGGCTTGCCGGCGAGACATCCAATTGTCTTCCTGAGCAGCGGGCGCGAATCGCCTTGCTCACAGCGGATATGCTCCGCGTTCTTGGGCCTGTCGCCGGTGTTTCGACAGAACAACCACCCGCGACCGCCCAGACAAACGAGTTGCCGCAGTGGGCAGCAAGTCGCGACAAATATCTCGAACTCGTCAGGGGAAAAGGCATTCAGGCGGAAACGGCTACATGGCGTCTAGCGGGAATGCACATGGTCCGCCAAGACTACGCGCACGCCTATGAATACCTCAACAACCTCAAGCATCTGCCCCGGCTTACGAACGAAGTCGGCCGTGTCAAAACGCTGAACCTGCTATCGAACCCCTCCGGCATGTTCGACCGCGTCGCGCAAGTCGCGCCTGAAGAAAAGACGTCGTTCTGTTTCACGTACCGCAACGTCCAGAAGGCCAGCCTCTCCGTGACCCGCCTGGACTTCGACAAACTGGCGCCCCAGTTGGCCGCGTGGAAAGGAAATGAGTTCTTTTCGTGGGCCGAGCTGTTCCTTCAGTTGAACCTCACAAACATGGGAAAGGTTGTCGAACAGCGCATGCTTTCGCTCGACACCACCGCCTTCATGGATCATCAGACCAATATCGACCTCACCTGCACCAAGCCCGGCGTGTACTGGGTGGCCGTGCAGCAGGGCGCCACACTGCTCGGACAGACGCTGGTGATTGTCGAAACGGTCACGACGATGAACATGCATGGCTTCAATGGCTTCCGCCGGGTCGCGGCAGACACCCGGAACGATGAATCCGTGGCAAACACGCGTTGCAGGTTCCTGCAGCAAACAGGGGACAGAACGAACAGATCCGTTACTTCGCACGACGACCGAACCGGACCCTATGGAGAAGTCGCTCCCGACTTCTCCGAATACGACATTCTGTTGTTGTCCGACTCCGAAGGGGCGCTTACGCGTGCGGTCCCCCTAAACGCAGGCTCTTTCGTAGCTTCGCCCAGAGCATCACGGGCCGCGCACATAGCGACGGACCGCTCGGCCTATCGACCGGGTGACACACTGCACTGGAAGATGACGGTCGGACGTGGCATGGAAGGAAAGCAGTCGCGGAGCCTCGTTTCGGCAGTGGGAAGCCTGAGCGCGTTTGGCCCGCGTCACGAGCGCCTGGAACTGAGTTCGGGAACCAATGACCCCGGCGCCGCTTCCGGGAGTTTCGCCCTGCCGCCCAACATGAGCCTGGGTATCTGGAAGCTCGTGCCGCATGACGGCACAATACGCGGTGAAGCGGTCATCCGGATCGAGGAATATCGGAAACCGGAGTTTGAAGTGCTCGTAAGCGGAGCCGTCAAACCCGTGATGCCCGGGGCCACCTATACGATGCGTATCGCCGGAAAAGGTTTTGACGGAATGCCCCTCGGAGGTGCATCCGGTTCGTGCATCATTGCAACAGGCATCAACACCGAAAAATGGCTCCCTCCTGAAGACTGGGACTGGCTGTATGGATCAGGATACGATGACTACTGGCGCACTTGTTTCAATTACAGTGCCCCCGGTGCCGACATTGCCACGAACATCACTCGGACATTCACGCTGGACGGAAAAGGTGAGGCCATTGTGGAGCTGCAGGCACCGCTGCAAGGCGGGGCCCGCCACACGGCCAGGGTCACCGTCACGGATGTAAGCGCACGGACCGAACAAGTGATAACCTCGGTCGCCGAGGTGCAGAAGGGTTCTTTTGCCGCCCTGTCCGCACACGTTGCAAATGGTTTTGTGGAAGAGCACGCCCCTTGCCGCATCGACGTAGCGGCGCGGGACCCACAGGGCGGAACGATTGTTGTCTCGGCAAACCCGGTACCCGCAGGAAACCCCGCCGCCGACATCATCATTCGCGAGGTGCGACTGGATAAGCAGGGACGCGCCTCCCTCGATCTGCCGTTGCCCCCCGGTTTTCACGAAATCCGGGTCTGGCAAAAGGACAATACGCAGGCTGTCGATTCAACGCAGGCTCTGGTTGTCGGCGCACCGGCGTCACCCGATGCGCTCCCTCCGCTTACGCTGGCCACGGAACGGCGTCTGTATCAGGTCGGGGAAGAGATTCGCGGTGTCATCCTCAGCCGGAAGCCTTCTGGAACAGCCTATCTGTGTGCCCCGGGCTCACGAGACGGCATTCGTCTCCCCTGGCGCGCCGTCGCCATTTCCAACCATGTCGGGCGATTCACGATGCATGCGGCGGATGGCGATACGCCGGAGTTCGGACTCGCGTCGTTCATGATGCAGCGCGGCCAGCTCGTGCAGTCGTTCTGCAAAATCCTGGTCCCGCCAGAAGACGCACTCCTGACGGTCGGACTGCAGACAGACAAGGACAAGTACCAACCACGCGAGAAGGCTACACTTACGATTCGTGTCCGTGATGGGTGCCAGCAACCGGTCCGCGCAAGCGTGACGCTGGCCGTCTATGATGCTGCGGTCGACAAGTTCGCGCCACCGGACATAAAAAGCATCCAAACCGCCATCTACGGGGAACGATTGAACTGGGGGGCGTGGGCACTTCTGGGGGATAGCTCGCATATCCTAAGGCACGACAGTCTGAGGAACTGGCCAGCGGTCAGGCTCGACGCATGGTTTCGGTTTCCGCCATCCTTGCGTTCACTCCTGCCTCCCGATCCGCCTGGACCGTCGTATGATGACATGAAGCCAATGGCGGTTCACGGCTACGCCATGGGAGGAGCGTTTGGCTCACGGGTGCTCGGCAATGCCGAGATGCGTACGGCGATCCGAAACGTCTTCCAGGACACAGCCCTCTGGCAAACAGCCCTTTCGACCGACAGCAATGGACTGGCTGTCGTGTCAATCCCCCTCCCCGACAATCTGACCCGGTGGAAGATTCGCGCATGGGCGGTCTCACCCGGTCTGCAGGTCGGAGAGGCCTCGCAGACGTTCACAAGCGGGCGGGACTTAACCTTGCGTCTTCAATACCCGCGGTATCTCGTCGAAGGCGACGACGTCGTTTTGCGTGGGCTGGCGCGAAAGGTGCATGAAGGCACGCAGTCTGGCCGCATCATACTGAACGCAACGGCGAACGTGGCGACGAACACCTCCAAAGGCAAGGTCGCACCCGTGGCGACGCAGACACCCGTCGCGATGGACATCGCCGGACCGATGACAGACAGCCAGGCCTTACTGGCATCACTGCCGGTTCACGCACCTGCCGACGCTGTGACCATCAGGCTTTGTGGCGCGGCATCGCTTCCCGACGGCACACGGGACGCGACAGAAACCGTCATTCCTGTCGTCCCGCATCGTTGGATGAAGACCATCCTGACACCTGCCCTTGTGACCCCGATGCAGCGCAGCGTTTCCCTGTCACTGACGGCACCGCCCAACCTCGCCGACTATCGTGTCCGCATCACCGACTCCTGCCTTCCGGACTTGCTGCGTGCGCTGCCAGGCTGCCTGAGGTATCCTTACGGGTGTGCCGAGCAAACGCTAAACCGCTTTCTGCCATTGGTTGTGCTCGATCACCTGAGCAAACAACTAAAGTTGCCAATCGGCGCATGTCTCGCCGCAGGCGGAATCGAATTGAGAGACCTCAACAACTGCCGGCTCCAGCCGGAACACTTCACGAACCTGATACAGCAGGGCGTGGAACGTCTGGAGTCTGCGCAGGGGACGGGTGGCGGATGGGGCTGGTTCGACTCACGACGTCATGACGAGTATATGACATGCTTGGCAACCCGCGGCATGCACCGCGTCGATCCAACCCGGCCATCCGTACAGAATGGGTTGGCATACCTCGCGGGGGTACGAAACGAGCACTTGCTTTGGCTGCAGACGCCCGTCCTACCGCCGAAACCTGTCGATTCAGGAAAGGTCGCCACCAACCAACCTCCCCGCTTCCCCGTCCCAACCGACCAGCAAGTCATGACCGAGTGGGTTCTTTCCTCATGCGGTCGGTCCGATGCGACCTTCCAGTCTATCCTTCTGGCGCGAAAGGACAAACTATCCCTCACGGGCCGCGTCCTCCTCGCCTTGGCCATGACGAGCCGCCCGGATGTCAATCGCGCCGAACTGCGCGGCCTGCGTGAGCACCTGCGCCAGTTTGAGAACCGCGCCGGGTCGGGACACGTCTGGCTGAGCTTCCCGGACAAGAACTGGAACAGCGAAGCCATTGAACTTCAAGCGTTCTACCTGATGCTCGTCGCCGGCGAGGAGGCCAGCGCCACGGTCGGGGACGGATTGGTCCAGTATCTCCTTTCGCAACGCCGCGATGGGGAGTGGTGGGGCACAACCAAGACAAGCGCGTTTTGCATCGAGGCGATCGCCAAGTGGATCGCCAAGACCATGAAGCCGACACGAAGCAACTGCCAGGTGGACATCTCCGTCGATGGACATCTCGTCCGCACGTTGCGTATGCAAAAGGATCTCTACGCCGCCATGGAGGGAATTGATCTGCGAGGCACCGCAATGGCATTACCCGGAGTCCACAAACTCGAAGTCAACATGCGGACCGGCCTTCCGAAATTGAACGTAACCGTCGTAAGCAAGCATTGGCAGGGAATGGGCGGTGGAAGAATTACGGCCACGGACAATCCCGTGAAGATCACGCGGCGATACCACCTGATCGGCGCCGATGGCGCTGTCTCGGAAAACCCACTGGAAGAAGACACAATGGTTCCGGCAAACGCACAGGTGGAAGTGCGATTGAACGCGCTCTTCCCATCGGGCCTGCGCTATGTCGCAATCGAGGATCGAAAACCGGCCGGCTTTGAGTGCGTCATCGAAACGAGCGGCTATCTGAATGAATTCGGTTGCTATATGGAATGCCACGACAGATTGGTCGGGTTCTTCTTCGACAAGGTGACCGCAGGCAAACGCGAGATACGCTATCGCTTGCGCGCCGAGCACCCGGGCCGCTTCTGTGCGCTCCCGGCCTCTGCCAGTGAGGTCTACCAACCCGACAACACCGGAAACTCGGCAGAGGATTATCTAGGTATTGTGGGTCAGACACCGTAGCGGAAATGAACCGGGTCAACAGGGACAGGTTCTCCGTGCATACCGTACTGGTTTTATCAACTTCTTCACCTTCTTCTCACTCACCGCCTGCTTGAGCCAGATCTCCAACTGCGTCTTGGAAACCGCAAGCCGTGTCGCCAACTCTGCCGCCGACGTCGGCTTCGACAAGGCCGCCTCGATTACGGGCAACACCGCTTCGTAAATGGTGGCAGACAACACGCCACATGCAACCGGGGGTTCCACCGGTTTCTTTTCCTCTTGTGGCGACGCTTCTCGCACCATCGCCGGTATGCCGCGCCCGATCAAGATCTGCGTGAACAACGGCAGATCGCCAGCTTCCGGCGGAATCACTGTTTCGGCCGACGCTTTCTTTAAGAGGCCGGCCGGGGATTCGTAACCAGCCGTGCCAGGAAAGGCAACCCCGCCCAGTTCGACCAATTTGCGGTTGCCAACAGGCACACTGCCGGTCATCCGGACAAACACCGGTCGTCCCGGCTTCCGCTTCAACTCTTCGACCGCGCCCTCCCAAGTCCCGCCCTTTTTGTGATCGGCGCTGACAACCAGCCCATAGTCGGCCAGAGCATAAATCAACTTGTTACGCCCCATGGCGTTTCCGACGGTGAATCCGGCCTCCGGGTGATAGGGAGAAACCAGCAGCAATCGACCATCGGCCAGCGCATTTCGCGCGTCGCGCGTCACACTCCGCCGCAGAAGCGTATCGGCAAGGACCCCGATGACGATTCCGCTCGCATCCAACGCGCTCGCCATGGCAATCTGGTCAACACCGCGTGCACCGCCAGAAATAACCGGCAGACCTCCGCGCGCGCACCACCGGGCGACATCACTGGCAAACGCTTGTCCGGCATCATCCACGTCGCGGGACCCAACGATTGCCAGGCCGCCACCCTGAAGCAAGGCCGGATCGCCCGCGCCAAACAACAACGGCGGTGCCTTCTCCTTGAGATGATCCTTGTATCGACGGGGGTATTCCGCATCGCTTCGACTGACCACCCATAGGCCGCTCTGGTTCCACTGTTCCACGGCAAATCCCAACTTGACCCCGCGTTTCAACAGGGCGTTCAGGCGCTCCTCAGAGATTCCCGTGTCGAGTGTCACATCATGGATGGCAGTGCCCGCCAGCAGATCGGCGGGCCGCATCGTCTTCGCCAGCAACCATCGAACGATCTGGTTGTAATCGCCCAAGCTCAATGGCTCGAAGTCGCATCCGCTGCCCAAGTGGCCGCACAGCAAAAGGATCGCCTTAGTATCTTCGCTCATCGGTTTCATGCCGTACCTCAATCCATTCGCGGAGAGTTCAATGCCAGTGCCAGCGGAAATACCGCCGCACAACCCGCTTGCCTCAACACAGCCGCCGCCACAGTGAAGGTCCATCCCGAATCGGTCATGTCGTCCACCAACAGACAAGGGCCAACTGGTACGCTGCCGGGCTCGACCACAAAGACCCCATCTAGGTTGTGGGCTTGCTGGAAACTGTTCTGCATCTCTTTCTGCGCCGGATTCGCCTTTGCCTTCTTGATGCAGGCGTGGAAGGGCAGTTTCAACGCCGCCGCCAATCGGCGGGCAAAGTCAGGGACCAACTCAGGCCGATTCAAAGACGGAATGCATGCCACCCACTGCGGCGCGGGTTCCGGATTCCATTGCCGGATCATTTCGACGCAGGCACCCACGAGTTCATCGTCAAAATGGTTCCGCTCGTACTTGCCGGCTGCCACCATCCCTCCCCACCCGGCATCGCGCCACAGGCAAAGTGCCCGACCTTCCTGTGCGCCAAGAGCATCACCGATGCGGCCCGTAAACCCGTACGTGGGCAGGGGATTGTCACTCGGCCACTGTTTTCGCGGCGTCAACGGTTGGTGGCTGCGTTTCAGGAAGATAGCCGCCCGGTTGGCAAGATCGTGATCGTAGGCGGGATCGAGCAATGGCGCGCCTCGGCAACTGGCACATTTGCCGCATGCCTTCGCGTGCGGGTCATCCAAGGCGCGTGATAGGAACTCCATGAGGCACCCAGTGTGCTTCATGTACGTCTGCATCTGGGCCTGTTCATGCCGACGCACACCCGAAATCATCTCCACATACGCCTGGTCAATCTTGTAACTCTTGGCCGCCGCTGTCGCGTTCCATTTTGTGCCGATTTTGGTGATCGGGGAAGGGTTCTCGACGGAAAGATACTTCAACGCCTTGTCCAGTTGCGACCGTTTTAGGTTCAAACGCGATTCCAGTTGCGGTACGGATAACCCGCCATCCGCCTTTTCCAGTTCGCCAAGAATCGCGTCTACGTGCCGTTGTGGCGGAAATGCGTTCCCGATAAAAAAGTCAGCAATCGGATCATCCTCTTCGCCGTGCAGAAGGATACCGAAGGCCTCATCAATTGCGCGTCCGGCACGTCCAACCTGCTGGTAGTAATGCACCACCGAACCCGGCCGCTGGAAGTGAATCACAAACCCGATGTCCGGTTTATCAAACCCCATCCCCAGCGCCACAGTTGCGACCAGCACCTTGACGTTGTTCTTGAGCAAATCCTGTTCAAGACCTTCCCGACCAGACGCGCCATCTTCGCCATCGGCAACGTCGGCATGGTAGGCCTTTGCCGAAATCTCGTTGATCCGCAACCATTCAGCGACACGTTCTGCGTCCCGTTGCGTCAACGTATAGACAATTCCGCTACCCGGCAGGGTTGGGATTGTTTTCGCCAACCACGCCATCCGGGCAGCCGGACTTGGCATCACGATGTTCTGCAACTTCAGACTCTCGCGCACCAGTGGACCGCGCACCAAATGAATGTCTTTTCCGAGTTGCGAGATCACGTCACCGACGACACGGTCGTTCGCCGTGGCCGTGGTGGCCAGAACCGGCACGTTACTGGGGAACAACTGGAGCACACGCACAATGCGTCGATAATCTGGTCGAAAGTCGTGACCCCAGTCGGAAATACAGTGTGCTTCATCCACCACAAACAAACCGATCCGACCGGAGATAGGCTCAAGCACGATGGATCGAAACTTGTCGTTAGCCAAACGTTCCGGCGATACCAACAGGATATCGACACGGTTCGCCAGCAACTCCGCCGCTATACGGTTCCAGTCATCAGAGTTGGTGCTGTTAATCGTCTCCGCTAGCACCCCGATCCGCCGCGCTGCCTCCAACTGGTTTCGCATCAGAGACAACAGAGGAGAAATCAACAAACTCGCCCCAGCCCCGCCATCGCGCAACAGACGGGTGGCAAGAAAGTACACCATGCTCTTGCCCCAACCCGTACGTTCCACGACCAGGAGGCGCCGACGGTTCAGCAAAGCCTCGATGCTTTCCCACTGACCCTCCCGGAAATCGGCATCCGGCTGGCCAAGCGCAGTTCGTAGGTATGTCCGTACTTTCTCTTTCATAACACCAAACCGATCACCATTGGCAAAACCGAAGCCAGGGGAATAATAACAAAACTTGAGAATACGGGGTACAAGAAAACCGCGCTTGCACTATCCTTGCGTCCTGTCCGCCGTACTGTGATGCGACTCGTTAAATGCGGGAAACGAGGGACAGAAAAATAGTATCAGCATTCGTTCAGAACCTACCGGCGCTTACCAGGTTTCATCCGCCCTGACCGGCTTTCGCTCCTGTATGGGCGGGGGCGGTGGACCATTGTTGTCCGCCGGTTCTTCGGGAACCGCCACGGCCCGGTTGGTCGATGCCGGCACCGATATTGGGGCGGTTCTCGCCGGGGGCACGGCTTCGTCCCGAGCCAAGCGATGCATCAGGTCCAGCAGTTCCAGGCGCAGCACCCACGGATCTGCCGCCTCCCCCAGCGCGATCGGATAGCGCGGATCGGTGATTTCGGGCGGCAGGCGGTCTTGAGCCAGCGCGCTCACAAGCTGAGCGGCCGCGACCCATCCGAGTTGTCCCGGCTGCGGCGGTTCAGACATGGAAACCGGAAGGAAGACCGCTGCCAGTTGCTTGTCGGCCCGCACAATGCCTCTCAGTTTCGGAGGGGGGCCTCGGAATTCTTTCATGAAACTGCTGTTGGTGGAGATATCCTCGCCAACACCGCCTTTCACAAACGGCAGCAGGGCGCTTTCCATGGCCGCCGCTTGCGTGGTCTCGACCACCAAAACTCCCTGTGTCGCCTGCAAGTACTCCCGGGCCAGGACTTGTCCCTGCGGCGTGCGCAGCGAATCGCCGGAGGCATACAGCAGCGGAAGCGCCTTCGCACCCGCCGGCGCATCCATCTTCACTCGCAGGCAGCCGGCCGCGATCTTCTTCTGTTTGCCCAGGATGTCCATCGCCCTCACCACGACGCCACGGGCGGCATTGGTTCCGGCGTCGGCGACATACCCGGCGACGGGCGGGCGGACGCCATCGAGCAGGAACAACATGGCCTGGCATGTGGCGATCACTTCGCCATTGGCCCAATCATAGGGGCGCTGCCAGGGCGACTGCCTCCACGCGGCGGCGGGATCGAACGGTTTTCGCGTCTTTGCGGGCAGGCTGGCTTGGGCTTGCTCGTGGGCGGCCTTCAGATCGGCTTCCCGCCTGGTCCACAGGCACGGGGGATACACGACGACGCCGGCACTGCTCCACATTCCATTCGTGCCGTGCAACTCCAGAAGCCGCCAGGCGAGACGTTGCCACAGATCGCGACGGTCCTGTTCGGCGCCGCCCTGGAAACGCTGGATTCCGCTCAGTACCGAAATGAAGCTATAGGGATCGAGGCGCCCGCCGATCTCGACGCCTGCCGGGATCTGGCCATTCAGGTAGTTCTCCGCCGCCTTCCGATTCCACTGCTGCGCTTTCTCGATGTTTCCGGCATACCGTCCCAGCACCTTGCTGATGCCCGCGGCAGCGCCGGCGTTGAGTAATCCGGCGCAGCCCTGGGCCGAAGCGAAGAGGGTCTGCCTGGATGCCACAGGCTGGACATCCTTCTTGTCGGGAAAACTCAGCGACTTCCGAGTGTCCGATCCGGCAGGATCCTTCTTGGCGGGATCACCGAGGCCCAGCGCATCGAAGGTCGTGATCGGTTGCTGAGCAACGCCTTCGTTCCACGTCCCGTCGGGTCTTTGTCTGGCGGTGATGGCGGCGACCGCCCGCGCCAGAATCTTCTCGGTTTCTTCCGGAGGCATGACGGGCCGTCCGCGCGGTTTGTCCGTTGCCCCGGCGCGCCTCAAGGTCGTCTCCGGTTCTATTTCGGGACGCAACGTCTCCTTCGGCAGGTATCCGTTCTCCGCCGCCTGCCGTAGGGCGAACATGGCGACGGCGGTACATTCCATGTCGGCAACGGCCTCCCTGTAAATGTTGTACGGCATGCCCCGGTAAGCGACAGGAGTCACGCCTGTGTTCGGCAGTCCCGGATTTGTAAACTCGGCGGTGACCGACTCAAACCGAAGGCCCTGCTGCGAGAAGGGATGGTATTGATCGGCAAACGCGGTCAGACGCGCCTCGCTATCGGCAATCGCCCGGGACTGCCGGGCATTCGGCTCCTTGCCCCCCGGAGCCGCCTTCTTCTTCGCCACATCGGCCGACAGGCTTTGCTCATAGGTGATCATGGCAGCCAGCAAGTCGAGGTTGATGCATACCGGACCCCATAAACCGCGCGCCGGCCCGTCGGCGGTGATCTGTCCGTCCAGAATCTTGCTGATCAACTGGGTTCTGATCTCGTCGAAGGCTTTGTCGTGCATGTTGGCGAACGCGGCGGCGAGCCACGCGACGTCCCAGGTCGTGTCGGGAATGCCGTAGTTGCTGATGAGGTTCCGGAGGCTTTCCGCCAGTGGGGCCAGCGCCGGATCGGTTTCCTCGATGCCGCATTTTCGCAGCGCCGTCAGGGCCATCGCGTTTTGCATGAGGAAGCCGGTGGTCCAATAGTCAGGCGCGTTGTCGTAAATGGGCTTCAGCCCCACGACTTGGTACTGCACAATGGGGCCCTTGGGATCGCCCACGCGTCGTACCACGGTGTTCGATCCGACGACCTTCCGGCTGACGAGACGCCGGAGCTTGACCTTCTTCAGTTCGCGGCGGTCGGCGGACGATGAGCCTGACGCCGTTTGAAAGGTTTCATATTCCTCGTACTCGTCTTTGTAGACCGGTTCGAGAAAAGGCTTATCCGCATAGCGCAATTCGTTGGTCCGGTATTCTCCATAACCTACAATCTTCTTCGTGAGGTACGGTTCCACAACAAGGTTCATGTAGTTGGTTGCGGACTTGGCCAACAGATTGGATGCGGCACAGGCCAGCGAGGCCCGCACCGCCTGGTTCAAGAGGCGTTCATCGATCCGGACGGCTGCGGGGACCGCCGACGTGGCCGGCAGGGTTTGTGACGCGGCCGGGACCGCAGACACGGCGATGGCCAGAAGAGCCACACCCAGCGTTCCGTAAGACGAGAAGTGCTTCATTCCGACGGGTCTCCTCCTGTGTTTTCTGGCGCTCTTCTATTCTCAAGAGCACCTATGATTAGGGATTTTAGTCCTTAGCCCCGTAGATGTCAACAGCGCGAAAAAACAACGCGAATAAACCTGACCATCCCATTGCGATTCGTTAAATATGGACACCTACTTTGAAATGTGCCATGCTGACAACAACTTGATTTTGAAGGGGCATCGTACTGAATAAAAGAGACGGGTGAGGAGGCTGAAGGTCATGAGTAGTTTAACGATTCAACGCAATCGCGGTGCCTATCGTGATTGGATGCGGTGGCTCGTCGTGGGTCTTACGCTCGGCGCGCCCGTCGCTGGGGCAGACACGCTGGTCGCGCGTGGCCACAGCTACGAAGGTGCCTTCACCAGCTACCAAAAGAATGCGTTTCAGTTTGCGCTTGCCGATGGAAAGA
>CAZDLY010000062.1:0-13085 GCA_964506575.1 uncultured Akkermansia sp. | reverse complement strand
GCGGACGCCGGCCAGGCGTGGTGACCGGTGGCGCTCCCGGTGTCGCGGGCGCGGCGGCGGGTGGGGCGGCCGGTGCGGCGGAGGCGGGCGGGACGGGCAGTGCAGGTGTGATGACGGGCGCCGCGGGCGGGGGCACGAAGCGTATCGGCCGGGCCACGGGCCGATGAGCGCGGTCTTCGGCATCGCGGTCGGGTCCCTGGTTATGCACGCGCCTCTGTTTATCGTCCCACGTGTAGGAATTATCCAGGTGCCGGCTATTCCGGTAGACGGCCTCCACGTGTTCGTTGTGGACGATAACACTGTTCAGGTTCGGCTCGCTCAGCCGGTTGTTGGCCACGAAGGTGTAGTGCCGGGAGGAGAGTCCGAATTGCATGTCGAACTGGACACCCTGTCCGACGTCGAACCCCACGCCCACGCGGAAGGTGGCGCCGGGCGGCAGGGGCGCCCAGCCGCAATGCGTTTCGGACCGGCGCCAGGAAACCCAGGCGGGCGCCCACACGGTGTCCGGAATCCAGACCCAGCGGTGACGGTCCACGTAACACCAGCGGCCATAGTGAAACACCGCCCACCCCCAGGAGTAGTCCGACTGCCAGTACCAACCGCAATCGGTGTAGATCCAGCGTCCGCCGTGATAATACGGCCGCCATTGGGCGTTCACCACGGTGACGGTCGGCCGCCAGACGCGGCCATAGGCGGGCAGGGTGATCCAGTCGCCGTACGAATTGAGCGGCGAATAAAAATCCTGCGCTTGCTGGATGATGACCGGCTGCTGGAGGATGATCGTGGTGGTGGCCGCGGCTGCGGCGGGTTGCGTCGGCGGAACCGCGGCAATCAGCCGTTCCGCGACGGGCGCCGGGGGAGGCGGAGCGGGCATGGCCGGAGCCTCCACCGCCGGGGCAGCCGGGGCGGGGCTGGGAACCGCCGGAGCCGGAGCTTGCACGCCGGGCGATGACGTGGCGGGTTGCGGCTCGGCGGGCACCGTTTCCGCGGGAGGCGCCTCTTCCTCGATGGGCGTCGGGAGCGGCTGGTCGGGTTCGTCCGGTTTGATGGCCGATGCCAACTGATCGCGCACCAGCCGCAGCATGATCTCGGGAGTCACGCCGAGGTCGCTCAGCGTCTGCAGCGCGCGTTCGTCAGACGACGGAGCGGCCGGCGGGGGGGGAACGGGCGCCGGCCGTTCGGGCAGACATCCCTGCGCAGCGAGCAGGGCAAGCGCAAGAAAAACAATGGCCTTCATGGGCTCCAGTGTCTCAAAAACCGGGCGAAAAGTCAATCGCGCTGCGAGCTTGCGGAAACCTGAAAGCTGAAAACCGAAAAGCCGAGAACTGAAATGAACGCACTACGTTCACCGCCCAACATCCAACGTTCAACACCCAACGCCCAACATCCAATGGAGACGTTGGCGCGGCGGCATGCCTGTGCGCGTACCTGTCTGCGTGCGTCAGCCTGGAGCCGGCCTGCCCTCAGGTCGGCAGGTGTATGGGATTGCCAACGGCCGGGGTGAGGGCACCCCGGCTCCAGCCCCGACAGCCTACAACGAGCGCAGATTCTACGCGCCAGCGTCTTCCGTTGATTGTTGGGCGTTGGCGTTGGGCGTTCACCAGAGACGGGGCTTCCCGCGTTTCTCTTTCCTGATTTTCAAGGGAAAACTAAGTGCGCAGCGTAGTCGGATTAACGCTTCCGGGATTGGTGCGAGATTTTTTAATTTGGAACTCATGAAATCAGGAATGGAAACAAGGCCTTCCATGGTTGAAAGAAGCCCCGTCCCTAGTCGGCCTGCAAGCGTCTAAGCCTGAAGATTGCCTGAGCAAAGCGATGCACCAGCGGCTGTAGAACTTTAATGATCACGATAAGCGTGCAGGCCGCTGGTGATCGTCGCTGAAGGTAAGGCCGCAAGGGACGGGCCTTCCCTCAGCCCCCCTTCGCAGCATCGCTTGGTTCGGGCTTCTTTGGCGGGGAACGCACATCGATTCGCTTGGGATAGCCCCAGAACTCTTCGGCACCAAATTGGCCCGTATTCGTGCGATCGTGGTGCGAATAGAGGACATGCGAGCCGACTGGAACGACGTAGTTTTTTCCATCCAGAACGAACTCGATAGGCGATTCACATTGCACATGGATTCGCCACGCTCTACCAACCCACAAGAAATCAGGTTGCCATGTTCCTTCAACTTGTGCACCCGCTATCGGAAGGCCAGCGATCATCATCGGCCCGCCACATTTACTTCTGACGAAAGCCTCAGCAAAGGCGCCAAAAAGGAGCACGGCAACGAGGATCGTTACGCTAAGGACTGTCTTGACGGCAGTGCGCATCTTTTGCTCGAACAGTAGATTAAGATTACGATGACAATAGCCCCTTAACTGAACGCCAGTCAGGCCCGTCCTTTGTCGGCCTTTCAGGTCGTCTTCAGGACATCCGGTTCCTCCCGCGCAAACTTGGGATTGCTGCCGGCGATCACGATGGTCACTTCGCCCTTGACGGGCTTGCCGGCGAAACGGGGGAGCAGTTCCGAGAGATAGCCGCGCTCGACCCGCTCGAATTGCTTGGTCAGCTCGATGCAGACCGCCGCCTCGCGGTCGCCCAGCGCCTCGCGCGCCGCCTGGAGGCAGGCGCCGACGCGGAACGGCGATTCGAAGCAGATGAGCGTGTGCGGCTGTTCGCGCTCGTCCGCGAAAAATCGCAGCAGCGCGCCGGCCTTGCGCGGCGGGAATCCCTTGAACGTGTAGCTCGACGTGGAGAGCCCGGAGGCGATCAGGGCAATGTCCACGGCCGACGCCCCGGGAAGCACCTGGACGGGCAGCCCCTCCTGCACCACCCGCCGCACCAGCCGGTAGCCCGGATCGCTGATCCCGGGGTAGCCGCCGTCGGAGCAGAGCGCGACGGCGCGGCCGGCCTGCAGGGCCTGGATGAGGCGTTCGCCGGCGCGCGCCTCGTTGCCCTGGCGGTACGAGACCAGCTCGGGACGCGGAATGCCGCAGGCGCTCAACAGACCCCAGGTGCGGCGGGTGTCTTCGCAGGCGATGACCTCGGCGGCCTGCAGCGCCTCGCGGGCGCGCGGCGTCAGATCGCCGAGGTTGCCGATGGGAGTTGCCACAACGTACAGCATCTTTTGAGTTCCTCCGTGATGGCCGTCTTCAGTGTTTCCAGGCCGTAGCCGGTTTTGGCCGAGACCGGAATCGCGTGCGGTTCGGGTCCGGCGAGGTGCGCGAGCGGCTCCTGCGCGTCGCCGGCGTCACATTTATTCAGCACCACGAGGCTGGGCACGTTGGACGCGCCGATCTCATCGAGCGTTCGCCGGCAGATTTCCAGGTGATCGCTCACGCGGGGGTGCGACGCGTCGACGACGATCAGCAGCAGGTCGGCGTTGACCGCCACGTCGAGGGTCGAGCGGAACGAGGCCACCAGGCCGTGCGGCAGATTGCGGATGAAGCCGACGGTGTCGGTGAGCATCACCTTGCGGCCGCTCCCCAGCCACAGCATCCGCGTCTTGGTGTCGAGCGTGGCGAAGAGGCGGTCGTCCACATAGGCATCGGCCCGCGACAGCGCATTGAGCAGCGTGGACTTGCCCGCGTTGGTATAGCCCACGAGGCTCACCACCGGCCACTGCCGCTTCTGCCGCATCCGCGCGGCCTGCGCCTGGATGGACGCGATCCGCTTCTGCAATTCCAGCACGCGCCGGCGCATCGGCGCGTTGCGGAGTTGCAGATGACTCTCGCCCGGGCCTTTCATGCCGATGCCGCCTTTGAACCGTTGCTGCTCTTCGGTCTCCGGAATGCGCGACATCAGAAATTGCAACTGGGCCAGCTCGACCTGAATCTGGGCCTCGGCCGAACGGGCGCGCCGGGCGAAGATCTGCAAAATCACCTCGGTGCGGTCCATCACGCGCACGCCGAGCGCCTTGCCGAGATTGTGGGCCTGCGTCGCGCTCAATGCGTTGTCGAACAACACGGCGTTGGCCGCGGCGGCCTGCAGCGCCTCGTGCAGCTCGCCGACCTTGCCCTGACCGAAGAGGGTGCCGCCATCGGGGCGGAGCCGGCGCTGCGTGACCTGGCCGGCCACGCGGATGCCGGCGGTGTCGGCGAGGCGCGCCAGTTCGGCGAGCGACTCGGCGGCCTCGTCCGGATCGCGCCGCGCCTCGATCACCTGGGCCAGAACCACCCGCTCGACCGTCGTTGTCTCATGTAGTTTCATGTGTTCCGCGAGAGAGCCAGCCGCTGCGCCAGCCTTCGATCGTACGCGACGCCTGCTCGTGAAAACCGAGCCGCTCGAAGGCCGCCAGCACGCCGGGATACTGCGCCTCCAGGATGCCGGAGAGCACCAGCGCGCCATCCGGGCCCGGAAGCACCGCGCGGGCGATCCCCTCGGCCTGGCCGATCAGGACGGGCGCGAGGATGTTGGCGACGACGAGGTCGGCGCGGCCGTCGTTGTCCGCCAGCTCGCACACGTCTAGATCCGCCTCGATGCCATTGAGGCGCGCGTTGTCGCGGGCGATCGCCACCGCGTCGGGGTCGTTGTCAAAACCGCGCACGGGATGAAAGCCGAGCTTGGCCGCGCCGATGGCGAGGATGCCCGAGCCGCAGCCCATGTCGAGCATGGAGCGGCCCGCGCGCTGGCCGGAGATCTGGTCGATGAATTCGAGGCAGGCGCGGGTGGTGCCGTGGCGCCCGGTGCCGAAGCTCATCCCCGGCTCGATGTCGATCACCACCTCGCCCGGCCGGGCCGCGTAGGGTTCCCAGACCGGGCGGATCACCACCCGCTCGGAGACGTGTTCAACGTGAAAAAAACGCTTCCAGCTCTCGGTCCAGTCCTCGCGGGCCAGTCGCGAGACCACGGGCGCGAGCGTCAGGCCCAGGGCCGCGCCCGTTTCCCGCACCGTGTCGCAGACCCCGGCCGCGGCGGTCGCATCCTCGAGAAAGATGTCGATGCGGCAGGTCCCCCGCTCCACGTCCTCCCACGCCGTCGGCGTGAAGGGCTGGGTGGAGAGCGCATCGAGCAACGCGTCCACCCAGGCCGCGGACACCTCCGCCGAGACTGCGGCGAGCTGGGGGTGAACGGTCACTTATATATGCCGAATTCGCCGCGGCGGTTGAGGCGGTAGGCCTCTTCGGAGCGGCCCGGGGAGGCGGGCTTCTCCTCGCCAAAGCTACGCGTCTGCACGCGGCCGCCGTCGATGCCGAGGCTCACGATGTAGCCGCGGATCGTCTGCGCGCGCTGTTCGCCGAGCGACAGGTTGTACTCGTTGCTGCCGCGCTCGTCGCAGTGCCCGTCAATCAGCACCACATGCGAGCTGTTCTGCAGCAGATGCTGGGCGACCTGTTCGATCTTCGAGACCTCGACCGGAGCCAGTTGGTAGGAATCAAAACCGAAATAGACCGGGCTGAACGACACGCCGGTCACCGGCTCCCGCGACTCGGCGAACGATTTCTGATCGTTGATCGCCGTGCCCGTATCGGCATCCCACGGAACATCCGTAACCTTCGTCGTCGTATCCTTCGCGCCGCCGCCCCATCCAAACCATCTCTTGACCGTGGTGCAGCCGCTGCTCGTTGCCAGGACAACCACAACCAGCGCCAGCTTGACAAAGTGATTCATTCGCATACTCTTGACTCCGTGGAGCACAAACCCCGTTTATTATTTATCCGACCAATCGGGCGACATCCAGTTACCCGCATTCGGGAATAAACGTACCGGAGAATCACCCTGCGTGTCAAGTATCCAAAGTGACGAGCGCCCGGAACCCTCCGCCCGCGAGCAGACGATATGGCGGCTGTCGGGCGCCCACGACGGGTCTTCGTGATCCGGGCCGCTGGTGAGCGGGGTGTCGGGCTCGCCGCCTGCGGCAGGGTCCAGGACGGCGATCTGGTAGCCGCCGGCCCGCCGCGTCGCATAGACGATCTTGCCGTTCGCCGACCAGTCGGGGTTGACGTTCTCCGATCCCTTGTACGTCAGCCGGCGGGAACGCCGGGTGGCGACGTCCACGCTATACAGTTGCGGCGCCCCCGAGGCATCGCCCACATACACGACCTTGGCGCCGTCGGGCGACCAGGCCGGGCTGGCTTCAACGGCGTGGGGCGTTTGCGTGAGGCGGGTGACCGCGCCGCTGGCCAGATCCAGGGTATAGACATCGGGGTTGCCCGAGAGCGCGAGGATCAGCACGGCGGTGCGGCCGTCGGGCGATATTTCGGCGCCCGTGTTCAGGCCGTTGAATTTCGCCAGCGGCACCCGGCGGCCGCCCGTGGCCGGAAACCGGTAAACCGTGGGAGATTTGTGCAGATAGCTGGTATACAGGATGTTCTGCCCGTCGCGATCCCATTTCGGTCCGACCGCCGCCACATTGTCCTGGGTGATCTGCGCCAGACCGCGGCCATCCGCATCGCACATGAACAGATCGGCGTTGTTCGGTCCGCGGCGATTGACCAGGACGATCCGCGTGCCGGCGATGCCCCGTTCGCCCTTGATGTGCTTGACCATGTCATCGGCCAACTGATGCGCCAGCCGCCGCACCTCCGTCGCGCCTGCGGCGGCGGAACGGTTCCACTCCATTCGCTTCCCGGGCCAGGAGACCAGGCTGGCAACGGCCAGGCCGTCCGCCCGGGCCGAGGCCGTCCCCGAGACCCGGATCTGCCCCGCCGGATCGATTTTGAACCACCCCGATCGCTCCAGATCGCCCTGCAGGGTCTGCACGAAGAGGTTGCCCATCTCGCCCGCGGCCGCCAGCCCGGCGAGGCTGACCGCATCCTTGCTGGTGCCCGCCCCCCGCACGACGATGTCCGAGCCGCACACGGCCGTCACGGTTCCCATGACCGCCACCACCAGTAAAAAACGTTTCATTGCCGCCCCGTTCCTGTTCACTCCCCCGCCCGCCAGCCGCACCGCGGCAGGCACCATCCAGACACACGCCGGAAGTATCGCACGTTTGCGCAGGTCTGTCCATACACCTTGCATCTCGAGAGCCGAGACGCCGAAGCGGGACGGTAAAGATCGTTGACCCGGCCGACCGCCGTGCGCCCGCCGGGCCCAGCGGCCAGATGGGCCCGTCAACCGCATTCGAGGTGCCGTTCTGCATGTCCACACCTGTTCTTTCGGGCCGCAGTGTATATATAATATATTGCGCTGAAATAACTTACAACTATATTTAATAATAATAAAGAGGTGGACAAACGCCTCGGAATGTGCGATATTCCCCTTGCTTGTATTCTGACTTCTCTCTTGCTAACACCCTAGAGGAGGGCGAGAGACTCAAACGCGCTGCGTGAGACTCCCTCACGGGAATGAGTATTCGTGTCGCGCGGAACACGCCGAAAAAATGGACGGGAACATTTCCGCCTCGACCAATGTCTCATCACAAGGCGAAAGGGGCGTTTCCATAGCCTAACCTATTGCGGACGTCGAAACGAAAGGAGATTGAAGCAATGAAGACAGTTACAGCATCGGCATTGGCGGTCTTGTTGGCCTCGGCCGTCTTCGCCCAGGAAATCGGGTATGTCGAACAGTTCGCCCTCTCGACCAACCGGGCGGACGCGCTCAAGGACCTCGTACCTGGCACGGATGACTTCTACTACTATCACGCCCTGCACGCACAGAACACGGGCCAGCGGGCGGTCTTTCAGGAGACCATCGACCGCTGGATCCGCGAGCGCAACGGCTCCACGCCGGACTCGGCGCGCGAACTGCTCAACCGCCAGGCGCTGCTGGATTACGAGAAGGACCCGGCGAAAACACTCGCCTACCTGCGCGACCAACTGAACCCCTTCCTCGGCCATGCCCGCAAGACCGGCGAGCGGCGCAGCGACGCGCCCACGAAGCTGGACGGCAAGCTGATCACGACGGACACCCTGCTCCAGCGCGCCCTTTCGTTCGACCGCAACAGCCTCGAACGGATCGAGAACGCCGGCCTTGAAATCGTCGTGGGCAAGCCGATCACCGACGACCAGCGCCGCAATCTCCTCGCCCGTCTCCAGCGTCCCGATTACCCCGGCCTCGCGGATCTGATCCTCGCCGACCTCGCCTACCGCGACAGCCGCAGTTTCGGAAGCCACTTGATTCACAGCCGCCTGACGCTGGCCCAGCTCGACGAACTGCTGCAGAAGAAACCGGACCTCCGCAACGAGACCGCCTTCGTCAATGCTTACCTCTCCAAGCTCGCGCCGGAAGATGAGGTGGATCTGGAGACCGACGCGGCGGCGCGCCAGGCCTACTTCGAGCGCGTGTGGGCCTTCGTGAAGACCCTCGAGCCGGTCCACAACTCGCTCAAGGCGAACGTCCTCTACGGCCGGCTGCGCCATGACCAGAAAATGGGCATCTACGACCCGGTCCGCTTTCTCGACTACGTGAAGCTCCCGCGTAACGTGTACTATCTGACGGACGAGGTGCGCCGCGCCCTGCCCCGCGGCGACCAGATGGCGCAACTAGGCCAGTCCTTCGGCCTCCTGCAACTGCCGCCCGTGTCGAATGAGGAACCGCTGGTGCGCGACTACCTGTTGAAACTCTTCGTCGAGGCCCCGGACTACGACGCCTACAAGCCGTGGATCCGCGACGACTTCCTGAAGCGCCTCTTCGCCGAAGCGAAGATCACCGCCGGCGTGGGCGAACCGCAGCAGTGGGCGAATCTCCTGTCGCCCGACGAGTTCCGCCGGCTGAAGGAGCGGATCGACATCGAGTGGGCGCCCGGGAATCCCGACGTGCTGGCCGCCGGCGACGCGGTCACGTTCACCGCCTTCGTCAAGAACGTGCCGACGCTGATCGTGAAGGTCTACGAGATCAACACGCTGAACTACTACCGCGAGACCGGGCAGCCGCTGAACCTGGCGGTCAATCTCGACGGACTCGTGGCCTCGTTCGAACGGCGCGTCACTTACTCCGAGCCGCCGGAGCGGCGCATCGCGCGCACGTTCGAGTTTCCCGAGCTCAAGAATCGCGGCGCCTATGTCGTGGAACTGATCGGCAACGGCAAGAGCAGCCGCGCGCTCGTGCAGAAGGGCCGGCTCGGCGTGCTGCAGGAGGTCACCGCCGCGGGCCATGCCTTCACCGTGCTCGACGAGGCCAACCGCCCGGTGGCCGACGCCCGCGCCTGGCTCGGAGGGCGCGAGTTCACGCCCGACGCCAAGGGCCGGCTGGTCATCCCCTTCAGCACGGACCCGCGCAGCGACATGCTCGTCGTCCATCAGGGCGGCTTTGCCTCGCCGGTGCGCTTCCAGCACCTGGCCGAGACCTACGATCTGCAGGCCGGGCTCTACGTGGACCGCGAGTCGCTGATCCGCCGCGAAAAGGCCGTGATCGCGCTGCGCCCCGTGCTGCGCGTCTGCGGCCGCCCCGCCAGCCTCAAACTCCTGGAGGAGCCGCGCCTGGTCATTCGCGTGCAGGACATCCAGGGCATCACCACCGAGAAGGAAATTTCCGGCCTGGTGTTGCGCGAGGATGCGGAAACCCTTCAGGAGTTCACGGTCCCGGATAACGCGGTGTCCGTAACCGTGACGCTCAAGGCCAAGATCCAGAATATCAGCAGGAACCAGAAGCAGGACCTGGCCGACAGCGCCGCGTTCGCGCTCAACGGCATCGACCGCACCGCCGCGGTGCAGGCGTTGCACGTCAGCCGCACGGCCGCGGGCTACATCGTGGAACTCCGCGGCAAGAATGGCGAGCCGCGCCCCGGCGAACCCCTGCACGTCTGGCTCAAGCATCGCTTGTTCCGCGACGCGGTGGAAGCCGACCTCAAGACCGACGACCAGGGCCGCGCGTGGCTGGGCGAACTGGATGGCATCGCGAACTTCCGCGTGCGCGAGCCCTTCGGCAGCGAACGGACGTGGACGCCCGCCGCGAGCGCCGGCACCCTGCCCACCGAGTTGCACGGCCGCGCGGGCGACACGCTGCGCGTCCCCGTGACGTTCGACGCCGCGGAGCCGCTGAAGGAAGTCTCCCTCCTCGAACAGCGGCAGGGGCAGTTCGTGCGGGATTGTGGCCAGGCGCTGGCCGTCAAGGACGGTTTCATCGAGTTCAGCGACCTCCCGGCCGGGGACTATTCGCTCTACCTCAAGCCGCTGGGCCACACCATTGCCGTCCGGCTCACGCCGGGCGAGAATCGTGATGGCTTCACGCTCTCGCCGCGCCGCGCGCTGGAGCGGCCCCGCCTGGAGCCGCTGCAGGTGCGGAGCGTGACGCCCTCAGCGGACCAGGTTGAAATCCGCCTGGCCAACGCCACGCCGTTCACCCGCGTGCACGTGCTGGCGACCCGCTACCTGCCGGCCTACGACCTTTTCGGCCGGCTCGGGTTCACAGGCGCCCCGGGGCTCTTGCAGCAGCCGTGGATGCCCGCCCGGACGTTCTACGAATCGGGTCGCGACATCGGGGACGAGTACCGCTACATCCTCGACCGCCAGACGGCCAAGAAGTTCCCGGGCAACATGCTTGATCGGCCGGGCCTGTTGCTGAATCCGTGGGCGATCCGCGAGACCGAGGCCGAGCGGGAACTCCTCGCGCAAGGGGGCCAGTACGGCGGCCGGGCGGCGAGCGCAGTCGGGGCCGCCATGGCCGGTAAAGGCGGTGGCCCCGGCGGGAGCGCGGAGCAGGAAGGCTACGCCAGCCTGGACTTCCTGAAGCAGCCCGCCGTTGCGCTCTGGAACCTCGCGCCCGACAAGGACGGCGTGGTCCGCATCCCGCGCGCGGACCTCAAGGGCCTTCCGCACCTGCGCATCCTGGCCGCCGACCCCCTCGCGTCGATCCTGCGGAACGTCGCGCTTGAGGACACGCCGGTCGCCACCCGCGAGTTGCGTCAGGTCGCCGGCCTCGACCCCGCCAAAACCTTCTCCGAGCAGAAGATCATCACGCCCGTGGCGGCCAAGGGGGCGCTCGGCATCGCCGACGCCGCCACCGCGCGATTCCAGGCCTGCGACACCGTGGCCAAGGCTTATCGCCTGCTCGCCACGCTCGGGGGGAACCCGACGTTCGAGGAGTTCTCGTTCGTCGCCAACTGGCCGAGCCTCGACGCCAAGGAGAAGCGGAAGCTCTACTCCAAGTATGCGTGCCACGAACTGAGCTTCTTCCTCCAACAGAAGGATCCCGCGTTCTTCAAGGAGGTCATCGCGCCGTATCTGAAGAACAAGAAGGACAAGACCTTCCTGGATCACTGGCTGCTGGGCGATGACCTGAAGGACTACCTGGAGCCCTGGCGCTTCGCGCGGCTCAATGCGGTCGAGCGCATCCTGCTCGGCCGGCATGTCGCGGCGCAGGCCGCCTCGCTGACCCGCGACGCGCGCGAGCGCGCCGACCTCATCCCGCCCAACATCGAGGACTTCAACCGCCGCTTCGACACCGCGCTGCAGGCCGGCGGGCTCGATGAGGGCGGGGAGATGGGGGAAAAGCTCGATGAAGTGCGGAAGAGGGAGGAGGAGAAAGGCGGCAAATCGCTGCAGCTCATGACGCTCGCCAACGGGAGCCCCGCCATGCGGAGGCCGTCCACGTTGCCCGCGCCATCGGTGGTTGCCCTTGAGGAGCCCCTGGCGGAGGCGGCGGAGGCGGCGAAGGAACTGGGGGACATAAGCGAAGAGCAGGCCAAGGACAAGGCTAAGCTTACCACCGGCGAGGTTGCCAAGAAACGGCAGGCGGGCGGCAAGATGCGTCACGAGGCGGGGGCCGCCGCCATGGACAGGAGCGCCGCCGACGCCGATGGAGATGGCACCCCCAACGATTACTTCGCCGATCCCCGCGCCAGCCGCGAGCAGGCGCAGCGGCGGTTCTTCCAGAAGCTGGATGCGACCAAGGAATGGGCCGAAAATAACTATTATCATCTGCCCATCGAGCAGCAGCTCGCCGACCTGGTGCCTGCCAGCGCGTTCTGGGCCGACTATGCGGCGCACGACGGCAAGACGCCGTTCCTCTCGACGCACTTCGCCGAAGCCACGCGCAACTTCACGGAGATGATGCTGGCTCTCGCGGTGCTGGACCTGCCCTTCGAGGCCGGCAAGCACACCGAGGCGCTCGACGGACTGAGCTACAACCTGACCGCCGCCGCGCCGCTGGTGATGTTCCACCGCGAGATCCGCGAGGCCGCGCGGGCCGAGCAGCCCGGCGCGGTCCTGGTGGCCCAGCGGTTCTTCCGCGCCGACGACCGTTACCGCAGCGAGGGCAACGAACGGTTCGAGAAGTACGTCGCCGAGGAGTTCCTTCCGCACGTCGTGTACGGCGCGCGGGTGCTGCTGACCAACCCGACCGACAACCGCCAGAAGCTGCAGGTGCTGCTGCAGCTCCCGATGGGCGCGCTGCCCGTGAACAGCGGCTTCTACACGCGCGGCGTGTACGTCACCATCGAGCCGCACGCCACGCAGTCGCTGGAGTACTATTTCTACTTCCCGGCCACCGGGAAATACGCCCACTACCCCGTCACGCTGGCGCAGAACGACCGCGTGACCGGCGGAGCGGCCCCGTTCACCTTCAACGTCGTGGCCCAGCTCACCAACGTGGACAAGACCAGTTGGCCGTGGATCTCGCAGAACGGCACCCCCGAGGACGTGCTTGCGTTCCTGGAGAAGTCCAATCTCTGGCGGCAGGACCTGACCGAGATCGCCTGGCGCATGAAGGACAAGGCGTATTTCCAGAAGGTCACGGCCCTGCTGGAGGCGCGGCACATCTACCACGACACCCTCTGGGCGTACAGCTTGCAGCACAACGACCCGGCGGCGCTGCGGACCTGGCTGGGCCACTCGCCGTTCGCCGACCGCTGCGGGCTATATCTGGCATCGCCGCTGCTGACGCTCGATCCGGTGGAGCGGCTCGACTACCAGCACCTTGAATACGCGCCGCTGGTCAATCCGCGCGCGCACCAGGTGGGCGCCAGGCGCACGATCCTGAACAGCCGCCTGCGCGAGCAGTACCAGCGCCTGATGACCGTGCTGCGCTACAAAGCCGCGCTCAGCGATATCGACGAACTGGCGGTGACCTACTACCTGGCGCTGCAGGACCGCGTGGCAGAGGCCCTCGGTTGGAATGCCCGCGTGGATCGCAAGGCCGTTCCCGAGCAGCTCCAGTGCGACTACATGGACGTGTACCTCGCGTTCTACCGCGGCGATACGGACACGGCGCGGCGGATCGC
>CAZDLY010000061.1:0-13151 GCA_964506575.1 uncultured Akkermansia sp. | reverse complement strand
GGGGTTACGACGCGCCATGCCCGTGAAAAATGAGCCTGTGGGATGCTAGTGATTGTTGAACAAGGTGAAAATCGTGCCTCCTCGATGCTTTAAGGGGGTGGAGGGCTCGTCAGGTGCGAGTCGATACCTTAAGGCAAGGAGGGTGATATCAGACAGGCGCGACTGAATCCCGATTATCAGGATACGTGGCACCATCGCTACAACCGGACCGCAGGAACGCGGGCGGACCGGCCATTCGGCGACGCCGAAAAAGAAATGTTTGTCCGAATGCTCAAGTGGCTGGCGGCGTTTTACTCGGTCCGGGTTGTCTCTTACACGTTCCTGTCCAATGCAGATCAGGCTCCCCTCGCCTGCCCGAACGCCGCCTGATGCACGGGGCGGTAACTGGCGCCGCGCGGACCGAGGCGGCTCTCGAAAAGCGTCACGCCGGCGGCGTCCCACTGTCCGAGGTTGTCGGTCTCCGCCGCATCCATCGCCTCGAGCAGCGCCGCATTGCGGGTGCGGTCCTTGCAGCGGGCCAGCGTGATGTGCGAGTCGAACGGGGCGCTGGGCCGCTCGTAGCCGAGTTTGGTGAAGGCCTGCCAGAGGCGGTTGTGAAGCGACTCGATCACATCGGCGGGTTCCACCCCGGCCCAGATCACGCTCGGATAGCGGCGGGATCCGAAATAGCCGAACCCGACCGCCCGGCAGATGAACGGCTCCACCGGCCTGCACACCGCGTCGATCGCGCGCGTGAGATGCGGGAGAAACGCGGGGGCGCAGTCGCCCAGAAAGGCGAGCGTCACGTGCAACTGCTCCGGATTGCTCCAGGCGCAGTCCCCGGCCAACGGGCGGAACGGTACGCAGGCCGCCACCAGGGTCTGGCGGGCATCCACACTCACTTTGATCGCAACGAATAAACGCATGCCGACACTATACCGAAATCCGTCACGGCCGGCAAGATTCCGAACACGTTTTCACTTCGCCCTTGTATTCCGGGGCGGCAAGACGATACCCTAATGCCAATCGACGGAAACGGGGGAGTGTCATGGACGAACGAAAATGGGTGCTGGCGGCAGGGGCGGCGGCGGGCGCGGCGGCGGTGGTGATCGCGGCGGCGGCCGTCTGGCTCGGGCCGCTGAACCAGGACGAGGGCTGGTATCTGTATGCGGCGCTTGAAACGGCCGCCGGCCGACTGCCGTATCGCGATTTCTTCTTCACGCAGGGGCCGCTGCTGCCGGTGGTCTACGGCTGGCTGGCGCCGCTGTGGTCGGACGCGGGCGTGCTCGGCGGGCGAATCGTGACCGCCGCGCTCGGCCTGCTCGCCTCGGTGCTGGTGGCGCTGCTGGCCGCGCGCGGCACGGCGCCGGGGGGACGGCTGGCGGCGGGCGTCACGGCTTTCACGCTCGCGGCGGGCGGGGTCTATCACGCCTATTTCACGGCGATCCCCAAGACCTATGCGCTCGCGGGCCTGCTGCTGGCGGGCGGCCTGCTGGCGCTGACCCGTTGTGAGCGTGGCGGGCGCGCGGGTCTGGCGTGGGCGGCGGGGGCCGGCGTGCTGCTCGCGGCGGCCGCCGGAACGCGCCTCTCGCTGGGGGCGGCCCTGGCGGCGGCGGGGCTGTGGCTGCTGGCCAACCGGCGGCGTCTGGGTTTGGCCTGGCTGGCGTTTGGGATCGGCGGCGCGATCGGTCTGGCGATGGTCTACGGTCCCTTTGTGCTGGCCGCGCCCGAGGGGTTCCGCTTTGCGCAAACGTTCCACACGGGTCGCGCGGGCGGAGGGGCGCTGTTCGTCGCCGGCTCGGTCGCCCGCCTGCTCCGCGGCTATCTGCCGCTCGCGGGGCTGGCGGTCGTGGCGGCCGCCTGGCGGCTGGCCGGATGCTCACGACAGGACGCAGGCGGCGGCCGCACCGACGTCGTGGCCTGGCCCTCGCTCTGGCTCTGGGTGGCCGGGGCGGTTGCGGCGGTGCACCTGGCCAGCCCGTACCCCTATGACGACTACCAGGTGCCGGTGATGCCGCTGGCGGCGGCGGCGGCGGCGACCTGGCTGATGGGCGCGGCGGGACGGTGCGCAGCGCCCGCGGCCGCGCGGGCGGCGGCGGTCTGGGCGGTTCTGGCGTTCTGCGGCCTCGCCACCGCGGCTTCGCCCCTGGTCCAGGAGTGGTTCGTGATCCGGCAGGACCGGTTCTGGGTCGTGCAGAAGAAAACGCCCGATCTGGCGGTTCTGCGGCGGGTGGGCGCGGCCCTCAAGCGACCCGGAACGCGCGAGACGGCGCCCCTGCTGCTGACTCAGGATGTCTATCTCGCCGTGGAGAGCGGACGCCGGGTCCCCGCCGGCCTGGAAATGGGGCCATTCGGCTATTTTCCGGATCTCGACGCCGATCAGGCACGGCGCGTGCTTGTACTCAACCGCGCGCATCTGCTGGAGGTGATCGCCACGACCGACGCGCCCGATGCCGCGACCAGTGGCTATGCGTTTGCGATCGGCGCGCCCGCGATGACCGAGCTTGACGCGGCCGAGCAGCGCAGCCTGCGCGAGGCGCTGGCCCGGCGCTACAGCCGAACGGGCGAGGTGCGCGATTTTGGCCAGGGATGGACCACGCTGGAACTGTGGACCCGGGACGGGCAGTAATCTCCATCCTGAAAGTACGGGTATGGGATGTCGGTGATAGAGCACGAAAAAAAGACGCCGGCCCAGCGGATCATCCGGGCCGGCATGGTTGTCGGGATCGCCCACCTGCTGTTCAAGCTGGCCGGACTGATTCAGGCCAAGGCCATGGGGCACTACCTGCCCGGCGCGACCTATGATGCGGTTTACGCCTTTGCCTTTGAGAACTGCATCTTCAGCCTGTTCCTGATCGGCGAGGAGGTGATCGGCCCCTCCTTCCTGCCGGTGTTCATGCGCGAATACCAGGAGCGGGGCGACCGGACGGCCTGGCGTTTCGCCAATACGATCCTCACCCTGCAGGTGCTGATCCTGATTCCCGTGGTCGCCACGTTGATCCTCGCGCCAGGCTGGGCCGTGGGGTTCTGGACGGAGTGGACCGTCGAGCGGAATGCCGAGCAGATCCGGCTGGGGCGTGACGCCGTGAGGATGCTCGCGCCGGCGCTGTTCGGCCTGACCCTGGGATCGACGACCTACGTCATCCTCAATGGCTACAAGCGGTTTTTTCTGGCGGCGTTCGGGGACGCGGTCTGGAAGTTTGCCGCCGTGGCGGGCGTGCTGGGCGGCGTGCTGTGGTTCGGCCGCGAACACGCCGCCTACGGACTGCTCGCGGGGCTGCTCCTCGGCAGCGTGCTTAAGCTCGCCACCCACCTGATCGGTCTTCACGACAAGGCGGGATTCTTCCGGCTCCGGCTCCATCTCAACGACCCGGCGGTGCGCGCCATGCTGTGGCTGGCCCTGCCGCTCCTGGCGGGAATCCTCTTCGCCAAGGTGCGCGATGTGTTTAACAACGTCTATATCCTGAGTCCGCTCGAAGCCGTCGGACTGATGCAGGCGAATTCCATGGGGCGCAAACTGCAGGGGACGATCCACTGGATGGTGCCCTACACGCTGAGCATCGCGGCGTTCCCCTTCTTCTGCGAACTGGTGGATCGCAAGGATCATGTCCGCCTCGGCGAGGTGATCACGCGTTCCGGCCGGATGCTGCTGGCCGTCTTCATCCCGTTCTCCGTGGTGATGGCGCTGGTGGCCGTCCCGCTGACCTCGCTGATTTTCACGGGCGGTGAATTTCAGGAGCTGGCGGTCGTCCGCACCGCGCTGTCAACCGCCTGTTACACCTTTGTGCTGCCGGCGGCGGCGGTCGAGGCCCTGGTGATGCAGGCGTTCTTCGCCAATCGCCGCACGACGTCGGTGGTGGTGGTCGGCCTGCTCTTCTCCGCGTTCAGCATGGCGGTGAGCTGGACCGGGCTGCGGCTGTGCCAGGGCAACGACCTGCTGCTGCTGGGGATCATTGCGGGCGGGTTTGCGCTGTCCCGCACGCTGAAGAGCGTGGCCCTGATCGGACTGCTGCGTGCGTCGACGCCCGTCTTTCCGCTCCGGCCGACGCTGCTGTTCCTGGCGCGTGTGGGGCTGGCCTCGCTGGTGGCGGGCGCGGGTGCCTGGGCGGCGATGCGGGGGACCGACGCGCTGCCGGACGCGTTGCACGCGGGGCGACGGATGAGCGATCTCATCCATCTGGCGGCGGGCGGCGGCGGCGGCCTGGCCGGCGGAGTCGCCGGCGCGCTGCTGTTTGGCGTCCGCGAGCCGTTCGAGATGGTGCGCTGGGCGATCGACAAGTACCGGGGACGCCTGAAGCGCCGGTTTGTCTGAGCCTCACGCTGAGCCTCCCGGCTCAGCGCCCGGCGAGGGCCTTCTTGAGCAGCGCCTCGGTGTTGGAGGGATCGGCGCCGGCGTCGAGCGCGGCCTGGACTTTCTTGCGGGCCTGGTCGTGCGCAAAGCCGAGCTGGGTGAGCGCGAGCACCGTGTCGCGCAGGACGGCGGAATCGCCTCCGGGGTGCGCCAGGATCTGCGCGGCAAACGCTTCGGCGGGATCGATCTTGTCGCGCAGTTCCACGACCAGCCGTTCGGCGGTCTTCTTGCCGACGCCGTGAACGGTGCTCAGGCGTTTGACATTGCCCTCGGCGATCGCGGCCCGGAGATCGGCGACGGGCAGGCCGTTGAGGATCGCCAGCGCCACCTTGGGTCCGACGCCGTTAACGGTGATCAGCAGCTCGAACGTGGACTTTTCGTCGCGGTCATGAAACCCGTACAGCAGATGCGCGTCCTCGCGGATGATGTGGCAGGTGTGGAGCAGACAGGGCTGCCCCACGGCGGGCAGCCGGTCGTAGGTGCCCAGCGTGATCATCACTTCGTAGCCCACGCCCTGGACATCGATCCAGGCCGTCATGGGCTTTTTTTCAAACAAGGTTCCACGCACAAATGCGATCATGAGTCGTTCCTGTTCCCCTGATGGGGACGTCTGTCACTTGGGATTCGGCTTGGACATTTTGTCGAGGAAGGCCTTGAGGGTGGCCTGCCCCTGCGGGTCCCCCACGAGCGCATTGAACGCGTTGCCGTCATTCTTGCAGGTCTCCTGCATCACCTTGGAGAGGAACGGCCCGCACATCGGGAAGGCATTGTCGGTGTCGGCCTTCATGACGGCGTAGAACCAGGGCGCCTGGCTCGGCGCGCCTTTCACCGCCAGATCGGCCAGACAGGCGTCGATCTTGGGCGCCAGGGGCGCCGAGGTCTTGCGCATCTCGCGAATCCTGCCGGCCAGCGAGACGTCCCGCATTTCAACCAGCATCGTCACGAGGGGCGCGATCCCTTCCGGATTCGCCCGCCGCAGGGCGCGGTCCAGGTAGAATCCCGAGACGCCGCCGTAACTTCTCAGCAGGGCGGCGGCGGCGGCCAGCTCCTCCGG
This sequence comes from uncultured Akkermansia sp., assembly GCA_964506575.1. Taxonomy (GTDB): domain Bacteria; phylum Verrucomicrobiota; class Kiritimatiellia; order RFP12; family JAAYNR01; genus VGWG01. The sequence continues at coordinate 7,767 of CAZDLY010000061.1, read as the reverse complement.
TTTTGCGGTTGGGAGACCGGCCACGGTCTTCTCGATCTGAGCGAGTAAGGACGCCGCGGGAGGGGTCTTCAGCACGGCCGCCGGAATCACTTCGCGGGAACGGCCCGGCGGAATCCAGGAGAGCTGCACCTGGCTGTAGCCGCTGGCCTGCCAGAAGTCCACCCGCAGCTTGTGCCAGCCAGCGGCCAGCTTGACCGCATCCTTCCGGTTCTCCGCCCACCCCTGGCTTTGCGCCACCAGCTGATCATCCACCCACACGTTCGCGACGCCGTGCGCGTTGACGATGACGGTGTAGGACCCCGGCGCGCGGATGGTCAGGAATCCGGTCCAGCGCACCGAGATGTCGTCCTGCCGCTTGTCCGGGAAGCGGAACTCCCGGTTGGGCACGTTGACCTGCGGATCGACGGTCTCGAGCACGGGGAGGATGAACGCCTGCCCGGCATGATACCGTCCCAGCAGCCCCGGCATGACGGGGGCGATGGGCGCGCCGCGCAAACACGCCCGGCGGACGGCCTCGTCGGACGTGGAGGCCAGCGCGGCCTGCACGTGCCGGGTCAGCGCCTGATAGCCCTGGGCGTCCTTGACCAGCGTGTTGAACGCCTCCGCGTCGCCCTGGCGCGCCAGCAGCGCCGCGCACAGGATCGAGGCGCAGGGGTTCATCTCCCCGGCATCCGGCGCCAGCGCCGCGCGGTACAACCCCGGAAAAACGTCCGGCTTGATGACCCCCGCCAGTTCGCAGAGCGCGTCCGTGAGCCCAGCAATCATCGTCGCATCTTTTTCCGTCTTCAGACGCGCCAGAAAGACCGACACCACGTCCGTGTCGCGCATGCCGGTAAGAATCTCAAATACGCGCGCGGCGCGTTCGCCCGATCCGGCCTTCAACGCGTCATGCAAGAACAGCTTGCCGAAGTCCGAGGCGGCTCCCAGCCGATCCCGGGCCGCGCGCACGGCGGTTGCGTTGGTCGAGGCCAGATCCGATATCGCGCGCGCGGTGGCATCAATCTCCTCCGGCCACGGCCGCGACCGCATCACGGCGGATGGCCCGGCCCAGACGAACCGGATGGACCCGTCCGGCGTATTGTTGGTCTTGGTGTATTCCAGCCGGACGGTGTGCCATCCGTTCGAAAGCGCCTTCTTGAGCGTCTGCGGCTGCCAACCCCGATTCCCCCAGTTATCAACGGCCGACAGGTTCTCTTCGTCGACCCACAACCGGGTCGTCTGAGTGGCGGAAGGCCCGCACTGCAGGGTGAATACGTATTCACCGGCCTGACGCACCAGCAGATCGCCGCTCCAGCGGGCGGAGAGCGCGTTGACCCCCCCTCCGGGCACGGGGAACGCCCTGCTGGCGATCTCCACCCGGGGCTGGGTCTCGTTGCGGTCGAGAACGCGCGCGCCAAACGTCGTATCGGCGTAGTAGGTCGCCCGAAGACCGTTCATCAGGGGAAGGAACTCGGGCGAACCGGCGCACGCCGACGCCCGGGCCGCCGCGTTCGTCGAGAGCAGGGCCGCCTGGAGACGCGCGCGCAGCACATCGGTCCCTTCCGCGCAGCCCACCCGTTCGTTGAACCGGGCTTCATCCCGTTCGCACGTGCGCAGAAAGACGGCCTCCAGAATGTCGAACACCGGCGTCGCGCCGAAGGTCGTGTCGTTCCGCACGATCTCGAAGCAGGCCGGCGCCACATCGGGCGGCAGGCTTTTGGCCATGATTGCAAGCGCCCGGACCGAGGCGCGGCCGAGCGGTGAAACCGAATTCGTTTTCACGTGGCTCATGAAAACGGGGATCGCCTCGGTGTCGTTCAGGGCGAGGAGCAGCTCGGCGGCCGCCAAGGCGGCCGGCGCCGGCTGTGTGCGCAAGGCATGCCGGAGAAAAATGAGGCCCAGCTCGTCCGCCGCTTCAAGCTCGTCCTGCGCCGCTTGCGCCATCCGTGAATCGGCCGCCGCCAGGTTCCTGACGGCGATCACCAGCGGGGGGGCGTCCCGCCGGTATTCGGCCAGACGGCGCAGGACATCGGCCACCCGGTCATACTGCTCCGTTTCCTGGAACGCGCTCTGCATCTCCCGGCCCAGCCGGATCGCCTCGCCGAAATCGGTGTTGCTGATGAGGGCGTTGAGTTCCGCCAGCCGGCCCTCAAAGTCCGGCGCCCCGGCGGGCATCCGGGCTGGCTCGGGGATCACCACGCTCACGACCGCAGCCGTTGCCTGGGTGACGGGCGCCGCCGGAGCCGGAAGCCCGTTGGTTTTCACGGCCGCGCGCACAGTTTCCGCCGGCTCCGGCTTCCGGGCCGCCAGCTCCGGCGGCGGCGCCGGATTCCCGCAACCCGCCAGAATCGCGCCAAGCAAAAGAACGACGTGGTACCTGATCATAACCATCCCGCTTTCCCGCTTTTATAACATGTTCTGGTTATTGTATCCCCTGTGTCGGGTCGCACGCAAGAGCGGACTCGGGATTTTTGCGGATTGCCGGTGACCCGGCCAACACGCTATAGTAAACACCGCCGCGGCCGGATTTGCGCGCGGCTCATGCAAAGGGAATGGTGGTGATGCGCATTGTGTTCATGGGTTCGGCCGAGACGTCGGCGGTGATGCTTGACGCCCTCGTCTACATGCGGACCGCCGTGGTGGTGGGCGTGGTGACACAGCCCGACCGCCCGTGCGGACGGCGCCAGCATTTCATGCCGTGTCCCTGCAAGGCCAAGGCGCATGTGAATGCGTTGACGGTGATCTCGCCCGAAAAGGTCAACCGGCCGGAGGTCATTGAGCAGCTTCGCGCATGGGCGCCCGACCTGATCGTCGTGGTGGCTTACGGGCAGTTTCTGGGGAAGACGATCCTGACGCTCCCGCCGCTGGGATGCATCAACATCCACCTGTCGCTGTTGCCGCGCTATCGCGGCGCCGCGCCGGTCCAGCGCGCCATCGCGGCCGGCGAGACGGTCACCGGCGTCACGGTCATGATGATGGACGAGGGGATGGACAGCGGCGACCTGCTGATGCAGTCCGTCGAACCGATCCTGCGCGACGACACCGCACAGTCGCTGCTCGAGCGGCTGGCGCTCCGCGGCTCGGTGGCGCTGCTGCGGGTGGTGCGCCAGGCGGAGACGGGGCAGTTGCAGCGCACGCCGCAAGATGCGGCCCTGGCGACGTTCGCCCCCAAGCTGTGCAAGCAGGATGGGGCGATGGACTGGACGCGCCCGGCGTCGGAGTTGGCCCTCCGCGTCCGCGCCTTCAACCCATGGCCGGGCTGTTTCACCTGGCTGCCGCAAGCGCAAAAGGGCGGGGCGCTGATGCGGCTCAAGGTGCTGAAGTCCGAGGCGCTGCCGGACCGGGTCGCGCCGGGCGGCTTTCCGCCCGGCACGGTGTGCGACGTGTCGGGCGAGGGTCCCGTGGTGCTGACGGGCCGCGGCGGTCTGCGGCTGCTGGAGGCGCAGCCCGAGGGCGCCCGCCGCATGAGCGGTCAGGCACTGCTGTGCGGACATCCGCTCCGCGTCGGCGACCGCCTGCCGTCGCCGGCGGACCCCGCCATCGGTTCCGTTCCGGAGGGTGTGAAATGAAACGCGTGCGGTTTATGGCTCAGGTGATGGGTGTCGCCGCGCTCCTGGGGGCGGCGGCGGGATGTGCGACCAACCCGGTGACCGGGCGCTCGGAACTGATGCTGGTCTCGCCCGCCGAGGAGATCGCCATCGACCGGCAGGCGTCGCCGGGGCAGCTCTCGTCCGACTATGGCGCGGTGCAGGATGCGGCGCTGAACGCCTACGTGTCCGACGTGGGTCGCACACTCGCGCAGCACTGCCACCGGCCGCAGATGCCCTATTCGTTCCGCGTGGTCAACGCGGTCTACGCCAACGCCTATGCCTTCCCGGGCGGGACGATCGCCATCACGCGCGGACTGCTGGTTGAACTGAACAACGAGGCCGAACTGGCAGCGCTGCTCGGACACGAGCTGGCGCATGTCAACGCCCGCCACACGGCCCGGGCGATCACGCGGAGCACGCTGTTCTCGGCCGCGCTCGGCCTGGGCGGGGCTGCGCTGCAGGCCCGGGAGTCGGCCTACACCGATCTGGTGATGACGGGCGGACAACTCCTCGGCGGCGCCGGTCTGGCCCGCTACAGCCGCGATCAGGAGCGGGAAGCCGACGCCATCGGCATGAACTATCTGGTGGCGGCCGGTTACAACCCCCAGGGGATGGTGGGGGTGATGACCGTGCTGACCCGGCTCGGCGCGGGCAATCCGCTGCTGGTCGAGCGGCTCTTCTCGTCGCACCCGATGAGCGCCGAACGGCTGGAGTCGGCCCGGCGCCAGGCGACCGCGTATCCGGCTGCCGAACGGTCGTCCAACGAGGCCCGGTTCCGGGAGCGCACGGCGGCGCTGCGGGCGATCGCGCCGGCGATCCGGCTCTTCAACCAGGCGGAGCAGGCGCGGGCACGGGGCGATTGCGCCGCAGGCGTCCGCCTGGCGCGCGAGGGGCTGGCCCTCGCGCCCAACGATTACGCGGGTCTGCTCATCCTCGCCGCGTGCCAGAACGGCTTGAAGCAGCCGGGCGCCGCGCTCATCACGGCCCGGCAGGCCGCGGCCGCCAATCCGCGCGAGCCCAACGCCCAGGGGATGATCGCCCTCACGGCGCTGGCGCTCGGCCGGCATGACGAGGCGCTGGCGGCGGCAGACGCCTGTGAGCGGGCGCTGCCGTCCGACCCCCAGTCCCGGTTCATCCGCAGGCATTGCCGGGAGCAGGTCGGCAACACCCCTACCCCAGCCGTTCCGCCAGCGGGCAGCCCGCGCACCCGGCCCGCGCGCTGAGGCAGAAATCGGCATGTATCTGAAGGAGTCCCTGAATACGCAAACCGTTGTTGGCGTAGAGCAGGGCGGGATTGTGGTCGCGGCCGAAGAGGCGGAAAGCCGTGGCGCGGACCGGCGCGGAGAGGTCTTCGGGGGGAAGCTGGTCGAGGATGTTGGGGTCCAGGCGGTCTTCGGCGGCAAACCACGGGATGATCACGTTGAGGATCATGGCGGCGATGCGGTTGGGGCCGAGGAGCGCGCCCGCGCCGGGCGTCGGCGGTCCGGAGAGGGTGAGACGGTCATCCCAGAACGGCCAGCACGCGCAGCTCTCGAAGAGGAGACCGGCCGAACGGAACCAGGCCTGCGGCGGGGTGGCGGGGAGCGTGGCGAGCCGGTCCAGAATGGTGTGGCGACCCGTGAACAGCGCGGCCGCCGCGGCCAGACGCCGGACGGGGCTGTTCTGGGGCCGCAGGCCGTGGCGCACCCAGGCGTCGGCGGGCAGGGGGTCGGCGACCGGATGGCGCCACCAGTAGTCCCAGAGCCCGCGGACGAACGGCCGCAGGACGGGATCGGCGCTGTCATCGGGCGGCGGGAGGAGCCCGGCCGCGCCGAGGAGGCGGCCATAGGCGTTGGCGGCGCCCGCATCGGGGTCCCAGTCGCTCACCGGCAGGCGCTGCGCCAGCCGCCGGAACGGGGCGGCGTTCTGCTTGTAGCCCAGCGCGGCGAGCAGTTCCTCATAGAGGGTCTGGCGGCGATCGGCGTTTTGACGGAACCGGGCCATCAGGCGCCGAGCCTTGGCCTGGATGCGGAACTCGCCCGCCGCATCGAGGAGGGTGAGGGCCCGGTCGGGATGGGCCGCCAAGGCGGTCGCGCAGGGGCGCGGCGTGACCGGCAGGACGGCGTGGGGATAGGCCGTGAGGTCGATGTCGTCAAAGCTGAAGGCGGGGTTGCCGCAGAGCGCGCGGGCGAGCGACAGGCGGAGGACGTCCGCCGGCAGCGTCACCGGCGGCGGGTCGGCCGCGTAGGTCACATGGGCGACGAGATTCCGGTAGAGGGGGTTCGCAGCATGGCGGTGGGCATCCCAGTCGCGGGGGGTCACGTGGACCTCGACATCGCCGGTGAGGCGGACGCCGCCGGCGGTTTCGAGCGTGGCGCCGAGAAAATCGGGGCCGGCCTCGAGGTTCCAGCGGCCGGGTTCGAGCACGGTGACCGGCGTGCCGTCGACGGCGGCGAGCGGCGCGGGGCGGAGGCGGTCGTCGAACCAGACGCACTGCAGATGGCGTTCGGACCAGCGCGGGCCGTCGTCTGCAAACTCCGCCTCGCCCACCCCCTGGGGCATGCCGGGAGGGGAGAGCGTGGCGGCGTAACGGGCGGCGCGTGGGAGTGTGGTCATGATGCCAGGGTGAGAAAGGCGGCGTGGCAGCGGGTGTCGTCGGTCAGCTCGGGATGGAAGGATGTCGCGAGGAGACGGCCCTGACGGGCCGCGACGATCCGGCCGTCGGGCAGCGTGACGATGGCCCGCGCCGCGGGGCCGACGGCGTTGATCAGCGGGGCGCGGATGAAGACGGCGTGGTAGGGCGGCTGACCGGCCATCCCCTCGCCGAAACCCGAGAGGTCGAGATCCGTCTCGAACGAGTCGATCTGGCGGCCGAAGGCGTTGCGCGTGACGGTGATGTCCATCAGGCCGAGGAGCGGCTGCGCGCGGCCGACGACCGTCCGGGCGAGGAAGATCGCGCCCGCGCACGTGCCCCAGATCGCGCGGTCCCGTCCAAACCGCCGCAGCGGCTCGATGAGGCCGAAATCGGTGGCGAGCTTGCCGATGGTGGTCGACTCGCCGCCCGGGATGATCAGGCCGTCCACTGCATCGAGCTGGGCGGCGAGGCGGACCTCGGCGGCGGCCACGCCCAGCCGCCGGAGCATGACGATGTGTTCCGCAAACGCGCCCTGCAACGCCAGCACGCCGATCTTCATATCACCAACCGCGCCCCGCGAGGCGCTCCGCGGCGGGCAACTGCGCGACGGTCCGGCCGACCATCGCCTCGCCGAGGTTGCGGCTCACCTCCGCGAGAATGGCGGCGTCCTGGAAATGGGTCACCGACTTGACGATCGCGGCCGCCCGTCTGGCCGGCTCGCCGCTCTTGAAGATGCCGGAGCCGACGAAGACGCCGTCCACGCCGAGCTGCATCATCAGCGCGGCGTCGGCGGGCGTGGCCACGCCGCCTGCGGCGAAATTCACCACCGGCATGCGACCCAGCCGCTTGGTCTCCCGGAGCCATTCGACAGGCGCGCCGATCTCCTTGGCATACGCCATCAGCTCCTCGTCGGCCAGCGTCGTCAGGCGGCGGATCTCGCCCAGCACCGTGCGGGCGTGGCGGACCGCCTCGACCACGTCGCCCGTGCCGGCCTCGCCCTTGGTGCGGATCATCGCGGCGCCTTCGCCGATGCGGCGCAGCGCCTCGCCGAGGTTGCGGCAGCCGCAGACAAAGGGGACGCCGAAGCGGTTCTTGTCAATGTGGTGGGCCTCGTCGGCGGGGGTCAGCACCTCCGACTCGTCGATGTAATCCACGCCGATCGCCTGGAGAATCTGCGCCTCGACAAAGTGGCCGATGCGGCACTTGGCCATCACGGGGATCGTCACGGCCGCCATGATCTGCTCGATCAGATCGGGGTCGGACATGCGGGCGACGCCGCCCTGCGCGCGGATGTCGGCGGGCACGCGTTCGAGCGCCATGACGGCGCAGGCGCCGGCCTCTTCGGCGATTCTGGCCTGTTCGGCGGTCACCACGTCCATGATGACGCCGCCCTTGAGCATCTGCGCCAACCCTTTCTTCTCGGTCCAGGTTCCGGTTTTCTTTTCCATCGTCCACACTCCTTCCGTGCAAATCGGGGCAGAGTGTAGCACAGTTCGATTGGGATAAACAACGAAATAGCGGGGCGAACCGGTAATCGGTTAGCGACAGGGGGGGGCGGCAGTTCAGTGCGAGGAAAGGCGAAAG
>CAZDLY010000060.1:0-13207 GCA_964506575.1 uncultured Akkermansia sp. | reverse complement strand
ACCGCTTTGAGGAGTAAGAAAACGGAGCCAAAACTGAAAAAGTGTCTGAAAATATGATGCCCTGCTCTGGTCTGAACCCGCCAATAATACTTGTTGCCTTTCCGCACCGCCTGCCCTACAATGATTGCATGGTTGCGCCGTTGTTAGTGGTGATACGTGGGTGGATTCACAAGCCGATGCGGTCGCGGCGTGGCGGGCAGGCGATGGTCGAGTACGTCATAGTCTTTGTCTCGTTGTTTGCCGCGCTCACCGCCTTGGGCGTCCTCATGTACACCTTGCGACAGCAGTCAAACCGGGTTTTGGACCTCGTGGCGTCCGAATACCCATGAACGCACAGCACCCGCCGTCAGGCGGAAAGGAGCGCCTATGCGCATGTCCTCACGAAAAGGCCAGACGATGGTCGAGTATATCATCATCGTCGTCCTGATTGCCATCACCCTGATCGCGCTCTTCTCCAAGTTTGGCAAGGCCATTGGCAAGAAGACTGCCGGTGCGACATCCGCCTTGGATGAAACTATCGGTGGCGAGGCGAGTGATGCCTATACGTCACTCAGTGACAACCCGATCAAAGATCTCCAAGAAGACGGGACTGTCGGTACTCCCTAGACGGGCATAGGATACCATGTCAACGGGGGCGGCCAGAGGTGTCGATGCATGTCGCCGCCGGTGCGGGCAGGCCATGGTGGAGTCGTGCGTGGCGCTGATCTTCATCTGCCTCCTCTTCTTTCTCTTTTTCCAATTGTGTCTGGGGTTCGCTTCACGCGACGTGCTGGATCACGCCGCCGCGCGCGCGGCGCGGGCCCGCACCGTCGGCTTCAACCAGTGGATGGTGAAGAAGGCGATGCGCGTGGCGGCGATCCCCAATGCGGGGCGGCTGCTCGAACCGGCCTCCATCTCCGTGGACGCCGATCCCATTCTCAATCATTCCTGGAAACTCATGACTCCGGGGGAGGTCTGGGACATGGCGCTCAAATCCACGCCCGCATCGCCCAAGGTCGGCATGGAATTGAACCGCATCCCCGATTATCTTTATGCGCCTTGGCAGGAGTGGGCCGAAGCCATTCTGGATTACGAGGGGTGGGACGACGACCTATCACTGCAGTATGCGGATGACATCGACCATCCGGCCTCCATCCGTGTTCGCGTTCGCCAGCCGCTCGACATGCTCATTTCCGTCATTCGCGGCGGGAGCGGCATTCTGGACGGTCGCGAGGTCGAGCACCTGCACCTCGAAGGCGCCGCCGATATCGAAAACCATTATTCCCTCTATCTCGATGACCAGGACTACTGACACCCATGTCCGCACATCCCACAACGCCACCGGACGCCGCCCGCCGAACCGGCCAGATCGCCATCTTCTTGCTGATGGCGCTCGTCGTGCTGGCTTTCATGGTGCTGTGGTCTGTCGACATTCGCCGCATCGTCTTTATGAAGGGCAAGAGTCAGGACGCAGGCGACGCCTCCGTTCTGGCCGCCGCCCGTTGGCAGGGCTCCACGCTCAACCTGATCGGCGAGGCCAACCTGCTGCGCGCGCTCGCCATCAGCGACGGAAATGAGGCGGCCGACGACGCCCTCGTCAACATGCAGGCGCGCCTCTGCTTCACCGGCCCCATGGCCGCCTTCGCCGCCTCCCAGCAAACCGCGAAGCTCAACGGCGTCTATGCCAACTCCAACTATACCGCGATCATTCTGGAGCACGCCAATACCGTGCGCAACGAGTACACCCAAGAGGGCTGCGGGTATCCCGAACCCTATTCCGGCGCTTGGACGGACTACGCCGACATGCTCAAAGCCATCGCCGACGACGGCATCGCCGCCGGTCCGGACAATGCCCAGTTGTACGCCGACGCCATCGGTGGCCATATCCTCCTCCAGCGTGCGTTCTACGAAGCCGTCGCCAGTGGAAATTGGTGTTGGTTTTACCACAACTACCCCGATCTCCTCACCAATTACACCGATCACACCTTCTGGGATCCGCTTCCCTCAGAAACTACGCACAACTTTGAGAATGCCGAATTCTTCCCCCTCCATCTGAACCGGGCGTCGTTGGTTCTGGACCACGTCGTCGACACCCCCGCGCTCACGAACCTCGCCACGCAAGCCGGGCTCGATTCCACGCTCATCACCACCCAGGCGACCCAAACCGTCCAGTCGTGGTATGCCTACAACCCCGGCCGCTGGGGCACCTGGGCGATCATGGATCCCGACGGCCCCGACCACTTTCCGATCACCGGACCGGTTCTGGAGGAGTATGATTACAGCGGCGCCGATGCCGTCATCCGCGTCGAAACGGTCGCCTCCCGCCTGACCCCCGTTCTGGACGGTTCAAGCCACCCCGACACTATTCTCTGGACCGCCGCCGCCAAGCCCTTCGGCTATTTGGTTGCCGACGGCAAGCGTATCCGTCCCGACACCTGGTCGCTCGTTCTCCCCGCCTACCGTGACATCCGCCTCATCCCCATCGACGCCGCCTCGGTCGGCAGTGATGGGTTTTTCGATATTGACTGGCGTCGTCATGTTACCTTGAGAGTGCCGTGTTTTTCGGATCCTACCAATCATCTGCCGATTTACGTCGCTACCGGCACCCTCCAATCGGGATGCAAGTATTGCGATGTGCTGAAGATCTGGGAAAAGGAAGAGTTCCGGGCTCTCGGCGCCAACTATCTCCTGACCAACAGCGCCGCATGCATCGTCCCGCCCAGTGGATCTGGCGGCAGCCGTGGAGGAGGGACGCGCCGTGGACACTAACCCCCGCAACGGACAGGCCTTCGTCGAGTTGATCATCGGGATCGTCGTCATTGTCATCATCTTCGCCGGCGGCATCCAGTATTTCTACGCCTCCAACGCCCACCGCGGCTTGACCACGACCATTCGCGGCGAGGTTGGCGAACTGGCGTTGAGCGGGAGTTCCAGCAACTCGACGCCAGCGTACATCCTCACGTGGGACGACGGGGGCGACGGTATCCGTCACACCGATGACGACATCCCGATTACGGAGTCGTCGGATGACGATACCCTGATTACGGGATCGTCGAAAACCCTCTCCATCATCGCTGATCGTTCCGTCAGCAACTCGGTTGATTGGGATCTCCTCAACCCGCTCCAACGTGAAAATCCGATGCTGCGGATGTACGAATCGCTTACGCCGACAGCCGAATTGGGCTTTATTCATGTCGGACGCTCGGACACCGTTGACATCGACCCCGCCTTCCGGACGTTTGTCCTTTCGAGCAATAGGCAGGACATTCCCACCATCACCGTCCGCCACACCGTCTGGATGCCGCTGCTGGGAGGGCTCTACTGATGCGCCGGCTCCGCGTCTGGATGATTCTGGTCGCCGCAGCAGCCGCCACGGCGCTGCTGGCCGATGTCTTCCGCACCCTCGGCGGCAGCGCCGCTGATCGCCTCGCCGCCATCGGCGGCGAAGCCGTCTATCGTTCGGATGCCACGGTCAACGGCGAACCGGCCCAGATCACCGCCTTCGGCTTCTCCGGCTCCCCTGCCGAGCGTGCCGCCGAACTGTCGCGCGCGCTCGGGATCGCCCCGCCGCAAACCTCCGCCGACGGGCTTTTGATCACCGGGGCGTCCGGCGCGGACCGGTTTCATCTCCTGATCCTCCCGGCTCACCCCGACAAAACCCTCGCGATCCTGATCACCCGGAAGCCGCCGCGCCCGGATCGCGCCGATGAACCGAGTTGGCCCGACCTCCCGCGGCCGGCCAACGCGGCGTTGACCTTCACCGCCACCCTCGCCGCCACCCGCGCCACCCTCGTCACGGCCACCGTCCCCAGTCCGCCTGAGGTGGCCGCGCGTGAAATGAGCGGTCTGTTGATCGCGGCCGGCTGGGCGCTCGCCGCTCCTCCGACCCGCTCGTTTGCGCTGTATCAGCGCCGTCAGGCCACCTGCGCCGTCCTGACCCAGCCTGACGACACCCCGGGCGCCACCCGCATTACGCTCTTGCAACGCATCGGGCAATCGCAGTAAACTCTCCCCGTCCCATTCAGCATCGGAAGTGCCGCCTATGAAACAAAAACTCATTCTGATCATCTCCGTCGTCATCGGCATCCTGGCCGCCCTGTTCACCAAGCAGTATCTCAACGCCAAGGACAGAGAGGTCGCCAAAGTGATTGCCGATTTCCGGAAATCCCAGCGGATGATCGATATCGTGGTGGTCAAGCGCGACCTCCCTGCAGGCACCGTGCTGCAACACACCGACCTCGGCGTGAATGCCGTTCCGGAAAGCGGCGTCCGCGGCCATGCGATCCTCAGCGAAGACGCCCAGTTCCTGTTCGGACGCAAAACGATGCGTCTGCTGGAGCATCTCTCGCCCGTCTACTGGAATGATCTCGATGGCGGCGCGCCCGGCTCGCGCGGCATGGCCGACGACATCCCGAATCAGATGCGCGCCCTCTCGATCAATGTCAGCGGCGCCGCCTCGGTCAGCGGCATGGTCCGTCCCAACGACCGGGTCGACGTCCTCGGCACCTTCAGCTTCCCCTCCGCGCGCAATCCGCTCGAACTGGAACTGGTGACCCTCACCGTGCTCCAGAACGTCACCATCCTCGCCACGGGCCGCGAAACCGCAAAAACCTTCAGCGCGACCAGCCGCTCGGGATCCTACAACACCGTCACCCTTTCCGTAACCCCCCGCGAGGCCGAACTGCTCGTCTTCGCCGAACAGATCAAGGGGCGCCTGGTGCTGGCCCTGCGCAACTCCACCGACGTCGCCGTCGAGAACGACCCCCCGCGCGTCAATTTCGATCACATTCAGGAGGCGATCAAGAAGCTCAACCTCGCCCGTCAGGATCTCCTGCGCAAACGCACCAACTGACTCTTCTCCCCTGACCCATGACTTTCAAACTCGCCATTGTCCGCCCTGACCAACCGCCGGCCGCTTTCGACCTCCAGCCCGGCATCTACCTGATCGGGCGCGGCGAAGGTTGCGGCATCCGCCTCCGCTCTCCCGAAGTGAGCGAGCGTCATGCCGTTCTGACGCTTTCTCCGGAAGGATCGGCCATCGAGGATCTCGAATCGAGCAACGGGACCCGCCTCGACGGCGCCATCCTCCACGGGTGCCGCCCGCTCACCGCGGCCACCCACTCCATCGTGGCCGGTCCCTACACCCTCTCGCTCACGCTCCCCGCCGTCGTGGCGGCCGCGGCGCCCCGCGCGCCGGTTCCTCCTCCGCCGCGCGTCCCGGCCCCGGCCGCCCCGGCCACGCCCGCCCTGGCCACGCCCCCGCCGGTCGCCGGAACACCCGCATCCCGACCCGCTCCGACGGCCGATCCGCAGGCGGCGATCCGCCGCGAAGTCAAAAACCAGATTCACCGCGAAGTCCTGCAGCGGATCGACCTCAAGCGGCTCACCAGCTCGCGCGTCAACACCGATGAGCTGCAAAAACGGACCCGCGAAACCCTCGACACCATCATTCGCGAGATCCAGGACAAGCAGCGCCTTCCGACCGGTCTCGATCCCGCCCGGCTCGCCCGGGAGATTTACAACGAGGCCATGGGCTTCGGCCCCCTGAATGATTTCCTGGAGGACGACTCCGTAACCGAAATCATGGTCAACGGCCCGCAGCAGATCTACGTCGAACGCGGCGGCCGGGTGGAACTGACGGGCGACACCTTCATGGATGATGCCTCGGTGCTGGCCATCATCGAACGGATCGTCTCGCCGATCGGCCGGCGGATCGACGAGAGCCAGCCCTATGTCGACGCCCGCCTCCCCGACGGCTCGCGCGTCAATGCGATCATCCATCCCCTCTCCCTCACAGGTCCGTGCATCACCATCCGGAAATTCTCAAAGATCGCCTTTACCGACCAGGACCTCGTCCGCTTCGGCTCGTGGAGCCAGCCGATGATCGATCTGCTCCGCGTCTGCGTCCTGCTGCGCAAGAACATCATCGTCTCCGGCGGCACCGGCTCGGGCAAGACGACGCTCCTCAACACCCTGAGCGCCTTCATCCCCGAAGAGGACCGGATCATCACCATTGAAGACGCGGCGGAGCTCCGCCTCGCCCAGCCCCACGTGGTCCGTCTCGAGGCGCGGCCGCCCAACATCGAGGGGCGCGGCGCGGTCGTCATCCGCGACCTGGTCCGCAACGCCCTGCGCATGAGGCCCGACCGGATCATCGTGGGCGAATGTCGCGGCGGCGAGGCGCTCGACATGCTTCAGGCGATGAACACGGGGCATGATGGGTCGCTCACCACGGTGCACGCCAACTCGCCGCGCGACGTGATCTCGCGCGTCGAGACCCTCGTGCTCATGGCGGGCATGGATCTCCCCTCGCGCGCCATCCGCGAGCAGATCGCCTCGGCGATCGATGTCATCGTCCAGATCTCGCGCATGAGCGACGGCAGCCGCAAAGTCACCTCGATCACCGAGGTCGTCGGCCTCGAAGGCGCCCAGATCGTCATGCAGGAGATCTTTGCCTTCAGCCAGACGGGTATCACCGGCGACGGCCAGGTCATCGGCCGGCACCGCCCGACCGGATCGGTTCCCACGTTCTTCGAACAGCTCAAGGCGCGCGGCCTGAAGCTCGACCCGGCGATCTTCCAGCCGGACGCCCGCTGCGGGGGTGAGGCATGAGCGCAACGACCCTGCTCGCCATCGGCGGCTGCGGGCTTTTCGCCCTGAGTTTCGGCGGACTCGCCTTTGTCCTGCTCCGGGCGTTCGGCGCCGGCGCGCAGGCCTATTCGGGAACCTATTCCGAACAAACCGCCCGCAAGTTCGAGGACCTCTTCCTCTTCATCCCGCCGCGCCGCCTGAGCGAGATCGGCTGGGCCGTCGCCACCGGCGTGTTCCTGCTCATCAACGCCGCCTTCTTCAATCCGGCCAACATCCCGGTCACGCTTCTGGGGCTGGCGCTCGGGCTTTCCGGCGGCATGGCCGCGCTCTTCGCGCCCAACCAGATCCTCGTCATTCTGCGCGCGCGCCGCCGCCGCCGGTTCAACGTCCAGCTCGTTGACGCCCTCTCCCACATGAGCAACGCCCTCCGCGCCGGCTTCAGCATCAACCAGTCCTTCGAGACCGTGGTGCAGAATGGCGAAAACCCGATCGCCCAGGAATTCGAGGTGATGCTCCAGCAGATCCGCCTCGGCATGGGGTTCAACGAGGCGATGCAGAACATGGAGCAGCGCGTGGGCAGCGAAGACCTCAACCTGGTGATCACCACCATCGATATCGCCCGCAAGACGGGCGGCAACCTCACCGAGGTCTTTGACCGCATCAGCCTCACCATTCGCGAGCGGATGCGCATCGAGAACCGCGTCCGCACGCTCACCGCCCAGGGCCGCCTCCAGGGGATCGTCGTCGGCACCATGCCGATCGCCCTCGCGGCCATCCTGACGTTCATCAAGCCCGGCATGATGCTCCCCTTCTTCCAATCCCGCACCGGCATCATCAGCGTCATCGCCGTCATCATCATGCTCATCTGCGGCGGCCTGCTCATCCGGAAAATTATCCGGATTGACGTATAAGGTCTCCTTGACCTTTATCCTGAACTGCCCTATACTCCCGCCCGTTTGCCAATTTCCACCCATTACCAGACCGGACCGGCGGCGGGCTAATCTCGTGCTGCGTCTACAGGAGATGAATCATTCCATGAAATATGTCTACACGTTTGGCGGCAAGTGCGCCGAGGGTAACGCCAAGGACAAGAATCTGCTCGGCGGCAAGGGCGCCAATCTGGCCGAGATGTGTCATCTCAACCTGCCGGTCCCCGCTGGTTTTACCGTGACCACGGCGTGCTGCACCGACTATTTTGATCAGGGCGGGCGGTTCCCCGCAGAGTTGGAGTCTCAGGTTCTGGATGCGCTGCGCAAGACCGAAGCCACCATGGGGATGAAATACGGCGACCCCGTGAACCCGTTGCTGGTCTCGTGCCGCTCGGGCGCGCGCAGTTCCATGCCCGGCATGATGGATACCGTCCTGAATGTCGGCCTGTCGAGCACCACCATCCCGGCGATGATCGCCAAGACCCGGAACCCCCGTTTCGTGTGGGACAGCTACCGTCGCCTGATCATGATGTACGCCGATGTCGTGATGGAAAAGGCCGAAGGGCGCGACCCCGCCAGGGGCGTGGGCATCCGCAAGCTCCTCGATACCGCCCTCGACGAGTACAAGCACATCAAGAAGTATGCCAGCGACACCGACCTGACCGCCGCCAACCTTCAGGAACTGGCCGAGAGCTTCAAGCGGCGCGTCCAGGAGGAGCTGGGCGTCCCCTTCCCCGATGATCCGATGAAGCAGCTCTGGGGCGGCATCGGCGCGGTGTTCAAGAGCTGGAATGGCAAGAAGGCCGTCTCGTACCGCCGCATCGAGGGGATCCCCGACGCCTGGGGCACCGCCGTGAACGTGCAGGCCATGGTGTTCGGCAACATGGGCGACACCTCCGCCACGGGCGTGGCCTTCACCCGCAACCCGGCCACCGGCGAAAACACCTTCTACGGCGAATGGCTGATCAACGCGCAGGGCGAGGACGTGGTGGCCGGCATCCGCACCCCCAATCCGCTCAACAACGACACCAAGAACGCGCAGAACGACCACCTGCAGTCGCTTCAGGAGCTGATGCCCGACACCTACAAGCAGCTCTGCGGCATCCGCGCCGTGCTCGAGAAGAACTACGCCGACATGCTCGACATCGAGTTCACGATCCAGGAGGGGACGCTCTACATGCTCCAATGCCGCGTGGGCAAGCGGACCGGCACGGCCGCGCTGAACATGGCGATGGACATGCTGCAGGAGAAGATCATCGACGAGAAGCAGGCGGTCCTGCGCGTGGAGCCGGCGCAGTTGGACGAGCTGCTCCACCCGATCCTCGACCCGAAGATTGAAAAGGGACTCACCCCGTTCGTCAAAGGCCTCCCCGCAGGCCCGGGCGCCGCGGCTGGCGTGATCGTCTTCACCGCCGAAGCGGCGGTGGCTTCCTTCCGCGCCAACCGTCCGTGCATCCTCGTCCGCGAGGAGACCAACCCCGAGGACGTCGAGGGGATGCGGGCCGCGGAAGGCATTCTGACCGCCCGCGGCGGCATGACCTCCCATGCGGCGCTCGTCGCCCGCGGCTGGGGCAAGTGCTGCGTCGTCGGCGCCGGCGAATTGCACATCTCCCTGGAAAACCAAACCGTCCGGGCTGGAAGCACGATCTTGAAGGCTGGCGATCTGATCACGCTGAACGGCACCAAGGGCCACGCCTACGTCGGACAGCAGCCGATGATTGCCGCGACGGAAAACCCGCGCTTCCAAAAATTCATGGCGCTGGTCGATAAATTCCGCACCATGGGCGTGCGGACCAATGCCGACACGCCTACCGACGCCGCGCTCGCCCGCACATTCGGCGCCGAGGGGATCGGCCTTTTCCGTACCGAGCACATGTTCTACGGCAAGGATTCGGCCGAGCCACTCTTCCTGTTGCGCAAGATGATCCTCTCCGGGTCCACCGCCGAACGCAAAGCGGTTCTCGCGCAGCTCTTCCCGTTCATGAAAAGCGACATCAAGGCGACGCTGCTGGCCATGGACGGGCTGCCCGTGACCTTCCGCCTGCTGGATCCGCCGCTGCACGAGTTCATCCCCCATTCGCAGGGCAACCGGGAGGATCTGGCCAAGGCGCTCGGCATCGACATCAAGGAGATTGAAAAGCGCGGCGAGGCGCTCAAGGAGTCCAATCCGATGATGGGCCACCGCGGCGTCCGCCTGGGCGTGACCTATCCCGAGATCTCCGAGACGCAGATCCGCGCGATCTTCGAATCGGCCGCCGAGCTGATCGCCGCCGGCAAGTCCCCCCATCCCGAGATCATGATCCCCGTGACGTGCGATGTGCGCGAGCTGGAGTTCACCAAGAAGATCATTGATGCGGTCTATGCTGATGTGCTGACTCGCACCGGGCTGAAATCAATCACGTACCATCTGGGCACGATGATCGAGATCCCGCGGGCCGCGCTGCTGGCCGACAAGATGGCCAGCATCGCCGAGTTCTTCAGCTTCGGCACCAACGATCTCACGCAGATGACCTTCGGCTTCAGCCGCGACGACACCGGCGGATTCATGAACGATTACCTGCAGAAACGGATTCTCGATGCCGACCCCTTCCAGACGATCGACCAGTCGGGCGTGGGGATGCTGATCGAGATCGCCGCCCAGAAGGGGCGCCAGGTCCGGCCGAACATCAAGATCGGCATCTGCGGCGAACAGGGCGGCGACCCCGCTTCGGTCGAATTCTGCTACCGCCAGGGCATGACCTACGTGAGCTGCTCCCCCTACCGCGTCCCCATCGCCCGCGTCGCCGCCGCCCAGGCCGCGATCCGGCATGGAAAGAAATGACTCCGGATGCGCCCGCAAAACAGCCGCATCAGTTTTGCGGGCGCAGGGCTCTGGGTTCGCTCAGGCAATCTTCAGGCTTAGCCGCTTGCCGATCGCTTTGGCAAACTTCTCCAGTGTTGAGAGCCGGATGTCCTCTGCATGGTTCTCAATCCGGGAGATCGCCGATTTCTTTGTGTTTAAGCATTTGGCGATGTCGTCTTGCGTAAAGCCAGCCTCTTCGCGGGCGGCACGGAGCATGACGCCGATTTTGAACTGATTGTAGCCGGTCTCGAATCCGTTCGCGAATGTATGCGACCGCTTCTTGCGAATCTCGACGTATTTTTCCAGATCATCCATGTCTTTTCCTCCGGCGGAGGTAATCCGCCTTGCGCTCTTCCGCCAGCCGGATCTCGGCAGGCGGCGTTTGTTGACTCTTTTTTTGAAAGGAGTTTGTCAGCACGATAAGATCGCGTCCCTCCAGGAATCCAAGCAAACGGAACGTGTAACGCCCCACGTCTACACGGACTTCCCAGATGTCATTGGCGTTGACCAGTTTCTTAAAATAGTTGGCAGGCACAAGATCCAAGTCGCGCACCACACGCAACACCCAGACAATCTTTTGAACGGTCTTGTCCGGCAAGTCATCCAAATGCTCTTGCACGGGACAACGTCCGGCTGCGGTCATGTAGAACCTGATCTCTTTCACGCGTATACGATAACATATATGTGAACATGGTCAAGTGTTATTTTCGATAATTTTCGAAGGGAATCGGAAACCGGCAACTAAGGGAATCGGGTGCCGGCGACTGAAGGAATGCTGATCCTTCGGCGCGGCAGGACGCCGCGCCGAAGATCCAGCGAATGCCAAACATGGAAATCCGGTGGAAATCCGGGGACAAGCCAATAGTACGCGCGTCCTCAGTGAGCGAAGCGAACGGTCCTCGTCCTCGTCCTCGGCTGGAAAAGGAAGGTGATCGAGGACGACGATGACGACGAGGACGAGACAACACAAGGTCCGCCCCGTTGAAATCTCACATTCTCTCTTTGCGTTCCTTGTGCTCATTTGAGAATTGCTGTAATCATAAGCGCCTCTCTTGTTTGGAAATCCGAAATGTGCTAATGTCTCCGCATGAACAAATGCCATTGTGTGTTGTTATGCCTCCTTGCTCTGGCTGTTTCGCCGCTGGCCGGGTTGGCAGGCGGACGCGTTACGGTTGAGGCTGAATCGGCGGAAACCATTGAGGCGCCTATGGTTGTCATCCGGGAGACCGCCGTTCCCGAAGGCTCGAAGTACGTGCCGGGCGCGGCAAACGCCGCCTATCTCGAGATACCCCAGGGCAAGGGGAATCCGCCCGAGAATCCCCAGGGCCGGGCGGTGCTGACGGTCGATGCGCCGACAGACGGCGATTACACGCTGTGGTGCCGCGTCTGGTGGGAGGACGAGTGCGGCAACTCCTTCACCGTCAGAATCAATGACTCTCCCCCGTTTCTGTTCGGCGAAAATGCGACGTACAAGACGTGGCACTGGATGCGCTATCCCGTCGCCCGGACGGCCAAGCCGATCACGCTGAAAGCGGGCACCAATACGCTCACGGTTCTCAATCGCGAGGATGGCGTCCGTCTGGACCAGATTGTTTTGAGCGCCGACCGGCGCTTTGTTCCCGTTGATCAGGAGACGGTGGGAGTGAAAACAAAATGAGGCGGGCCGGACGTTTGCTCGAATACCTGGCCGGCGGCGGGTTGGTGGCGGCGCTGGCGCTGGCGCCGACCCAATGGAGTTTCACGGCCGCGCGCGGGGTCAATGTCTCGCCCGCCGACCTGCTGCTGCTCCCCGTTGCCGGCTGCTGGCTGCCGGGCATTCTGCTCACCGGCCGCTGGCGTCGGCTGGCGCCCCGCCTGGGCTTCGGCTGCGGCACCGCGCCGCACCCGTTCTGGCGATTCTGGCCCCATGCGCTCCTGGCGCTGATCGCCGCGGTTTCGGTCGGCGTCGCCGCCGACCGGGCGTCCGCCGTCAAGGAGGTCGTCCAACTGACCCTGTACCTGATCGTCGCTCCCCTGCTCGTCTTTGACTTTGTCCGGCCTGCGGACGCCCTCCTCCCCCGGCGGCTGGCGCTCGTGCTCGCGGCGCTCCTCGCACCGCTGCTGATCAACGTCACCGTGGCCGTCGCACAGTACTTTCAGGCGGGACTCCAGGACTTGGCGGTTCGCGGCCTGTTTCTCAACCGGAACGTGCTGGGTGGCTATCTGGCGCTGACCGCGCCGATCCTGTTCGGTCTCGCGGCCGATTCCCGCCGCGGCTGGCTGCGCGGCGGCGCCATCATCCTCGTGCTGCTGGCCGCGATGTCCGTCACACTGGCCGGCGCCGCCTATGCCGCGATCACGCTGTCGCTGCTGCTGCTCGCCGCACGGAAGGGGGCGCGTCTGTTTCTGGCCACCGCCGTCTGTCTCACGCTCTGGCAGGTTTGCGTCCTGCCGCGCCTGCCGCGCGGGAACGATCTCGCCCACTTCCGGACCGTCGCACTGTATGACGCGGCCGGCGCGCCGGAACGCCGCTACCCCGAATGGCAGGCGGCCGCGTCGCTGATCCTCACGCATCCGCTGACGGGCGTGGGCGCGGGAAATTACCAGCGCGAGATCGGCCAGTATTACGACGTGGTCCCCCATGCCACCGGGCCGTCCGAGCCGGACATCCAGAATTTGTACCTCGTCCTGGCCGCGTCACTGGGTCTCCCCGCGCTGTTTGTCTGGATGGCCGTTCTGGGTCGGGCCGTCTGTGCAGCCGCAGGCGCCGCGCGGGGTACTCCGACCTGGCAGACGGGACTGGCAGGCGGGCTGATGGCCGGCATCGGCGCGTTTGCCCTGGCCGCGCTGTGGCACCCGCTGCTGGTGCGCGGCATCGGCATCCCCC
>CAZDLY010000059.1:0-13240 GCA_964506575.1 uncultured Akkermansia sp. | reverse complement strand
GTTCTCTGCGCTCTCTTGTGGCCATTTCGTGTTGGACTAGCCGCGAAAGAACGCAAGGAGCGCAAAGACCAACTCTGCGTTCTCTGCGCGCTCTTGCGGCCATTTCGTGTTGGACTAGCCGCGAAAGAACGCAGGGGACGCAAAGACCAACTCTGCGTTCTCTGCGCTCTCTTGTGGCCATTTCGTGTTGGACTAGCCGCGAAAGAACGCAAGGAGCGCAAAGACCAACTCTGCGTTCTCTGCGCGCTCTTGCGGCCATTCCGTGTTGGACTAGCCGCGAAAGAAAGCGCAAGGAGCGCAAAGATGAGAACGATCAATGATCTCTGCGATAGGGTTCGTGAGACGGCCTACGCCATTCATGTCTACCACGGTCACGGTCACTTGGAGAAGGTCTACGAGAATGCTCTGGTCCATCGGTTGCGCAAGGCGGGTTTGGACGTGAAGCAGCAGTATCCCATACAGGTACTTGACGAGGATGAAACCCCCATCGGCGACTACTACGCCGATCTCCTGATCAACGACCGCCTGATTGTCGAGATCAAAGCCGCCAAGACGCTGGCCGACGAGCATGTGGCGCAACTGCTTGGCTATCTGAAATCCACCCGCCTTGAGCATGGTCTGTTGATCAACTTCGGCTCCTACAAGTTCGCCATCAAGAAATACGCACTGACATCAAAGAGAACCGAACCGCCACACAACGCTGACCCTTCTCTTTCGGCCAACCCACAGGGGAATTTCTAACGCGATAGATCGCACAGCAACACAGACCCATCTTTGCGGGCTATGCGTTCTTTTGCGGCAAACACGACAGAGGCAACCACAGCATGAATCGCTACGTCAATTCCCGCAGGGGAATTGCCGCGAAGGAGCGCACAGCAACACAGGCCCATCTTTGCGCTATGCGTTCTTTTGCGGCAAACACGACACAGGAAGCCCCCCCCCTCACGAGCGGTAGTTCGGGGCTTCCTTGATGATCTTGACGTCGTGGGGGTGGGCCTCGCGGACGCCGGCGGTGGAGACGCGGTACATCTTGCCGGTGCGCTGGAGTTCCGGCAGGGTGCGGGCGCCGCAGTAGCCCAGCGATGAGCGGAGCCCGCCGCAATACTGCGTCATCACCTTCTTGACGCTTCCGAGATGCGGCACGATCCCCTCGATCCCCTGCGGCACGAGCTCCTCCTCCTTGATGTTGTCCTGCCCGTAACGCTGGCGGCTGCCCTTGCCCTCCATCATGGCGGCGAGACTTCCCATGCCGCGGTAGATGACGTATTGGCGGCCTTCGTGAATGATCTTTTCTCCGGGACTTTCGTCGGTGCCCGCGAGGAGCGAGCCGAGCATCACGCAGTCGGCGCCCGCCACGAGGGCCTTGGGAACGTCGCCGGAGTGGCGGATGCCGCCGTCGGCGATGACGGGAATGGAGCCTTCGAGCGCGGCCGCGGCCTCGTAGACGGCCGTGATCTGGGGGATGCCGACGCCGCAGACGACACGGGTAGTGCAGATCGAGCCGGGGCCGATCCCGATCTTGACGGCGTGCGCGCCGGCGTCGCGAATCGCCAGGGCGCCCTCGGGGGTCGCCACATTGCCGCCGATCACGTCACTGTCGGGATAGTGCTGGACCAGCCAGCGGATCATGTCGAGAATGCCCTTGGAATGGCCGTGCGCGCTGTCGACCACGAACACGTCGACGTGCTGCTCGGCGAGCAGGTCGGCGCGGACATGGTCGCCGGCGCCCACTGCGGCGGCGACGCGCAGGCGGTAGTGGCTGTCCCGGTTGTAGAGCGGCTGGCGGTTTTCAATCAGTTCCTTCACGTCGGTAAAGCTGTAGAGGCCGACCAGCTTGCCGGCGGCGTCAACCAGCGGCAGCTTGCCGATCTTGTTGGCCATCATGATCCGGTAGGCGTCTTCGAGCGTCGTGCCGGGCGGGGCGGTCACGATTTGCGTGGTCATGAGGTCCTTCACGCGCGCATCGCCGTCCTTCGCGAAGCGCAGATCGGTGGAGGTGATGATGCCGACGAGGCGATCCTCCCGGTCGGTGATGGGGAAGCCGCTGAAACTCAGATGCTTGGATCGCCGCGCCTCCTGAATGTGGTCGAGGGTGTCCTCGGCATGGAACACGACGGGGTGAGTGATCAGGCCGTTGAGATACTGCTTGACCTTGCGCACCTGCTCGGCCTGCACGTCCGGCGGGAGGTTCTTGTGGATGACGCCAATCCCGCCGAGCATCGCCATGCTGATCGCCATCTGGGCCTCGGTGACGGTGTCCATGGCGGCGCTGACGAAGGGAATGTTGAGCCCGATGCGGGTGGTGAGGCGGGTGGCGATGGAGGTCTCTTCCGGCAGGAAATCGGCGTACTGGGTGATCAGCGTGACGTCGTCGAAGGTCAGCCCCTCGTACGGGTAGTTCTTGAGAAAAGCGGATACGTGTGGGTTGATATGCACGGCTGACCCTCCTGTCAGGCGCATGACGCGCCCCTTTTCAGAAAAGGATATACACGTTGCGGCAGGAAAAGGCAAGAACGGTTTTCACAGCTGAAGCATGACGGCGCGCCTCGGTTTTGGTACAGTGTCGCCATGTTGGAGAGGCTCGATAATCCTTCGGAACTTCTGATGACCGTCGCGGCGGTGCTGGCGCTGCTGGCAGCCTGCACCGGCAATCTCTTTCTGCTGACGCGGGTGTGGCGCCCGTTCATGGGCGGGGTGCGCGTCTGGGCGCCGCGCCTGGTCCGGCCTTTCGGCACGCTGGAGATCGCCCTGGCCGCGAGCTGCGTGCTGATCGTGGCGCTGCCTGCGGCGTGGTCCGCGGGGTTTGCCCCGGCGGCCGATCCCGCGCGCGCGGCGCCGTCGCCGACCCTCGCGGCCGTGCTGCTGCCGGCGCTCACGCTGTATGCGGTCTGGGGCGGCGCGGCGGTGTTGTGCGCCCGCTTCCGGGGCTGCCGGCTGAGGGATGTCTTTCTGAACTGGATCCCGGCGCAACGGCCGCTGGCCAACGGGGTGGCGCTGGGCGCCGCGATGGTGGCCCCCGTGCTGGCGGTGTCGGTGCTCTCCTTTGAGCTGTGCGGGCGGATCGGCCTGGGGGACGCCCCGCAGGATGTCTTCGCGCTGCTGAACCTGCCGGGAAACGCATTCGCCATGCGGGCGGTGGTGATCGGCCTGGCCGTGATCGCCGCGCCTGTCGCGGAGGAGGTCTTGTTCCGCGGCGTCCTCTTTCCGGCGCTGCTCGCCCGCACGGGGTCTTTTTCGCGCGCGCTTGTCCTGCAGGCGCTTTTCTTCGGGGCCATCCACGCGCACCTGCCGACCTTTCTGCCGCTCGCCGCGGCGGGGGTCTGCTTCGCGCTCGGCTATGCCGTGACCGGTTCGCTCGTCACGCCCATGATCATGCACATGATCTTCAACGCGACCAGCATCATCTTCTTCTTTGCAGCGGTGGAGTGAGCGAGACTATGGATGATCGTTTGAAAGCCCCTGTCGCCGCCGCCGACACCGGCGTTCCGCCGCTCGAAAATCTGGCGCTGCGCAGCCGCGCCCTGGTGGCTCTGCGCGCCTTTTTCACGCAACGGGATTTTATCGAGGTCGAGACGCCCGTGCGCATCCCCGCACCGGCGCTTGAGCCGCACATTGACGCGCCGCCCTCCGCTCCCGGGCATTGGCTGAGGACCTCTCCCGAATTGCACATGAAGCGGCTGCTCGCCGCCGGTTGCGCGCGCATCTTTCAGATCGGCCCGTGCTTTCGCGCCGGCGAGCGCGGCGCGCGCCACACCCCCGAATTCACCCTGCTCGAATGGTACCGCGCGCATGCCGGGTGCCAAGAGATCCGGGCGGATGCCGAGGCGCTGGTCCGTTACGTCGCGCAGGAGACGCTCCATCGCACGACGCTGACGGTTGCCGGCGCGGCGGTGGATCTCGCCCCGCCCTGGCATGTGCTGACCGTGCGGGAGGCGTTTCTCGGCTGGGCCGGCTGGGATCCCGTGGCCGACTATGACGCCGATCGCTTCGATCTCGATCTGGTGAACCGCGTCGAACCGGCGTTGCCGCGCGACCGCCCCGTGGTGCTCACCGATTATCCCGCCGCCGCGGCCGCGCTGGCCAGGCTCAAGCCCGGCGATCCCGCCGTCGCCGAGCGGTGGGAACTCTACATCGGCGGACTGGAGATCGCCAATGCCTACGGCGAGCTCACCGATCCGCAGGCCCAGCGCGCCCGCTTCCTCGCCTGCGCCGAGGCGCGGCGGGCGCATGGCCGGGAGGTGTACCCGCTCGACGAATCGTTCCTCGGCGCGCTGGAGGCGGGACTGCCGCCGTCAGGAGGCATCGCGCTCGGCGTGGACCGGCTGGTGATGCTCCTCTGCGGCGCAGCCGCCATCGAGGAGGTTCGTTCGTTCTGCCCGTTGCGCTAAACCGAGGGGCGCAGGTCGACGATCAGCATCTCGACGGTCTCGTTGCCCCGGTACCGGTTGAGCTGGCATTCGAACGCCACGTCGAACCGTTCATCGCCCGCCGCGGTGACGGCTTCCAGCAAGTGTCCCGCCTTGAACCACACGCCCCGGAACGGCTTTCCGCCGCAATCGAACCGGAACATCGCATGCGCGCCGTCGGCGCCGATCACGCGCGGCGGCCCGGCCAGCGCCACCTGCCCCATCGCCCAGCGCGGGCGGGCATTCCCTTCGCCGAACGGCTCCATGCGCGCCAGCGCCTGCCACAGCTCGATCGACAGCTCGTCCGGATCGAGCCAGCCGTCGAGGGCCAGCTCCGGCCGCCCCGAACGTGTGGGGCGCTGCGCGGCGCAGGCGGCGGCGAACGCCGCGCGGAAGGCGTCAAAACAGCCGGGCTTGAGCTCAAACCCGGCGGCGAGCCGGTGTCCGCCGAATCCGTCGAGCAGATCGTGGCACTGGCGCAACGCGGCGAGCGCGTCATAACCCTTGCCCGCGCGGAGCGAGCCGCGTCCGCCGCCGTCGGGTCGGAGGCAGACCACGGCCGCGGGAACGCCCGACCGCTCGCTGAGCCGGGCCGCGACGATGCCGGCCGCGCCGGGATGCCAGTCGGCGCCGCCCGCGACGATCGCGCCCGCGCTTCTTCCGGCGGGGGCCGAGGCGAGCTGCGCCTGCGCCTCGGCGAGGATCGCCTCTTCAGTCTGGCGCCGCTCGCTGTTGAGCTGGTCGAGCGTCGCGGCCAGTTCGCGCGCCTGATCGGGGTCGCGCGTGCAGAGCAGTTCGAAGGCGGGCCAGGCATCGCGCATCCGCCCCGCGGCGTTGATGCGCGGCCCCAGCAGAAATCCCAGGTGGTGGCTGGTCGGTGTTTCGGCGGTGGCGAGCGCCTTGCCCAAGAGCGCCCGGAGCCCGGTTGATGGCTTGTCGTGAAGCCGTTGGAGTCCGTGCCGCACCAGCAGCCGGTTCTCGCCGTGGAGCGGCACCACATCCGCCACGGTCGCCACGGCCACGGCGTCGAACCAGGCGCGCGGATCCCACCCATCCGCGCCGGGACGTCCCGCCGCCTTGCCCAGTTTCCACAACGCGCAGGCGAGCTTCAAGGCGATCCCGGCGCCGCAGAGCGCCTCGCATCCCGCCGGCGTTCCCGGCAGATGGGGGTTGATGACGGCGCACCCGCCGGGGAGGGGGTTTGCGGCGTCAGGCACATGGTGGTCGGTGACGATCACCTCGCGGCCGTCGGCGCACAGCGCGCGCACCGCGGCGGCCGACGTGATGCCGCAGTCGACCGTCACCACCAGCCGGGCGTCGGGGTGTTGCGCGGCGAGGCGGGCGAGGGCCGCGGACGACAACCCGTAACCCTCGTTCAACCGGTCGGGAATGAATGGCGCCACGCGGCAGCCGAACGCGCGCAAGGCCGAGGTCAGGATCGCCGTCGCCGCGACGCCATCGGCGTCAAAGTCGCCGAACACCACGACCGATTCGCCGGCATCGACCGCCCGCCACAGCCGCGCCGCGGCCCCGGCCATGCCCGGGAACGCCAGCGGGTCGCTCAGGTCGGCCAGGCGCGGGTTGAGGAACCGTTCGGCCGCAACGGGGTCGGCCCAGCCGCGCGCGGCGAGCACGCGGGCGGCGGCGACCGGAATGTCGAACGCATGGGCCAAGACCGAGGCGGCAGCCGGGTCGTCCGCAGGCGCAGGGTTCGTCCAGTCATACAAGGGCAACATGGCGGTTACGATACAAGGAAACAGGCATGAGCGCCACACATTTCGGCAAAGAACGTGCTCGACGCGGGTGAGGCGATTCCGTATCATTCACCGGTATTTTTCGATTGCGTCGCATCGCCGTCGGGCGGCGCGGCCGTGTAACAGCCCACAGGAGAGCATCGAGCATGAGCAAGACGTACAACATCGCATTGATCGGCGGCGACGGCACCGGGCCCGAAGTGGCGCGCGAGGGCGTCAAGGTGCTTCAGGCGGCGGCCGCCAAGTTTGGATTCAAGATCAATCTCACCCCGTATGATTTTGGCGCCGAACGCTACCTGCGCACGGGCGAGACGCTGCCCGACTCGGCCATCGAGGAGATGAAGAAGTACCACGCCATCTTCCTCGGCGCGATCGGCCATCCGGACGTGAAGCCGGGCATACTCGAACTGGGCATTCTGCTCAAGATGCGCTTTGCGCTGGACCAGTACATCAACCTGCGCCCCGTGCGCCTCTTCCCCGGCGTGGAAACGCCGCTCAAGGGCAAGGGACCTGAGGACATCGATTTCGTCGTCATCCGCGAGAATTCCGGCGGCATCTACACCGGCATGGGCGGCGCCACGCGCGTGGGCACCACGGAGGAGATCGCCTCCCAGCTCATGGTCTACGACCGCCGCACGGTGGACCGCTGCCTGCGCTATGCCTTCGAACTCAAGCGCCGGCGCAACGCCGCCAACCCGAAATATGCCGCCAAGCCGATCACGCTGGTCCACAAGCGCAACGTGCTGACCCACTGCGGCGACCTCTGGTTCCGCGCCTTCGAGGAGATGGGCGCCCGCGACTTCCCGGAGCTGACGCGCGATTACAACCACATCGACGCCGCCAACATGTGGTTTGTGAAGAACCCCGAATGGTTCGACGTGGTCGTGACCGAAAATCTGTTCGGCGACATCATCACCGACCTGGGCGCCATGATCCAGGGGGGTCTGGGCATCGCCGCTGGCGGCAACATCAACCCCGTCGGCATTTCGATGTTTGAGCCGATGGGTGGCTCTGCGCCGAAGTACACGGGCAAGAACGTGATCAACCCGATCGCCGCAATCGGCGCGGCCGGCATGATGCTGGACACCCTGGGCGAACGCGCCGCCGCCGCCGCCGTGGAGAAGGCCATCATGGCCACCACGCCGAAGATGAAGAGCCAGGCGGCCGGAAAGATGGGATTCGGCACGACGGAGGTCGGCGATCTGGTTGCCGGAATGGTGTGAACGGGCGGAAGGATCGCCCGTGGAGCGAGGTGGCCGGGGCATGCTGACGGGTCTGGAGCAGTGGGAGGAATGGATGGCGCGGTGCGCCATCGGCCGCTGCGGCGCCGCAACCGCCGCCGCGCTGCAGCGGTTCGGGGTGCATCGCTTCCGCCGTTACCTCTCGGCCGGCCTCGGCGCCCGTTTCACCGAAAGCGCGGTTCCCGACGGCCGCGACTGCTTCCACCTCCTGGAGACCTATTGCCGCGTGGGCACGCCCCGCGCAGGCAAACGCTACAAGGAGTGGATCGCCAGCCGCGGCCGGGGCGCGCCCGACGCCACGCGGTTCGAAAGCGGCGCTTCGTTGCTCTTCCGTAACACCGTCCGGTTGTACCTGCGGCGCGAAGGACCGGTTCCGTGGCAGGTCTCCGCCGATGCCGTGATCGACGGAACCGACGGCCTGACCCTCTCCGATCTGCTCCCCGACACGCGTGAAGTCGCGCCTATCGAACCCGAAACGGTCGAGGCGGTTGGGCGCGCCTGCCTGGCGCGTCTTCCCGAAAACCACCGCATCGTGGCGCTCGCCCGGCGTGTGGGCATGCCCCTCAGCCACCCCGCCGTACTGGCGCTGACCGGGGTCGGAAAAAGCAGGACCGCGCGGCTCTGGGTCGAAGTTTACGAACGCCTCGCGGCGGAGACGCGGCGGCAGGAGCCCACAGGCGACCGTGAACTGTGGCTGCCAATCGCGCTCCACGCCTCGGAATGGATCGGAAATCAACTTTTTTTACGTGAACGTGTGGAAAAGCGGTGGTGCCGATGCTTTAAAGGGGTGGAGGGCCTCTATGAATGATCACACGGATCGCACGGATCGAAAAAAACTGTCGATTTGGATGGACGAGTGGCGGCTGGATCGCGCGTTGGCGGCGGCGGATGGGACGGACGGGGAGGCGGGTTCGGAGGACGCTGCCGCCGGGCTGCCGCGGCTTGCGCCAGGCCCGCCGCCGTCGTTTGCGGACGGCCTTCGCGTGGGCGATATCCTGCTGCTCAAGCCGGTCACACCCGTGACGGCGCGCCGGCCGACCTATGTGGTGGTCGTGGCGCCCGGGGGCGCTGCCGGGTGGTGGCGCGTCGCCCCATTCGCGCGCTTTTCCACTCCCGCCACGCCGGAGGAAGTGGCGACCGGCCTGAAGGCCCATCCGCTCCGCGTGCTCTGCCTGTGGAACGGGCATGCCGTGTCGGCCCGGCGGCTGACCGCGTGGGCGTGGCGGGTGAGTCGGATCGCGCCGGCGGCGCTTGCCCGGATCGGCGGCGCGGGCGACGGGCGACGGGGTCCGCGGCTGGTCCACCCGCTGGATCCGCGCCACACCTACCTCGACGAAGAACGGGCCCTCTGGAACGAATGGGATCGGGCGGCTCAGGCCGCCGATGCGGCCGATGCGCCCACGCCCGCGGAGAACGGATCGGCCGCGACCGATGTCTGGGAGAACGCCCGTGCGGCCGAGGATCCCGCAGGCGACTATGGGGAATGACCATCGAGGCGCCTGCACAACCTCCGGCGTCGGTGTTGAAAAAATAGTTCACCCCAAAAACACATCAAAAACCCCAGCAAAAACGGGTATTTTCGAGATTATTGCCGGCGCGCAAAAAATATTTTCAAATCGGTGTTGACACCAGAGGGCGCATGGTGTAAATTGTCGGTCCTTTCGCTGCACAAGGGCGGTCGCCGCGAGGCGGTTAGCGCGCGGGTGCGAGAGGGGCCGGGCGGGTGAGCGAGTCACCCCTGCGGCGCGCGATCTTTGAAAACCGAATGTTCAGCCTAACAAGAACCCTTCGATTCAGAAGGGATGCGACTTTGGAATGCTTGTGCCGGGGAGACCCGGAGATGAAAAAGCAAAAACCACTACGGCATGCCAGTGCCGCAGTGTTGAATTTACATTGAGAGTTTGATTCTGGCTCAGAACGAACGCTGGCAGCGTGGATTAGGCATGCAAGTCGGACGGGATCGCTTGAGTAGCAATACGAGGGCGTGAGAGTGGCGGAAGGGCGAGTAATGCGCGAGCAACCTGCCCCTTTGCCGGGAATAACCCTTGGAAACGAGGGCTAAAGCCGGATGAGGCGCTGGGGGGCATCCCCCGGTTGTCAAACGCGGGGACCGCAAGGCCCGTGGCAGAGGGATGGGCTCGCGTGACATCAGCTAGTTGGTGGGGTAACGGCTCACCAAGGCTTACGTCTAGCTGGTCTGAGAGGACGACCAGCCGCACTGGGACTGAGACACTGCCCAGACTCCTACGGGAGGCTGCAGTCGAGGATCATTCGCAATGGGCGCAAGCCTGACGATGCGACGCTGCGTGGAGGATGAAGGCCCTCGGGTCGTAAACTCCTGTCATGAGGGAAAAAGATGCCTGCGGTAACATCAATGGTATCGGATTGTACCCCAAGAGGAAGCCACGGCTAACTCTGTGCCAGCAGCCGCGGTAATACAGAGGTGGCGAGCGTTGTTCGGATTTACTGGGCGTAAAGGGCGCGTAGGCGGCGGCGTATGCCGGGTGTGAAATCCGTGGGCTCAACCCACGAAGTGCGCCCGGGACTGCGTCGCTCGAGGTCGGGAGGGGAGAGCGGAATGCAGGGTGTAGCGGTGAAATGCGTTGATATCCTGCAGAACACCGGTGGCGAAGGCGGCTCTCTGGAACGATTCTGACGCTGAGGCGCGAAAGCTGGGGGAGCAAACAGGATTAGATACCCTGGTAGTCCCAGCCTTAAACGGTGCACACTTGGCGTGGCGGGATTTCACCCCCGCCGTGCCGAAGCGAACGCGTTAAGTGTGCCGCCTGGGGAGTACGGCCGCAAGGCTAAAACTCAAAGAAATTGACGGGGGCCCGCACAAGCGGAGGAGCATGTGGCTTAATTCGATGCAACGCGAAGAACCTTACCAGGGTTTGACATGCAGCTGCACGTCCCATGAAAGTGGGATTCCTTCGAGGGTGCTGCACAGGTGCTGCATGGCTGTCGTCAGTTCGTGCCGTGAGGTGTTTGGTTAAGTCCAGCAACGAACGCAACCCCTGTGTCCAGTTGCCAGCGCGTAATGGCGGGAACTCTGGACAGACTGCCCGTTCACACGGGAGGAAGGTGGGGATGACGTCAAGTCAGTATGGCCCTTACATCCGGGGCTGCACACGTGCTACAATGGCCGGCACAAAGGGACGCAATACCGCGAGGTGGAGCAAACCCCCAGAACCGGCCCCAGTTCGGATTGCGGTCTGCAACCCGACCGCATGAAGTTGGATTCGCTAGTAACGGCGCATCAGCTACGGCGCCGTGAATACGTTCCCGGGCCTTGTACACACCGCCCGTCACATCATGAAAGCCGTCTGCACCCGAAGCCGGAATCCGAACCCGCAAGGGACGGATCCGTCTAAGGTGTGGGTGGTGATTGGGATGAAGTCGTAACAAGGTAACCGTTGGGGAACCAGCGGTTGGATCACCTCCTTTCTAAGGAGCAGCCCACGCGGCAACGCGCGGGCTACGGTGAAATCCGAGTTTTCCGATAACGGTATAAGTGTTTCGGGGTCGCATCCCTTTTGGACCGAACAGGCTCTGCTTAGGCAAATCATGAACATTCGGGCGCGTCGGCACTTGCGGCGCGTGCCCCACCGGGGGCGTAGCTCAGTTGGTAGAGCGCCAGCTTTGCAAGCTGGATGCCGCCGGTTCGAACCCGGCCGCCTCCACCACGCGACGGGCGTGTAGCTCAGTTGGTTAGAGCGCGTCCCTGATAAGGACGAGGTCCCTGGTTCGACTCCAGGCACGCCCACCAACCCGGTGGGCGGTGCAGGGGGGAAGAGCCTGACGCATTTTCCGCGCGGTAAGCGCGCGGTACGATCTTTGACAATTTGGACAGTTTGGGAATAAGATTGCAACGTATACCGAGAGAGTCAATCTCAGGGCAAGCGTATACGGGCGCACGACGGATGCCTTGGCACCGGCAGGCGATGAAGGACGCGGTAAGCTGCGATAAGCCACGGGGAGCGGCAAACACGCTTTGATCCGTGGGTTTCCGAATGGGGCAACCCCGCACCCGTCATAGGGTGTGACCCCGCGCTGAATACAATAGGCGCGGAGGAGCGATACCCGGGGAAGTGAAACATCTCAGTACCCGGAGGAAAAGAAATCAAACGAGATTCCGCAAGTAGTGGCGAGCGAAAGCGGATCAGCCCAAACCAGGGAGCTTGCTCCCTGGGGTTGTGGGACCGTCACAACGACGCAAGCAGCGGCAGGGGAACGGCCTGGAAAGGCCGGCCACAGGGGGTGATAGCCCCGTACCCGAAGCCCCGGCTGCGTCAGACGGTATCCCGAGTAAGGCGGGGCACGTGAAACCCTGTCTGAATCTGGGGGGCCCACCCTCCAAGGCTAAATACTAGCCGGTGACCGATAGTGAACGAGTACCGTGAGGGAAAGGTGAAAAGAACCCCGTGAGGGGAGTGAAACAGACCTGAAATCGTGCGCCCACAAGCTATGGGAGCGCCGCAAGGCGTGACCGTTTGCCTTTTGCATAATGAGTCCGCGAGTCACCCTGTGCGGCAAGGCCGATCCCGAGAGGGAATAGCCGAAGCGAAAGCGAGCGCGAAATGCGCGTCCAGTCGCACGGGGTGGACCCGAAGCCCATGTGAGCTACCCCAGAGCAGGCTGAAGTCCCCGTAACAGGGGATGGAGGGCCGAACGAGTGACCGTTGAAAAGGTCTTCGATGACTTTGGGGTTGGAGTGAAAGGCTTATCAAACTGGGTGATAGCTGGTTCTCCTCGAAATGTATTGAGGTACAGCCTCCCGTAATGCGTCGCGCGGGGGTAGAGCACTGATTGGTCTAGGGCCCCTACCGGGGTACCGAAGCCTGTCAAACTCCGAATACCGCGCGCATGACAACGGGGGAGTGAGGCCGTGGGGGCTAAGCTTCATGGCCGAAAGGGAAACAGCCCAGATCGCCGTCTAAGGCCCCTAAAGGTGGCTCAGTCACTAAGGATGTGAGGTTTCGCAGACAGCCAGGATGTTGGCTTAGAGGCAGCCATCATTTAAACAGTGCGTAACAGCTGACTGGTCGAGAGATCTTGCGCCGAAAATGATCGGGAGTCAAGCCGCCTGCCGAAGACGCGGGACGCCGAAAGGCGTCGGTAGGGGAGCGTGCCGCGACGGGTTGAAGCGGAAGCGGAAGCGACCGTGGACTGCGCGGCAGTGATGATGCGGACATGAGTAACGAAAAGATGGGTGGAAATCCCATCCGCCGGAATCCCAAGGTTTCCCGGGGTAGGTTCGTCCGCCCGGGGTTAGTCGGGACCTAAGTCGAGGCCGAAAGGCGTAGACGACGGACACACGGTTAATACTCCGTGACCGGCCGCAAGAGTTATCCGATGGGGATGGCGGAAGGCTAGTGATTAGGGCTGATGGATGCCCTTCGAAACGCAGAGGGCGCCGGGCAGGAAAATCCGCCTGGCATAAACCTGATGCATTAGGTAGGCTGGAGCAATCCAGCCAAGTTCATGACGCCAAGCCGACAAGAAAAGCCCCTAAGGTCGAGCGGCCGCCCGTACCAAAACCGACACAGGTGGGAGGGTACTAACATACCCAGGCGCGCGAGAGAACCCTCGTTAAGGAACTCGGCACACTAGCCCCGTAACTTAGGGAGAAGGGGTCCCCCGCAAGGGGGCACAGTAAACGGGCCCATGCGACTGTTTAACAAAAACACAGCACTCTGCCAACCTGCAAGGGGACGTATAGAGTGTGACACGTGACCAATGCGGAAAGGTCAAGGCAAGGGGTCAGCCGCAAGGCGAAGCTCCGAACCAAAGCCCCCGTGAATGTCGGCCGTAACTATAACGGTCCTAAGGTAGCGAA
>CAZDLY010000058.1:0-13384 GCA_964506575.1 uncultured Akkermansia sp. | reverse complement strand
TAGGGTTGGTCCGCGGCCAGCCCGTCCGCCGCCGGTCCGCCGCAATTGACGCCGACCGCGCCCGCCCACCGGCCCCTCCGCCCGTTCCGTACCTGCTTGCTTGAATTCATGGGCTCTTCGCCAGTTTCTGCGTTCATGGTTTCTCCTTCATCACCGTCCGCCGGTACGCCACCCAGATCACAATCATGCCATCCTTGAGCGTCAGGCCTTTCTCCATCAATTCGCGACCGGTTGCCGCTTCGGGCAATCTTAGGTCCGGCGCCGGATCGATCTCGTGCACCATGGGAAAAAGCGGCCCCCATCTGAAGTCGCCGCCTTCGTCCTGGGAACTGGAGTCGGTGGGAGTTCGCCGGACCGGACCGGCATAGGCCGTCAGCGTGTATCTCGCGGCCGGATCGAGTTCTCGGAGCTTAACCCCCACCGCCTGGCTTGCTTTCAGCCGCGGCAGAATACCATTCTCCACCTGGACATTCAACCGGTAAACTACACCCCAGCCCTGTTCCGGGAGGTCCAACTGCCAGGTGATGCCGTCTTCCAGAACATGCAGTTCGCAGGGTGTGGGATCACCACCCTGGAGCATCTTCCGATAGGCCGGTTCAAGACCGGCATATCCATGCATCGCCTCGATGAACTCGTCCGGCGGCGCATAGGTTTCATTCCCCGGCCGCAGTTCAAAGCCCTGCCGTCCGTCAAAGAGCTTTTTCGCCTTGCTGGA
This sequence comes from uncultured Akkermansia sp., assembly GCA_964506575.1. Taxonomy (GTDB): domain Bacteria; phylum Verrucomicrobiota; class Kiritimatiellia; order RFP12; family JAAYNR01; genus VGWG01. Next base: position 12,669 of record CAZDLY010000058.1, on the reverse strand, counting down.
CGACAGGCCGGGTTCCCGGGTCGGCATGAAGAGGTTGTGCCGCCACAGGTTATCGACGAGATCCGGGCGCCGGAATATGACGAGGGTCCAGACCGGGTTCCGGTAGACGACGTTGTGGTCGAAGGTCACTCCAGTGCATTTGTCAAGACAGATTCCCCCGCTCATCGGATTGGCGCCGGAGTCATGGAACAGGTTGCCCCGGACCACGTCTCCCTGGTGAGCAAAGGAACTATACAGTCCGCCGCCATCCTGCGTCACCCGCATATCGCGGTAGATGTGGTTCCTTTCGAGCGTGTTGTTCCCCACGAACGCCCATTTCGGATCCTGGTCGCCGGCAAAGGTCACACCACAGTAGGCCGTGTCATGGATGAGGTTGTGCGAAACGATCGAGTCTTTCATCCGGAACAGCGCCATGCCGACCGCGCCGTAGTAATCCAGCCCACAGTGATGAACGTAGTTGTTGCAAACCCGATACCGCTCGTACTCGCCCGGCTCGGGCGGAGGGGCGGCCTTGGTGTAGCCGAACCCGACATTGCATTGGCCCAGACCGATTCCGCCACCACCAGTCTGTCGGATGTGGTTGCCCTCCACGGCAATGTCCGCCGTGCCCTCGCCCAGGACCAAACCCATGCCGCCCACGCGGGCGACACCACCATCGCGGAAACTGCAGGCACGGGCGCAGGTGATCTCCACGGCGGCATCAATGAACCGGTGCCCGGGGTCTCCGCCCTCGCGAAAGAGGGGAACATTACAGCAGAACAGAGCCGTATAGCCATGCGCGGGCAGCGGCCAGTCTGCATGCTCGACGTGCAGGCCGCGGAAATGCAGGTTCACAACCGGGCGTTCCCTCATGCCTGCGACGGATAACAGCGTGGTCGCCATGACCGGCGCAACCACGTCGCACCGGGTCAAGTCCTCGCCGGGACGCGGCCAGTAGGAGAGCACCCCGGTCTTTCGATCCAGGTACCACTCGCCGGGGCTATCGAGAAACTCCAGCGCATTTTCAAGGTAGCAGCGGCCATCCGGCACGCCGTTGAACCAGTCATGGCCAAAGCACTTGGGCGCCCAGCGGTGCGGCGGGCGGAGTGTGACGGTCTGGGTTGCAGGGTCAATGGACTGCAGAGCCTTGCGGCCGCCCTCGTTGTGCCGGAGGGAGACCAGTTCGATATCGCCCGGGTTGCCCCAGGCCGCGAGGCCGCCTTCGATCCTCGCCTGCTCGTATTCAAACTCGCGGGCCCAACCGAAAACACCCTTGCCGCCGCTGGTGTTGATGCGGATCGCAATGTCCTGATCGGTTGATTCCTGCGCGACGGGTTGCACCGGTTTTCCTTCGCACCAACCCTGGTTGGGGGTGCGGGCGCGAATAGCGCGCTGTCCGTTGATAAAGAGTTGCCGGAAATACAGCTTGCCCGCCTTCACGTCAGGAATCTCCGTGGTCCAGATCTCGCTCCCGCCTTTCTTCCAGCCGGCGATCTTCCGCCCGCCGTCAAGCACCACCTTCGCTCCCGGCGCAGCGGCGTAAGTGACCGAGTGCTTCTCTGTGCCCGAATCCTCCGGCCCAAAGGTCAGCGTCTCGGTCAGCGGATAGGTCCCGCCGCGGATCTCCACAAGGATGTCCTTGGTCAGCCCTTCCTTGATCTTTTCGCGCACCGTTTCGCGCGCCCGCTGGATCGTGGCGAAGGGCGCCGTCGCCGTGCCGGGGTTCGTGTCTTTGCCGCTAACCGCCACATAGTAATTCGCAGGTGTCATATTCTCGCCCTCTTGGTTGTTTTTTCACTTCGACTCACTCCTCATCAATTCATCGTTCACGGCGGCCTTCGGGTCGGTCAGCAGGAAGTAGGTCGCCTGCCCGTCCGGATCGGGGAACTCGGTGAGCGTCAACGTAAAGGCGCCCTTGTCCGCCTTGTCGAGGTCGGCCTTGATCCGGCAGGCTGTCCCGCCGGGGCGGACGGAATTGTCCGCGATCAGTTCCGCGGTTTCCGGCAACAAGACCAGGCGTTTCATGTCGATTCCGGAGGAAGCGCTAGCGGAGGAAGAGCTGGACCGCGAATCGCGAACCGGCATTTCGCCTATCCATTGTTCCATGCCATCGACCAGGCTCACTTTCGCATCGACCCAGTCTGCCTGATCGTAGGAAATCCCGTCGCCGGCGTCTCCGACTTCCAAGGTGAACTCCCGGGCACCGGCAAGAGCGATGTTCACGGGGACACCCTCCATCTTCCCCTTCAACACCTCAGATTTGAACATGACCTTGTCGCCGACCGTCACGGAAAACACCACGCTTCCCTTCACGCCAGAGTCGTTGTTGGCATCCACGCCCACGATGGCTGAGAAAGTCTTGCCTGGGCCCGGCAGACGTACGACCACCTTGCTTGGAGCGTGACACATCAGTCCACGGGTGAAGTCCTTCCCACCAACCTTCAATGGCTTGTTTTGGCGGTGGTTTTGTTCAAACCATGGATTATCATAGTTGGCTAGAATGTCTAGGCCCAACGGGGGTGTTTCCTTTGTCGTGCCCGCTGCAGACACGGTGATCTGCTTCGGGTTGAGCGCGTATACCACCGGCCCGCGCATGACTGCCGCGCGACCGGCTTGCGTCTTCCGTCCAGCGACAAACCGCCAGGGCATGTCCATCGTCAGAACCACGGTGTCGCCTTGCCGCCAGGTTCGTTCGATCCGCACGAATTCACCGGGCTTCACCGCAGCATCGATAAGTTTGCCGTTGACGGTTGCCCCCGCCTTCTTGCACCACTGTGGAACCCGGAGCAGCAGCGGGAAGTTGACCGGTCGCGCGGATTCGACATGCAGGGTCACCACGCCGGAACTGGGATAGTCGGTTTCCTGTCGCACAACGATGGTGTCAGCGCCATTTCCAAAAGTCACTTGCGACGCCGTATACAGATTCACCGCGACCCCGATCCCGACCCGGTAGTAAACGAGGCCGGGCACGGTGGCGACAAGACGGCGATAGTTGCATGGACAGCAATACGTGTCCCGACCGAAGTACGCGCGCGGGCCTTCGAATGGCACGTAGTAGCGGAGTTTTCGGCCATCCGGCGACTGAGCGCCGAAGGCCGCGTTGTACAGGGTGCGCTCGATCAGGTCGCCCCAACGCGATTCGCCTTTCATTCGCAGAAGGCTGTCGTACACGAGCGTCTGATAGAGGGTCGAACAGGTCTCGCCGAGGTTGCCGGTGCCGCGCTGTTCGTCGCTCCAGCATTCGTCGTGTCCGGCCCCGCCGGTGATGGCCATGCCGTCCTTGGCGAGGAGGAAATCCATGGCGCGCTGGGTCGGCTTCAGCAGCATAGCCACCGGGTCCAACCGATAGAGCTCCAGTTGAACCAGGCAGTGACTGAAATAGCTGTAGGAATGACCTTCGATCATGCCGTGCCGTCCCAGCACAAGCGGCGGATCCCACTCCTTCGCCTGCAGATCCCGAACAACGAAATCCAGGTAGCGCCGGTCGCCGGTCGCCGCGTGCAAAGTCAGAAAGGCCCGTTTCAAGCCGGTCGTGCATAGCCATTCGGTGCCCGGCAGGCTCTTGACCCAATCGGCGGGCTTGGTCGGCCAGCGGCTGAGGATATAGTCGGCCAGTTTTCGCGCCGTCGCCAATGAACGCTCCTCGCCGAAAAGCCGGAAATCGTCGATCAGCGCGTAGATGATGTAAGACTGTTCGTGCAGATCCCAGAGGCGCCAGGTGCGCTCTTCCGGAAGCATGATGCCGATGTACCCGTCCGGTTGCTGCAGCCTGACCAACTCGTCCACGACATGCTTCTTGCGGGCTGTGAGCGCGTCGCTGCCGGTGGTGGCGGCCAGCCGGACCATCCCATCCAGCGTCTTCCCCAGTCCGATGTAGGCGTCGTTGCCGCGGGCGTTCTTGGCGGCGAAGGGCGCCAGGAAATCCTTGTCGATGTCGATCTTCAGCAGGTTATTGCTCACCGTGATGTCCATGCGCCGGCCGAGTTCGCCGCCGATCTTCACCTTGCGGATGTCAACCGGCGAGTACACGTCTTTTGGCGTCGGCTTCTCTTCGCCTCTCACGCCGTTGGCCGCGACCACCATCAGTCCCGCGAGAACCACGCCCGCCATTCGTGACACTCCGTATTTGCCGCTCTGTGTGTGTTTCATGACGTAACCGTCGCTTCCTGCATTTGTTCTTTCACTTCGCCTCACACCTCATCAATTCATCGTTCACGGCGGCCTTCGGCAACACGACCAGTCGCTTCAGGTCGCCAGCCGGTATGGCCGGAGCCACGTCAAGGGTTCAATCGTCGTCGGCGACCAGGTCCAACGCGTCCCATGTGAACCAGCCGCCGTTGGTTAAACGGACTTCGAGGACATTGGTTCCGGTCTTCAGTACGTCCTTCGGGACTTGGAACTCGGCGATGGCCGGGAAGGCTAGGTGGGCGGGCGTCTGCCGCTGGATGCCCAGCCCGCGCGGCAATTGCCGCTGGAAGGACATACCGTTGATCGAGACCGAAACCTGCGATTCGACCTCGGCCGACTGATCCGCGGTATGAATTCGCAACCGGGCCGGACGCCCAGCCTGAGGCGTGTCACAGGGGAATGCCAGGCGGATGACGTTGTCTGGGCGGAAGATGAACGGAAGCGAAGATGGATCAGGACGCCGGCCGGACAACTCGATGGAGCGGACTTCAGCGATCCCGTCGGGATTGCCATAGCCGCGGAACTCGCGGCACATCGCGTCGCGGCGGCCGACTGCAAGCAGTACGTCGCTGCTCGGCTCGATCGTCACGTCGTCGGCATTCCACGTGGAGATCCTCCAGCCGGTCTGCGCAAGGCCAAGACCGCCCCTGGGCTTGGCGGCGGCCCGGATCGTGACCGTCCGCTTTTCGCCCGGCGGGATGAAGCAGTGATTGTTCTCGATGAACAGATCGGTGCGGTACTCGATCAGCGGGTGTGGCTCGCAGAACAGGGCCGTCATGCGGCCAGTGTTCTCCAGCGTCAATTCGAGCACCTCCGTATCACCTTTCGCGCGGAGCGGCTTTGTGATGGCCTTGATCGCCGTCCGAGTGACAACACGGTGCAGTTGGTGGACAGCCTCGGGCCGGGCGGACGTTGCGGTGGCTGGCCTGGCGCCGTTGCCCACGGAGGCCAGGTTGGCGGGACCGTTCGGCAGTTCCACCGGATCAGCCTGCTCGGCATCGTCGTCCTTGTCCGGCGTCCTGTTTCTCAGCAGCCCGGCAAGAGAATCATTGGCGCCGGCGGCGCCGAAGACGTGAATTCGCTCCGCCAGAAGCCGGCCTGCCCCGTCGTGGAGTTGCATTTCCACGAACACGGGCCCCAACGCGGTCTTGGCCGGCGGCTTCAAATCGAGGGCGGCCAGCCGCCTCGCCTCTTGCGGTCCGATCGAAGTCTCGCCACCGTCCCGCGCGATCACCAGCCCGCGGCAGTCGCGCGCGAGCCAGCGCCATTTCAACCCCTCGGCCGGTTGCGGCGCGTCGCTAGCGATCCACAGTTCCGCCTTCACGCCCGCTGCCGAATCATAGAACAGCGAGTTGTACTTGAGCGAAAGGACGACGGGCGCGAGGGCCTGCTTGACAAAGTCGTAGTTCATCAGCGGCCGGCCGTCGTAATCAATCATGTAGCTGCCCGCGCCGTTGGGCCAGGGCTCGTTGAAACACCATGTGGTGAACCCGCCCAAAGACCGCCCTTGTCGGCGGAGGGCATCCACGATGTAGCGCAAACCTTCCGCGCCGCAGAACTGCCCGGCCCGCACAAAGGCGGCCAGATCCTCGCAAGGGCCGAACATCAGATCGATGTATTTCTTGTGCATCCAATAGTTGTTGTCGAACACGGCCTGGCTGATGTTCTTGCGAATGATAATGGGATCGTTTACGTCGATGGGCCATTGCGATTTGGGCGGAATCTCCCGCTGCCACACTTCGAGGTTGGCCAGCGAGGAGGTGCCGACTTCGCCGCGACGCGCTGGCGTCGGCCCGTCCAAATCGGCATAGGTTCCTCCATACGACGTGCCGAGGTTGCGTCCGATAAGAGAGAGGTAGTACGGCCCGTGGCTTCCTCCGCTACAGGGGTCGGCGTCACGGAACAACCGGTCGTCCTCTTCATGTGCAACGTTCCGGAGGATATTCAAGGCCGGCAAGCTCGTCGGGCTCCATGCCATTTCGTTGCCGCCGCTGTACTCGATGATCGAAGGATGGTTGCGCACCTGCCGCACGATGTTGCGCGCCGTGGCATCGAGATTGCCAAGAAAGACCTCATCGTTTTCCGGATCACAATTGGCCAGGGGGAACTCCGTTTCGATCATGATGCCGAACTCATCGGCCAGGTCATAGGCCTCTTCGGGCCAGGGTACCCCGCCGCCCCAAATCCGAAACATATTCATCCCGGCATCGTGCGCGCGGCGGACCAACGCGCAGGCCCGTGTTTGCATTCGGCCAAAGAGTAGGTCGGGCGGAATCAGATTGGAACCCATCGTTCGGATCGGACGGCCGTTGAGGCGCAAGTGATAACAACCGGGAGTGTTTGTAATGCCATCGCCGTTACCAGTCCAGCGGACGTCCCGGACCCCGAACCGCGTCCGGCGCTCATCAGAGGCCGCGCCGCCCGCCGCGGGGCGCAATGCGGCGCTGAGGACGTAGAGGGGATGGTCGCCATGACCGTTGGGCCACCAGAGGGCTGGCCGCTCCAACGTCAAATCTGTCACGACCACGTTGTGCCCCTTCTTGAGCGGCGCGTTCACCGCCGCACGGACGGACGCGCCATGCCCGGCGATCTGGAGTTCCGCCTCAGCCGCCAGGTCGGCGGCGCTGTCGATCTCCAGCGTCACCTTCACCGTGGCCTGGGCGTGGTCGTCCCGAAGGCTCGTTTGCACCCGCGTCCACTCGATGCGCGCAGGACCGGTCGCCTCCAGTCGCACGTCTTTCCAAATCCCCAACGTCCAGATGTTGACGCCCCAATCGTATGCCCAGTTCGTTACGCTCTTGCACTCCTTAAGCAGTTTGCGGGTCCGGTTCATGGGACCTACAAAGGGCGAGCCGACCCCGGAGCCGTCGGTATTGACCATATCCGCCACGAGTTCTTTGGGCATCCTGTCCACCCGCACCGCCAGGCGGTTGACCTCTCCCGGCCGCGTCGCCTCGGTGGCATCAAACCAAAACCGCCGGAACATCCCGGCGTTGCGCCCCAGCTTCCGCCCGTTGAGCCAGACTTCGCACTCGTGATCCACGCCGTCGAAGACGAGCGTCAGCCGTCGGCCCTGGAAGTCGCCGGGAATGGTAATGTCTTTGCGGTACCACCAGTCCTTCTCCGCCACGCCGTACAACCGCGGATCGCCCGCGCCGTACCACAGGGGCTTGAGCTGGTGCGCTGCCTCCAGGTCGGCCTGGATGTTTCCCGGCACCGTGGCCGGAGTCCAATCGGCCGCGGCCGGATCTGCGAGGGGCATACCCCGCTGGTCGCCCTTGCCGTCGGCGTCGTCGTGAATCCGCCAGTCCGCGCCGCTAAGGCAGAGTGCCTCGAGGGCCCTGGCGGGCATCGCGAACGGCGCCGCCGCCGTGCCGGGGTTGGAGTCTTTGCCGCTGACTGCCACATGCAAATCCGCTGTTGTTGTCATGTCCGCTCCTTTCGCATTGTTTGCCCCGACCAGCATCAGCCCAACGAAAACCACGCCCGCCATTCGTGACATTCCGTGTTTACCGCTGTGTGTGTGTTTCATATGACATGCTTAAGCCTTTCAGTGGATACTTTCCCGCCAGCGCGACTTCCTCGCACATTGCCACGATATTCTCGGGCGGCACGTCGGGCTGAATGCAGTGCACGGCCGAGGCGACATAGCCGCCACCGGGTGCCAGATCGCGGATTCGCCGCCGCACTTCGGCGCGGACATCGGCGGTCGTGCCCTGCGGCAGCACATTGCGAGTGTCAATGGCGCCGCAAAAGCTGACCCGCTTGCCGAAGTCGCGCTTGAGCTGGGCCGTGTCACGCATCGGACCGGCTGACACCTGAACCGGATTCAGGAGATCCACGCCAATCTCGATCAGGTCGCCGATCACGGCATGGATATTGCCGCAGGAATGGAAGAATATCTTGGCCCGGCTGTTTTCGTGGATCGCGGCGAGTACCTCCGCTTCGTGCGGCTTGATCAGGCGGCGATAGGTCTGCGGCGACATCAGCGTGGCATCCTGGGATCCCAAGTCATCGCCCGTGCAAATCACATCCGCATACGGCCCGACTTGGCGACAAAGTTCCTTAAGGTACGCGACCGTTATCCGCTTGATGCGGTCCTGTAGAGCCAGATAGAACTCCTCATCGCCCGCCAGATCCATCAGGCATTCCTCCATGCCGCGCATGATATAGGCCTGCTCGAATAGCGTCACCCCGCTCATCAGAACCGCCGCATAGCCCGCATCCTGAATGGCCTTGCAGCGTGCGGCCAACCCCTCGAAGCGCGACGGATGCGACAGGTCCGGCCACGGGTAGCGGTCGAGGACGGCGATCGTTGCGTTGCGCAGCGGCGGATCAGTTACTTCGTAATAGGGCACGCCTTCGCGCCGCACCCACCGGCAACCCCATGCATCCACCAGCTCGGTCTCCGAGACTTCCCGGGCGAGGCTGGACACCGGCGGCCCCGGCCTCACGGGCCGGCCGTCAGAGCCCAGCCGTTCCATCACCTCTTCATCCGGCCAGACGTATTGGAACTGCTTGGCGATCCACTGGGGCGGACCGCCCTTGATTCCCATGTGCGCTTTCAATCTTCCGTAGCCGGCTCCCAAGATCGAAGTCACGCCGGAGGTGCCGAAGAACAATGGCACCCGGTCGGGCTCCTCGTGGTTCAAGGCCATCAATACTCTGTCTCTGGATGTCATGTTTCTCCTAACTGGCTGCCAATAATGGCCGCCACCATCACTGCGGTGCGCCATTATTGGTGCATATCCCGGCGCACCAAAAAGGGTCTGTTATTCTTCTCCTGTGTAGTACAATTCGAATTCACTAATTGCGAATGGTTTCCCTTTAGGTAAATAGAGGCGCACGTAACGGGCGCGGAACGCCGCGACGTTCCGTTCGACCCGATCGCTGGTGTTGCCGGTCACCGAATCGACGTCCGTCCAAGCAACCCCGTCGTCGCTCCTTTGCAGCGTGAACGCGGCGGGGCGATACGCCGGATTGTCGGGCTTCGAGACGAACACATAGCGGTCGATCATATGGGTCTTATCGAGGTCCACCTCAAACCAATCGTCGCCAGAAGAGATTTTGTCATCGGCCTTGATGACGTAGGCGGTTGCCGGGTCGCCGTCCACACCCGCGAAAGGACGGTAAGTGGATAGGAGGATCTTCGACCGGGCGTACTTTCCGATCGCCAAATTCCGCCCGCTCGGCGCGTTCGGCCTCCAGACCGCCGGGACGCTCTTCGTGTAGGTGACAACCGGGTCCCATGTGACTTTGTCGAGGTCAAGATTGGTGCTTTTCGCCGCCGGGTCATTTTTGGCGGCGATAAACGAGAGTGCGTCACCCTGTTCGATTTTCACCGTCAAATCGTGCGCTGCGGGCTGCCCCGGGCTGAGGACTCTTTCCGGCCACAACTTATTCGAGTTCTGTTGAATGCTGACCAGCACCCCGTTGGCGCCTGCTTTGTCCACGGCGGCCGTTCCTTCAATGCGTACCACACCCCCATGCGGTGCCACCCACTGTCGTACTGCGTCCTGACTGTCGGGAATCTGGTAGTTGCTTCCCACCTTGCAGTTCCCGCTGGCAAACCAAAACATCTTGGGATGGACGTCATCGGGAACGAACCGAAGATCGCTCGCCTTCACCCCGGTTCCCTGCTGGTAATACCAGTTGTTCTTCCCCATTACACTGCTGAAACCCGCCGAAGCCTTGTAGCTCTCCGCTGCGTACTCGAACGCGATATGGTTGATGGCCGCGCTTGCCGACTTCGGGTGCTTGTCCGCCTTGACCACAATCTTGATGACGTGCTTCTTGTTCGCGGCCAGCCCGGTTCGAATATACATGAACTCTTCGAGCGAGGTGCTGCGCGGGCTGTAGCAGTCCACGGTCTTCCGCAACACGCCGTCGATGTAGACATCCGCCTTGCCGCTCGCGGGCGAACGCAACGCGCGCCAGTAGACGTCCGCGCCCTCGAAGGCAAACTCAACGCTGGCGCCAACGGTGGAGGATTCTCTGGTCTTACCCTCGTATGAATCCGCGTTCGTGTGTTCGTCCCACTGGCCCGAATACTTCATTTCGGGACTGGCGGCGCCGATGATCTTGGTCTTGCGGCCCTGGAGCGGATCCGACGATTCCGGGTGCGCCTCAAACAAATAGCGACACCGCAGGTCCGTGGCGACGGTCTGGCCGCGCTCCAGTTTCACATCCAGGCGCTGGAAACTGTTATTTGCAAAATAGCTGTAATAACGGAAAGTTTGCCCGCACGCGATCACATCGGTGCCTTCGGAATTCATCACGGTGCAGAATCCAAAGAAGTCGCTGGCATCCGGACAATAGCCCCAGACCCAATCCTGTTTTCCCAGATCGCTGCACGCGCCGATATACACGCCGTCTAGGTTCTGCGCATTGAGGGGGTCCTGGTTGGCCGGGAACATACAGATGTATTTGTCGAGATACGAGCTGTAAATGACACCCCAGAAGTGGCTGGGGGCGACGGCGGAGGATTTGCCGCCGAGTGCCGGTTCATCCCATCTTCCGTTGTAGAAATACCTCCATTTTCCAGGCGCCATCTTATCGCTGATGGCGCAGCGCGCGGCCCGAACGTTCCAGCGCATCGCGCCGCTTCCTTTATGAGACCAACCTTCATCGGGAAAAATATAGAAATAGCCACCGCGGGTGTCGGCGTAGAACCCAAAATCCGAGACCCCGTTGCCGTAATCCGAACCGGAAAACTTGAATGCGTCGTGGTTGTAGAAGTAGGTCTCGGAGGTGATGATATCTCCCTCTATGCGCCAGGTCTTCCCTTTGTCCGTGCTGGTGGCCAAAGCGATCTTCCGAGAACCCCAGCTCATGACGGGATGGTGACGATTCTCCTCTGTCGGTTCAACATGCATCGGGGCGTACAACTTGCCTTCAGACTCGTCGTACCACATTCCGCCCAGGAACCAGCACATGGTCATCCCGTTTGGATAGGGGCTGTTTTCCACGCGCTTCAGGTGGTCAATGTCCGGTCCCACATAGCACGCCGAAGTGTCGAATCCTGGAGTCGGCGGCTTCAGGATGCTCAGAATCCATTGGGAGCGAAACTCCCAGAGTTCATTTCCAATACGGACAAAGACCATGCAGTTGTCAGGATTCGGTTGATTGGAGAAGTTAAGGCCCTCTGGTTGCGGCGCCGTCGAGCGGATTATCGAATAGGAAAACGGCAGGATCACTTCCCCCGCTGCGTATTCGTATCCGGCGTATTCGCCTTCCACTTCATTGGCACGCGCTGTCTTCTTCATGGTTGTCTGTTCCCTTCGTTGGCCCGCCGGCATTTATCCATGGAGCCTTCGGCAATCTGCCATTGGCCGTCGAGTGAAATCGTTTCCCGCTCCGCGTCCCGCGCCTTCGTCAGCGTGGCCCCAGCTTCGGCTCCTGTGGCCCCGTTGGCCGCGACCAGCATTCCTCCCGCGAGAACCACGCCCGCCATTCGTGACGCTCCGTGTTTGCCGCTCTGTGTGTGTTTCATAATGGCTACGCCTTTCACTTCTCAAACACCGCTAGTTCCCAGATGTCATAGCCTTCTCTCGGAACATCCCATCCCTCGCGATTCTCCAGACACAATGCGGCTATCTCCCGCTCATGGCGGACGATAATCTGCCATTCCCTGACACCACCGGCCTGGGTCCCGACTCTTACCAATTGCGCATCGACTTCATTCTGCGATTCCCCGGTAGTTCCCCCCATGGATCGTTCCCCGCGGACGGTGGCGTAAATCCTGATGTATCGAGCGGTGGTCTTCGGAAACTCATGCAGGTCCCGGCCGCCGTGGCCGGCGGTGACCTTTGCCACAACCGTCCAGTTCTGGTTGTCCCCGGAAACCTGAACCTCATACTGTTTCGTGTAGCGTGAGTTGGCCATCTTCATCACCCAGATCGATGAGCTCCAATCAATACGCACGGCCCCGATATTACACTTCCGGCCCAGATCCACGGTCAGCCATTGCGGGTCGCTGGCCTCGGACGACCAGTGGGTGGATCGCTTGCCGTCAGTGGCAAGCTTTGCGGGAAATCCTGCCAATTCGCTGGAAGCCGTTACCGCACATCCTTCGGCTAGATTGTTCAGCCTGATGGCCTCTGCCGGAGTGACCACCTGAATGTTTCTGCGACTGAAAACGACATCGGCCCTATCAGGGCATAACCTTGCCACCAGACGGTATGCCCCCGGCTGACTCGGCAACGTCATCGGCAAAACGTACTGAGCCTGTTCCCAGGGGTTTACTGAAAAGTTCTGTGTGATTTGACTGAGAACCTTTTCGTCTTTCCCCACTATGCACAGCTCAAGGACGCCTTGCTGCGCCTTGGAATCATCATTCGTTACGATGATGCGGTAGGGACGGTGGCCCCCCGGGGCGAGGCGTCTGGTATGGTCATCGATCATGACGGCCAGAGGCGAATAGGCGTTTTTCGTATAGTCTGCAAAGTGTGGTTCCAGAATCAGGTTAGCCACATCGAGAAAGTTGTTAGCGGTCAACCCCTC
>CAZDLY010000057.1:0-13469 GCA_964506575.1 uncultured Akkermansia sp. | reverse complement strand
TAAAGAAAAATGAGGGGGGGTAGACAAACGCCTTGGAATGTGCGACACTACTCGTATTCGTTCTGGGCGCGGTATGCTGCCGCGCAGAAAACGATGGGGTATCGGTTGGAGAGTCAGGCGAGTCCACGTTGGGCGACGCGGCTCTTCAACTTACAAAACGCCCCGCGACGCAAGCCGTCAGGCGCAGCGTTGCGGGGGGTTTTGCAAGAGCCTCCCCTGATCTGAGAAGCCAGGGTTCAGGGTTCAGTCGGGCCACCGGCCTGCGGCCGGATGGGAAACAGGAATGAGACATCGTAATCGTCCTCGTCCTCGAATCGTGAAATCGAGGACGAGGACGACGACGAGGACGATGGCCGCGCTGTCTTGTCGGTCTAAGCACCCTGATGGCCTGCTACGAACGCCGCCGTTTCTTAGGCGGGGGGGCCTCTTCCACCTCGTACGGTTTGACGAATGCGTCCGCGAAGTCGTACACGCTGGCAAAATCACTTTTCCTGTCCTGATCGGTTGCGCCCAGCTTGCCGGCCGCGATCAGATGATAGACCATCTCGCCGAAATCCTCGGTGGCGCGCACGCCCCAGGTGTCGAGGACCAGGTGCGCCAGCGGCCCGAACTCCCGCAAGGCGTAGTCGCGGATGCCCTCGCACAGCTCGGCTCCGGTCACATGCCGCATCCGGCCGGTGGCGCGTTCGGCCCGGCCCACGGACTTGACGGTGTGGTCCAGCGCCTCGCGCAGAAAGAAATAGGCTTCGGCGGCGTAGCGCGGGTCCTTGGCCACGAGGTCTTCAACCGCCTGTTGAAAGGAGGTCTCATCCATTACTCACCCCGCAGACGGGCCGCGGTCGCGGTCATTTCGGGGGCGTTTTCGTACCGTCCCGAGATCCAGTTCATCGCGCGCCCGTTCCACCGGGGAATCACGTGGAAATGGACGTGCGGCACCACTTGCGTCGCGCAGGCGCCGTTCGATTGCAGGATGTTGAACCCGTCGCACGGCAGGCGCGACAGCAACCGTTCGCCGACGCGCCGGATCGCCACACCGAGCGCCGCCGCCTCGGCTTCGGGCAGTTCGGGAAGCGTCAGGGCATGAAGCCGCGGAATCACCAGCGTGTGGCCCTTCTCAAAGGGCCCGATGTCCAGAAACGCCAGCACATGCGCGTCGGCGTATACCTGCGCACAGGGAACCTGCCCCGCGAGTATCCTGCAAAAGATGCAATCGCCCATCCGTTCACCTCCTCTGACGCCGCACCGGCCCGCCCGCCCCGTCTTCAGATCCGAATCGATCCCGTCACGGCGCGGGCCGACGTCAGGCCCTGCCGCGCGCAATAGGCTTCGATGCCGGCGATCACCCGCAACGGCGTCGTCGGATCGATGAAGTTCGCCGTTCCCACGGCCACGGCGGCCGCCCCGGCGATCATGAACTCGATCGCCTGATCGGGCCCGCTGATGCCGCCCATCGCCAGGATCGGTATCCGCACCGCCCGGGACGCCTCCCAGACCAGCTTGACCGCCACCGGATGAATGGCCGGTCCGGAGAGGCCGCCGACGGTGTTCGCCAGAACCGGCCGCCGCGTCTCGATGTCGATCACCATCGCCGGGATCGTGTTGATCAGCGACAGCGCATCGGCTCCGGCCTCCTCCGCGGCGCGGGCGAAGACGGCGATGGCGGGCACGTTCGGCGCCAGTTTCGGCATCAGCGGCAGCCGCGTCCGCCGCCTCACCGCGGCCACCAGCGCGGCCACGACGCGCGGGTCGGCGCCAAACGCATGTCCGCCCTCCTTGACATTCGGGCAGGAGACATTCAGCTCGATTCCCGCGACGCCCGGCACGCCGTCGAGCCGCGCCGCCACCTCGGCGTACTCATCGGCGCTCGTCCCCCACACGTTGACGATCACCGGCACCCCCGCCCCGTGCAGGAACGGGAGGTAGTCCCGGATCAGGCCCTCGACGCCGGGGCCTTGAAGTCCGATGGCATTGACCATGCCGCCTGGCACCTCGACATGCCGCGGCAGCGGGTTGCCGGGCCAGGGCTGCAGGCGCACGCCCTTCACCGTCACCGCGCCGAGCCGGCTCACATCGACCAGCCCGGCGTATTCGCAGCCATAGCCGAAGGTTCCCGACGCCACGGCGACGGGATTCTTCATCGCGATGCCGCCCAGGTTCACACGCATGTCGATGCCGTTCACCACACGATCTCCCGCGCTTCGAAGACCGGTCCGTCGTGGCAGACGCGCCCGATCCATTCGGCTCCGTCGGCCCGGCGCAGCCGCTGCACGCAGGCCAGGCACGCGCCGACGCCGCACACCATGTGCTTGTCCAGCGAAAGCCACGCGCGCGCGCCCGAGGCCACCGCCCGCTCGCCGACGGCCCGCAGCATGCCGTCCGGGCCGCAGGCGAAAATCTCAGGCGGCGGCGCCGGCGCCGCGGCGAGGCAGGCGTCCAGCAGATCGGTGACCAGGCCCCGCTCACCGCGTGATCCGTCCTGAGTGGCCACGCGCACGTCCCACGCCAACTCCGCAAAATCGCCGGCGCAGAGAATGTCGTCCGCGCGGCGCGCCCCGACCAGCAGCACGCCGCACCGGCCCAGCCGCCGCGCCAGGAAGCTCAGCGGCGCGACGCCGTAACCGCCCGCCACCAGAAGGGGGGCGCGCCCGCCGCACGCCAGCGGAAAACCGTTGCCCAGGGGGCCGATCACCGACACCGAATCGCCCGCCGCCAGGCGCGCAAGCTGCTCGGTGCCGCGCCCGACGGTCTTGTAGACCAGCGCCAGCACGCCCTCGTCCGCGCCGTAAATGCTAAACGGCCGGCGCAGCGCGGCGTCGCCCAGGCCGGTCACGCGCACATGGACAAACTGCCCCGGCCGCGCGGAGGCGGTCACCTCCGGCGCCTCCAGCCGCAACAGGAAATAGTCGGCCGAAAGCCTGCGTTGCTCGATCACCCGTGCCATGCAATCGACCATTGCCGTCTCCCTTTCCGCGCGTCATTCCGGCGTTTTGACGCCGGGACCGGCTGACGGACTGTTTGTGGGCGCCACCGGTGGCGGGGTCAGATCCCGGACGGCCGCCACATATTCCTGTCGCGTCAGAAGCTGCCGCATCTCGGCATTCACCGTGGCGGCCAGTTCCATCTCACCGGCCCGCGTCAGCGTCTTCTTCCACTCATCCAGCTTGGCGGCCTGATCATCAAACAGCTTCCGCACCGCCTGCGAACGGCGCTTCCCGATCTCCCGCAATTGCTGGATATGCCGCGTCTGCAGCGCCAGCAGGGGGGGCGGTTCGGTGACGAAGTGGGCTTCCAGCAGGCGCCGGTCGATCAGAAATCGCTCGCGTTCGGAATTGGCGCTTTCCCAACCGGAGTAATCGCCGGCCTTCTGACAGTTCGCCATCAGCGTCTTCAGCGCCTCACCATACTGGTCGGGCCATTGCGCGCGCTGGGTCTCGTACGCCTGCTCGATTTCAGCCAGCTTGGCGTCGAGGGCCTGGCGGCGCGCCTGCAACTCGTTCAGACCGGTCGCGCTCGGCGCCACGCCGACCACTTTGGTCGGGACATCCGCCGCGCCTTCGGGAAGTTTGGCCAGCGCCGCCTCGGCCTCCAGCAGATCGGCGCTGCTCCGCTCACGCTTGATCGCCGCATTGATGATCGCCGCGATCTCCAGACGGCCTTCGCGGGTGTGGGTGCGCAGCAGATCATTCAGGTCGTTGGTATATTTGCGTGAAAGCGCAACGCGCTTGCGTTCGCGCCCGATCTTTTGTTCGTTGAGCGAGCGCCGGTACTTTTCCCGGAGCGTCTCCAATTCGTCAAATTCGAGCGTCGGCGAGGAGCCGATCAGCCGGGTGTTCTGAAACTGCTGGATCTCGGCCTGTGTCGCGACCACGCCGTCGTAATCACCGGCCGACTGCCGCCGTTCAATCAGGGTGACGAGTTCGCGCCGGTAGGCGTCGGGCCAGGCAGCCGCAAACTGACGCTGCTCCGCGGCCAGGTTCTCCAACTGCTGCGAGAACGCGCGCTGCAGGTTGAGCAGTTCGGGCAGATCCGCGGGCGGGGGGATGGCGTTGGCCGTCCTGCCTGCCGTGACCGCATCATCTTCAAACGTCTTGACGCCCCACCACCCGGAATAGCCGCGCAGCGCCGGGCTGAACACGCCCTGCTTGTGCAGCGTCAGGGCGACATCGTAAAAGCGCCGCAGGCCGCGCGCGGGCTTCCCGCCGCTGAGCGAAAAGGCGGGCGCGAGGCTGAGCACATAGGCGAGCACGAGCGCCAGCAGGGAGGCCGCGCCACGGACCACCCGGACCGACCAGCGCCGCGCCCGGATCCGGCGCAGCATGGCCAGGCAGGCGGCATCCCCCGGGGCGACCGATCCCAGCAACTCCAGGCAGATGCGCTCCGCCGTGCCCCACGCGCCGCTTTTGATGAACATCTGCGCGCGGGACAGATCGCGCCGCACGGTCAGTTCCGGCAGCCGGCGCTCGTCGTCGCCAAAGGCCAGCGTGTCTCCGGAAAGCTCGCGATAGTCGTCGATGAACGTGCGCGCCCGCTCGTAATTCTCGGCCTTCAGCTCGATCGGGATCAGTTCCTTCAGACGTTCGCGCTGGGCGATCGCCCGCTCGGATTTCTCGCGCAAATCGCGAATGGCCTTGACCAGTTGGCGGCCGGAGGGACCGGCCGGCTCAAAGACCTGCGCCCGGCCGGCAAACGCCACCGCCCGCTCGTACTGGTGCCGATCGACCGCGGCTTGCATCCGTTCCAGCAGGTGCTTGACCGATTCGTACGCGCGCGAGTCGGCGCCGCAGGTGCCGCAATACTGGACGCCCACAAAGGAGTCGGCCCCGCATTCGGTGCAGGATTCGCCCCCGTCCCAGCCGCACTCCGCGCAATAGCGGATGGTCAGCGGATTCACCGTGTCGCACCATTTGCACCGCCAGGTGGTCTTAACGGATGGCGTCTCGATCCGGGTCTTGTTCTGAACGGCCCGCAGCGCCTCCGTGAACGCCGCAGCCGACGGCCACCGTTGTTCACGATCCGTCGCCAGCGCCTTGATCAGCACCTCGCGCAGCACCAGGGGGATGTCCTGCTCGCGAAAATAGCGGGGGTTCTGGCCGGTGATGGTGAAGTAGAGGATCGCTCCCAGACCGTAGACATCGGAACGCTCGTCCGAGAGGCTCGCGTCCTGCTCCTGTTCCGGGGAGCCATAGCCCATCGACAACAGCTTTTCGCCCGGAACCGTGAGCTTGTTCTCTTCGGCGCGCATCAGTCGCGCGAGGCCGAAGTCCACGATCTTGGGTTCGCCGCTCGTGTCGAGCAGGATGTTGCTGGGCTTGAGATCACGGTGGATGACGCCATTGTCATGCGCATAGGAAACGGTCCGGCCAATCTTCACCAGCAGGTTGACGGCGTCGGCCACCGTGAGCTGGCCGTTGCGGGTGATATGCTGATCCAGCGTGAGCGGCAACGACGGCAGGCGAGGGGATCCATCCGTCACCTCATCAGGCGCATGCGGCGGCAGGCCATCGGGGCCCGCGACATATTCCATCACGATGTACGGACCGTCGGCATCCTCGCCCAGGGCGTACACATGGACGATGTGAATGTGATTGAGCGCCGCCACCGCGCGCGCTTCGAGCAGGAACCGCTGGCGCAGGCTCGGTATGCCCTGGGCCTGCCTGTTGAGTCGCTTGATCGCCACAAAGCGCCCCAGCCGCCGGTCACGAGCCAGATAGACCACACCCATCCCGCCGTCGCCGATCCGGCTCACCACCGCATACTGGCTGAACAGGGACTCCCCCCCCGTCACCGGCGCCTCGGGGCTCGCGTCCGAAACAATTCGCACGGTGCGCATGCCCTCATCTCGCGCATCGCCGCCCGTCGGATGATTCCCGGCGAGCTGCATCCGCACGGTTTCGTTCTGCGGCCCGCCCGGCGACTGTTCGTTCGATTCGTTCATAATCGAGCAACAGGATACCCGTTCCGTCCCTCCACCGTCAAGCCGCATGCCGACCGGCTGACTGGCCGGCAAGTCCGCCTGATCACCCGCTCGCCCGATTCAGGGGCATCGGCAGTCGCTGGCGCCCCCGCCAACGGAACCCTGACGTGGAATGCCCGGCGCGTTCAGGTTCACTCCATTCCGCCGAAATCGAGCAGCGCCGGCTTCGGCTTGATCGCGGGGGTGGTGGCGGGCTCGGACCATGCGAGGGCGCCATCCGCGCCGACAAAGCCGGCGGCGACCGCCAGGTTGGCGCCGTAAAAGTCCGCTTCGGCCGTATAGACCATCACATCGGGGATCCGGTCGTACCGGTGGTTGTCGGGGAGGGCCGCGCCCCACGGAATGCCGCACTGGACCACCGCCGTGCGGTTGGTGTTGAACGGGTTGGGGGCGGTGAACCAGAGTCCATGATCCGCGCGGGGGAAGACGCGCGCGCCGATGCGGAAGCTGTCGGCGGTCCAGAAAACGCCGTTCCTGCGGAAGATGCGGCGGATCAGCGGACTCGACTCGGGCTCGCCGAAAACAAAGAGGTTCAGAGTGTTCGCTTGCGGGGCGCTCAAAAGCGGTTCCAGAACGGCGCGCGGCCTGCCGTGCGCGAAACGCAGCCATTCGTCGGCGCGCGCATCCAGGCGGCGTTGCGCCCCGTCATCCAGCGCGCTGTCGGTCCCGCCGACCATGGCAAAAGGCTGCTGCAAGGCGTTCTGCAAACGGCTGCCCGTTTCGCCCGTGCCCACGCGCGAAACGACGGCGCGGGCGTTGGTGACCGTGAGGTTGCCCTCCAGCCAGGCGGTGCCGACGGCGTTTGTCAGCATCTCCGCCGGCGTGCCGTGGTCGCCCAGCGGCTCGGCAATGAAGCGGGCATTGGGGTTGTGCGGCGCGACCGCGTCAAAGATCGCCCGCCCCTGGACGAAGCTGACCACACTGTCGTCCCGCCCATGAACCGCCAGAATGGGCGTGTTTTTCAACTGATGCGCCCACGCGGAGGCGAACTGGACATCGACCAGCCGGCGCTGCCACGGCGGCAGTTCTTCGGGCTTCAGCTCGTGCCACACGTAGAAATCACCGCGGCCGGCGAGCACCATCACCGCGTTGAAACGGTGCGGATGGCGGGAGGCGATGCACCACGCGCCCAGTCCGCCCATCGAATAGCCGACCAGCACGACGCGGCTGGGATCGGTGCCGTAACGCGCCTGCATCTCGTCCATCGCGCGGAACACGTCCTGCTCGCCGATCCCCTGATAATCGGTGTTGCCCCGTCCGAAGGGGGCCACGATGCAGGCGCCCGTCCGATCCGCGACAGCGATCAGGGTCTCAGGAAAATAGGGGAGGTTGAAACGGTCATAATCCGGGCAGTACCCGTGCAGATAGACCAGCAGCGGGGCGGCTTTCGCAGGGGTCCAGCCCGGTGGCAGATAGCGGACGAA
This sequence comes from uncultured Akkermansia sp., assembly GCA_964506575.1. GTDB lineage: Bacteria > Verrucomicrobiota > Kiritimatiellia > RFP12 > JAAYNR01 > VGWG01. Next base: position 6,071 of record CAZDLY010000057.1, on the reverse strand, counting down.
CGGCTGGGCCGAATCGTCAACCGGGCTGACATAGGCGTCGATGCGAACGCCCGGAAGCGGCGCGGGCGCGGCGCTCCCGGACAGGTTGCGCAGCGCGTCGTTGATGGCGGCGTTTTCCCGGGCGCTCTCGGCCGACAGATCGCGCCAGGCGGTGCGGTGGACGCGCTCCAGCAGCTCGATCCGGGCGACATGGAGGCGCACCCGCGCCGCCTCCCACGCCCGCCAGTCCGAATCGGCCCGGAGGGGCAGGGCCGCCAGCAGCAACACGCCCGCCCGCGCCGCCGCACGGGCGGCGCGGAAGCGGATGCCGCAGGTGCGCACCGCAGCTCTGGGTCCGCCGGTCATTGGACGACGATGGCCCTGTCCGATTCCCACAGCCCGTGGATATTGCAGTAGGCGGTGGTGCAGAGCGTGCCGGACACGGTGAGCTTGACCCGTGCGACGACGCTGCCGTCGGTGTGGACCGGTCCCAGATTGGGGCCCGCCGCCGACTGCCCGTGGGCGCTGAACTCGAACCGCCCGATCTCATACGACACCTTGGCGCCGTCGGGGATGAAATGGAGCGCGATCCACGCGATATGATGCTCCGTCGTGTTGGGGTGCGCGATTTCCTTGCCCACCACCACGGAAACGTTGAACAGTTCGCCGGCCTTCACCGTTGCGGGGGCGTCAATCACCGGAACGTGCTTCTCGCTCTTCCAATCGGCCGTCTTGACCAACTCGCCTAACTTGTTCATGCGGAATCCTCCCTGTTTTCCGGTTGCCCGGCGCCGCGGGACCGACCCGCAACGCCGTTGACTCCCGGCGCATTCAGTGTACCACGCCGGAACCGGGCGTGAAAGCGGGAAAGTCCGATAAATTTTGTGATTGTTTTTTTGCCCGTATGATGGCATGTTTCTCTCCCGCGAATCCCGGAGGAGAATGAATCATACGATGTCAACAAACGTAGCCGACGCGCTTGAGGGGTGGAACAGTGTCCGGAGTGCCGAGTTGTACTCGGTGGCGGCCTGGGGCAATGGGTATTTCAGCGTCACGCCCGACGGCTTTGCCGCCGTCCGCCTGCGGAATTCCTCGGGCGAGGTATCGGTGAAGCTCTATGACATCGTGCAGGGGCTTACCGAACGCGGCCTCACCTGCCCCCTGCTGCTCCGCTTTTCCGATCTGCTGGGCGACCGCATCCGCATCCTGAACGAGTCGTTCGCCAAAGCCATCGCCGACTACGGCTACAAGGGGTGTTACCGCGGCGTCTATCCGATCAAGGTCAACCAGCAGCAGCAGGCGGTCTCGGACGTGACGACCTTCGGACGCCCGTGGCATCACGGCCTCGAGGCGGGATCCAAGGCCGAGTTGTGCGCCGCGCTGGCCTTCATGCGCGACCCCGAGGCCTATATCATCTGCAACGGGTATAAGGACACCGAATTCATCGACCTGGCCCTCTCCTCGCTCAAGATGGGGCTGCAGACGATTCTCGTCCTCGAAACCCCCGGCGAGCTGGACCTGATCCGCGAACGCGCCGAAGCACTCGGCGTCCGCCCCCGCATCGGCGTGCGCGTCAAGCTCTCGGCCCGCGTCGGCGGCAAATGGGCCGAATCGGGCGGCGACCGTTCGGTTTTTGGCTTGAGTCCCTCCCAGGTGATCGAGGTGGTTGACGCCCTCCGCAGCCACGACATGCTCGACTGCCTCGAAATGCTCCATTACCATCTCGGTTCGCAGGTGCCCAACATCCGCGACATCCGCGCCTCCATCGCCGAGGCCGCCCGGTTCTACGTCGGACTCGTCGCCGAGGGCGCCCGCATGGGCATCCTCGACATCGGCGGCGGCCTGGCGATCGACTACGACGGCTCGCACACCAATTTTCCCTCGTCGGCCAATTACGACATCCAGGAATATTGCGCCGATGTGGTCGAGGGGGCGATGCACGCCTGCAACGAGGCCAACATCCCGCACCCCATCCTGATCTCGGAATCGGGGCGCGCGCTGGTCGGTTATTACTCCGTCCTCCTGATCAACGTGATCGACACCGCCCGGTTCGAGGTTCCCGAACTGCCCCAGACCCTTCCGGATGTGATTCCCGAACCTCTGGCCAACCTGCTCGAAGTCGCCCGCTCGCTGCGCGCCAAGAATCTTCAGGAGTACTTTCACGACGCGGTCTTTTACCGCGACGAGATCCACTCCGCCTTCCAGCACGGCGACATCTCCCTGCGCACCCGCGCCCTCGCCGACCAAATCTTCTGGCACATCCTCACGCGCATCGCGGCGGAAGTCCGGAAAATGAAGTCCGTGCCCCAGGAGTTGCGCGGTCTCGAAGCGGCACTGGCCGATGTCTATTACTGCAACTTCTCGGTCTTTCAGTCGGTGCCCGACGCCTGGGCCGTCGATCAGCTCTTCCCCATCATGCCGATCCACCGCCTGCGCGAGAAGCCGACGCGCCTCGGGTTCATCTCCGACATCACCTGCGACTGCGATGGCAAGATCGATGCCTTCATCGATCCGCACGATGTCAAGACCGCCCTGCCCCTCCATGCCGTCTCCCGCGGCGAGGAGTACCTCCTGGGTATCTTCCTCGTCGGCGCGTATCAGGAGACCCTCGGCGACCTCCACAATCTCTTCGGCGACACCAATGTCGTCTCCATCCGCGTCGACGAGGATGGCGAGATCGAATACACTCAGGAACTGCGCGGCGATTCCGTGGGCGATGTGCTCTCCTACGTCGAATACAATCCCGGCACGCTGATGGAGCAATTCCGCGCCCTGGCCGAGGACGCGGTCAAGCAGAAGAAGATCTCTCCCGCCGACCGCCGCACCATCCTCACCGCCTACGAAAACTCGCTCCGTGGCTACACGTATTTCGAGAGCTGATGGCGCGCTCCGGCGCACCGGGTCCCGGCCCTTCAACAACGGCGACCCGCCAAATCAGGAAGGCACGAATATCCGAATATCCCGCCTATCGCGTGATCTGTTGACAACAAACATCGCATCTGTTATATTCGTTCTGTCTCTTCAATAAGAACCCCCACAGGTATTGGGCGCGAAGATGGTAGAACGGTATGTGATAGGACAAAAGCCGGGCGATGACTACGCCGAGCGCATCAAGCGCTTGCGCGTTGAAATAGGGCTTACCCAGCAGGCGTTGGCGGATCGCCTGGGCGTCTCTTTCGCGACCGTCAATAGATGGGAAAACAAGCAGACCAAGCCGTCGCGCGTCTACTGGACCCACCTGAAGCAGCTTGAGATGAGTGTGGGCGAGGAATCCGCACCTTACGGCAAGTCGGAAGAGATGCCGTCCGCGATTCTGGACTTCACCGCGCAGCCGGAGATCGTGAAAGTCCTGGCCGAGGGCGAACGCCTCTCCTTCGGCCACCTGATGAACCCCACCTTCGCCACCGAGATCTCCAGCATCGATCCTCTGCCTCACCAGCGCATCGCCGTCTACGATCACATGCTCAAGCAGCCCCGGCTGCGCTTCCTGCTTGCGGACGACGCGGGTGCTGGTAAAACGATCATGTCCGGACTATACATCCGCGAAATGCTCTCGCGCAGACTGTTGCGCCGGATTCTGATCATTCCGCCAGCCGGCTTGGTGGGCAACTGGCGGCGCGAATTGCTGACGCTCTTCAACTTGCCGTTTCGCATCGTCACGGGAACAGATGCGCGGGAGGACAACCCTTTTCAGGGCGAAACGGGCGACCGCGTCATCGTAAGCGTGGACACGCTGGCCAGCCCGCGCGTGTTCGCCCGCCTCCGTGAGACAACCGTGATCCCCTACGACCTCGTCATCTTCGACGAGGCCCACAAGCTGGCCGCCGACCGGGGCAACGATCTGCGCATCCGCAAGACAGACCGCTACTGCCTGGCCGAAGCGCTCGCGGGCCTCCAATCCCAGAACGTCCATTGGCGTCTGGGGTGGAGCGCCCACCACCTTCTGCTCCTGACCGCCACCCCGCACATGGGCAAGGACTATCCGTACTACGCAATCTGGCGGCTGCTCGAACCCGAGATGCTCGCGACGCCGGACGCCTTCAGCGAGTTCCCCCGCGAACACCGGCAGTCGCATTTCATCCGCCGTACCAAGGAGGAGATGGTCTACCTCGACGGCCGACCGCTCTACCCGAAACGCATGTCCGACACGCTCGGATACGAGTTGAGTCAGGGCGAGATCAGCGAGCAGAAACTCTATGACGAGACCACCGACTACCTGCGCTTCGTCTACAACAAGGCGAAGCTGCTGAACCGTGAGGCGGCGCGGCTTGCCATGAGCGTGTTCCAACGGCGTCTGGCCAGTTCAACCTATGCCCTCCTGCGGTCGTTCGAGCGCCGGATGGGGAAGTTGAACGCGCTGATTGACGATATTCAGGACGGAAAGATCACCACCGAGCAAATGATGACCTTTCAGGCTCGCCTCCATGAGGACGACCTTCTCGACACCACCAGCGCGGACGATGAAGGCGACGAGGAACACGGCGAAGCCCACGAGGCCGCCGAGGATCGCCTGCTCCAGGGCGTGGTCGCCGCGTCCCTCACCGATCTGCTGGCCGAGAAGGAACAGGTCAAGGATCTGCTCGATCTGGCGCGGAAGGTCCATGACGGCGGGCATGAATCGAAGTTTGACAAGCTCCGGGAAGTGCTGACGGATTCCCGATTCAGTGGCGAGAAGTTCATCGTCTTTACCGAGCACCGGGACACGCTGGAGTTCCTCGTGCGCCGGCTTGGCGGCATGGGTTACACCGGCCAGATTGCCCAGATTCATGGCGGGATGCAGTACCTCCAACGTGAGGACGAGGTGGAGCGTTTCCGAAAGCCACATGAAGGTGGCGCAAGCGTCCCGCTTGCGAAATCCGAAACGGCAACCGGGACGGTTGCCCCACCTTCCGATGGAGCCCGCTTCCTGATCTGTACGGACGCCGCAGGCGAAGGCATCAACCTCCAGTTCTGCTGGATCATGATCAATTACGACGTGCCGTGGAATCCCGCCCGCCTCGAGCAGCGCATGGGCCGCATCCACCGCTACGGCCAGAAGCACGACCCCGTCGTCATTATGAATCTGGTCGCCCCTTCGACCCGCGAAGGCAAGGTTCTGAAGGTTCTCCTCGACAAGCTGGAGAAGATTCGCAAGGAACTCCAGTCCGACAAGGTCTTCGATTGCATCGGCCGGCTGTTCGATGGCGTGTCCATCAAGCGATACATGGAGCTTGCGGTCACGGAAGACGCCGACGAGGTGGCGCTGCAACTGGACGGCCGCTTGACCAAGGAACAGATCGAAGCCGTGGCCAAGCGCGAGAAGTCCCTCTACGGAACCGGCGGCGACGTGGCGAAAGAGCTTCCGCGCCTCCGCATCAGCATGGAGCACGAGGTCTATTTCCGGTTGATGCCGGGATACATCCGCCAGTACATCCAGCAGGCCGCCCCGCTCGTGGACATCGAAATCGACGGCGACATGGACGGCGTCTTCTCGCTCCGCTCCCTCCGGTTCGGCGCGATGGACCCATTGCTTCCGGTCCTGGAACTGTACCCCGAAAAATCCCGCGACAACTTCTCCGTCGTTCGCCCGACAGATCGCAAGGACGTGATCTGGCTCCATCCTGGCGAACCCGTATTCGAGCGGTTTCGTGCCCTGACAACCGAGCGCTTAGCGGATGTCGGCACACGCGGCGCGGTCTTCATCGACCCGTCCGCCACCAAGCCCTACCTCTTCCACATGGCGCTTCTCTCGGTGGTGCGCCGCGCCGACCCGGAGGTGCCCGACTTTGCGCATGAAGAAGTCCTCGAATGCCGCCTGGTCGGCATCTGCCAGCAGGAAGGCCCGGAGATCTGCGTCTGCCCCGTCGAGCATCTGCTCCTCCTGAAGGGCGGACACGGACTCCCCGCTTCGGCCCAACGACTGGCCGTGGCGGCCACCGAGCAAAAGGAACTCGCCCGCGCCTATCTGGCCGAACGCATCGCCCGCGGGATGGCCCTCGAACGCAGAAAGACCCTGGCCGACAGCATCCCGGAACGTGAGGGGTTCATCTGCCGCGGCTTCGACTACCAGGAATCGGAACTGGCCACCGCCCGCGCCAAGCATTCCGACAAGG
>CAZDLY010000056.1:0-13474 GCA_964506575.1 uncultured Akkermansia sp. | reverse complement strand
GTCGACTTCAACTACAGCGATCAGCCGAAGCTTTCCGAGGCGCGGATGGTCGGCCGGTTCGTGACGCAGCTTTTCATTGACGATGAGATCGACAGCGCCGACATCGTGTTCAGCGACTATGTTTCCACCTTCAAGCAGGTTCCGCTGATCTGGCGCTTCCTGCCGGCGGGGCAGTCGCAGGAGTTCTTCGACCTGATGCCCGAGGCGCTGAAGCGCACGAAGCTGGCCGAAATGGAGAAGGGCGTCACGGACCTCGTGGAGTTCGACTTCGAGCCGAATGTCGGCACGGTCTACGAATCCCTCCTGCTGCGCAGCCTGGACTATCAGCTCCTCCAGATCATGCGCGAGGTCCGCGCGAGCGAACACAGCGCGCGGATGGTGTCGATGAAGCAGGCCACGGACAACGCGCGGGACATGAACGGCGCCCTGCAATTGATTCACAACAATCTGCGTCAGGCGTCCATCACGAAAGAGCTTCTGGAGATCGGCAGCGCCGCCGGAATGGACGGATAGCCGGACGGCAGGGAGTGACAACGAAGCCAGGTTTGAAAACGAGGCGGAACATGAAACAGGGTAAAATCGCGCAGGTGATCGGGCCGGTGGTGGACGTGGAGTTCGAGAGCGCGGCCGATCTTCCGGGCATTTATGAAGCGCTGGTGGTGGAGCAGGCCGATGCCGGGGGCACGGTGCGCAAGCTGGTGCTGGAGGTGCAGCAGCACGTCGGCGGCCACTGGGTGCGCACCATCGCCATGGGCGCGGCCGAGGGGCTGCAGCGCGGCACGCGGGTCACCGCGACCGGCGCGCCGATCACCATTCCGGTGGGCCCGGGCGTGATGGGGCGGATCATGAACGTAATCGGCGAACCCGTGGACGAGCGCGGCGAGATCCCGGCGGAGAAGCGGCTGCCGATTCACCGGCACCCTCCGGCGCTGACCGAGCAGGCGACCAAGCCGGAGGTGTTGACCACCGGCATCAAGGTGATTGACCTGATCTGCCCCTTCCTGAAGGGCGGCAAGGTCGGGGCGTTCGGCGGCGCGGGCGTGGGCAAGACTGTCGTGATCAACGAGCTGATCAACAACATCGCCAAGCAGCATGGCGGGTATTCGGTGTTTGCCGGCGTGGGCGAGCGGTCGCGCGAAGGCAACGACCTCTACCACGAGATGTCGGCCGCGGGCGTGATCAATCAGGCCGATCTGGAACAATCAAAAGTGGCGCTCGTCTACGGTCAGATGAACGAACCGCCGGGCGCGCGCATGCGCGTGGCGCTGACGGCCCTGACGGTGGCGGAATATTTCCGTGACGAGAAGTTCCAGGACGTGCTGCTCTTCATCGACAACATCTTCCGCTTTTCGCAGGCGGGCGCCGAGGTGTCGGCCCTGCTCGGTCGCACGCCCAGCGCGGTGGGCTACCAGCCGACGCTCTCGACGGAAATGGGCGAGCTGCAGGAGCGGATCACCTCCACGCGATCGGGGTCCATCACCTCGTTCCAGGCGGTCTATGTCCCCGCCGACGATCTGACGGATCCCGCGCCGGCCACGACCTTTGCGCACCTCGACGCCGTCATCGTGCTGGACCGCGCACTGACGGCCCAGGGGATTTTTCCGGCGGTTGACCCGCTGGCGTCGAACTCGCGCGCGCTGGCACCCGACATCGTCGGGGAGGAGCATTACAACACAGCGCGCGGCGTCCAGGCCGTGCTGCAGCGGTACAAGGAGCTGCAGGACATCATCGCCATCCTGGGCATGGATGAGCTCTCCAACGAGGACAAGGTGATCGTCAACCGCGCCCGTCGCATCCAGAAATTCCTGAGCCAGCCGTTCACGGTGGCCGAGGTCTTCACCGGACGGCCGGGGCGGCTGGTAACCGTCCGGGAGACGGTGCGCGGGTTCAAGGAAATCCTCGAAGGCCAGCACGATGCCGTGCCGGAATCCAATTTCTACATGAGGGGCGGGATCGAGGAAGTGATCGAGGGTCAGTGACCATGTCTGCGCTGCTGAAAGTGAAGGTCATCACGCCGAAGGAGGTCGCCTACGACGGGCCGGCTCTGGCGGTCACGATCCCGGCCGAGAACGGCGAAATGCAGGTGTATCAGGGCCATATTCCCGTGCTGGCGCGGGTGGTCAGCGGCATCGTCCGCATTGAAAGGCCCGGCGCAAAGCCCGTCAGCTTTGCGGTTGACGCGGGCTTTTTTCGCGTGACTCAGGATGACGTCAGCCTGCTGATTGACTCCCTTATCCAGACCGAGCTCGCCCGGCAATAGGGGCGCCGGCCTATTCCACGACGATGCGGATGCGGTCGCTGGGGCCGCGAACGGAGCTGCAGACGATCTGGTGCGCGCCCCGTTCCAGGGGCCAGAAGAGCGGCTCGCCGGCGCGCGACACCCCGACGGGCCGGTCATTCACGAACCAGTGCAGCGGCTCGCCGGGTCCCGGCCCGGTCGCCGTGAGCGGAATCCGCTGCGCCCCGGCATCCAGGCCGCCCATCCAGCGGAAGGTGCTGTCCCGCGCCGGCGTGATGATCCGCAACGACCCCTCCGCCTGCGCGACCGGCGGCGCCGCGCGCGGACCCGTTGCCGGAAGCTCCGCCCTCGCGCCCGGCCCGCCGTGCCCCTCGCAGGGTTCGCACCGGGTCACCCGCGCAATCGCCCAGTCCTCCACGGCTGGCGGGCAGTGCGGCCCCGGCAGGCGCCCGCTGACCGGACACGTCAGCCGCGCCGTCACGCCCGCCGGCCGCTCGTACCAGGGGCTTTGGTTGTCCGGATAGAGGCTTCGAAACAGATCCCACGCGATCGGCGTCGCCGCCGTCCGCCCGATCAACTGGTCCGACCCCGCGCCGTCCGGCCGCCCCACCCAGACGCCGATCACTACGTCGGGATTGTACGCCACCGCCCACGCATCGCGCAGCCCCGCCGAGGTGCCGGTCTTCCACGCCATGCGCGGCAGGCGGACGTCGGCCGCATGGCCGGTCGTGTCCATGGCGCGCTCGTCCCCACTCAACATCTCGGCCAGGATCCAGCACGCCTCTTTCGAAAACACCCGCCGCCCCGTCGCGGTCCGCTCGTCGCCCTCCCGCACCCGCACCGGAGCCAGCACCCCGCCGCGCGCCAGACAGGCGTAGGCATTGGCCAGATCGAGCAGCCGCACCTCCCCGTTGCCCAGGACCAGCCCCAGCCCGTACTGCTCCGCCGGCCCCGACAGGGTCGCCAGGCCGAGCCGTTTCAACGTGTCGTAGAACGGCACCTGCCCCACCCGCCGGACCACCTCGATGGCGGGCATGTTCAACGACAGCACCAGCGCGTCGCGCGCGGTGACCCGTCCGCGGAACAGCGGATCAAAATTCTGCGGATCATAATCGCGGAAGCGCGCGGGCACGTCGGCTAGCACCGATCCGGGCGTGAGCCATCCCTGGTCCAGGGCCATCGCGTAAGCAAACGGCTTCAGGGTGGACCCGGCGGACCGCGCGGCCAGTGCGCCATTCACCTGCCCTGCCGGTTGCGCCGCGTATTCGGGCGAACCGACCATCGCCCGCACCGCGCCCGTCCGGACCTCCAGCATCACGACGGCCCCGCCGCGCACCGCGCCGTCGCGCAAATGTTGCCGCAGGATCTCCCCGGCCCGCTGCTGCCACACGGGGTCCAGAGTCGTGCGCACCACGCCCTGCGCATCGGCGCTCGCGCCCGCCCCCACCCATTCGGTGAAGTGCGGCGCGTCGAACGGATAGGGCGACGGGCGCGCCACGACCGGCTGCGCCAGCGCCTCCGCCTCCTGCGCCGCGGTGATGCACCCGCACGCCCGCATCCGCGCCAGCACATACGCCTGCCGCTTCCGGGCCCGGCCGGGATGGCGGTCCGGCCTCCCGCGCGACGGCGATTGCGGCACGCCCGCCAGCAGCGCCGCCTCGGCCAGACTGAGGTCGGCGGGCCGCTTGCCGAAATACCGCCAGGAGGCCGCCTCGATGCCGACGATGTTCCCGCCGAACGGCGCGCGGTTGAGGTACTGCGCCAGGATCGTCCGCTTGTCGTAGCGCTGTTCCAGTTGCAGCGCGCGAAACGCCTCCACCGCCTTGGCGCCCCACCGCCGCGGACGGGGCTCCACCAGCCGGATGACCTGCGTGGAGAGGGTCGAGGCGCCCGACACCGTGCGCCCGGCGGCGGCGTTCTGCGCCAGCGCGCGCGCCACCGCCCGGAGGTCCACCCCGCCATGCGACCAGAACCGGCGGTCCTCCGCGGCGACCAGCGCCTGCACGATCCAGTGCGACCGATCGGGCCGATACGAGGGACGGCAATCGATGTCCCCTTCGCCCAGCCAGACGCGCAGGGGCTGTCCGAGCCGGTCCGTCAGCACCACCGACGCCGGGTAGTGCGCGAAGACCTGGTCGGGAAACGGCGCGAGGCACGCTGCCAGCCACGCCGCCGCGCAGATGGCCGCGGCCGCGCCCAGGACCGCGCCCGCCCGCCGCCGCCACCGGCGGGGCGGGCGTCCCGCGAGCCGGGCCGCCCGTTGGCGTCCGTTCCTCACGGCGTGACCCGCACCTCCCCTCCCCCGCTCACGCTGCGGATTTCCGGCTCGTACATGCCGGACACCGTGAGGGGCGGATGGCGGAAGACGCCGGGGGTGACCGCGCGCGCCGCGTAATGGAAGACCGATTTTCGCGCCACGGTCCCGGTGAAGAACAGCATGCGGTCATCGCGCGCATCGCGGAACCGCGCGGGTTCCGTCTGATCCTTCAGCCAGACCGGCGTGCAGGCGGTCATGAGGTTGGGATTCTCGATCTCCCATCCGGCCGGCAGCAGATCCTCGATGACGAGCTGGTCGAGTTCGCGCCCCAGCGGGTCCACGGTGATCCGCACGACCACGAGGTCGCCCTGCCTCAGGGTGGACGGATCCACCGGCTGGCCCGCGCTGTCGAAACAGTCGCGCCAGGCCTTCACGCCGTGCTCCGTCGCCGGCTCCGCCGTGAGCGACACGCCGGTGAACTGCCCGCTCAGGTACATCGGGCCGGGGCCGTCGTTGGCGAGGGTCAACACGCCCCCTTCGCCGGGCCCGTACGCGACCTGCACCTCCTGGGTGCTGGACACGGCGGTCACGCTGCCGTCGGGCCGTGTCAGCGATCCGGTGAACGGCTGCTCCCGACCCGCGCCGTGCTTCAGGTATTTGCCGAGGGCCAGCAGGGCCATCGCGTTGTCGTAGGTGTTTCCCCACTGGCCGTCGACCCGCCGGTTCTGCAGGTAGAGCGCCAGCCGCCCCGCGGCCTCGCCGGCGGGGTCCACGTCAAGCCAGGCCGACAGCAGCAGGGCGGCGTCCTGCACATCGCTGTTCAGCAGGTAGCCGGACAGGCGGCTGCGGGGCGTCGGCAGGCCCAGCCGGTCCAGGATCTCCACCGCCTGCCGCGGCTCGCCGGTCAGCAGCAGCGTCGCGGCGATCCGGACGCGCGTGGCATAATAGAGGCGTCCGCTCTGCTCGCGCAGCCGCGCGGTCCATCCGGCGTCGGGACACCCCGCCAGGGCCAGCACCTGGCACACGTACGCGCGCTCGTCCATCTCGTACAACCACGGGGGCGAGCCCACCTCGATCGAGGCGTTCCGCTCCAGCCGCTGCCGCAGCCAGTCCAGGACCGCATCCAGCCGCTCCGGCGCCACGGCGCAGCCCGCCGCCCGCGCCTCCACCAGAAAGTGCGCGGCATACAGGGAGGCTGAGGCGTCCGTCTTCCCCTCAAACGGCCAGAGGGAGAATCCGCCGTCGCCCTGCTGCATAGCCCAGACCCGCTGGATGGCGGCCTGCACCCGCGCGCGGGTGTCGCCCTCGGCGACCGCGCCGGGGGCCATCAGGCGCGCCGGCCAGTCCGGCGCGTACAGGAGCGGGAACGCGCCGGAGACCGTTTGCTCGAGGCAGCCGTAGGGATAGTACCAGACCTGCTCCAGCGCGCGGCCCAGTTGCAGCGCAGGCATCGCCGAGATCCGGGCGCGCTGGGCCACAGTGGCGGCGATCCAGTGGGTCGGCGGGGCGAGGCTGACGCGCTCGCCCGCCTTCAGCACGCGGCTGACGGTCTGCGCCTGGAGGGCGGACACCGTGCGGACGGCGAGTTCGGTGGTTTCGTCGTAGCGGTCGGTTCCGGCCTCGGCCTCGATCCGCAGCAACGCCAGGCCCGGACCGGGTCCGCCGGTGAGCGCCAGCGGCACGCGCGACGAGCCGCCTGCGGGGAGGGACACCTGCAGATCGGCCGTGTCGGCGCGCAGCGGGCCGCCGCAGGTGACCCGCACGCGGGCGTTCAACGCCGCGGCACCGGTGTTATGGAGCACGATGGACGCGTCGCACCGGTCGCCCACCGCGAGGAACCGCGGCAGGGCCGGCTGCACGATCAGGTCGCGTTTGACGGGAACCAGCGTCTGCGACGAGCCGCACTGCGCGGAGTTGTACGCCACCGCCATCACCCGCAGGGATCCGGCAAACTCGGGGATGTCCAGCTCGACCGTCGCCTGTCCGTTGCTGTTCAGGGCGACGTCCGCCTGCCACAGCGCGACCGGCTTGAAGCGCCTGGCGGTGACCGGATTCAGCCGGCGCCGCAGCCCCTCACTCCCGTCTCCGCCCATGCGGGAGGCGGCCGTGATGGCGTCGTCCAAAACCGGCATGAGTTCGTTGTAGAGGTCATACAGCGTCACGCCCAGGCGGCGCTGCGCGGTGAAAACCCGGTTGGGATCGGGCGTCTGGAACGCCGTGAGCAGGCAGATCCCCTCGTCCACGGCCATCACGGTGACCGCGCCCGCCGCAGGCTGGCCGGCCTCGTCACGTACCGTCAGGCGGGCGGTCAGCTTCGATTGCGGGCGTTGCAGCGCGGGGGTTTCGGCGGTCACGGTCAGGCGCCGGCCGGGCCGCTCGACCGGGAGCGCGAGGGCGCCCAGGGCGCGGTGCGGGCTCCAGACCGATTCCGCGACGGCGGGCCGCACGAGCGTCAGCACGCAGTAGACGTTCGGCGCGTAGGCGGCCTGCACGGGGATTTCCAGCTCCGCCGTGTTCTTCTCCAGCGTCACCACGCGCGCCTCCAGCACGCGATCGGATTCGATCGTCAGCAGCGCAACGCCGCTGAACGGCGCCTTGACGAGCAGCCGCGCGGTATCGCCGGGGCGGTAGCGTTCGCGGTCCCAGGCCAGCTCGATGCGCCCGGGCTTTTCGCGGCTCCACGCGACCCAGTCCTGCTCCGGCGACGCGGCATAAAACGCGATGCGCGTGGAGGCGCCCGAAGCGGGGTCGCTCGCGGTCAGCAGGTACGAGCCCGTGGTGTCCACCGCGAAGCTCCACGTGCGCGGGTCGCCGCCCGCGGCGAGGGTGTCCTCCCGGACCGTGACCAGTTGCCGTTCCGATTTCCATTCATAGCGTCCGCCGTCGCCTTCGCGCAGCGCCGAGTGCCACAGCACCCGCGAGAGGGTCAGGACGACCGGCTTTCCCGCGGCAGCCGGCGTGCCGTCGGGCAGGACCTCCACCACATCGACGCGCTGGGTTTCGCCCGCGCGGATCGTGCCTTCCCAGGCCGTGCGCAGGCCGATGTAGAAGGGGTAGGCATCCAGGAAGCCGAAGCCGCTGGCGCTGACGGGACGTCCGCCACCCTCGATCACGGTGGCCTGCTGCACGATCTGCAGCGCGGCGGGGGGGCGCCAGGCGGCGGCGCTTTCGACGATAAACGACGCGCGCCCCGCTTCGTCCAGCGTTTGCGTGCCCAGGGGAATTTCCAGCGGCGCGAAGGTCTTGTCGGCATCGCCGAACTGCCAGCCTTCCCAGGCGGCGGGCGCGAAGGGCGCGGCCTGGATCGTCACGTGCCCCTGGACGGAGAGGCCGGCGGCGGCCCGTCCGAAGAGGTGCTCCGCGCGGACCTGGAAGGTCAGGTCCTCTCCCGCGCGGGCCCGTCCCGGCGCCGATTCCACGGCGACGCGGATCTGGGGCGGCACAAAATCCTCGAGGGCGACCGAGGTCGTCCCCAGCACCGTGAACGTGCCCGGCATCACGAGATTCACCGTGTAGCGCCCGGTCGGCAGGTAGTCCGGCAGGAGCACCGTCGTCCGGGCCGATCCGTGCGCGTCGGTCATCACCGGAATGTCCTGGAAGACCCGGCCATCGGGCCGGCGCACACGGAAGAGCGCGGGGAAGGGCGCCGGCGCGCGCTGATCCGTGTCGCGCACCAGCGCCTGCAGGAAGGAGGTCTCGCCTGGCCGGTAGACGCCGCGCTCGGTGAAGACGGCGGCCTCCATCGCGCCCGGCGCCAGGTACGGCGTCCCCTCCACGCCGGTTCCCGGATCGACGCGGCTTCCGCTCATGTCCAGATAGGACAGATCGTCCTCCCGGCGGGCGGTAATGAGGAAGGGATCTTCGCCGGCTTTCCAGCCCGCGAGGCGCGCCACGCCGTGCCCGTCGGTGACGGCGCGGGCCAGCGTCTGGTTGTTGCGGGCGTACAGCGTGATCTCCGCGCCGGCCACCGGGCGGCCCGACTCGAGCGAATTGATCCAGACCAGCGCGCCGTCCGGAGAGAGGCGCGCCGCGATGCCGAGATCGGTCACGACGATCAGCCGGCTGTCGTCGCTGGCCTCGACCCAGAACACGCCGCGCGGCTCCTGCGTCAGCTCGCGCAGATGAATCCAGGCGCGAACCGACTCGTTGGGCGGCGCGGTCAGCACATTGGTCTGCGACACGGCGGCACCGGCGAGCTCGTCCAGGCTCGAGCCCTCACACCCGTATCCGTTGGCCTCGCGCAAGGCGAGTGCCACCAGATTGTTGGCGTAGACCGGACGGAGCGACACCGTCCACTTCTTGATATTGACCGCCTGGACGGGAATGGCGAGGCTGCCCTTGGGCGAGAGGTAGCGGCCGCCGGTCTCGAACCGCAGGTCGGAGGCGCGATTGGGGAACTGCACCAGCCGGGTGATCGGCTTCTCCAGCGCCGCGCCATTCTCCGCCCGCAGCCCCTTCTTGAAGGTCACGGCATAGACCTTGCCCGGCTTGAAATCGCCCGCGATCCGCAGCCCGCGCCATCCGCCGGAGCCCTCGAACGTGCATCGAACGGCCGGGTCGATCTCGACGAACGCAGCCAAGCCGCTGGACTCGGGGTACGCATTGAAGTCCGCCTGGAGCGCAGGCGGGTCAAAGGCGGGGCTGCGGGCGCTGAGGCGGACCAGGTAGAAGGAAGGGGCGAGTTTCAGGGATGCCGCGTAGACCTGTTCGGACGGTTCGACGCCCGACTGGCCGGGAAAGCCCGAATCCAGGAGGTATTTCACGTGATCGTCCGCGATGGGATCCGTCTCGATCCAGATGGCGTTGGTGCCGGCCGGACCGTGAAGGCGATAGGACACCTCGGGTTGGTGATCGGTCGAGAGGTGGAGGAACCGGGCCAGCAGATCGCGATTCGGCGCGGCGTTGAAAGCCAGCCGCAGGGTCAGTTCCCGCCCGGCGGACCAGTTCATCTGCTCGACCTTCAGCAACTGCAGCGCCGCGGGCGCGTGGGACACGGCGGAGGCGTTGGGCGGGGGAGCGGCAACCGGCAACCGGACGGCGGTCCATCTCCAGACGCCGTAGGCATTGACCAGCAGGAAGGCCACGGCGAGCGCGAACCCGCGATGCGACAGGCGGGAGGGGCGCGGCGCAGAGGGGGCCGAAGGATCGGGGCGGGGCTCGTCTCCGGCGTCAGTCTCGGCGAATTCTTCGGGCGCATCCATGCCCCCGAGAATCCGTTCGATGGCGCCGGGGGGAGGCGTGTCGCCTTCGCGGCGCAGCGCCTCGCCGATGTGTTCGCGAAGGCCCGCGAGGATGTCACGCCGCACGGCGCCGGGCTTGTGGGCGAGATTGCGTTCGACGGCGTTCAGATACGCGTCGATGCGCCGGGTCAGGTCAGGGGTTGGGCTCATGTCAGGGTTCCTTCGGCTGGGTGGTTTTCAAGCGTTCGACGGTCCCGGTCAGTTGGGGCCAGTAGGCGTTCATCTCCGCCAGGCGGATCTTGCCGTGCGGGGTGAGCGCAAAATAGCGGCGCGGCGGGCCGGACGGGGACGGCACATCGCGCACCTTGAGCAATTTCTCGTTGCGCAGGCGCCCCAGAATGGGATAGACCGTGCTCTCCGAAACGGACAGGTCATCCATGCGCTTCAGCGCCTGGACGATCTCATAGCCATAACTCTCGCCGCGCCGCAGCACCAGCAGGACGCAATACTCCAGCAGGCCCTTGCGCAACTGTGTGATCCAGCCTTCGATCATAGACTACCCCGTTTCACGTAGTACGTAATACACCCTAGCGGGTGGTTTCGTCAACGGGAAAAGATCAATGGACAAAGTAAGTTAGCCTTTAACCGGGTAAATGCGCCTCCAGGCGCATTTAGTCTATCCGAAAAGGGGCCTGAAGCGGTGCGGCGCGGCTTTTCTCGGGCGTGCAAGCCGTGTTTTCGCGGTCGCAGCTCCGAAAACGTGCAAACAGGAACACGAGGCGGCGCAGATCCGTTTTTCGGACATGGTGAGTGCGCCTCCCGTTGGGACGCCTGCGCGGACGGCCTCACCCGCCGGCCAGCAGCAGGATCGCGATGGCGCTGAAGAACAGGCCCAGGATCACTTTGACCACCACCAGATTGCGGCGGCTCCAGTCGAGGAGGCTGTTGATCTGCATGCCGCGATGGAAGCAGATGAAGACCGCGGCGAGGGGGGTGACGAAGAGGAGGTTGTACAGGACGAGGAGCATCCAGGCGTAGAGCCGGGAGGTGTCGTTCTTCACCAGATACATCAGGACCGGAAGGTAGCCCTGTCCGGTGCAGACGCTCTCGAGAATGGTGACGGCCGCGCCGATGAGAAAGCCGCTGATGACGGGCCCCCCGAAGCCAAGGCCGCTGCGCATGATTGCATGGATGCGCGTCTTGATGCCTGCTGGGATCTGGAGCGTGACGTCATTCGCGCGACCCGATTTTCTGAAGCGGATGGCATCCCGGAACGAAAGGATGGCGAGCGGGATCATGCCGAGGCCGACGGCGATCTCGACGTACTTTTTAAAGGCGTGGAAATTGGGCACCCGCCGAATGGCGAAGAAGAAGCCCAGCCCGAGGCCGGTATAGACGAGGAACGAGGCGGCGATGAACGAAATGCCCACCAGCAGGCGGGTGCGCTTGCTGACCTTGAGGACGGTCAGCAGACTCAGGAAGAAGATGAGGGTCGAGATGGCGCAGGGGTTGAAGCCGTCGGTCAGGCCGCCGATGGCCACGATGGAGAGGGTCATGGCGCTGGCGCGCGTCTGCACCGCGTCGCGCTGTTCGACGGTGGTCATCCGGGGCGGCGGCTCCGGGGGGCGCCAGTCGGGCGACTGGCGGCGGGAGTGGGCCTCGTTGACGCGGTCAAGCAACGTCGAGGAAATCGTTTCATAGCCCGAGAGAAACACGGTGTGATCGACGATGATGGAGACGAGGCCGTTCTCGCGGTTGCCGCACCGATCTTGGTAGGCGATCAGCAGGGGGATGGTCTCCGCCTGGTTCATGTCGTGCCAGACGATCTCGTAATAATCGGCGAAACGCTCCTCCAGTCCGGGGAGCACCTCTCGCTTCACGCGTTCGCACTCGGAACAACCGGGGGAAAAGAAGAAATCAAGCCGCACCTGCTCGGCGATGCCGGCGCGGAGAGGCAGGCACAGGGCGGACGCGCACCACGCCAGCGCGAGCAGAACAGCCATTCGGAACGTACGTAACATAGATCGGGCACCCCTGATTGGTTGGGCTCAGACTATAATGGAACGGGGCGCGGGGTTCAATGAAAACTTGAGGCTCTTGCAAAACCCTTACGGGGTGTTAGCAAGAGAGAAGTCAGGAGTCAGAATAATAGAACACGATGCCCGTGAGAGAGTTCCAATTCTGAATACTGGCTTCTGAATACGGCGCTTGCAGAACCGACGAAGGAGGTTTTGCAAACGCCTCACGATTTCAGAATATTTATGGGGGGTGGACAAACGCTCCAGAATATGCGAATATTTTCTCATTCGTTTTGGGCGCGGCAGGGTGCCGCGTAAAAGACGATGGGCGCAGGCTGGAGCATCAGGCATGCCCGCGATGGGCGGCGGGGCTCTTGCAATAGCCTCGAATGACAAATAGACAGGTTCGGTTCGCTTATGAAGACATTTTCACACACGGTTGGGGCTGTGGCGGTCGCGGTTGCGGTCGCGACGGTCGGCGTTGTCACGACGCGGGCGGAGGAGGCGATCAATCACGCGCTTCAGGCAGTTGGCACCAACAGTCTGGCGATCGGCGCGCTCTACAGTTGCGACATCACCAACGTCTCCTTCCGTGTGGTCAACCGGGGACAGGCGCCGGTCATCATCGAGCGGCTGAAGCCGACGTGTTCCTGCACCACGGGAACGGCATCCACCAATCAGGTTGCGCCGGGCGGTGAGGCGGTCATCACGCTGCGGTTTGATCCGAACACGATCAATGGCGCCTTCGACCGCGGCGTCTGGGTGGTGACGGACGACGCCGAGACGCCGTATCTCCGGCTCATGCTCACCGGCACGGTGAAACCCCTGTTCAGCGGCGTGGATGAAAAACCCGTCAGCATCATCGCCCGGGAGGCTGGCGCGCCGGTCACCAACCGCTTCACCCTGGTCGCCGCAGGCGCGGGCATTCTTCTCGGTTCGCCGGCGATTACGACCAACGGCCCCCTGCGGATGGAGGTGATGATCGCCACGAACACGGCCGGAACGGCCACCTATGAGATCACGACCGTCGCCACGTCGCTGGAACTCGGACGGCAGACGGCCGAGATCAAGCTGCCGGTCATCGGACGCCCGACGGCGGAGCCGCTCGTGATCCGGTTCCTGGTTGTCAACGGGTTGGAACTGACTGCTATTCCCAACCGAATTAATTTCTCGCTTGGCAACGAGCCTCAGACTTTCCGTGTGATCCTCAGAGGCAAGACGGCGGAGATGGATCCAGCAGCCTTCACCTGCGCCCCGGCCCCGGAGGGCGTGACTGTAACCGCCGTCAAGGGACGCCGCCCCAGCGACCTGCTGGTGCGAATCGAGGTCTCGCCGAAAGGCGCCGAGGCGCTGTACCTGAGCAAGGATGCCTCGCTGCGTTTGGGATACCCCGGCCACATGCAGGCCAAGGTCACGTTTGCGACTGCGGACGAGACCGAGGAAAAGGCGGGGTCGCGGTCAGGCCGGCCGCCCTCGATCTTCAAGTCGACAGATCCGGACAGCAAGAAGAAATTCAGATTCTGAGGAACGACTCGGAATTCCTCGCATCCGACTGGTCTGGCGACCGGGCGGCCCATCGGGTAAAAAAATGTTTTTTATGCTTGCATATCGTCTGATGATCCGATAAAGTGAACTTGTTTTCAGGCGCTTCAGGTTGTTACCGGTAATAACTGGAAGGCCGCCTGGAAGACGGCTGCCCGTCGAGTGACGGTTGGCTGAGTGAGCTGCCCGACGAGCCGCTGGTGCGGTTAAGCAGGGCAGTTCGAAACCGGTCGGACAG
>CAZDLY010000055.1:0-15342 GCA_964506575.1 uncultured Akkermansia sp. | reverse complement strand
GGCAGCCTAAACTTTCTCTCTTCCTCCCTCATCTCACTTTTTTGTCTTACACCCAGTCCGTTTCTCGGTCGAACGCGGCAGACATGTCGGCGATCAGGTCTTCGGCGGCCTCGAGGCCGGCGGAGAAGCGGATGAGGCCGTCGGAGATGCCGCGCGCCAGACGCTCGGCGGGCGGCATGGCGGCGTGGGACATGGTGGCGGGATAGGAGAGGATGCTCTCGACACCGCCGAGGCTGACCGCCACCAGCGGCAGCCGCACCCGCTTCAGGAAGTCGACGGCGGTGGCGCGGTCGGCCAGCTCGAACGACACCACGGCGCCGGGACCCGATGCCTGGCCGGCGTGAACCGCGCAGCCGGGGTGGTCGGCCAGTCCGGGGTAGCAGACCCGCCGCACCTGGGGGCGCTGCCGCAGCCAGGCGGCCACGGCGGCGGCGGTGCGCTGCTGCGCCTCGAGGCGGACGCCGAGGGTCTTGATGCCGCGGAGGAGGAGCCAGGCGTCCTGCGGACCGAGAATGGCGCCGAAGGCGTTCTGGATGGCGCGCAGGCGGCGGCCCAGTTCGGCCTCGCGCGTCACGGCCAGACCGGCGATCAGGTCGCTGTGGCCGCCGAGAAATTTGGTGGCGCTGTGAAGGACGATGTCGAAACCGAGATCGAGCGGCCGCTGCAGGAGCGGGGTCATGAAGGTGTTGTCGGTAATGGCCAGCAGGCCGTGTTCGCGGGCGATGGCGGCCATGGCCCGCAGGTCGGTGATCTGCAGGAGCGGATTGGCGGGCGACTCGACAAAAAGGGCGCGCGAGGCGGGGGTGACGGCACGGCGAACCTGCTCCGGGTCGGTGGTGTCGACAAACGTGACGTCGAGCTTCCACCGCTTGAAGAGGGTGGTCAGAATGCGGTAGGTGCCGCCATAAATGTCGCGTCCGACAACCAGGTGGTCGCCCGGCGAGAAAAGGAGCAGGGTGGATGAGATGGCGGCCATGCCCGACGCGAAGGCGAGGCCCTGCGCGCCGTTTTCGAGGCTGGCGGCGGTCTCCTCCAGCGCGGCGCGGGTCGGGTTGCCGCTGCGGGCGTAGTCGTAAGCGCCAAGGTGCTCGGGATCCGCCTGCCCGAAGGTTGAAACCTGGTAGATGGGAGCGCTCGATGCGCCGGCCGGCAGATCGTGGCGCGAGCCCGCATGGGCGAGCCGGGTTGACAGTTGTGCAGACGGGGAAACCATCATCATCTCCTGGTTCTGAATACTGACTTCTGAATACTGCGCGTGCGGAACCGACGCAGGAGGTTCCGCACGGGCGCATCCGTGTTTCGTTGACTTTACGCGGTCTTGCTGGGAGCGCGGGCGTCCCGCCCGCTTGGGGAAGCACGCAAAACTGCCGACGTAGCGGGCGGGACGCCCGCGCTCCCAGGAAAGCACCGAATCGGTGATGCGCCCGTTCCGCACGCGCCGCCGCGGCCTTACGGCATCTGCGGATGCAGCCGGGCCTGCTTCTCCCGGGCCGCGTTCGCCTGCTTGGCATCCTTCTGCTTCAGCCCCTTGGCCTTGTCCTTCTTGCTTTTCTTGTCGCCCATGGTGACTCCCTTTCGCCTGTTGACGAACTCATGACATTCAAACTGTAGACCTTGTGCGTTGCGGGTTCAAGCAAATTCTCGGCGACAGCAAATTCTCGGCGAATCTCGGTCTCAGCGAATTCTCGGTCCGCAAGGTACCCTTTGCAAGCGTCTCCGTATTCTTGCTTTGCCCCCAGGGCGATGTGTGGTACTATAGCTACAGTTATACACATGGAGGTTGACAGATGAGGACCGTACAGATGACACTCGACGAGGATCTGGTCCGAGCCGTGGACCGGGTTGTCAGGGATCTCCACACGACAAGGTCGGCCTTTGCACGGGACGCGCTCTACCGCGCGATCGAGAGTATACGGACGGCGAAGCTGGAGGACAAGCATCGCCAGGGGTACCTCCGGAAGCCGGTTGGGGCCGGTGAGTTTGATGTCTGGGAACGCGAGCAGAAGTGGGGTGATGAATGAGACGCGGCGATGTTCGCTGGTACACGTTCGACCGGCCGGACAAGAGCCGTCCAGTCGTCATCCTGACACGTGATTCCATCATCCCCCACATCGGCGAGGTCACGGTGGCCCCCGTCACGTCCACGATTCGCGACATTCCGAGCGAGGTTCTGCTTGACCAGAAGGACGGTGTCGCCAAGGAGTGTGCGGTCAACTGCGACCACCTCCAGACCATCGCAAAGGGCCGGATCGGCTCCTTACTCACCAGGCTCTCGACCGCCCGAATGCGGGAAGTCCGCGTCGCCGTCACCTTCGCGCTGTCACTGAATGAATGAACCGGTTACAATAAGAGGCCGGACGTTGTTGAAACGGATCACCATGATGCCGCTCGCAACGGATGTGTTGACCCTATCGAGATTGTTGTCGATTGCCTCGCGCCCCTTTTCGATCCCATGACCCTGCTCTTCCTTCGTCTCTCCAGCAGCCGTGACACAGCCGCATCCTCCACCCACCGGGTGCTGGCGGATCTGGCGCTTGCCGCTCATCCCGACGCCGAGATTGACTTCGCCTTCCTGCCGCCCGCGCGCGACCCGCGCGTGACCGGCACGTTCACCGGACGCGCGTGGTCATCGTTTGATCTGATCATCGTCACCAATTCCTGTGTGCAAGAGGCAATCAATCTCCCGTGGCTGCTGCACGCAAACGGGGTTTCGCCCTGGGCGCCGGATCGTCCGGAATCGTTTCCACCGGTCCTGCTCGGAGGTTCGAACGCGTTTGCCGCGCAGTGTCTGGTTCGCGCCGACGGCACGGCGGTTCCCGACGCGATGTTTTTTGGTGAAGCCGAGGACGTCCTGCCTGTTTTTCTGCGCCGCTGGCGGGAGGCTTCCGGTTCCAAGCGCGAACGCCTCACCCGTGCCGCCCACGCGCTGGACGGCTTCTGGGTCACCGGCGCCGTGCCCGCCACGCCCATCCGGCAGGCTGTGGCGCGGGGAAAGCCGCCCCTCGCCTCGCCCCAGCCCCTGCTCGATACGGAAAGCGCGGGCACCGCGCGCCTTGCCGTGGGCGCCGGCTGCGCCGCCTTCTGCTCGTTCTGTTTCGAGGGTTATGAACGCAAACCCTATCGTTCGTGGCCGCTCGCCGATGTCCTGGCTCAGGCCCGCAGCCTCAAGGCCGCCTGCGGCGCGCGCGCCATCGAGCTCGACGCCTTCAATCTCAACACCTACGCGGAGCTCGGCCCGCTGGTGGAGCGCTGCGCGCGGCTCTTCCACACGGTCTCGTTCAAGAGCCAGCGGGCCGACGGCATTGCCGCCTGCCCCGGGATTGCGGACCTCGAACGCGCGGCCGGCAAAGGCTCCTACACGCTCGGCATCGAGGGCATCAGCGCCCGCCTGCGGGCGTTTCTCTGCAAGTCCCTCGCCGATGACGCCATCGCCGCCGCGATCCAGGCCCTGCTTCAGCGGGGCGCGCGCGAGATCAAGCTGTTCTTCATCCTCACCGCGCACGAGACGCCGGCGGACCTGGCTGATTTCGACGCCTTCTGTTCACGTCTGGGCGGCTGGATGCGGACGCCGCCTGCCTGCACCCGGGTCGTGCTGAGTTTCGGCCGGCTGGTGCGCATGCCCCACACGCCGCTCGCCCGTGATCGCCTCTTCCTCAACGAGGCGGACTGGCGCTTCTGCGTGGACGGCGTCGCGGCGGTCTGCCGGCGCAACCGGCTTGAATCCCGCTTCGCGTTCGCGTGGCCCGACTACCTCGCCACGCAGTTCCTGGCCGCCTGCACTCACGACCACGCCGATCGCGTCGTTCGCCTCGCGTGCGAAGGCCTCACCTATCACGGCCCCTGGCGCGACTCCGACGCGCAGCGCCTGACCGATGCCCTTGCGCTCCCCGCGCCACCCGCCGCCGTTTCTTCCGCCCCCTGTTTTCCCTTCATTCAACGCGCGGTGTCCGACGCTTTCCTGGAGTCGCGCTGGGATCAGGCCCGCCGTTTTCTGGACGCCGGGTATTGCCTCGGAACGGTCTGCCACGCGTGCGGGGCCTGCGCCGACGCCTCTGAACGCCAGTCCATCATCAGCCACCCCCGCGCGCCAATCATCCCCCCCGCGCTCATCGCGGCCGTGGCGGGGATCGAGGCGGACAAACGCCGTCTCGAACCCTTCTATCGCCGCGCCTGCCTCCCCGCCGACTTCGCGGGCCGCTCGAGCGGATGGGTCTCCGCGCGGCTCCTGCAGTTTCTGCTCACGCGGCATCCGGCGCTCATCGACACGCTGCTGACGGCTGACGAAGCGGTGTTTTCGATCGGCGATGCGGCCGGAGAGCGGATGATCCCGTGCGGCGAAACCCTCGTCCGTTTCCGCGCCTGGGATGCCGCTTCCGTGCTCGCCGCGCTGGCACAGGAGACGGCCCTCTTTCCTCCCGCGCCTGCGCCGGCCGCGTTCACACCCGGCCGCTTCGTCCGCGCCACCTGGCGGATCGCGAGTTCCGCCCCGCCGCGCGATACGGCGCAGGCCGCCTCCGAATGGCTTCACGCGCTCAAGCTGCCTCACTCTTTGCAACGCGACGGCGATCTCTGGCGTGCCACGCTCGCCCCCGCCGCCGTGAAGAAGAAGCGGGTGTTCGCCCTGACGGTCGCCGCGGGAACGCCGACGGGAACCGGGCGTCCGGCGCGACCGGTTGAGCCCGCGGGCGAAGGGGGCGGCCCGCCCCCGGCCTGCGGATCAATCCTCACGATCACCTTCTCGTCCCAGGCGCCGCTGCGCACGCTTCTCGCCCGCCTGCCTCCGGCCTCCGGCCATCCGCAAGCCACCTGCCTGGAGGTCGGCGTCTGAACACGGAATACTGGAGAGGTGGATGGAAGCCCCGTCCCGAATGGTTCCGAATGGCCAAGTTCAGGGGCTATTGCCATCTTAATCGTAATCCTAATCCTAATCTTAATCGACTGGTGTAGAACGGATTACGATTAAGATTAAGATTAGGATCGGAAGCATCGCTTAGTAGGCGCTCATCAATGAACTTTACATTCTTTAACCGCAGATCGGATACCAATATAGGGCGAATGATCCCCGCGTCGCAACGCACTTAGTTTATGCTGTTGAAGACTTCAGTACACTATGGTATAGTCTTTTCATGCCTGTTCAGACGGGTCGCCCCGCCAACAAGATTGCTCCATTGGAGTAAGCGTATGATACCGAAAGTCATAGCTGCACAGTACGAACACGGCTTCACTGTCCGCATCAGCTTCGCAGATGGGACGCAGGGTGATGTAGATCTTACAGATGAACTCTACGGCGAGGTCTTTGAACCCCTCAGGGATCCTACGGCTTTCAAGGCGTTCACTGTCCACCCGGAATTCCACACGCTCTGCTGGCCAAACGGAGCCGACATTGCTCCAGAGTTTCTGTACGAAAAATTACAGATCCCGGCATAACAAGATGCGCATAACGGGGACGTAATCCAAGGGACGGACCTTCCGTTCCGTTTCCTTCCTGAAAATAGTCTCTCGCCAAGACGCCAAGCACGCAAAGGAGCGAGCCTCTTGCAGAACTCCCCGAATTGCCGCAAAAGATCGCAGAGAACACAAAGAAATGGCCATTCTTTCTGCGCTCTTTGCGTTCTTTGGCGGCCATTCTGCAAGAACCTCGAACGATTTCTAATCCATTGGGCGATCTTGGCGGCTTTGCGAGAAAATAGTGCGAGCCGGATAGGGGCGTCCCTTGCGGCGGCGCCAATCGGGACGAGGTTGCCGTGGTTTGAACGGGGGCTAGGGAACGTGCAATTATTTGTCCGTCCCCTGTTTTTTATGCAAACAACGTACAGGAAGCCCAAGCCATGATAAAGGTCCGAAAGGTTCTCTCGATTCCGGAAACGGGGATCGTGATTCCCTTGGTGGTGTTTGCGCTCATCTTCCTGGGCATCGATCACACGTTCCTGAATGCCGGCAGCGTGACGGCCATGCTGCGGGCGGTGGCGTTTGTCGGCATCATCGCCATCGGACAGACTTGGTTGATGGTGGCGGGGGAAATTGATCTGTCGGTCGGCTCCGTGGCGGGGCTGTGCGCGGTGGTGGCGTCCTGGACGATGAAAAACGCGGGGTGGTCCATGGAAGCGGGCCTGGCCGCCGGGCTGATCACGGGCGCTCTGGCCGGGCTCGTCAATGGTTTGGTGGCCATCCGGCTGGGTATTCCGGCTTTTATCGCCACCCTCGGCATGCTCTACATAGCGCGCGGACTCGACTATCTGCTTTGCAGCGGATACCCCGTCTATCCCATACCCGAGGCGCTCGCGGCCTTCGGCAAGGCCGAGCCTATGGGCGCATTGCTTACGATTCTCGGAGCGCCGGAAGCCCTCAAGGCATGGTGGCCGTTCGCCATTCTGGCCAAACTGTCGTGGGCCTTTGTGATTCTGGCCGCGGCGGTGATCGTTGGCGACTTCTGTTTACGCAAGACCGTCTTTGGCCGTAAGGTGATGGCCACGGGCGGGAATGCCGAAGTGGCGCGGATTGCCGGTATCAGCACGGATGCCGTGAAGATCAACTGTTACGTGCTGACCGGCATGTTGGCCGCGCTGGCCGGCATGTTGTTGATGGCGCAACTCAATGTGGGACAGCCGGAAATCGGGACAGGCTGGGAGTTGGAGGTGATCGCCAGCGTCGTGATCGGCGGGGTGAGCCTGTTCGGTGGCGTCGGCACGGTGTTGGGAACGTTTCTCGGTTTGATCATCATGCAGATGGTGCGCAGCGGGCTGGTGGTCAGCGGCGTGAATCCGCACTGGCAAACCGTGGCCGTGGGTGTCATCATGATCACTGCGGTCGGGGTGGATCTGCTGAGAAGGCGGGCCAAGAAGGCGTGAGTGTGGAGGAGAAGTGAACAGTGAACGGTAAACGGTAATCAGTCAGGAGGATCAAAGTATGAAGCGGTTAGTCATAGCGGCAATGCGTGCGGCGGTCGTGGCGGGGATGTTGGCCGGGTGCGGCAAGAGCGAGAAACAGGGGGGGGCGAAATCGCCGGCCAAGGCGAACAGGCTCTACTGGGTTCAGGGGCTAAAGGGGCATCCGGTCCACCAGATGACGCAGATTGCATTCAAGGAAGGGTGCCGGAAACTCGGCTATGAGTGCGTCGTGGTGGGCACGGACGGTGCGGATCTCGCGGGAACCATCGCCCTGGCAGAGCAGATGCTGGCCCGCGGCGACGCCAAAGGCATGGCCATCTGGGCGGGTAACCCCGCCTTCAATCCGCTGATCGAAAAGGCCGGTAAAGCGGGTGTACCGGTCATCCTGCCGCATTTTCCAATCCCGGAGGGTTCAGTGCCCGGCGCCTCGGGAATCATCGGGTGCGATCCGGCCGCCTACGCGCGGCAGGCGGCTGAGGAAATCGGCCGGGCGATCGGCGGAAAAGGCACCGTGGCCGTCACGCAGGGCGGTTTCAACACGACCGAGAACATGGTCGCCGAGGAATTCACCAAGGCCATGAAGGAGAAATATCCCGATGTCCAGGTATTGAAGTCCGAGGAGGAGGGGTTCGATCCTGCCAAGTCCATCGCCAAGGCGGTTTCCATCCTGCAGGCGCATCCGGATATCACGGCGGCGCTTTCGACCACGGGCGGCGGACCGCAGACGTGGGCCGGGGCGCAGAAGGAGACGGGGCGGAAGATTGTGGCCGTCGGCATGGATTACACACGCGTCAACCTGGATCTCGTCAAGAAGGGCGAGGTGTACGCCGTGGTCGGCCAGCCGTTGTGGGAAGAGTCGTTTGGCGCCGCGGAACTGCTCGACAAGGTCGTGCGCGGAGAAAAGATTCCGTGGTGGACCAAGCAGGAGGCGCCGTTCATCACCAAGGACAAGCTGACGCCCTTCATGGAATTGCTCGACAAGGTTGAAGCGGCGATTGCGAAGTGACTGCAGAAGGGACTGGTGAACGGCGAACCGTCTAACACCATGGACTACGCCCTTGAAATGCGCAATATCGGCAAGGATTTCCCGGGGGTCCGGGCCTTGAACGACGTGAGTCTCCGCGTGCGGCGCGGGATGATTCACGCCTTGCTCGGCGAGAACGGGGCCGGGAAATCCACGCTGATGAAAATCCTCGACGGGCTCTATCCCGCCGGCTCGTTCACGGGTGAGATCGAGCTGGCGGGCCAGCCGGTCCAGTTCCGTTCGCCGCATGACGCGCGGGTCAAGGGGATCGGCTATGTGCCGCAGGAGATCCAGGTGATCGAGAACCTGAGCGTGGCGGAGAACATCTTTGTCGGGAACTGGACCGAGGGGTGTCAGGCGGTGGTGGACTTCCGCCGGCTCTACGCGCGCGCGCAGCGGCTGCTGGACGAATGCCGGATCAGCCTCGACGCCCAGGCCGCCGTGGTGACGCTCAACGCCAGCCATCGGCAACTGGTCATGATCGCCCGCGCCCTGGCCCTGAAGCCCTCCGTCCTGATTCTCGATGAGGCCACGGCGAGTCTGACGCGGGAAGAGACGCGGCTTCTGTTTGACGTGCTGCGGCATCTGCGGGAAACCGGCGTCACCTGCCTGTTCATCACGCATCGCCTGGCCGAAGTCCATGAACTCGCCGATTGCGCCACGGTCCTGCGCGACGGCGCGGTGGCGGCCGAGTTCGAACGCGCCCAATTCGACGAGAACGCAATCGTCGCCGCCATGGTGGGCCGGACGCTGACGAGCTTCTACCCGGTCCGGGCGCCCTTCGGCGGCTCCGAGGAGGTGCTGCGTGTGGAGAATCTGACCGTGCCGCATCCGCATCTGGCAGGCAAATCGGTGGTCGAGAACGTCAGCTTCTCCCTGCGCCGGGGCGAGATTCTCGGCCTCGGCGGGCTGGTGGGCGCGGGACGCTCCGAGGTCGTGAACGCCATCTACGGCCGGATTGGGCATGGCGGCCGGACCTTTATTGCGGGCCGGCAGGTGCGCATCCGCAAACCGCGCGAGGCGCGCGACTGCGGCATCGGCCTGCTGCCGGAAGAACGGAAGCGGGAGGGGTTGCTGTTCAACTTCGCCATCCGGGAGAATATCACCCTTCAGAGCCTGGGAACGATGTCGCGCGCCGGCGTGCTGTCCCGGTCGCGCGAGAATCGCGCGGCCGGCGGATTCAAGGAGCGGCTGTCGATCCGGGCGCCCTCGGTGGGCGTGTCGGTGACCGCCCTGAGCGGCGGCAATCAGCAGAAAGTGGTTCTGGGGAAGGTGCTCATGCCGAATCCGAAGGTCCTGCTTCTGGACGAGCCCACCAAGGGTGTGGATGTGGGCGCCAAGGCGGAGATCTACAAGTTGATGATGGGACTGGCCGATGCGGGAATCGGGATCGTGGTCATCTCGTCCGAACTGCCGGAGATGCTCGCGTTGTGCGACCGGATCCTGGTGCTGGCGCGCGGCCGGGTGACCGACGAGTTCACGAAGGCCGACGCCAACGAGCAGCGCTACATGCTGGCCGCCACGGGTTCCGCACAGACCCACACGGTGAACGGCATATCGGGCACCTGAAAGACAGGACCCTGACCTCGCGTGATTTCTGAATCAAGACCCGTCCCCATGAATT
Source organism: uncultured Akkermansia sp. (assembly GCA_964506575.1). Classification (GTDB taxonomy): domain Bacteria; phylum Verrucomicrobiota; class Kiritimatiellia; order RFP12; family JAAYNR01; genus VGWG01. The sequence goes on along the minus strand of CAZDLY010000055.1, from coordinate 5,807 downwards.
TTCCGGACGGGGTTTGCACGAGCCTCCCGTGTAATGGGCCTTGACGTTCCCGCTCCGGCTTGGCAAGATGCCGCCATGTCATTTCGCGCAGGTCTCCTTCTCTTGTTTGCAGGCGCGGCCGCCGGTCGCGCCTGTGCGGCAGGCCCGTGGCTGGTGCTGCCGACCGAAAATCAGGCGGTCTTCGAGAACGCCCCCGACCGGTTTTACATGTATGTGGACCGGACGGTCGACGGCAAGACCGAACAGGCGCCGGGGGGCGGACTCTACGGATTCACCCGCACGCCGGTGCGGATCGGCGAAACCGTGGTCTTCACGCAGTTTCACGAGGGCGCCGATATCCGGCCCCTGCGGCACGATGCGCGCGGCGAGCCGCTCGATCCCGTGACCGCCCCGGCCGACGGCCGCGTCGTTCACGTATCCAACGTGCCGGGCAATTCCAACTATGGGCGCTATGTCGTGATCGAGCACACCCTGCAGGGAGCCCCCTACTACACGCTCTACGCCCACCTGGCCGCGATCACCGTGGCACGCGGCGATACCGTCCGCCAGGGCGACAGGATCGGCCGCATCGGCCATACCGGCCAAGGCACCAACAAACCCCGCGCCCATCTGCATTACGAGTTCTGCCTGATGATGAACCGCAATTTTGCCGGCTGGTTCAAAAAGAACCATCCCGAATCGCCCGACGTGCACGGCATCTTCAACGGCATGAACCTCACCGGCCTCGACCCCATCGGACTGACCCGCGCCGTCCGCGCCGATCCCGCCCTCACCGTCACGAACTACATCCGCGCCCAGACCCCGCTTTTCCGGCTGATTCTCAACGACACCCCCCGTCTCGACCTGCTCCGGCTCTACCCCTGGCTGATGGAGGGCGCCGTCGATCCCCGGCCGGCAGCCTGGGCGGTGACGTTTTCGAGCCAGTTCATCCCCATGCGGGCCGAGGGGCGCGCCGACCGCGTCGCCGCGCCCGCCATCGAATGGCTCGGCCCCGCCACGCCCGCGCTCACCTATCAGTCCCGCAAGCTGATCGGCGGAACGCCCGGGAAACCCGCGCTCACCCCGGCGGGCCTGCGCTGGGTCAACCTGCTGACGTTCCCGGAATGAGGGCCGGCGAGCCATCCCCTCCGGACTACCGCCGCGTCATCCGCTCAAACGGGAAGGCGTCTGCATGGTGGCGGATCTCGGGCGGGGAGCCGTCGGGCCGGCCGATCACCTCGACGATGTCGAATCGGTAGATCCGGTCGGGAAACCCGGCCTGCCGGAGATACGCGCGGGCCGCGCGGTTGAGGGCGTGGCGCTTGGCGGCGTTGATGGACGCCCCCGCCCGGGCCACCCGTTCGTCGGTGCGGGTCTTCACCTCGACAAACGCCAGCACGCCGTCACGGGCGGCAATGATGTCCAGTTCGTCGCGCCGGTTGGGCCGCACCCGGCGGCCCAGGATCTTCCAGCCGTCGCGCCGCAGCCAGTCCGCCGCCTGGCCCTCGCCCCACACGCCCAGGTCGACCGGCGCCTCCGCCGCCCGATCCCGGATCAACCCGGCCCGGACGAGACATCGTCTCCACATCGGGGAGCCGCCCCCGTGAACGTGTCGGTCCCACCGCCCGCTCGATTGCTTCCGTCCGTCCCTGTCCACACACTCCCCCACCCACACACCCACACACCACTCATTCCATCATGCCGAGCCGCAGCACCGGCAAAATCTCCTGCTGGAGGGTCGCATCGAGATCGAACAGCGCAAAGCCGGGGCAGCCGGCCTGCCGTAACACCCGGATCTGGTCGATCACCTGGATCGGGTCCAGCCGGCTCTCCGCAGCGGTCACGCCGATGCCGGGGAGAATCTGCCGCGCGAGGGCCTTGGAGCGCGTCTGGTCGGCCACCAGCGTCTGGAAGGCCGACAGGCTTTCGGTGTAGTTCATAGGCATCACATAGTCCACCAGTCCGTTGCGCAGCCAGGCCTCCCAATCCTGCCCCACGGCCTCGACGCAGGAGGGATACTTGCCGAAAACGGCGGCCGTGAGCAGTTTGCCCGGCGCATGCGCGCGCAGGGCCAGCCGGACATCGCCCACGAAGCCCCCGATTTGTTGGGCCCGCCAGCGCATGAACGCCGTCCGCTCCGGTCCGCCCCAGCCCACATCCTGAGGCCAGGCCGCGACACGGCGCCCCAGCGCCTGTTCGAACCGGGGCCGGACGGTCGGTCCGAGGCTGCCGCTGAAGTCGGGGTAGCGGACGAAATCGAGGTGAATGCCATCGGGTGCGTAGCGCTCGGCCACTTCGCGCACGGCGCGCGTGAGATAGTCGCGCACCTCGGGCGCCGCCGGATCGAGCCACGGCCGGTCCCGGCCGTCGGGGTGCGTGAGGAGCCAGCCCCGTTTGCCGAAGATGGCCAGCCGGTCGGGCGTCGCCTGCTCGGTGCTGTAACACAGCAGCCAGGCATGCACCCGGATGCCGTAGGGACGCGCCGCATCGATGCACGCCCGGAGCTGGTCGCCCTGCTCCTCAAAGATGCGCGAGCGCGGCAGTACGTCGCTGGCATAATGCGCAAACCCCGCCCCGCCGACATTCACCAGCAGGTCGGAAACCCCCGCCGCATCCAGCAGCATGCACGTCCGCTTCCAGTTGCCCGGATAGAGCCCCATCCCCGAATGATCCCACACGGCGCGGATCTCCCCGCTGCGGACCGTCTGCAGCAGCCCGTAGGCCTCGCGCATCCGGCCCTGCAACGTGATGGCGCCGTTCCAGGCGTCAAACCCCAGGCCGGTGCGCAGCCGCTCGCGAACCTGCCGCTCCCATCGCGCGGCGGCCTGCGCGGCGGCAACCGCCCGCGCGCGCCGGGCGGGATCGGCGACCTTCTTCGCCGCCCCCTCGATCGCCGCGGGCGACGCGTAGTCCCCCGCGCGGCGCGCCTGGTCCACGAGCCGGCGGGCCGCGACCCCCCACAACGATGGGTCGGCCGACGCCGCCAGTCCGAGCAGCAACCGCCCCTTGGCTTCGGCGTCCCCGTCCGCCAGCAGCACATGGGTCATCCAGTAGCCGTTGTCCGACACCAGCCACGCCGGGTCGGTCGCCTGGCCCGCCCGGTCGACCCACCAGGCCAGCACCGACGAGCGTCCCTCCACCGGCTGCGCCGCCATCAGGTTGGGGGACGTCTGGCGGATCTCCTCCGGCAGTCCCGCCGGGCGCGAGGCCGCGAAGCGCATCGCCGACCAGCGGCCATCCGTACCCGCCCGCTGATACCCCGTCACGCGCACGCCCATCAGCTCGCCGAGCGCCGCCGATGCCGAATAACAGACGATGAGGCGGCCGCCCCGCCCGACGAACGCGCGGCACGCGGCCACCTGCGCCTCCGTCGGCTGCGACACATAGACCAGCACCGCCACCCGCTGGCCGCGCAATTTCCTGTCCAGCGCGGTGTCGTCGGCCACGTCGGCCTCCAGCCCCACCTCCCGGTACCAGCGGCCGATATGGCGCGCCAGCGCCGCGGCAAACCGCCGCTCGCCCTCGGGCACTGAATCGCATCCGTGGATCACCCGCACATCGGCGGCCGCCGCGCCGTGGGCGCCGCACAGCGCCAGGATGCCGAGGATCGCGCCCCGCAGCCCCCATCCGCCTCGCCGCATTGACGTCATCGGGTTCCTCAATTCATGAGCGCATGGATAGGCGCGGGAATATGTCCGCCGCGCGTGACAAAGGCCTCGGCGCCCTGCGGGCACGCCGGGGACGTGACAACGCCCGCCCCGAAAAGGCCGCCGAAATCAACCCGCTCGCCCCGCGCCGCGCCGGGCACCGGGATGATCCGCACGCCGGTGGTCTTGCGGGTCGAGATGCCGATCGCCGCCTCGTCCATGATGATCCCCGCCAGACACGCCTCGGTCGTGTCGCCCGGCAGCAGGATCATGTCGAGCCCGACCGAACAGACCGCCGTCATCGCCTCGAGTTTCTCCAGGGTCAGGTCCCCCCGCTCGACCGCCTGCGAGAGGGCGTGATCCTCCATCACCGGGATGAAGGCGCCGGAGAGGCCGCCCACCGCGCTCGAGGCGAACGCGCCACCCTTCTTGACGGCGTCGTTGAGCAGCATCACGGCGGCGGTCGTTCCCGGTGCGCCGACCCGCTCCACCCCCATGGCTTGATAAATCTCGCCGACGCTGTCGCCCACCCGCGGCGTCGGCGCGAGCGAGAGGTCCACCACGCCGAAGGGAACGTTCAACCGGCCAGCCACTTCACGGCCGATCAGTTCGCCCGTGCGGGTGACGCGAAAGGCGGTGTGCTTGATCTCCTCGGCGATCCGGTCGAGCGTCGCGCCGGGATGGCGGGCCACGAGGCGGTCGATCGCCCGTTTCACCACGCCGGGGCCGCTCACGCCGACGTTGATCACGCATTCGGGCTCGCCCATGCCGAGCACCGCTCCGGCCATGAAGGGGTTGTCCTCGGGCATGTTGGCAAAGACCACGATCTTCGCCGCGCCGAATCCCCGCTGCGCCCGGGTCGCCTGCGCCGTGGCGATGATCTGCCGCGCGGCCAGTCGGATCGCGTCCACGTTCATCCCCGCGCGGGTGGTGCCCACGTTGATCGAGGCGCAGATCCGCGCGGTCTGCGCGAGCGCCTGCGGCAGCGCCTCCAGCAGCGTCCGCTCGCCGGGGGTCATCCCCTTGTGGACCAGCGCCGAGAAGCCGCCGAGGAGATCGATCCGCACCGCCGCGGCCGCCCGGTCCAGCGCCTCCGCCAGCTTCACCGCTGTCTCCACGGCGTGCCCTTCGAGGAGGATCGAGGCGGGCGAGATCGCAATTCGCTTGTTGACGATCGGGAGTCCGTATTTGGCCGACACCTCGTCGCAGAACGCCACATGCGATCCCGCGAGGGCGACGATCCGGTCGTAAACGGCGCGCACCATTGCGCCGGGATCGCGGCCGGCGCAGACGTTGAGGTTGATGCCGAGGGTGACGGTGCGCACATCGAGATTCTCCTGCTCGACCATGCGCAGGGTGTCCAGGATGTCTTGGCGTGCGATCATGGCTCGGTTCCCGGAAGGAGGTTGTGGATCGCGCCGATCTCGCTCGTGGCGCGGAAGATGTTCTGATGGCAGATCGACGCGCGCAGCCCGCGCCGCGCCATCTCGGCGCGGAAGTCAGCCTGCACCCGCCGGAAGTCGGCCGCGGGCGGCAGGACGACCTCGGCGATGTAGACCACGTCGTCCTGTTCACCCTCGACCATCCAGTCGATGATGTTGATCCCCCGGTCGACCAGGAACTGGCTGATGCCGTACACCGTCCCGGGGCGGTCCGGCCCGTGCGTGGTGACGACGTAGGTCGGCCCGGCGGGGAGCGGCGTGGGCGGCGGCTTGGCAAATGGCCGGACCGTGACGGCGGCGTCCGCCTCGAGCGCACCCGTCAGCGCCGCCGTCAGCGCCGCCGGGTCGGCCGGCCGCTCAAAAACCACGGTGAACACCAGGCTGAAAAAGCCGTGGACGATGGTCTGGCGGATGACGACAATGTTGCCGCCCTGCTCGAAGACCACCCGCGTGACATCGCGGAGGATGCCGACGCGGTCGGGAAGAAGCACGGATATGATGGCTTGATTCATCGGGGGCTCACGGCAGCGCGGGCGTCAATTCAGCGAGGGGGGGAAGGGTTTCCAGGGACGCTTGGAGCAGACGGATGCTGTTCTCGACATCGCCGAGGCTGAGGGTCTCGACCGCGCTGTGCATGTAGCGGAGCGGCACGCTGATGAGGGCGACGGCCGCGCCGGCACCCGCCTGGCGCATGGCCCAGGCGTTGGTCGAGCTGCCGCGGCTGCGGACCTGGCGCTGA
>CAZDLY010000054.1:0-15733 GCA_964506575.1 uncultured Akkermansia sp. | reverse complement strand
ACTTGGTGGTCATGTCGACGACGGCCGTCTCCTCGTTGGCCACGATGATCTTGGGGTTGGAGATCAGAGACACGCCGTCCACGCCTTCAAACGCATTGATCACCCATTTGAACTGGGTATCGGTCAGCGCCCCCCAATTGTTGAAGAACTTGGCGAGATTGATCGGATTCGCCTCGGTATTCGCGATGGCATTAACAGGATGAGGCTCCAGCTTCCTAGCTGTGGCATAATCGCCCGGTTCGACAGTGAAATTGACAAGGCCTTCGTCGTCTTTATCCGCAAACGACTCCCACTTGACACCGATCTTCCGGCTGGCTGCGGCGGAGAGCTCGACGAAGCGAGCCTCGATATAGACCTGGCCGCGCGGCCTGTCGAGAGTTTCGACGATCCGCTTGACCTCGGAGATCCGGCTCGAGGGGGCATTGACGAGAATGGCATTTCCGTCGGAGAAGGGGGTGGCCGTTCCGGATTGCGCCAGCATGGTGTTGACCAGCTCGGCCATCTTGTCAACCTTGGCGTAGCGAAGCTGGATCGTTTCGGTCACGCGGGGCTCCTGGCCGGCCACGCCTGATTCGATAATGAAGATTCCGGAACCGGTCGGTTTTTCAATCAGCAGCAGATCGCAGCGGCCGAGGATCGATTCAAAGGCGGGCTTCCAGCCGACGTTCTTGAGGTTGACGCTGACCGATCCACCCAGGTTGGTCGTGGCGGCGATGATGTTGGCGCCCGAGAGCTGGGCGAAGAGCTTGATCACTTCGGAGATGGGCAGGTTCTCGAAACGCACGCTGATCAAACCATCCGCCGTTTCGGTCAGGCCTTCGGGAATCTCGTCCGAGGCCGCCACAACCGTGACGGGAGCTGCGGCCGGTACGGCTTTCGCATCTGCCGGAGCGGGCGCCTTGACGGCGGGGGCCGGAGCGGGCGCCTTGACGGCGGGGGCCGGCACGGCCGGAACAGCCGGAGCGGCCGGAGCGGCCGGAGCGGCTTCCTTGACGGCGGGGGCCGGCGCGGCCGGAACAGCCGGAGCGGCCGGAGCGGCCGGAGCGGCTTCCTTGACGGCGGGGGCCGGCGCGGCCGGAACAGCCGGAGCGGCTTCCTTGACGGCGGGGGCCGGCGCAGCCGGAAGGGCCGGAGCATGGGGATCGGCGACCGGAACGGCGGGCGCTGCGATCACCGCTGGAGCGGGAGTCGCCGCCGGGGCGGGAGTCGCCGCAGGAGCGGGAGTCGCCGCCGGGGCGGGAGTCGCCGCAGGGGTCAAGTTCTTCAAGAGCGGCTCGATCGGAGCGCCCTCATTTTGGGAGCGGACGGCCGTCGACATCATCACGACCGCAACAGCACACGCGAGCAGGAGTAAACGTTTCATGGATGCAGTTCTCCGGGTTTTGTTTTGGACAGTTTTCGACAGTTGTACAGCTGCAAGGTTGCGGCGAAGATAACGTAAAGATGTATGTCTATCAATCTGTTTCTCTCTTCGGTGGCAAAAACCGTTTGCCGTCGCTGAGGCGCCGCGCCTCGACGGGGATCAATTCGACGCCGGCGGCGGTGATGCGGCCGACGCGCCAGGAGCAGGCAAACAGGGAGGTGCTGGCCGAAACGGTCTTACCGATTGCGAGCAGACGATTGTTGAGCAGGGCGAAGAACACCTCGTTGCCTTCGGGATCCACGCTGTGGCCGACTCTGGGCTTGAGCTGTCGGGCGGCCGCAGCCCAGTCGGCAGGACCCGGCTCGGGAAGCCTGACGGGCGGCGGTCCGGACGGAACAGGAATCTCGACCCGTGGCGCTCCAGAGTCCTCGACCGGGGGAGCGGGATCGAAGCCCGGCGGCCAGAACGGATCACGAACGATGGGCGTCAGGGCGGCTGCCGCGGCCGCCGCGGCCAACCCAGCCGCGTCGGCGGGGGTCGGGACCTCCGCCACGTCAAGGGCCTTTTCGGCATCCACCGGGTCAACAGCGACCGGTTCGGGCGCCCGGGCTATCCGGGTCGTTTTCCCGGTTGCGGATGGCATCTCCGGGGCGTTCTGGGCGGAAGCCGGGCCGATCGCGATGACCAGCGCGAGTAAGACGGCGGGCACCGAACCGCGAATCCCAGATGCTGACCTGGCGGATTGGACTATACCGATCATGGCGGCAAACCTCACAAGGGGGTGATCTCGGCGGGAGCGCTGATACATTCGATGCGGATCGTGACGCGGTGGCGCCGGACATCGTCCGGACTGGCCGCGATGGTCAGGCCGGTCACGTAAACATAGGGGTTGTCGGCCTCGATCGCGGCGAGAAAGTCGCGGGTCTGCTGGTAGGATGCCGAGCCGATGATGTCAGCCGTGCAACGGGAATGGGGCGTGCCGGAGCGGTTCCAAGGCAGCGGCACAGGGTCCTGGACCGTCAAGCTCTGCATGTCGAAGCCCGTCGCTGCCGCGAGCGGATCCAGCCGCGGACGCAACCCGAGTTGATACGAGGATCCCAGCGTGGGGCGTATGGCGTAGGCATCGGCGATGTGCGTGAGCGTTGCGTTGAGCGTCTGGATGCGGGCCTCGTGAGCCGGGATCTCGGACACGGCCTTTTGCGCCAGGGCGTTCGTCTTCACCATCTCGGCGCATTTTGCGGCCCGCGCGCTCCCGGCCTTCCGCATCGGGACGAACGCCAGCGCCCACAGGCCGTAGATCACGGCGAGCACGACCAGCGCGATCACGACCGCAAGCTGCTGCTTCTCTTTGGGTGTGAATTTTTTACTCATTTCAGTGTCTTCACGCGATACGTGCAGAGGACTTCAAAGAGGCGCCCCGTCGGAGCGGCGTTCGGCGAGGGATCCAGACGGAACGCGCCCTGCGGAATGACGGCCGAGGACACCGTGTTGGTGAAGGGAGGGGCGGAGAAGACATCGCGCAGCCGGGCGACATCGGCCTCGGCCGTCGGGCTTGACGTCTTGCCGACCAGCCGCAGCGACGCGCTGAGTTCGGGCGGCTTCGCGGCCCCGGCGCCGGACTCGGCGGCGGGCGGAACGCCGATCTCGCTCGTCATCCTCAAGTCGGTCAGTTGCAGGGATTCGGGCATGACGGCGGCCAGGGCGGTCAGTTGATCCCGCCAACTATGCCGGGCGTTCCGCCAGCCGTCCAGATCGGCGGCCACGCATTCGATGGCCTGCCGCCGCGCGGCGAGCGCCTGCGCCCGCTTGAACTCGGCCGCGATCCGGCCCCACTTCCACGTTTCTTCCTTGAGCGCGGCGGCGTTTCGCTGGGCGGTGACGAACGCCCATCCGAGAACGGTCAGGATGACGGCGACGCCCAGTCCGGCCAGGAGCCTGACGAGGAAACGGGTGGTGATGACGCTGCAGTCGCGGATTTCGTGTTCGTCAATCAGATTGACACGCAGGTTCATGGTTTTTTGGCCTCCACGGCCGCGACGGCGGCGCCTGCGGCGGCGGCAAAACGGCACCCTTGCGCGATGAGTTCCGGTGTGAGCACTCCGGGCGTCACCGGCAGGACGGCCAAGGGGTTCCAGACCGTGACTTCGACGCCCAGGGCGGCTTCCAGCGGCTGCGCCCAGCACGGCGTCTGAAACAGGCCGCCCGAGACGACCAGACGCTCGGGCCGTACGTTGTGGCGCCGCGAAACAAAATCGCGACCGAGGATGATCTGGCGGGCGATGGGCTCGAAAGCGACCCCGATTTGATCCCCGGCGTCAACGATGCCTTCGCCGACCGCTCCGAGGGCCGAGTCGGCATCCATCCCGAGGCTTTCCCCTAATTTTCGCATAATCGCATTCGCACCGATGCGAAATTGTCGCGCAAATGCGAGTTTTCGGGGAACGATGATGGCCACGGTGGCGGTTTCGGCGCCGAGATCGAGCAGAAGGGCGCCCTGTTCCCGGACGGCGGGGATGCCCAGGACCATCCCGTTGATGGCCGCAAGCCCCGCGACCTCGAGCGACTGGGGGGCGGGAAAGCCCTGGGCGAACGGGCTCAGCGCGGCACGAGCCACCGCATCGGGAAGCGCGGCGAGGAGCGCGTGGGTTTCGGCCGCCGTGGAGTCCTGAATCTCAATCGCTATGCGGAACGCACTGGGGTCAGTGATGCCGAGCAACTCGGCAATCGGCACGTCGTCCAGCTTGTGGGACGGCCTCGGAATGGAGAGCAGCTTCGAAACGATGTCGGGATGCGACACGGCCAGAGCGCCCGCATGAGCGCGCATTTCACGCGGAAAAACCAATGCCCCGGAACCTGTCGCCGGCCCGTTCCAGACGCGCACGATCGACCACGCCGCCCCCGTGCGTGACACCCGCACCGCACGGGTACCGGTGGTCCCCAAGTCAACCCCCACCACATCCGTCAGAGCGCCGCGGCCAAGGGAGAACGCCGCCTTGATGCCCGATAAATCCATGACGTGACTTTAGCAGAATTGGTGCCAGTTGCAATGGTTTTATTATTTGAGGATCGCGCAAAAGTCGTGTTTTGTGCGCGTCGCGACTGTTTGGCATATTCTATGCGTCACTTCTCAGACAGTAGGCGAGACGCAGGCGGGATCTGTGTGACCCCTAAAGATCGACAAGGAGCAAAAACCATGAAAAATTCCTCATATCGGGCGCGGCGCGGCGGGTTTGGCATGATCGAGACGATGATCGCGTTGATGGTTGTGGCGCTTGGACTCGCCTCGGCAAGCCCCGTCATCACTCAGGCCAGTCATGCCATCCGCCTCGGCCGGGATCATTACGTGGCGACGACGATCGCCCTGGCCACGCTGGAACAGGCGCGCAATCTGGACGTCGGCCTGCTGCCCCTCCTCGCGGTAACGGGGCGGGGCGTGAACGACCAGGGCGTGCCAACCGCCGATGGCCACTTTCGCCGCTCCGTGGCGGTGCAGCCGAATGTACCGTCTGCGGGTATGACCCAGGTCACGGTGACGGTCGAGATCGCCGACCGCCGCCATGGCGGTTTTCTCGGCACGCGACAGAACACCATGATGGCTTACACGTCGTATTGAGCGATCGAGCAGAAGGACGGGTTAGCCATTGTGCGGCAACGCAGATCCAGAGCGGGCTTCTCGGTCGCGGAATTCATCGTGACGATCGCGATCCTGCTGGTCGTGATGAGCATGGCGGCTGCAGGTTATCTTCATTTCATCTACGGTGAACGCCGGGGGTCGCAGGTGGCGCAGCTCGACATGGACGTGCGCAAGGCGATCGAGATCCTGCGCGAAGGGCTGCGGCTCACCACGATCGACCAGGTCGTCTTCTATCCGCCGGGTGCCCCGCCCTACCGGGCCATCAGCTATCCCGCCGTGGTCGACTGGGACCGGAATGGGCTCGTTGACCTTGAACCCGGCGGCACCAACGTGCTGTGGGGGCAGACGGTGGTCTATCACATCTGGCAGGAGACACCCTACCAACTGCTGCGCACGACGTTCCAGCCGCGGAACAAGACCCTCTCCGATGCGAATCGGGCCGAGCAGCTTCGGCGCGTCGTGGAACAGACGGACCACGGAGCCAATTACGAGCTGGAGCCTTACCAGGGGACGACGCGGATCTTCAGCAATTTCTTTGAATGGAATCTCTCGTCCAAAAGCACGGCTTTTGACGGCTACAGCCCGGACGAGGAGCGGGTGCCCACGCCGTTCGGCAGCTATGTGCTGGCGCCCGGAGCGCACACGCTGTCGTTTCGCACCACCAGCAAGAACAGCCTGAACACGACCGCGAGCTACCGGGTGGCGCTGGACACCCTCCGGCCGACGTATAGCGGCGGGGAGATCGAGGCCGAGGCGCTGACGGTGTCGAACGCAACCCCCGCCGCGACGGTTGTGACCACCGTCCCCGAAGTCTGCAGCGGCAACAACTACCTCAATTTCCCGGCCACCTCCACGAATCAGACGATGTTCATGTCGTTCCGCAATGACGAATGGGTGGAATCCAACTTCCGCGCGGCCGACGTGCGCCAAAGCAACACCGTCTTCACCGCCTTCGGCGCCAAGCTGGACAACTCGGTGATCCTGGATGGCGTCGGTGACACCTGGACCGTCGCCAATCACACCGACAACGCGAGCACGCAGCCGACAAACATGCCGTCTGCATACGGCCTCCTGGTGCGGGTGCCGCTGGAGGGAGTCGAGGTCGTTGGGACCAATGTCGGCACGCTCTTCCGCTCCAGCTACCTGTGTCGTGTTCCCGACGCCACCTCTTCGAAGGATAGAAGGTCTATATACACCGCATGCCTGGAGCTAAATATGGACAGGACCTGGTGGTCCCCGGCGTTCGGTCCCTCCGCCGTGATCGCCGAAGTGGACACCACTGGAAACATCGTGGACGGCACGCAGGGGACCATCTTTCTGAACCGCAATTATAAAGAACGTGATGCAGATGACGACCGCCGCGAGGTTTACGGATGGTACATCGGCAGCACGGCCTACCCGATCTCCACCGCAAAACGTTATGTCTTGAGCTTCTGGTTCAAGGCAAACAGCGAGAACCCACAAGTCGACTCTTGGGCGCACCCCAACCCCTCCATCAAGAGACTTCCGGCGACTCAGATCCTCACACTGACGAACACCCTGTCGGATGCGGCGGCTCTGCTGCTGCTGAAGGCTTCGTGGTCCAACGGAACCTACGCGACTCAATCCAAGGTGGTGGGCCTCAAGCGGCTGGTCACGTCGTTCGCGCCCGCAGGCGAATACTGCTCCCAGGTCTATGACACGGGGTTTGCCAGCCCCGTCTACACCAATCTGACGTGGTCCAACGCGGTCGTCAATACCGCCTACACGACCGTTGCCACGACCAATGCGTCCCTCGCCCTCTGGCTCCGGTCGGGTGCCTCCCCGGACCTGACCAACGTGGCGTGGACGGCCGTCGCCAAGGATGCGGTGCCAGCCCTCGCCACGAGCGGACGCTACGTCCAGTTCCGGGCGCGGCTGACCAGCGACAGCCTTTCCTCTTATTCACCCATTCTGCATCAATTGCGCCTCCAGTGGAACGCGCCGCCTGCCCTGGTCAACCTGAGCGGCGTGCTGTACAAGGGCCCCGACCGCGGGGCGTTCGAGGTCCTGGTTGACGGCCAGCCGCTGGTGCGGTCGGTCCGCGTCGAGCTGACCCTGTTCCGGGATATTCCGACGATCAATTTCAAGATGGAGCGGCTGACCTCGTCCATGGTGGCCGAGGTCGAACCCCGCAACACGGGACGTTAGTTCCAAGCTTCCAACGTGATTCACAGAAAGGGGGGATGCCATGAGAAAAGAGAAACAGGGCCGGCAAGGCTTCGCCATGATCGTGGCGCTTTCGTTTCTGGTGCTGATGGTGCTGGTGGCCACGGGGATCCTCGCCTTCGGCCAGCAGCAGATGCATGCGGCCCGCCGGACGCGCGATTACCTCAAGGCCAAGGTGATCGCCGAAACGGGGCTGAACATCGCTTTCAACGACATTCGCGGGAACGTGGCTCTCGTGGCGGGGTACACGGGAACCAAAACGGCATTCGGCGACGGAACATACGCGGTGACCATCACGAACATCAGCACGTCGGCCGATGGCCGGACCCGCCTACTGCGTCTCACCAGCGTCGGCTGGTGCGGCATCGCCGAGGGGCGGGCGTCTCTGGCTGTGCGCCACATCCATGATACGAACACCTCGGGCAATCCCGATCTCGACAAGGTCCTGCTCAATGCCTTGACCAGTCAGAAGCAGATCGTGCTGAACGGAAACCCGACCGTCGTCGGCGATATCGCATCGGCAACCAGTATTTCGACATCCGGCAACTCCTTCGACGTCACCGGAACGGGTTTTACGCCAACCTTCAGCGGCCGCGAGGATCGGTTCACCGGCGGCGTCAACACCGGCGACCCGTCGCGCTATTCGATCAACTGGGGCGCCGTGCTCTCCATGGACAAGTACACATCCAAGGCCGTCACGTACGACGGCCGGGCGTTCTCGAGCTATCCGGCCAACACCATCGTGTACAGCCCGAATGACGTCTCCATTAATGGCGGCACGATTCAATGCATGATCATATCGGCCAAGAACATCACCATTGCGGGCAACGCAATCCTGAGGCAACCGGGCACCTACCCCGTGCTGGTGAGCCTGAACGGCTCGATCACGATCACCGGCACGCCCGTGGTGAACGGTTTCGTGGTGTCGCTCAGCGGCAGCGGTCCCATGGGCAAGGCCGCCGGGACGCCCACGATCAACGGCAGCCTCTTCATCATGGGCGGGTTGCCGGACAGCGGCAACGTTAAGATCAACTTCCGGCCGCTCGTCATCCGGCCGCCCGACACGCCCGACACCCAGGACATCGTGGAAGTTGTGGCCTGGCAGTGACCCTCGGCCCGTAATCCCACCCCATGGAGATATTTTTTTGAGTACAGCGAACCCCCTCCCCTCCGCCAGGCACCTCGCCCAAACCATCCGCATCGACATCCTGCCCCGGTTTTCCGACATCGACGCCTCCGGTGACAAGGGCCGGGATACGGGCGCCCTGCGCCGCACCCTGCTGAACGTGGCGGACTACCGCTTCCTGTTTGAGAACGCCTACGACGCGACCCTGCTGACGCACGAGGACGGCCGGATCATCGTGGCCAACGCCCGCGCCGAATGGCTGCTGCGCTGCAACGAGCAGGCGCTCCAGGAAATGAATGCCCAGCACATCGTCTCCGGCATGGACGAAACGGTCCTGGCCTCGATCAACGCGGGGTTGCAAACCGCGCGCTTCATGCGCATCACGGCCTGGTGCGCCCGCTCCGAAGGCGAGCCGTTCCCGGCTGAAATCGCGGTGACGCGCCTGGAGCACGGCGGCGAGGTCTGGCTGTGCTTCTTCATCCGCGACGAAACGCTCAAGCGCCGGGACGAAGAGGCGCTGCGCACCGTCCACCACGCCATGCAGAACGCGGGAACGGGGATCGCCGTCGCCGACCTGGACGGCCGCCTGGTTCATACCAATCCGGCGCTACGCCGGATGTGGCGCATCGCCGACGCGGACGCGCCGTCGCTCACGCTGGCCGGGCTGCTGGGGGATCCCGTCGCCGAGGCGGTGATGACCGTCATCCAGCCGGACGCCCCGCCGACGTGGACGCACGAGCTTCCGGTGCATCACGACACGGAAGACCCCCGCTGGATACAGGTCTCCGCAGCGGCCAACACCGACCCCGACAATGTCTCGACCGGCGTCGTGCTGTCGTTCGTCGATGTCAGCGACCGCTTCCGCGCCGATGCGATCGAGCGGCTTCGCGAGCGCGACCAGATCGTGGCGCAGAGCCTCGGCGCCGTCTGCCACCACCTCGGACAACCGACCACGGTGCTGCTCTCGAGCATCGAGATGCTGCAGCTCGCCCACAACAAGGACCCCGCGCTTGTCGAGTCCCTGCTGGGGATGAGCATGACCGCGGCCGAAGAGATCCGCCAGATTCTCCGGAAGCTGAACGAGATGGACGTCTACAAGGCGGTCCCCTATCTCGCGTCGGACACCGGCCAATCGGCAACGGCGATCATCGCGCTCGATGCGTCAGCCTGAAAGCGCCCGTTCGAAGGCCGGCCAGTCGCACACCCGCGTGACCGACCCGCGCGGCGGGGCGTAGGCCCGGTTCCAGGGACGATCAAAGACAAACACGCGCGCGGGGGTGTGGACACCCAGCCAATCCAGGGCGGATGGGGCATCTTCAAGCGCCACGTCAAACGACAGCGCGCGAAGATCGTCTCGCGTCAGCGCGCGGGCGGCTCCCGGCTGCGGCGGCGGTTCGCGCTGGTACTTGTCGACGAAGACCAGCGGCACGTCGCCGACGCCGTGGCGTTCCAGCCAGCGCTGCGACACGTCTCGAGCAGCGGCGGGACGCCCCGTGACGATCGACACCTCCCACCCCCGGCGCCGCCAGCGGGCCAGCGTTCCGACGGCATCCGGCGTCGGCGCATATCCCAGGATCGCGTCATCCGCGTGGGCCCGCTCCATCAGCCGCTCATATTGCCCGGCGTCCAGGCCGAACGAGCGGCGCAGGTCAAACCAGCGGATCTCCTCGTACGTCACCCGCACGCCGAACAACGCGCGGGCCAGATCGCACAAAGCGCGGGCGGTCTCACACACCACGTCGTCAAAATCCACGTAAATGCGCATCGTCTGAAAAATGGTCGGGGCGAGGAGATTCGAACTCCTGACCTTTTGCACCCCAAGCAAACGCGCTACCAGGCTGCGCTACGCCCCGAGGGGGAAGAAACGGTGTGTAAGATAGCAGTGATTGCGCGCGGGGTCAAATGAAATGACAGATCAGGTCGGCGCGGATCTCCAGACCGGCAAGCCAGCGCCGCTCGCGGCGACGCATGCGGACGCGTCCGGCCGGCGTGTCGTCCTCGGCGCCGGCCAGATGGTCGCACCCGTGGGCCAGATAGAGGGCCAGCTCATGCGCCGGCGACCAGGCGGACCGCGTCCGGGCGAGACGCGTGCCGACGCGCCAGGCCTGTTCGACATTGATCACCAGATCGCCGACAAGACCAGACGGCTCTCCGGGAACCGCCTCGTAGCGCTGAGTGATCACGTCGGTGGCGCCAGCATGCCCCATCACCGCCCGATTGATCGGATCAATCGCGGCATCGTCGGCCAGAATCACCGTCAGCTCGCGCCAGGGCATGGGCGGCGCGAGGCGCCGCGCGGCGCCGGCGAGGGCCGTTGCGAGCGACCGCAACAGCCCCCGGTCAATCCGGAAGCCGCGCTGCAGATTGCGTATTTCAATGTTCACGCGATCCCATCCGTCCCGCTTTACGGCGTGACTGCGCCGGGCGCCTCGGGCGGCTTACCGCCTTCTTTGCGGGGCGGGCGCCGGTTGCCTCTCGGCATCCGGTCGGCAGCCCATTCCTGCTTGGTCAGCGCGCCGTCTCCGTCGGCGTCGAGCTTCTTGAAAACCTCTTCGGCG
Organism: uncultured Akkermansia sp.; assembly: GCA_964506575.1. Lineage (GTDB taxonomy): Bacteria > Verrucomicrobiota > Kiritimatiellia > RFP12 > JAAYNR01 > VGWG01. The sequence continues at coordinate 4,865 of CAZDLY010000054.1, read as the reverse complement.
GAGGGCCTCTTGGCGGCAAGCGCGGGGTCGTACGTGTCGCCCAGCCGCTGCTTCATCATCTCTTCACGCTTGGCGTGCATCGCCTTGAACTCGTCCAGAGAGATGACCCCGTTCGTGTTGGTGTCGATAGCCGCGAACCGTTCGGACCGGTTGGTATCGCCGCCCATGATATGATGGGGCGCCTGGTCGGGCCTCCCGGGCATGCCCTTGGGCCCGTCCGCTTCCTGCGCCTGCAGGGCGCCGATGCCCAACGTGCCCGCGCACAGTAATCCGATCAGAACCGTCCTGTCTTTCATCGTGTGACTCCTTGTGTGGGTGAGAATGGGTGCAATGGTGAGGAACAACGGCGCGCGTGAGATTATATTGTCTCTTTCCCCTGACACAGGTAAGATATCCGTGTCTCTTCCCAATCCGCTTTCGTAAGGGTCGCCCATCCATGCCGCTTCAGCAACATCCGCCGCCCGGCGCCCGCCTGCTCCAGATCGCGGGCGACATCCTGTCCGTCTCGCTCGACCTCCCGCGCGCCCGCCACGGCCGCGCGGTCTTCCGCACCAATCTCGGCAACGCCGCCCGCCGCCGCCGCGAAATCATCGCCGCCGCCGAGGCCGGCGAACCGCCGCTGGCGCGTGATTGGCACGACCTCCCCATGCGCGACCTCGGCCATGGCCGGCACGTTCTCGCCGTTCCGCTCACCGAGGTCGGCTGGTTTGCCGGCAAAGCCTGCTTCATTCCCGCGGGATCGGATGTCCCGGAATGGCCCGACGGCGATAATCTCGCCATCAAGGTCGCCCCCGTTCACACCGCGTGCGCCAACACCGTTTACACCGCCTTTGTCCGCCAGTTCGGCGCCGCCTGCCAAACCAGCCCCCACACCGCCCGCAACGCCGAGCTGGCCGCCCCCCTCCTCGCCCAGAACTACACCGTCATCCCCCCCTCCGGCACCTTCCGCGACCTGATCGCCCGGCTCGACACCATCCTCGGCGTGATGCGCTTCCGCATCGTCCAGCTCCTCCCGATCCATCCCGTCCCCACCACCTTCGCCCGCATGGGGCTTTATGGCTCGCCCTTTGCCGCGCGCGACCTGTTCGATGTCGACCCGGCGCTCGCCGTGTTCGACACCCGCGCCACCCCGATCGACCAGTTCCGCGAACTGGCCGACGCCGTCCACGCCCGCGGCGCCCGCCTCTTCCTCGACATCCCCGCCAATCACACCGGCTGGGCCTCGGTCCTGCTCACCCACCACCCCGACTGGTTCCGCCGCACCCCCGACGGCGCCTTCCAGTCGCCCGGCGCGTGGGGCGTCACCTGGGCCGACCTCGTCGAGTTGGACTTCGCCAACGGCGGCCTCCGCGCCTTCATGGCCGAGGTCTTCCTCTTCTGGTGCCGCCAGGGCGTGGACGGCTTCCGCTGTGACGCCGGCTACATGATCCCCGCCGAAACCTGGGCCTACGTCACCGCCTGCGTGCGCGAGTCCTTCCCCGAAACCGTCTTCCTCCTCGAAGGTCTCGGCGGCAAGATCGAGACCACCGACCATCTCCTCACCGCCGCCAACCTCGACTGGGCCTACTCGGAGGCGTTCCAGATGGAGGACCGCGCCGCCTTCGAGCGCGAGTTCCCGGCCGCCATCGTCCGCTCCGAAACGTGCGGACCGCTGATCCAGTTCGCCGAAACCCACGACAACAACCGCCTCGCCGCCCGCGGCGAATCCTGGGCGCGCATGCGTACCGCCCTCGCCGCGCTCCTTTCCCAGCAGGGGGCGTTCGGCATCACCGCGGGCGTCGAATGGTTCGCGTCCGCCAAGCTCGACGTCCACGGCGCGTCGCCTCTCAATTGGGACGCCCCCCGCAACCAGGTCGCCGCCATCGCCCGCCTCAACACCCTCCTCGCCCGCCACCCCGCCTTCGGCGCCGGCGTCGCCGTGACCCTCGTCCAGACCGGCGGCGCCGGCAACACCCTCGCCATCCTCCGCACCCCGCCCGCCGGCCGTGGCGCGCCGCTCCTCGCGCTCGTCAACCTCGATCCCGACCGGCCGCAACCGGTCGCCTGGCCGGCCGGCCGCTTCCCCGCTGCCGCCGGTTCGCCCCTCTGGGACCTCCTCTCCGGCGAGCCATCCGCGGACCTGGCCGGCCAGACGCTCCTCTCTCCCGGACAGGTCCGCTGCTTCACCGCCGACCCCGCCGACCTTCCCGCACTGGACGTCGCCCTGCGCGCGCCGGTCGCCGAGCCGCCCGCCGTTCAGGCCCGCCGCCGCAATTTGCTCGCGCTCCGCGTGGCCGGTTGGCTCGCGCAATCACGGGATGGAGAGGATCCCGACACCCTGGGCGCGGCCCTCACCGCCGACCCGCGCGCCTTCTGCGCTCCAGCCCCGGCGCGACCGGCCGCCGAATCGCCGAGCCCCCCCCTGTCGTTCCCTCCCCTCACCCGCTGGACGTTCCCCGCCGACACCCGCCGCGTCGTCCCGGTCCCGCCCGGCCATCTCCTCTTCATCCGCGCACCCGCGCCGTTCCGGGTGCGCCTCTCCGACTCCGGCACCGTCCTCGCCTCGGAGGATTCGGTGCCCTTTGACGACGGCTCGCACGGCACGTTCCTCCGGCCACCCGACACCCGGCGCGCCGCCGCCCATCGCTCCTGCACCCTCGACCTCTCGGTCTTCGACGACGCCGGCGTCCGCCACGCCTCGGCCCGCTTCCTCGCCCTCGCCCCGGGCGGCGCCGTCCCGGTCCTGACCGGCTTTCAGGACGGTGCGCTCCGCCCCCCCGGCCTCGGCGCCCTCCTCGCGAACGGCCGCGGCGCCATGTCCCAGGTCCGCGCCGCGTGGGGCGAAATCGGCAGCCAGTACGACGCGCTGCTGGCCGTCAACCCCGATCCCCGCGTCCCGTGCGACCGCCGCATCTTCTTCACCCGCTGCCGCACGTGGCTGCGCCATTGCGGCTATTCCCACGCGGTGGATGCCACCTGCCTCCAGACCTTTGCGAGCGATCCGGCGCGCAACGAGGCCGCGTGGCATTTCCACGTCCCGTGCGGCATGGGACGCTGGACGCCGGTCACCGTGACCCTCTCCCTCGAGCGCGGCCGCAACCGGGCCCGTCTCGCCATCGCCCGCGGCCGGGCGGGCGATACCGAGGCCGACCGCCGCGCCGACACACTGGCCGACGACGATCCCGTCACGCTGGTCCTCCGGCCCGACATCGAGTGGCGCTCGTTTCATGAGACCACCCGCGCCTTCACCGGACCCGAACACGACTGGCCCCGCGCCGTCCGGTCCGAGGCCTGCGGTTTCGTCTTCACGCCCGCCGCGACCGAGACCTGCTCCATCCGCGTCCCCGGCGCCGACTGGAACCCCGCACCCGAATGGTCCTACTGCGTGGCGCATCCCGAGGATGCCGACCGCGGCCTCGCCCCCCAGGGCGATCTCTTCTCGCCCGGCTGGTTCGGAATCACCCTCCGCGGCGGCGAATCCGCCACCCTCGTCGCCGAACGCGCCGATCCGCCCGGCACCCGGCCCGCGCCGAAGCGGCAAGCGCCGACGCACGGGGCGGCCCCGGCGATGCGCGACGCGCTGGCGTCCGCACTCGACGCCTACCTCGTCACCCGCGATGACCTGCTCACCGTGATCGCTGGCTACCCGTGGTTCCTCGACTGGGGCCGCGACACCCTGATCGTCCTCCGCGGCCTCATCGCCGCAGGCCGCACCGCCGAGGTCCGCGCCGTCCTGCGCGAGTTTGGCCGCTTCGAACGCGCGGGCTCCCTGCCCAACATGATCCGCGGAAACGACGACGCCAACCGCGACACCTCCGACGCGCCGCTCTGGTTCTGCGTCGTCTGCGCCGACCTCGTCCGCGTGCTCGGCCCGCGCGCGGTCCTGACGCTCGACTGCGGCGGACGCCCCCTCGCCGATGTCGTTGCCTCGATCCTGACACACACCCGCGACGGGACGCCCAACGGCATCCGCGCCGATCCCGACAGCGGGCTGGTCTACAGCCCCGCGCACTTCACCTGGATGGACACCAACCACCCCGCGGCCACGCCGCGCCAGGGCTACCCGGTCGAGATCCAGGCGCTCTGGATCGCCGCTCTCCGCTTTGCCGCGCGGCATCTCGTCCGGCGCGTGCCGTGGGCCGCCGCGCAGGCCGACCGCGCGCGGGGGTCGCTCGACACCCTCTTCTGGCTCCCCGACCGCGGGATCCCCGGCGCCGGGATGTCGCCGTGGCTGGCCGACTGCCTCCGTGCCGAACCGGGCGCCTCCGCCGCGCAGGCGGTTCCCGAAGACGCCCTCCGCCCCAACCAGCTCCTCGCCGTGACCCTGGGCGCCCTCGCCGACCCCCGCCGCGCCGAGGCGGTGGTCCGGGCGTGCGAATGCCTCCTGGTGCCCGGCGGCATCCGCTCGCTCGCCGACCGCCCCGTCGCCACGCCGCTTCCCGTCTGGCGGGACGGCGCGCTCCTCAACGATCCCGCCAATCCCTACTGGGGCGCGTACCGCGGCGACGAGGACACCCGCCGCAAGCCAGCCTATCACAACGGCACCGCCTGGACGTGGCCGTTCCCGCTCTACGCCGAAGCCCTGCTCGCGGTCTACGGCCCCGCCGCCCGCGACACCGCCCGCGCCCTGCTCGGCTCCGCCACCGAGCTGCTCAACACCGGCTGCGCCGGCCAGATTCCCGAGATCCTCGACGGCGACGCCCCCCACGCCCAGCGCGGCTGCCCCGCCCAGGCCTGGGGCGTCTCGGAACTGCTGCGGGTGTGGGCGCTGACCGAGGCTTGACGCGCTCGGCTCCATCTGCTATCTTCCATCCATTCTTTTGGCGCCTTCGGGCCAACGTAGCTCAGTTGGTAGAGCAGCTCATTCGTAATGAGCAGGTCGTCCG
>CAZDLY010000053.1:0-15880 GCA_964506575.1 uncultured Akkermansia sp. | reverse complement strand
GCAGGTGGCTGTCATCCACCATCGTCAGCGACTCGGCGGCATAGGCGTAGGTCATTTGATGGCCGGGCTTGCCGACGAAATCGATCGTGAGCTTCTTGTAGAAATCGTCGAGCCGCTTGATGACGCCGAAGCCCCACGTGCGGTCGTTGCAAAAGACGCCCGGCTGGAGCGCGCGGAGCACGTCCAGGCGGCGGAAGGACTCGATGGGCGACACTTCGCCAAAGGCGACGCTGTCGACAAAGGCGATGAGGGTGCGGTCTTGACAGATTTTGTGAACCGCCTCGCGGCAGGCTTTCCCGAACGCGCGGTCATCGGCGCGGTCGGCGGCCTGGGCGCGCTGGCTGGCAAGCAATTCGTTCACGTCGGAAGTCGTCTCGGCGGGTGTGCGATCCATCATGCTTCGGTCCTCCGGTTCGGCAAAGATCAAAAAAGAACAGAAATCGTATCACGTCGCGGCCGGTTTGGAAATGTGGAAAATCGACGCGCTTGCAATCGGGCGGCCAAAACCGGTATTCTTGGAATCGATGCGGGCCGCCCGACGGCGGAAGGAAACGGCGGAAGAAAAGGGGATGCGAATCATGGCAATGCGGGAGGCGCAACGGCTGACGCGCGAGCGGACGCGGCAGATCCGGCTGGGCGGGGTCGCCATCGGCGGCGGCGCGCCGGTGAGCGTGCAGACCATGACCAACAGCGACACCCGCGATGTGGTGGCGACCGTCACGCAGATCCAGGCGGCGGCCGAGGCGGGCGCCGATATTGTCCGCGTCGCCATTCCCGATGCCGATGCGGCGGCCGCGTTGCGGGCGATCCGCAGGCAGGTCGTGGTGCCGCTGGTGGCCGACATCCATTTCGATCATCGCCTGGCGCTCGCCGCGGTCGCCGCCGGCGTGGACGGGTTGCGGATCAATCCGGGAAACATCGGCGGCGCCGAACAGATGCGCGCGGTGGTGGCCGCCGCGCGGCCGAACAAGCTCCCCATCCGCATCGGCGTCAACGGGGGCTCGCTGGAGCGCGACATTCTGGAACGTCACGGCTCGCCGACCGCCGAGGCGCTGGTGGAGAGCGCGCTCCGGCATGTGGCGCTGCTGGAGGCCGAGGGCTACCACGAGATCAAGATTTCGGTCAAGGCCTCCGATGTCCCCCGCACGCTGGCCGCGTACCGGCTGCTGGCCGAGCAAACCGCCTATCCGATGCATCTGGGCGTGACCGAGGCGGGGACGTTTCTGGCGGGGACGGTGCGCTCGTGCGTGGCGATGGGGGCGTTGCTGCTGGAGGGACTGGGCGACACGATCCGCGTCTCGCTCACCGACACGCCGCTGAGCGAGGTGAAGGTGGGGGTGGAACTGCTGCGCGCCGCCGGGCTGCGCGCGCCCGGCGCGAGCGTCACGTCGTGTCCCACCTGCGGCCGGACACAGGTCGACGTGGTGGCCGTGGCCACCGCCATCGAGATCCAACTGGAACGCCACTATCGCGAGCATCCCGGCGCGCCCCGGCCGCATGTCGCGGTCATGGGCTGCCTGGTCAACGGTCCGGGGGAAGCGCGCGGAGCCGACATCGCCCTGGCGGGCGGCAACGGCAAATTTGCGCTCTACGTCGGCGGCCAACAGGTCGCGGTGATCCCCGAGTCCGAGGCGGTCGACCGGGTGGTCGCGTTGGTGCAGACGTGGCATCCCGGATGAACCCGCGCCGATCTTGACGCCGTCCCGCCGTTCTGGCACACTGGCTCCCCATGAATAGGCGTTCGGACGCCGGTGGCGAAAGGCACGCGGCAAGACACATGCACAGAAAAGGCACCCGTATGGCACACAAAGAACCCGCTGTCGGTTCAAAAGGCTGGCTCTCGTATCGCCCCGAAATCAAAGTCCTGGATGTGACGATTCGTGACGGGGGGTTGATGAACAACCATCAATTCACCCCCGACCTGGTCCGCGCGGTCTACCGCACGGCGTGCGAGGCCGGGGTGGACTACGTCGAACTCGGCTACAAGGGGTCCAGGAAAGTATTCACGGCGGAGAAGAACGGCCCGTGGAAGTTCTGTGACGAGGATGCGATGCGCGAGGTGATCGGCGACAAGAACCCCGCGGTCAAGCTCGCCGTGATGGCCGACGCCGAACGGTGCGATTATCACACCGACATTCTGCCGCGCGACAAGAGCGTGCTGGACATGATCCGCGTGGCCACCTACATCCACCAGATCCCCACGGCCGTGGAAATGATCCAGGACGCCCACGACAAGGGGTACGAGACGTGCGTCAACCTGATGGCGCTCTCGACCGTCCAGGAGAGCGAGTTGGACGCGGCATTGGACGTCTTTGCGCAGACGCCGGTGGATGTCATCTACCTCGTGGACAGCTTCGGCACGATGTATTCCGAGGAGATCCGGGCGATGATGGCCAAATTCCGGCGCGTGACCGACGCCACGGACAAGCAGATGGGCATCCACACCCACAACAACTGCCAGCTCGCCTACGCCAACACCATCGAGGCGATCATCTGCGGCGCCAATTACCTCGACGCCAGCCTCGCCGGCCTCGGCCGCGGCTCCGGCAATTGCCAGATGGAACTGCTGCTGGGCTTCCTGCACAATCCCAAGTACCAGCTTCGCCCGCTGCTGACCTGCATCCGCGATCACATCGAGCCCTTGCGCAAGGAGTTTTTCTGGGGGTACAGCATCCCCTACATGATCACCGGCATCCTCAACCAGCACCCCCGCGACGCCATCGCCTTCATGGAAAGCGGAAAATGCGACGACATCGTCGCGTTCTACGACAAGATGCGCGAGGCGGAGTAGAAACCGGTGCAGATGACGCCCGCCGCTTGGGCGGTCGGACCGGCACCTCGCAGGCCACGCGGGAGAGTGGAAGCATGAAAGAACCGGTTTCAAGACAGACAGCGGAGCATTACACGTGGGGCGGCGATTGCGATGGCTGGCATCTGCTGAGCGAGCCCGGCGTCAGCGTCATCCAGGAACGGGTTCCCCCCGGTCGTTCGGAACGTCCCCACTACCATCAGCGATCACATCAATTCTTCTATGTACTGGCTGGTTCTGCCACTTTGGAAACGGGCGGCCAGGTTGTGCGATTGCGTTGTGGAGAGGGCTTGGCAGTCAAACCGCAGGTCAGTCATGTCTTGAGAAACGAGGGGGATGCGGACTTGGAGTTCCTGCTGATCTCGGCTCCTCCAAGTCACGGAGACAGGATATCCACCGCGGATGGCGAATCCGCTCCCGCTCACCAGGGCGTTCGCCAGGCATGCGTGAAGCAGATGCCGAGGCTTGAAACAGAACGGCTGATTCTCCGGCCCTTCGACCACTCAGATGCCGGCGAAGTCATGCGATTGGCGGGCGCTCGCGCAATTGCAGACACCACGCTTCACGTCCCTCATCCGTACGTTGAGGGCATGGCCGGGGAGTGGATTTCCAAGCAACAGGAAGTCTTTGACCGGGACGGCGGAGTGGCATGGGCCATCACGCGCAAGTCGGACGGAGCGCTTGTCGGCGCCATCAGTCTGATGGGCCTGGTCAAGGGGCATCAGGCCGAACTCGGCTATTGGATCGGGACGCCCTACTGGCGCAATGGATACTGCACAGAAGCCGCCCGAGTCGTTCTGCGCCATGCTTTCGGGGATCTGGCGCTGGTGCGTGTTTACGCAAGCCACTTCACGCGGAATCCAGCATCAGGCCACGTCCTGAAGAAGGTGGGCATGCGACAGGAGGGTTGCCGTCGGCAGCATGTGAAGAAATGGGACAAGATCGAAGACATTGAACTGTACGGGATTCTCAAGCACGAATGGGAAGCGGCTGCTGACCAGGCGGCGACGGTCGCGCCGCCCGGCGCCACCCCGCACCGCTGACGGTCGCCGGCCAGCGCGCCTACGGCGCCGGGGCCACGGAGAGCCGGAGGAAAGCGGGGGAGTCGAGCGTCACGGCGTTGGTCACGACGCCGCCCACGCCGGGCAGGCCGCTCATGCCTGGAACCGGCCGCCAGTCGGGCGCGGTCAGCGACGGCGTGGCCAGCAGCGTGTACCGCCTGCCGGGCACGCTCTCCCACACCACGTCCAGGGTGACCGCGCCCGCCTCGCCGCGCGTGCCGGCCAGGCCGATGCGCAGGACGCGCGCCGCGTCCGTGGCGTCGGTGCCGGCTAGTTCCTCGTCGGCGGCGCTGTAGCCATCGCCGTCATCATCCGCCGCCGGATCCAGCACCCGGACGGTGTCCGTCACCAGCGCGCTGGCGTTGCCAACACGGTCAATCGCAAAAAGAAATACCTGGTTGGTCGGGCCGATGGCCGCGGCCGTCAGGGTGCACGCCGGGGTCGGGGTGAAAACGGGGCGGGACAGGACGTTGCCGGCCTGCTGGAACAGGTAGTAGCCGGCGATGCCCGACAGTTCGTCGGTAAAGCCGCCCCACTCCGTGGTCATAGCGGGGCCGACCGCATACGGTCCGAAGGCGCTGCGGCGCACGCGCACAGATGCGCCATCGGCGAGCGGCGGCGTAGTGTCCACCCGGTAGGGGCCGGTTCGGACAGCAGGCGAGGCGTTTCCAGCCGCATCGAGGGCCTCCACGGCAAACCAGAGGTTGGAGCCGTCCGCTGCCTGGACTGTCTCCGCCGTCTCCGCCGTGCAGCCCGCGCCGGCGAGCGCATCGTCGGGCGTGTCCGCGAGACGCCGCCGATAGACGACGCCGCCCACGCCCGCGCCATCCGAGGCGGGATTCCAGGACGCGCGCATCGTGGCCGTTCCCGACCAGACTCCGACACTGTGGGACGTGATCGAAAGGCCGGCCGGCTCGGCGGGCGCCTCGTTGTCGATCAGGAACGGGGGCGTCACCCCGGCCGCTGACGTGAAGAAGGGACTCGCCGCGCGGACCCGCATGAGCATGCCGGGAGACAGCGGCGGCAGCGGCGGCAGCGTCGCGCGGGTCGCCCAGCGCGCCGACACCGTGTTGGTCGCAGGCGCGCCGGACCAGGCGGAGGCGACCTGCTCCACCCGCGACGAGGCGGCGTTGAGCCGGCACCCCCCGAAGCCGGTCTCGGCGGCCACCAGCGCCGGGGCGGACCAACTGGCGCCGCCGTCGCGGGAACAGGCGATCTCGAGCGCAAGCGGCTCCCCGTCGGCCTCGGCGACCGACGCCGTGAGGGTGACGATGCCCTCGCCGCAGACGCTGGTCTGCCGGGCGCTGACAGCGCCCAGCCAGGGGGGATCCCGGATTGTGAGCGCCCAGTCCGCAAACACATTCGGTTGGACCGGATCGTTGGACAGGATGTGGAGCGGCAGACGCTCATCCCGCTGCCGCGCGCCCGAGGCCATCACATAAACGGGATTGGACAGGCCTCGACCGGCAATGATCTGCCCCGCGGTGGCGGCGCACGCGATCCACCCGGGCCATTCGAGATCAGCCACCGGACCGACGCGGATGTCGTCCAGATACCACCCCTCCCGGTCGGTGTTGTTGTCGCCGCCGACCTGGAACCGCAGCCGGATTGTCTGCCCCGCAAAGGCGGTCAGATCGAAGGCGACCGTCCGCCAGCCGGCGGAACCGTCGCCGGCAAAGCACGGCGTGCCGTCGGGCCAGGGCGAGTAGGTCCAGCCGGCGATGCGGTGCGTATACGGGCCGTCGAGCGGCTGGAAGGTCACCCCGTCGTCGGTGGAAATCTCGACCCGGCCGCCATCGTACGCCCGGCCCGCCTGGGTCGTGTCCAGTTCGGTGTCGATCCAATGCGTGAAGACCAGGCGCGCGCCCGCCCCCAGGCCCAGCGGCGGCGAGAGCAGGCCCGCCCGGACCGCGGGCGAGGGATGTCCGGCGGAAACCGGCTGGCCGAGAAACGCGTAGGGCGGGGACGCGCAACGGGCGGCGGAGAGGCACCAGGGCTGGCCCAGCGCGTGGGTGTTCCAGGCGGTCGTCAGGGAGGCCACGGATTCGCAGATCCCCGGTGCGAGCGACCACCGCAGCGTTGCGTTTCCCGTATTGGTGATGAGCAGCGTGGTCTCTGTCTCGCCGCCGCTCGACAGCAGCACCTGGCGGCCCTCGGCCGGGACCAGCCCGATGCGCGGGTAGGCGAGGGTTGTCGTGTGCGGTCCGCTGACGGCCTCGTAGCCGGACGGATCGGTCGCGACGATGCGATAGGAAAACTGATCGCGGGGTTCGCCGGGATCGGGAATCTGGGAAACATAGTCGTCGCCCGATCCCTTCACCAGGGTGTTGGTGCGCCAGAGCCCGTCGTTGCGCCGCCAGAGGAGAAGCGCCTGCTCGATGCCGCGGGAATCGGTGAGCGCGGCCCGGATGGTGTAGGGCGGCGGCACAGTCTGGGTGGGTGCGAGCGGCGTGTGGAGGATCACGGGCGGTCGCGGGACCGATGCCGGGTCGAGGGGGTCGGTCCGGTCGGCATACTCCTGCGCCGTGTCAAACCCGTCGCCGTCATCATCGGCCGAAACCGGCCAGCCGTTGGTGCCAAAGTATCGGAACTCCCACCAGTCGGGAATACCCTGAGCGTCGCCATCCTGCTGCACGGGCAGGTAATGCGCATACGCGGCGCGCGGCGACGTCATGGCGATGTTCGGCACGGGGTTCAGCGCCGCGCCGGGCGCGGCGGGCTGGCGTCGGCCGTCGAGGTACCACCCGGCAAAGGCCAGGGTCTGCCCGAGCCACACGGCCGTCTCGGGGGCAACGGCCGACGTCGTCACGACATCGGGCGCGAACCACGCCGCATACGAGAGCAACCCGGGCACCGGGGACGTGTATTGGAGGGCGTGCTGGGTCTGCCACAGCCACGTCAGCGTCGATGGCTCGCCGATCACCACGTCGATTTGCGCCAGCGGCGCCGACGTGACGCTCCCCGTTCCGAGGCAGCCCAGCAGGCTGCGGCTGACGCCCCCCGCCTCCACCACGCGGACCGGCGCCGTGGCGCGCACCGTCACACCAGAGGCCATCCGGTGGGTGCCATAGGCGGGATCGACGGCGCCCCACATCGCGGGGGAGCCGCGAATTTCGAGCGTGCAGGACGGGGTGATCCCAAACGCCTGTTCGCCGACCGCCGGCCAGCGTCCCTCCACGCCGGCCAGGGTTCCGGCCAGCAGCGCGTAGCGCACCGTCGTGCCCAGCGGTTGTGCCGGGATCTCGCCCGTGTACAGGCTTCCCGCGCCGCGGGTCAGTCCGTTGGTGTGCGCCACATCGGGAGCCGAAGAGGTGCGCCAGACCAGGCGCGGCGTGGCGGGGTCATACAGGCTCACCGGTCCCAGTTCCACCTCGATGCGATAGGGGTCGTTCGTGCCGTACTGATTTTCAAGGCCGGTGTGGGCGAAGGCAGGCGGCTGCCGAAGCGCACGCGCGGCGAACGGTGTGGCCGGATCGCCGAAGAGCGTGATTTCGTAGTAACACCAGCGGAAGACGTTGCCTGCCGCCGGATTGACCAGATAACGCAAACGCTCCTTGGATTGCGAATTGGCGGTGCCCAGATGATAAACCTGTTCGCGGAAGATGCCGTCCCAAAACATGCGGTGAAAGCGCTGGGACGGGCCGTCAACGCTATTGAGATATCCCCACCCGAATCGCGTGTTCATGATGGCGGCGGCGGCGCCGGCGGCGGCGGTGACAAACTGCTCGGCAAAACAGTCTGTGGTGTCGTCAAAACGCCCCGAGTCGCACGCCTGCGAGTAAGCCAGATAGGGCAGGCTGTTGGTCAGCGCGACTATCGCCTGGCGATCCGATGAACTGCCGACGTTGATCTTGAAGCAATAACGGGGGCTGCCGTGCCCCAGATGGTTGATGACATGGATGTCCTGGTTCAGAAGATTAAACATGTCGGCTTTGGGCCACCTCCAGTCCGGCGCATCATAGAGGGTGGTGTCGGTGTTGAAAAACGGGCCGTACGACGGGTTTTCAAAACCCAGCGAGGTGAAGCCGGCGTCGGTCGCTCCCAGCCGGATCTGCTCCATGGCCCCCGTGGCATAGTCGGCGACTCCGCCAAACCCCAGGTACTCGCCCACGTGAACAATGCGCGTGAGACGCGCAGACGGCACGGCTTCATAGGTCAGGGTCTTGTGCACCAGGCGCGACAATTCGTCTGCATCGGCCACCGGGAAACGTCCCACCTGCAACTCGGCCAGCAGATCGATGTCGCCGCCGCCGACACCGTCGCCGATCTCCCCAAACACGGCATTTCCGTTGTAGTCGAAATCACCGTCCAGGCAACCGTAGTACAGACTGTCCGACGGGATCATCGCCGAATAGCCGCTGAAGGAACAGTACAGATTGCGCGTGGGCAGGAGCTGGGCCGTGCCGACCAGGAGAACAAACCTTACCGACCAGGCCTCATAGGCGTCTTGAATGAACGCCCGGATGCGCGCAGCCGTGTCGCGGCCCGGATAATGGGCGACGATCCACTCGATCGACACGGCGGTGGACGCCAGCCCGGCGTCACGGCGTGCCGCCGATAGCGTCTCGAGATTCCAGGGTGGGGGTGTGCTGGTGATCAGCGCGTCGGGCGCGATGATCAGATGGTCGCAGCGCCCGGAGGCAAGCGCCGCCGTATCGTAGGTTCCGGCCGCTTCGTCACGCGTCGTGTCCTGGAGGGGCGCGGCGGTGGCGGCGTCGCCGGTCGCCAGCACGCGGGGGGGCGTTCGGGGGAGGCGCGTGCGGGTTTTGACGCGCGCATCGGGCAACGCAGGCGCCCAGGTGACCTCCACCGTGATTTCGGCGTGACACAACAGACGGTTCTCGGCAGGGACGACCTGCACCGGATGCAGCGTCACGGTCAGCTCGTCCGCGCCGTGTCGGCGGTCCACGCGCGGCCTCATGTTTTCGCCGGTTTCGAGCGCGGGATAGGGCGACCGGCGGGCGTAGACGGCGGCCTTCGGCAGCGTCCGCGCGAGCAGTCTCGGATCGGCGCTGAGCGGAATCGGATCCGGGGCGCAGGCGACCGGTCGCGCCAGCTCCCGCGCGGTGGTTCCGCCCGGGATGATGCGCACCTTTTCCGGACGCCAGCCCGCGGGCACCGGAAGGGTGACGCCGCGCGCCGGCAGCATCGGCTCTCCCGGAACGCCGTCGGCGACGCAGCCGGCCACGGCTGCCAGCGTGCCGTCAGCCGTTTCCAAGAGGCGCGGGGCCTCAAACCGAAACACATCCCGGCTGACAAACCCCGCACCCGCGGCTGCAGGTCCGGCCGCGCCGGCGCGAGCCGCCTGGGCGGCAGCCAGACTCACGAAGGCCATCCACCCGGCGCAACGGAGACCGACACCCCTGATTCTCCGAATAGGCATGCATCAAGTTTAGCACACCGGCCATTAAAACCCAAGGTAATCGGTGAGACAGGCGGGACAATAAGGCAGCGTCTGGGTCAGCGCCAGGCATCCGATAATCACCGGATAGCCATCCGGAGGGCGGGATGAGTCAGAGGGGGTCGGACACGGCTCTGCGCGAGCGTCACACCAGCGGCAGGGGATCGGGGATGGTCTCCAGCGGCGGCAGGGGCGGCAGGCGGAGCCAGCGGCAGGCGGCTTCGGAGGGCCCGTCCTCGGCTTCGAACAGATGACGCCACCGTTTCTGGAAGGCGAGTCCGTTGCGGACCACCGAGGCGGCGTTGTTCCGGGCCGGCGAGCCCTGGGTGGTCGTGCTTTCGAAATGGTACATCTCGGCGGCGGGCGTGTAGACCGCCCGCCAGCCGGCCTCGCGAAAGCGATAGCAGAGATCAAAATCCTCAAACTGGACCGGGTGGAAGACCGGATCGAATCCGCCGAACCGCCTCGGGAGATCGGCGCGGACCATCAGGCAGGCGCTGATCAGGCACTGCACCTCGGCGGCGGCGGCCCAGGCGGGCGCGTCGTTGGGCTGGCCGCGCCCGCGGAAACAGACGTGGCCGCGGCGGGAGATGCCGACCCCGGCGCACTGGATTCCGGCCCCGGGCGTGGGATAGACCAGCTTGGGACCGGCCAGACCGACATCCGGAGCGCGCTCAATCGCCTCGCGCAGGCGGGGGAGCCAGGCGCGGGTGCGTGGCGTGACGTCGTTGTCGTTAAACACCAGGAAATCCCCCGCCGCCGCCGCGATCCCCTGGTTGCGGGCGGAGGAGCAGCCGACGTTTTCCGCGTTGCGGAGCAGGCGCACGGGCACCCTGCGCGCCGCGCCGAAGGGACGCAATTCGTCCGCAACCCAGCGCGGCGTGTCGTCGGATGACCCGTTGTCCACCACCAGCAGCTCCCACGGCGCGTCACTGACGGTGTCGCGCACGAGCGCCGTCAGGCACCGCCGCGTGACGGCGAGCTGGTTGTAGGTGAGGGCGATGACGGAGTAGCGCATGTGGTCAATTCGCCGATTCGGCCAGTTCCCGCGCCGCCGTGGCGATGGCGGCGACGTCGGGAATGCAGGCGGATTCCAGGACTTTGGAAGCGGGAATGGGACAGTCGGGGCCGGCGAGGCGCCGGATCGGCGCGTCGAGCGAATCGTAGGCCGCCTCGAAAATGCGGGTGGCGATCTCGGCGCCGAAGCCGCCGGTGACCGGGCCTTCCTCGACGATCAGCACGCGGCCGGTCTTGCGCGCCGCCGCCACGAGGGTCTCGGTGTCGAGCGGGGCGAGGGTGCGCAGATCCACCACCTCGGCGTTGATTCCTGCGGCGGCCAACTGGTGTGCGGCGGCCAGGCAGAGGTGGGCCATGTAGGACCAGGCGATGAGCGTGACGCGATCACCGGAGTGCGTGATGCGCGCGTGGCCGAACGGAACAGGCGGCGGCAGATTTTCGCCGAGATTCCACCGGAGAGGATAAAGCAGCTTGTGCTCCAGGAAGAGAACCGGGTTCGCGCCGCGCATCGCCGTCTGCAGCAGCCCCGAAGCGTCGGCGGCGTCCGACGGCGCGGCGATGCGAAGGCCGGGAATGCCGGTGAACAGCCGTTCGAGCGTCTGCGAGTGGGTGGCGCCATAGCCGCGGCCGCCGCCGGTTGGCGCGCGGACGACGAGGGGGCAGGGGATCTGGTAGATGTAGTGAAGCTTGGCCGCGAGATTGGCCAGCTGATCCACCGCCAGCGTGATGAAGTCCATGAACATGATCTCGATCACGGGACGGAGCCCGGCGGCGGCCGCACCGATGGCGGTGCCGACCAGCGCCTGTTCGGAGATGGGGGTGTCGCGGACGCGGTCGGGGCCGAATTCGGCGAGCAACCCCTGGGTCACGCCGAACGCGCCGCCATAGGCGCCGATGTCCTCTCCCATCAGAAAGACGGCGGGATCGCGCCGCATCTCGGCGGCCAGGGTTTCACGGATGGCAAGGGTGAAGGTTTTCATGGCGTGGAAGGGTGAACACGGAACGCGGCGTCAGTCCGGCGCGAAGACGCCTTCGGTGACGGTGGCGGGGTCGGGGACAGGACTGGCTTCAGCGAATCGGATGGCGGCGGCGATGGCCTGTTCGGCGCGTGAGCGGCAGGCGGCGACTCGCGCCGGGTCGGAGCCGCAGGCCGCGAGCAGCCGCGCCTCCAGGCGGCGGATCGGCTCGCGCTGCCAGGCGTCGGCCTCCTCGGCGGGGGAGCGGTAGGCGCGGGGGTCGCCCTTGGAATGCCCCGAGAGGCGGTAGGTCTCGCACTCGATCAGCGAAGGCCCCGAGCCGGCGCGGGCGCGCGCCAGGGCGGTTTCAACGGCCGCGCGGACATCGGCCGCGACGTTGCCGTCGACGGCGCACCCGGGGATGCCGTAGGCGGCGCCGCGTTCGGCCAGGCGGGTGTTGGCGAGGCCGGCGGCGACCGGCGTGGACATGGCGTAGCGGTTGTTCTCGCAGACCACGACGAGCGGCAGGCGCCAGAGCGCGGCCAGATTGAGCGATTCGTGAAACAGCCCCTCATTGGCGGCGCCGTCGCCGATGAGGCAGACCACGGCGCGGCCGGTGCGGCGCTGCCGGGCTTCGAGCGCGAGGCCGCAGGCGAAGGCCATGCTGCCGGCGGTGATTCCATTGGCGCCGTAAAAGCCGAGCGCGGTGTCGGCCATCATCTGGCTCCCGCCGCGGCCGCGCGAATAGCCGGTCGCCTTGCCGAACATTTCGGCCATCATCCGTCCGGGATCGGCGCCGACGGCGAGGAAATGACCGTGGCCGCGGTGCGTGCTGGTGAGCGCATCCCCTGGTTTCAAGGCGGCGGCGACGCCCACCGCGACCGCCTCCTGGCCGATGCAGACATGGGCCGTGCCCATGATGCGCCCCTCGGAAAACAACCGCTCCACCGCCTCTTCAAAGCAGCGGATCAACACCATCCGTTCATAACACGCCCAATCATCCATGGGAATTCTCCGTCCGTGCGCAACAGTGTAGCGACTTTTATGCCAATGTGCCAGCGGTCTATTTGTGTCGGGTGAGAGGAATTGCTGTGAGAGGAAGTGCTGTCGGCTTTTTTTGTGCCGGTTTTTTTGTTGACCTCGCATCCATTAAAAGATAACGTCATCTTGCGATGAGTCGATCGCCGAAATCCGGCGCGGACTGTTTTCATCCGCCGTTTCAAGGATCAGGCGTAAGGCCATGGCTCAGCCCATTTCGACCGAAGTGGCTCTGACGGCCAATGTCCCCCTGGTGACGGGCAATCTCAAACATTTTCCGCGGCGTCTCTGTCACGGGCACAGAATCGTCTCGCCAGCCGATTTCATACGCGAACTCTAGCGGAAAGCGGAAGAGGAAAGTTGAAAGCAGAAAGCAGAAAGCAGAAAACACACGCCATCCTCTGGCTCCATCAGTATTTCTCCACGCCGAAGGGGTGGGGCGCGGTGCGGACGCACGCGTTGGGGCGGCGTCTGGTTCAGGCGGGGCACGCGGTGGACGTGGTGTGCGGCGGCGGGTACGACGGGTCGTTGAAGCGGACCGGCTTCAGGCCTGCGGCGGTGGACGGGATGCGGGTTTTTGTGAGCGGCACGGCGTATCGTCCGCACATGGGGTTCGTGCGGCGTATCGTGTCGTTCCTGAGCTTCCTGGTCTTTGCGCTGGTGTTTGTCGTGCGGCGGGGGCGGCGGTACGATGTGATCATCGCCTCGAGCGGTCCGCTGACGCTGGCGCTGCCCGCGCTGGCGGGGCACGGACTGCATGGGACGCCCTTCGTCTTCGAGGTGATTGATGTCTGGCCCGATTCGGCGATCGCGGCGGGGGTGTTGCGCAACCCGGCGCTGAAGTGGATCGGCTTCAAGCTGGAGGCGCTGGCGTACCGCCATGCGGCGGCGGTGGTGACCTGTTCGACGGGGATGACGGAGCGGGTGCGGAAAAAGATGGGGGAGCCGCGGGCCGCACACCCCGTGCTGCTGACGATCCCGAACGGCTGCGACCTGGAGCAGTTTGTGCCGGACGAGGGGCGCAGGCGGGCGATGCGGCAGCGGCTGGGCGTGGGGGAGGGGGATCTGGTCGTGATTTACGCCGGGGCGATGGGGGTGAGCAACGCGGTGGGCGATCTGGCCGAGGCGGTCGCGAAGACGGCGGCGGACGGCACGATCGTCTGGTGGTTTGCGGGCGACGGGCCGGAGGCAGACACGCTCACACGCGTCCTCAGCGGCGGGAGGGGGCGCTGGTTCGGGCCGTTGCCCAAGGACGAGCTGATCGGGCTGTACCTGGCGGCGGATGTGAACGTGGTGACATTCCGGAGCGAGCCGCTGTTTTTTGAAAACTCCCCGAACAAGTTCTTTGACGGGATCGCGGCGGGGTTGCCGGCGGTCTTCAATCGCACGACGTGGCTGGAGCCGTGGCTGGCGGACTACGACTGCGGCCTGGTTTGCGGTACGGAGACGTCGGGGGCGTGGATGGCCGAGGCGCTACGGGGCTTGGCTGCGGACGGCCCGCGGCTGCAGCGGATGAAGCGGGGGGCGCGGCGGCTGGCGGAAGAGGTCTTCAACCGCGAGGAGCAGGCGAAGCGGTATCTGGAGGTGCTGGAGATCTGCCGCATTCGCTCTTGACCTGACGGGGTGAAATGGGGTATACCCCCGCGTTCATGTTCACGAGGGAACCAGATTTGGAGGTGCGGGCGCCGGCCAAGGTCAATCTGACGCTGGAGATTTTGGGTCGGCGGCCGGACGGATACCACGAATTGCGCAGCATCCTGATGCCGATCGGGGTATGCGACGATCTGGCCTTTTGGCGGACGGATGACGGGCGGGTGGAGACGGTGGTGGAGGCCGAAGAGGGGGTGAGCCTGGCGGCGATGGGCGACCCCGAAGAAAATCTGGCGACGCGCATGGCGCGGCTCTTGCAGGCCGAATTCCACGTCGGGCAGGGGGTGCGCATCCGGATCCGCAAGCGGATTCCGGTCGGCGGCGGGCTGGGCGGGGGGAGCGCCGATGCGGCCGGGTCGCTGGTCGGGCTCAACGCGTTGTGGCGGCTGGGCCTCCCGCACCGGGCGATGCTCGATCTGGGGGCGCGGCTGGGCAGCGACATCCCAGCGCTGGTGCATGGCGGCGCGGTGGTCATGGAGGGCCGGGGCGAGCGGATCAGCCCGATGGATCTGCCCGACGGGGGGGCGGGGTGCCGCTTCTGGCTGGTCGTTGCGAACCCCGGGATCGTCTCGCCGACGGCGGAGATTTACCGTCTTCATAATGGGAGCTTGACGATTCGACCTGATTTCTTCCATAATACCCTCCTTTCGATCCGGGCTGGTGACGTGAGTGCAGCTTCCCGGTATTTGTACAACGGTTTGCAGCCCGTGGTGTTCAAGCACTTCCCGGCGACGCAGGACTTGGCCATGAGGCTGCGTGCGGCGGGTTCGTTGGGTGTGCTGGTGTCGGGTAGCGGCGCGTCGGTATTCGCGCTGGTACGTGATCAAGCGCACGGCGACGCGGTGCGCGAGCGCCTTGGTTGTGGATTTTGGAGCGTAGTGACGACAACACTGCCCGATGGTGTAATGGCAGCACATGGGCCTTTGGAGCCTTGAGTCCTGGTTCGAATCCAGGTCGGGCAACCAAACAAGGCGGGGATGCAGACCGTGAGAAATGGGTGTGACAATTTGAGCGCGGGGGCGACCGACATGCGGATTTTTTCCGGAACGGCCAATCCGGCCCTGGCCGAGCGGATCGCGGTTTGCCTGCGGACCGATCTCGGCGCGGTCGACATCCGCCGTTTTCCCGATGGCGAGACCTTCGTCAAGATCCAGGACAACATCCGGGGCAAGGATGTGTTTATCGTGCAGTCGGTATGCCGGCAGCCCAACGAGATGCTCATGGAGCTGCTGATCATGATCGACGCGATGCAGCGGGCTTCTGCGGCGCGCATCACGGCCGTCCTGCCGTATTTCGGCTACGCCCGCCAGGACCGCAAGGATCAGCCCCGCGTCCCGATCACGGCCAAGCTGGTGGCCAATCTGCTGGTGGCGGCGGGCGCGAACCGCGTGCTGGCGATGGACCTGCATTCCCAGCAGATCCAGGGATTTTTTGATATTCCGGTGGACCACCTGTACGCCGCGCCGATCATGGTGAAGTACCTGCGCGAGAAAAGGCTGGGCAAGCCGCTGGTCGTGAGCCCCGATACCGGCGGGGTGAAGGTGGCTTACGCCTATTCGCAGATGCTGGGCACGGGCCTGGCCATCGTCGCGAAGCAGCGTCTGGGTCCAACGGAGGTGGATGCCTTCAGCGTGGTCGGCAACGTGGAAGGCTGCGACGTGATCATGGTCGACGACCTGGCAACGACGTGCGGCACGCTGTGCGCGGCCGCGAAAATCCTCAAGGAGCATGGCGCGGCGAGCATCCGCGCCGCCGTGACGCACGGCACCCTGACGGAGCAGGGCCTGCAGCGGATGAAGAACTCGTGCATCGAGGAACTGGTGGTGACGGACACGGTTCCGATGATCGAAAGCGAGGGCTTTCCGGTCACGGTCCTTTCGGTTGCCGAACTGCTCGGCGAGGCCATCATGCGCATCCACAACGACCAATCCGTCAGCTCGCTGTTCCG
>CAZDLY010000052.1:0-16656 GCA_964506575.1 uncultured Akkermansia sp. | reverse complement strand
ACGAAACGGCTCACCACCGAGACCGGCGCCGGGCAGTGGGGTTCGGCGCTCTCCCAGGCCTGCCAAGTGATGGGGCTGCCCTTGCGGGTCTACATGGTAAAGGTGAGCTTTGAGCAAAAGCCGTTCCGCAAGCTCATGATGCAGACGTGGGGGGGCGAGTGCGTCTCGTCGCCCTCCACCCTGACCCAGGCCGGCCGCGACGTGCTGGCGAAATGGCCCGACACGCCGGGGTCCCTCGGCATCGCCATCTCCGAGGCGATCGAAGACGCCGTCACGTCGAAGGACACCAAGTACACCCTCGGTTCGGTCCTCAACCATGTGTTGCTGCATCAGACGGTGATCGGACTCGAGGCGCGGGCGCAGTTCCGCAAGATCGGCATTTACCCCGACGTCATCATCGGCTGCGCGGGCGGCGGGTCGAATCTCGCCGGCATCGCTTTCCCGTTCCTGGCCGACAAGATTGACGGCTCGCGGCCCAACCTGCGGGTGATCGCCGCCGAGCCCACGGCGTGTCCCAAGCTCACCAAGGGCGAGTTCATGTACGACTCGGGCGACGTGGCGATGATGACCCCCCTGCTGCCGATGTATTCGCTGGGTCACGAATACCAGCCCGCCGCGATCCACGCCGGCGGCCTGCGCTATCACGGCATGGCGCCGATGGTCTCGCACATGCGTCGCCTGGGAATGATCGAGGCGGTGGCGCTGCCGCAGAACGAATGCTTCCGCGCCGCCATCCAGTTCGCCAACACCGAGGGGTTGATCCCCGCGCCGGAGAGTTCGCACGCCATCGCCACCGCGGTGCGCGAGGCGCTCCGCGCCAAGGAGGAGGGGGTCGAGCGGACGATCCTCTTCAACCTCTCGGGACACGGCATCCTCGATCTGTCGGGCTACCAGGCCTTTCTCGAAGGCAAGCTGGTGGATTACGAGTTCGGCGCCGCCGATCTCGAAAAATCCCTCGCCTGCACGCGCGGACTGCCCAAGCCGCCGCCGCTGGGATAAGGGGACCATGGACTCGCCGTATCTGAAAACGCAGTCGCTCACGCGGATCAAGGAGGCGCTCGCGCGGGCGGGCGTGGAGGATGCCGATCTCGACGAACGTTTTGTGGTGGGGTCGGGCGCGGGCGGGCAGAAAATGAACAAGACGTCGTCGGCGGTGGTGCTGCGCCACCCGCCGACGCAGACGGTCGTCAAATGCCAGGCCACCCGCTCGCGCGAGGTCAACCGCTGGCTCGCCCGCCGCCTGCTCGCCGAGCGCATTCTGGAGCGGACCGCCGGCGAACGCTCCGTCCGCCGGCAGGCCGCCGAAAAGATCCGCCGTCAGAAGCGGCGGCGCTCCCGGCGGCAGAAGGCGCGGATGCTCGACGACAAGCGGGAGCATGCCGAACGCAAAACCTCCCGCAAAACGGTCGAGTGGGAGGCGTGAACCCGGGGGCGGGTGTTCACATCCGGTCAGAACCGGAATGACGTGAATCGGGTGTCGGCTCTGATGGTGAGCCGATCCAGCGCCAGAGGCGCGCGGGGTCCGCCAGTTTTCCGGCCGCGTCGAAATCGACCCCTTCGCGGCTGAGTAGCCGCAGTTTGCGGCGGAGCGGTGCACCGGCCACGGCGTGGCTGAAGCCGCCAGGGCTCAGGTTGCCGGCGATCACGCGGTGACACGGGACGACCGGCGCGAAGGGGTTCTCGCCGAGCGCCTGCCCTACGGCGCGCGGCGAGGCGCAGCCGATCCGTGCCGCGAGTTGTCCGTAAGTGGTTACCCGCCCTGCCGGAACCTCCAGCAGAGCTTCATACACCCGCCGCCGAAACGGTGTCACCCGCACCCAGTCGTTCGTCATGCCGCCCTTCTTGAGTCTGGCCAAGGTTCTTCTCAATGATCAACCGCTGGAAACCTGAGAAGACCGACCCGTCCGGACCAACCGGAGACAGAAAGGATAGTAGCACAAAAGGAGTGTAGCACCTGTCTTCAAAATCGGAAGTTGACTTCCTGATTGTCTGGGAGAAACAGCCCTGGCTGCTCGTGGAGTGCAAACTGGGCGGCAACTACCAGTTCGGTCACTTGAACTACTTCGGCGAGCGGCTGGGAATCACAGCACATCGCTACATGGTCAGCCTCACCGGAACCGATGACTATGTGGACAAAGCCACCGGCATCCGGGTCATCCCCGCCGCCCGCTTTCTGACTGCGTTTGTGTGAGGCGTCGACATCTCCGCAACGCTCACGGCTGCGCCCGCGCCCCGGCGTCCTTCAAAGCCTGCTCCGCCGCCGGATCGGCGAGGCCAACCGGACGTTGCCCCGCGCGGACACGGGGCAACGATACGGTTCGGCCTCTGGTTCGCCTTTATTCCTTCTTCTTCCCTGACTATTTCGCTTCCATTTCCTATTTGCAATAGCTAACAATTATGATATGTTTCGCATATGAAATTTGGCGATATTGTGCGAATTGTCGGCGAACTGCCGTGCTTCGATTTGGCGCTGCTGACGCAGGCGTTCGATGACCGACGCGAGGCCATCCTGGTGCAACTCTCGCGCTGGACGAAGCAGGGCAAGGTTGTCGGACTCAGGCGCGGCATGTATGCGCTCGCCGAGCCCTACCGACGCGCGACGCCGAATCCAGCGGTGCTCGCCGGCCGCCTGTACCGGCCGTCCTACCTCAGCGGGTTGTGGGCGCTGGGGCACTACGACCTGATTCCGGAACGAGTCGTCAGGTTCACCAGTGTGACGCCGCGCGTCCCGCGCCGCTTCGAGAATCCCTTCGGCGTCTTCGACTACCGTAATATCAAGCAGGCGTGTTTCTTCGGATTTGCGTCAACTGGCGTTGCGGGTCAGGATTTCTTTGTCGCCGAGCCGGAAAAAGCACTGCTGGATCATTGGCACCTGACCGAGGGGGAGTGGACCACGGAACGTATCGATGAGATGCGCTATCAGCATGTCGCTCGGGTTGACGCGGAACGTCTCGGGCGTTACGCGCAACGGTTTCAAAGTCCGCGCCTGGACCGGGCCGTCCAACGGTGGCTTCGACTGGCGGCGGCGGCAGAGGAAGGAACGGTGGCGCTATGAAAGAGGAAGCCTTGGCCTTGGTTCGGGGAGTACCAGATCCGGCGCAAGCCCTGAACCGGCTGCGGGAATACCTCCAGGCTTTCGTGATGCGGTCGTTCCACGAAAGTGAGGCGTTCCGGCCGCTGGCCTTTGTCGGCGGAACGGCGCTGCGCTTCCTGCACGGTCTGCCGCGATTCTCCGAGGACCTCGATTTCTCGCTTGTTGCCGGCGATGGCTATGCGGGAAAAGAATGGATGGCCAAGGTGAAGCGCGACTTGACGCTGGCCGGATTTGCCCCGGAGGTGACTTGGAACGACCGCAAAGTTGTGCATACGGGCTGGGTGCGCGTGGCAGGTGTTCTGCATGAGTCGGGTTTGTCGGCCATGCCGACGGAGAAACTGGCGATCAAGGTAGAAATCGACACCCGGCCGCCGGCGGGTCGGCGCTGCGAACGACGGATCGTCACGCGCTACGTGACCTTCCTGCTCCAGCACTACGACCTGCCATCGCTCCTGGCCGGGAAACTGCACGCCGTCATCACCCGCAAGTATGCCAAGGGGCGGGACTGGTACGATCTCATGTGGTATCTCTCGCAACGTCCGCCGGTGGCTCCGAACCTGCCCTTGTTACAAGCGGCGCTCGACCAGACGCAAGGAGCCGGCCGTCGCGATGCTTTGGACTGGAAGCAACTGGTGCAAGCACGGTTGACGGCCTTGGACATACGGGCGGTCAGCGAGGATGTCAGCCCCTTCCTCGAACGGCCGCATGACGCGGCGTTGCTGACGCGCGACAACCTGGCGGCGCTGTTGGGGTGAGGGAACCCGCCACCGCGAAGTCCGCTCGCTCCTGCATGCGTCGAAAGCGCTGTCCTGCGATGATCTCGTCATCCTCACAGCGGCGGCGACAGGCGAGGAACAAGTCAAATGGTACGGCACACGCCGGACCATCCGCCTGGTTCCCATGTCCCAGAGGATCCTTTGATCCACGGCGAGCGGTTCAGAAACTCTTTTCTCACTTCTTCGCCCGCGCCTCGGCATCCTTCAGCGCCTGCTCCGCCGCCGGATCGCCTCTATTCCTTCTTCTTCCCTGACACCTCGATGGCATCGTCAACGATGACATACGTAAGTCCTAACATCTCCGTCACTCTTTTGACGCCATCGAGCACCGAAGCATCCCTCATTTCCAGCGAGATCTTCGCGTCCTTCGGGATGTCTGTCTTCCTGATCGTGATCCCGCTCCTCATTGAGAGCATGTCCAAGGCGTTGTCTGCTGTCATCTCCTTGATGCTCAGTGTTACCTTCGCCTCCTGCGCCTTCTTTTCGAGCTCCGCCGCCTTGCCGGCTAACGGCACGTGCGGCACGTGGTCGGCGTCAGGTGAGCGGCTCCCCATCTTCTCGAGCGCGCTGTGAGCAAGGTCTGACTCTGGGGTTCCGGGATACTTCGTCATGGTTGCCCGGTATGCAGCGACTGCCTCCGCCGTTCTTCCTGCCTTCTCGTACGCCTCCGCCTGCCTCAACTGCGCCAGGGCGGCATAAGCAGGGAAAGGCACAGCGATGGTGCCGAGCGTCGCAATCGCCTCGTCGGTCTTGCCGCCCTCCGCTTGCATATGCGCCAGCAGAAACGTCGCGCAAGCCGCTGCTTCATGTTTGCCGTAGTCTTTGTCCGCACGCAATTGCGCGATAGCTTTTGTCGCCTCCTTCGCCTTCCCGTCCAAGTAGTGACACTGCGCCAGATACAGCAGAGCAGGTGCAGCGTAGGGAATCGAACCCGGATAATACTCCAAGACCCCGCTGAAACTCTTGATCGCCTCGGAGCGCTTGCCCACCAACTGCAGGGAACGTCCTTCGCGCACCAACGCGTACGGGACCGCCTTGGATTTCGGATACTTCACAACGAAGGAATTGTACGCATCCGCCGCGAGTTCATACTCATGAGGCGCCTTCTTCGCGAAGTGTTTGTCGGCCTCGCCTTGCAGCGTGGCTTCCGCCTCCGGCAGCGAGTTGGTCGGATAGTCGGGTACTTCATAGTCCGGACGCGGGGACAAAGTGATGAACCCGTTGTCCGCGGATAACCGGCCTCGCGCATATTTCCCCCAATTGGAATCGGGAAACTCCGAATTCGCTTTCTCCAATACCCGTTTGGCTGCCGCAGGATCCCCTGCTTTGGTGTAGCAATCCCCAAGCCAGTACAGGGCCTCAGGGCGGATGGTTTTCGCATCGGGATAGGTTTGCAGGAAGGACTCCAAGGTTTGAATTGCAGCCTTGTAATCCTTTGCTCTCATTTGCTCTACTGCCCGAAGGTACATGGCCGTGGCATCGTCCACGACTGACGCCGTATTCGTCTTCGGGGCCTCGTCTTTGCCGATCGCCTGCGCCACGGCGATACCCACCGGCACCGCCGTTCCTGTCACGATCACTGCCGCCACCACCGCTGCCACCATCTTGACTTTTGCTATGAACATGGCCTTCATCGCTCCCTTCGCCAGCATTGCTGCTGTGGATGTGGCGGTCGTGGCCGTGGCGGTTGTCGCCACGGCAGTTTTCACGGCCGCCAGGATGGAAGGAAGGAGTGCTTCCGGCACGGCTGCCGAGGCTTCGGAGGTGAGCAGGCCGGCCAGCGCCACGCCACTGAGCGCCACGCCGCGCTTGGACAGACGTTGCCGCAGTTTGGCAAGGCCTTCGCTCGCCCGGCGACTCAATGTGCCCAGCGGACAGCCGGCCAACCGTGCGGCTTCTTCCTGGCTGTGATTCTGCAAATACCGCAGAATCACCGCCTCCCGATAACGTTCGGGCAGACTCAGCAACGCCGCATCCACCAGTTCCAGGACTGCCGGGTCGGCGCCCTCATCGCATGTACTGACGTCCATTTGAATGGCCTCGTTCCACGCATACACCTGTTCGCGATCCGACCGACGCATCCGTTTCCGCACCGTCTCCGCCGCCACATGGTGCGCCACCCGGTACAACCACGCGGCAAGCTCGCCTTTTCGCAAGCCACCCGCTTTCCGGGCCAGGATCACGAAAACCGCCTGCGAAGCATCCCGGGCTTCATGATGGTCTTTCAGCAGCCGATGACAGGCTCGGTACACCAGCGTACCGTGCCGCCTCACCAACTCGGCGAAGGCCGCTTCACGCCTGGCCGCGCCGACGGACTCGTCCTGCCGGGACACGTAAGCGTCAATCAGTTCCGTATCTGACATGTTTTGCATGGTGACAGTCTACCAAATCACTCCGTCCTTCTGCACTATACCTGCCGCGGAACCGTATTCACTCGCAAAAAACACGGGGAAAAAATATTTTTTATTTTTTTGTGGAAATGAGCCTTCCTTAATACTTTAAGGGGGTGGAAGGGCCGATGGTCGGCCTTACACAACAACCGAAAGAGGAGGGTTATCATGAGAGCGCCACACGTCAACCACATCTGCATCGCCGGCTGTCTGACCCAGGATCCGGTATTGCGCAAAGTTCCGTCCGGCGCATCGGCCGGCGATTTCCGGCTCGCGGCGGACGATTCCTACACCGACAAGGAGGGGAAGACGGTCGGCCAGACCTGCTTCTTGACGGTCAAGACCTGGGGGAAGACCGCCGATCTGGTGCACCAGTACGTCAGCAAGGGCGACCCGGTGCTGGTCGAAGGGGTTCTGGCCTACGAGACCTGGGAAAGCAAGACCGGCGAGAAGCGGAGCCGTCTGTTCGTCCGGTCTCACCGGGTGCACTTCCTCAAGCCGCGGCCGGCCGGGAGCGAGCCGATCCCCGCCGCGGAAAACCTGCCCGCCGAATCGGCCGCAGCGACTGGGGCGACTGCGGCGGCCGGCACGGGCGATGAGGACGTCATGCCATTTTAATCCAACACGCGAGAGGTGAACCATGAATGACACGGCTTATCAGACATTCCAGGGGCGGCTGGCGTATTACCATCCGAACCAGACGGGCAAGGGGTGCGCGGTTCGTTTCGAGCTGCGCCCGGCGCGGCGCGGCCGCGAAGGGTATGTGTTCGCCGAACTGGCGCGGCAGAAAAGCGCCGCCAGCCGCCAGAACGGCGCGATCCAGGGGGCGACGTTCGACTGGGAGAGCCGCGTCGCGGTGAAGCTGGGCCTCACCGACGTCTGCGCCCTTCTTACGGTGCTCGAAGGCCGCGTCGCGGCCGCCGGCGGGGACAAGGGGCTGTTTCACCAGACCGAGGGCGCGACTGCCGTGATCACCTTCCGGCGGGTGGAGCAGCCGTTTGCCGGATACGCGTTGGAGGTCTCGCGCAAAGAGAAAGGAAAGGAGGGCGCCGAACCGGTGCGGCTCCGGATCGGCCTCTCCGAAACGGAGGGGTGCGGCCTGCGGCAGGTGCTGGCCGCCGCCGTCTTCCACCTCTGCTTCTATGAAACGACCGTGTTCCCGGCCGATGGCGACGCGGAGACTAATTGAACCCGGAGGCGCTCTACCTTTTGCGACCCCCGCTTTTGCGCGCGCCCGGCGCTTGCCGGGCGTGTTTGGCGGGGGCGGCCGCCGCCTTCTTCGGGGGGCGCGCCGGACGGGAGGCATCGGTATCGGTCTTGGCCAGCCGTGGCCCGGCGGCGTCCTTCGTCCGTTGGGTGATCCGCCGCACCGCGTGTTCGGGCAGGGTCGTCGCGTGCGGCTTGGCCGCCGGCGCGGCCGCGTTCCGGTGGGCTTCGCCGCGGCGGTGCGGCGGCGGCGGGCGCTTCTTGTCGCCACGGGTGTCGGCCGCCTTTTCCTCCCGGACCAGGGCGAAGTCGGCGCGGCGTTGGATGAAATCCACCTTGCAGACAAACGCCTTCACGGGGGTGCCGACGCGGTAGACCGTATTGCCGGCGCTCAGCGTCTCGTTCGACGGGTTGAAGCTGACGAACTGATCCGAGATGAGCGACACATGGACGAGGGCGGTCAGTTGCAGATCGGTCACATCGAGGAAGATGCCAAAGTTGGTCACCCGCGAGACGACGGCGTCGTAGACGACCGGCTTCTCGTCGTCGAGCTGCTGCTGCAGGAACCGGTATTTCTTGATCTCGATCAGCGCGCGCGAGGCGTCGTCGGCCCGCTGCTCCATCTCGGTGCTGTGGGTGGCGGCGGCGACGAGATACCCTGCGGGCAGGACGCCCTTGCCGTCCTGTCCGGTCAGATAGGACGCCAGTTGGCGGTGGAGCACCAGGTCGGGGTAGCGGCGGATCGGCGACGTGAAATGGGAATACCACTGCTTGGCCAGGCCAAAATGCCCCGCCGCTTCGGCCGAATAGACCGCCCGCTTCATGCTCCGCAGCACCAGCGTGTGGGCGTGATGCTTCAGCGGATGGTCCGCCGACTCCGCGAGGAAACGGGCCATGCGCTGCGGGTTGCTCAGGTCGCCGGGTTTGAAGCCGAGCAGCACCAGCGCCGCCTGCAGTTCGTCGATCTTCTCCGGATCCGGCGGTTCGTGCAACCGTGACAGGATCTTGATGCTGCGCGAGGCGAGCTCGCTGGCGACCGCCTCGTTGGCGGCGACCATGCACTCTTCGATCATCTGGTGCGAGGCGTCCGACGGATTGATGCGGATGCGGGTCATGCGGCCGGTACCGTCGAGCAGCACCTCGCACTCGGGCACTTCCAGATCGAGGGCGCCGGCCCGCATCCGGTTCTGGCGGAGCTGTTGCGCCAGCGCGTGCGCCTCGCGGATCAGCGCGACCGCCCGCTCGGGCGGCGGCTGCGGCAACCCCTCGACGGGCGCGCCGCTGATGATCGCCATCGCCTGCTCGTAGTTCAGCCGCAGGCACGAGCGGATGATCGACTTGGCGAACCGGCGGCCGACCATCTTGCCATCCGCATCGAACGTCAGAAAGGCGGAGAAGCAGAGGCGGTCTTCGTCGGGCCGCAGGCTGCACACGCCGTTGGAGAGCTGCTCGGGAAGCATCGGGATCACCTTGTCCACCAGATAGACGCTGGTGGCGCGTTCGCGCGCCTCCTCGTCGAGCGCGGATCCCATCCGCACAAAATGGGCGACATCGGCGATATGCACGCCGAGCAGGCGGCGGTCGCGGTCGTCGCGGCTGAACGACAGGGCATCGTCGAAATCGCGCGCCTTGACGGGGTCAATCGTCAGAATGGTGGTGTCGCGCAAATCCAGGCGCTCGCCGGGCTCGGAGAGCAGCGCCGCCACCCGCTCCGCCTCGTCGAGCGCGGCCTGGGGAAATGCCTTGGGTAAATCGTACTGGCGGCAGACCACGTCGGTGTCGAGCGACGGCTGGTCGGCCGGGCCGATCACGTCGACGATCTCGCCTTGCGGCGCGCGGTTGCGATCCTGCCAGTCGGTCAGCCGGATCACGACGCGGTCGCCGTCGGCGGCGCCCTTGACATCGGCGACGGCGAAGTCCTGCCGGAAGGCGGGATCGAGCGGCACGACGTAGACGTGCTGCCCCTTGGAGAAGAGCGTGCCGACGATATCCCGGGTCGAGCGCTGGTCGATCCGGACTACCTTGCCGCGTGGTTCGTCGCCGCCGGCATGGTACTGGCGCACCGTGACGGTGTCGCCGGGAAGCGCCGTCCCCTGGTCCGCGTTCTGGATCCAGACCGACGCCCCGGTCTTGGGATTGACGACATAGCCCGCGCCGCTGCGCACGACGGTCAGGCGGCCGGTGGTCATGTCATCCGGCTGTCCCACCGCATAGCGCCCCGCCTGGATCTGGCGGATCACCCCGTCGCGGATGAGATCCTGCAGCAGACCCTGAAGCCGCTTCAACTGCTTGCCTCGAAACCCGAGCGTTCCGGCGATCTCGCCCGCCCGCCACGTCTTGGCCGGCTCGCTCTCGAAGAGATACTGGACCGCCACGCGGTCTTTGTCAATGGTCATACTATTCTCCATGGAAGGGCACCAGTGTACCGCAAATCCGGCCAACTGCCAGCATCCTTTTACCGGGCGAGAACTTCTTCTTGATCTTCGGCGGGGGGCTTGCGATAATTCCGCCGTTTTCTTCTCCGGGTCGCGCGAGCCCTCCTCCCATGAGCGAACACCCTCACAGCCATCACCGCAGCCAGTCCCGGAGACACCGTCACCGGGAGGGCCGCCGGCCGGCCTCCGACGCCTCGAACGGATCCCGGTCGAAAGGCGCATCGCACGCCCGATCCTCCAGCCGTCATCAGCGGCACTCGCGCGGGGGGCTCGGTTCCAGGCTGCTCCGGCGTCTGGCCCGGAATCCGCTGATCCCGCTGGTCGTCATCGCCGCCATCATTGCCTTCGCGATGGTCAGGTCCGATCTGGAGGAAACGCCGGAGGCCGAAAAGATGCAGATGCATCCGATCCATGAGGGCTTCAGCGACGCCAAAGGCGCGCTGCAGGCGCTGCAGTTGATGGATGCCAGGCAGTTCGTGGATGCGGCACAGGCGATTCAGGGGCTGAATATGCCGCCCATCCGGCTGAGCGCCCTGATGGAAAGCGTCCGGGCCGACTCCCCCGCCGCCCGGCAGACGTTGATCACCCTCGTCTGCACCTGGATTCTGGAGCAGGATTCCGAATTGAAAGGCGTCTCCTTCCCCTCCAAGGACACGCCCACGCCCGTCCTGGATTTCATCGCGTCGTTTGAGCAGTACCGGCGCAGCCCCGGCGCGATCGCCACCCCCCAGACCAACAGCGGGGAACTGGCCGCCCTGTTCAAGCGGGTCAGTCTCGAGAAACAGCTCCGCGCCACGGAGCAGCCGAGGCTCGCGCCCCCGGATGCCACGATCAGGGCCCCGGGCGCCGGCCGGACGCCTCCTGTTTCCCCGGCCCAGGCGCCTCCGGATTCCACGCGCAAACCTCCCAGCCCCGCCGACACGCCCACCGCTCCCAAGACCAACACTCCCGCCCCTGCCTATGTGCCGCCCGTCGAAGCGCCGTGAGCGGATCGGATCTTCAGCTTGCCGCCGGTGACGGTGATGCGCACGGTCGCGCCGCGGGGAAAGTCACCGGCGACGATGCGGCGCGCGACCGGCGTCTCGATCTCACGCTGGATCGCCCGCTTGATCGGCCGGGCGCCGTAGACCGGATCGAAGCCGTTCTCGGCGATCCAGGCCACCGCGGCGGCGTCGGCCTCCAGGGTCAGATCCTGCCCGGCGAGCCGCGCGCGAAGGTCGTCGAGCTGGATGCGCACAATCGCCTCGATCTGCGCCATTCCCAGCGGGCGGAACAGCACGACCTCGTCCAGCCGGTTGAGGAACTCGGGCCGGAATGACCGCTTGAGCTCGTCCATGACCGCGCGGCGCGCGTCTTCGGTGATCTCGCCGGCGGCGTTGACGCCCTCGATCAGCACGGGCGAGCCGACATTGCTTGTCATGATGATGATCGTGTTCTTGAAGCTCACGGTGCGGCCATGGCCGTCGGTCAGCCGGCCGTCGTCGAGGACCTGCAGCAGGCTGTTGAAGACATCGGGGTGGGCCTTCTCCACCTCGTCGAGCAGCACGACGCTGTAGGGCTTGCGCCGCACGGCTTCGGTGAGCTGTCCGCCCTCCTCGTAGCCGACGTAGCCGGGAGGCGCGCCGATCAGGCGCGAGACGGCGTGCTTCTCCATGTACTCGCTCATGTCGAGCCGAACGAGGTTGGTGTCGGAATCGAACAGCTCCGAGGCGAGGGTGCGGGCCAGTTCGGTCTTGCCGACGCCGGTGGGGCCGAGGAAGAGAAAGGCGCCGACCGGCCGCCGGGGGTTGCTGATCCCCGCCCGCGCCCGCAGCACGGCGTCGGCCACGACGCCGACCGCCGCGTCCTGCCCGATCACCCGCGCGCGGATGGTGTCGGCCAGATGCAGCAGCCGCTCGCGCTCGCCGGCCATCAGGCGGGACACGGGGATCCCGGACCAGCGGGAGACCACGTCCGCGATCTCCTCTTCGGTCACCTGCTCGCGCAGCAGGACCTGGCCGCCCGCCGCGTCGTCGTGCAGGCGCGCCTGGGCCTTCTTGAGCCGCTTCTCCAAATCGGGGATGGTGCCATAGCGGAGCTCGGCGGCCTTCTCATGGTTGGAGGCCCGTTCCGCCTCGTCGTAGGCGATCCGCGCGGACTCCAGGCGTTCGCGCAATCCCTTGGTCTCCTCGATCACCTGTTTTTCGCGCTGCCACTGCGCCTTCATGGCGTCGCCCTGCGCGCGCAGGTCGGCCAGCTCCCGGCGCAGCTCGCCGAGCCGCAGCTCGCTGGCGTGGTCCTTCTCCTTCCGCAGCGCGGTCTCCTCGATCTCCAGGCGCATCACCTTGCGGGTGATCTCATCGAGCTCGGCGGGCATGGAATCCATCTCGGTGCGGATCGAGGCGCAGGCCTCGTCCAGCAGGTCGATCGCCTTGTCCGGGAGGAAGCGGTCCTGGATGTAGCGGTCGCTCATGACCGCGGACGCCACGAGCGCGGCGTCCTGGATCTGGACGTTGTGGTACTTCTCGAACCGCTCCTTGAGGCCGCGGAGGATCGAGATGGCGTCCTCCACGCCGGGGGCGTCGACCTGGACGGGCTGGAAGCGCCGTTCGAGGGCGGCGTCCTTCTCCATGTGCTTGCGGTACTCGTCGAGCGTCGTCGCGCCGATGCAGTGCAGCTCGCCGCGGGCGAGCATCGGCTTGAGCATGTTGCCAGCGTCGGTCGAACCTTCGGTCCGGCCGGCGCCGACGATGGTGTGGATCTCGTCGATGAAGAGGATGATCCGGCCCGCGGCGGCCTTGATCTCGGTGAGCACGGCCTTGAGCCGCTCCTCGAAATCGCCGCGGTACTTGGCGCCGGCCATGAGGGAGGTCATGTCGAGCGAGAAGATCGTCTTGTCCTTCAGCCCCTCCGGCACGTCGCCGCGGAGGATCCGCTGCGCCAGCCCCTCGACAATGGCGGTCTTGCCGACGCCCGGTTCGCCGATCAGCACCGGGTTGTTCTTCGTCTTGCGCGAGAGGATGCGGACGACGTGGCGGATCTCGGCGTCGCGGCCGATCACCGGATCGAGCTTGCCCGATCGGGCCAGATCCACGAGGTCGATGCCATACTTCCGGAGCGCCTCGTACTGGCCCTCGGGGTTATCGGAGGTCACCCGCTGGTTGCCTCGGACCTCCTTGAGCGAAGCCAGCAGGCTCCGGGCGTCGACGCCCGCGTCGGTCAGCAGCCGCTTCGCGTCCCCCGTCCGCGCCTCCAGCATCGCCAGCAGCAGGTGCTCGACCGACACATAATCATCCTTCAGCCGCTTCGTTTGATCGGCCGCCCGCACCAGCAGCTCGTTCAGCGCCTGCGTGACGTAGATCTTGCCCGCCTCGGTGTCGCCCGAAACCCGGGGGCGGCGCTCCAGCGCCTCCTCGACCCGCGCCCGCAACGCGGGCACCCCGACGCCCATCCGCTCGAGCAGGCGCGGCACGAGACCGTCCTCCTGCACAATCAGCTCCAGCAGGAGGTGCTCGACATCGACCTGCTGGTGCCCGAGCCGCACCGCCAGCTCGCGCCCCCCCTGCACCGCCTGCTGCGCCCGCTGCGTCAGTTTGTTCATGTCCAACATACGTGGCTCCTTTCCCCATGGCCAAGCACGACTCAACAATAGGTGTTGTCATGATAGCACGTCGGGCGGGCGACAGGCCACCAGCAATTCCCACTCACCGTCTTCTGCCCCTTGGGGAATGATCGCAGCCGCCGGCGGGATCCCAATCGGGACCGGGACCGAAATCGACGAGCAAGCAGGGATGGCGACCGCGATAGCGCTTCCAAATCCAATTTTGACGGCACGGCTGCGCCCAAAATAGGGAATGCCGGTTATTTCCGGGATTGCTTTCCTCAAAAAAAAAAGGTATTCTGCAAGCCGTTTTACGGTAGCGACGTGAGGGCTTTATGGATTGGAATCTCCTGTTTTATGACCTGCGGGACGCGATCATCGGCATTGTCACCGCGTTGATCGGCATCCTCCTCGGCTATTATGTGCGCGGGCTGGTCGGCCGCTGGCAGGCCGAAGCCATCGAAAAGCGCGCCCAGGCCCGCATGGACGAGGTGGAGGCCGAGGCCAAGGCCAAGCTCAAGGAGGCCGACATCCAGGTCCGCGCCGAAGTGGTCAAGGCGCGCGAGGAGTTCGAGAAGTCGACCAAGACCCGGCGCAAGGAGCTGCAGGATCTGGAGGACCGGCTGAGCGCGCGGCAGGAGAGTCTCGACAAGAAGTCCGAAACGCTCAGCCAGAAGCAGGACGATCTCCAGAAGCGCGACGCCATGCTGGCCAACCGCAAGATCGAGACCGAAAAGCTCGCCGCCGAAGCCCAGACCCGCCTGCAACGGCTGTCGGGCATGACCGCCATCGAGGCCCGGAAGGAGATTTTCCAACTGGTCGCGCAGGATGTCCAGAGCGAAACCGCCGGATTGGTCCGCCGCCTTCAGGAGGAGGCGAAACAGAGCGCCGAGCGTGAGGCGCACCGCCTGATCGCCATGGCCATTCAGCGGTACGCGGCCCCCCATGCGACCGAGATGATGACCAACACGGTGCAATTGGCGAATGACGACGTCAAGGGCCGGATCATCGGCCGCGAGGGGCGCAACATCCGCACGCTGGAAGCGCTCACCGGCGTCACCATGCTGGTGGACGACACCCCCGAGGCGGTGGTCATCTCCGGATTCGATCCGATCCGGCGCGAGATCGCCCGGAAGGCCCTGGAACTGCTGGTGGCCGACGGTCGCATCCACCCGGGGCGCATCGAAGAGGTGGTGCAGAAGGTGGAGGAGGAGATGAAGGAGACCATCCGGCGCGCGGGCGAGACGGCCGTGTATGATCTCCGTATACAGGGGGTTCCGCCGGAACTGATTCCGTACATCGGCCGTCTCAAGTACCGTTCCAGCTACTCCCAGAACGTGCTCCAGCATTCGATCGAGGTGGCCAACCTCATGAGCATCATGGCGGGCGAACTCAAGCTCGACCCCGCTCTGGCGCGCCGGATCGGCCTCTTCCACGACATCGGCAAGAGCCTGGACCACGAGGTCGAAGGCGCGCACGCCGCGATCGGCGCCGACCTGCTCAAGCGCTGCGGCGAATCCCCCGTGGTCGTCAATGCCGTTGCCGCGCACCACGCCGATGTCGGGGCCGAAAGCCTGTATGCGCTGCTCACCTCGGCGGCTGACGCGATCTCCAGCTCCCGGCCGGGCGCGCGCCTGGAATCCAAGGAGATCTACGTGCAGCGCCTGGAGAAGCTCGAGGCCATCGCCAACTCCTTCAACGGGGTCCACAAGACCTTCGCGGTCCAGGCCGGCCGCGAGGTGCGCGTGATCGTCGACCCGGAGGTCGTGGACGACCCGGCGGCGATGCAGCTCGCGCGCGACATCAGCCGCAAGATCGAGCAGGATCTGCAGTACCCGGGACAGATCCGGGTGATCGTGATGCGCGAAATGCGGTGCGTCGAATACGCCCGCTAAGGATGTGGCTCATGAAGGTGCTGATGGTGGGAGACATCGTGGGGTCGCCGGGACGGCGCATGTTCCGGCAGGCCGTGGCGAAGCTCCGGGCCGATGGCGCCGTGCATGTCGTCGTGGCCAACGCGGAGAATGCCGCCGCGGGCAACGGCATCACCCGCGAACTGGCGCGGGAGCTGTTCGACGCGGGAGCCGATGTCCTGACCCTGGGCGACCATGCGTGGGGACAGAAAGACACCGACCAGGCCTTTGCCGGCGAGAAGCGGCTGGTGCGTCCGGCGAATTTCGCGCCGGATTGCCCCGGCACGGGCTGGACGGTGGTCCAGAGCGCGCTCGGCCCCCTGGCCGTCCTCAACCTGGTCGGCCGGGTGTTCATGCCGCCGGTCGACTGCCCCTTCCGCGCGGCCGACGCGGCGCTCAAGACGCTGCCCGGCGGCGTCCCCGTGATCGTCGACTTTCATGCCGAGGCCACATCGGAAAAAATCGCCCTGGGCCTCTACCTCGACCGCCGCGTCGCGGCCGTGGCCGGGTCGCACACGCACGTCCAGACCAGCGATGCCTGCGTGCTCCCCGGCGGAACGGGCTACATCACCGACGTCGGCATGACCGGCCCGACCGGCGGCGTGATCGGCCGCGAGTCCGCGCCGGTGATCCGCAAATTCGTCACCGGCATGCCCTCGAAATTCGATGTCTCCAAAGGCCCCGCCGTGCTGGAAGGCGTGATCTTTGAGATCGACGGCTCCACGCTGAAATGCCTCTCGGCCGTGTCGCTGCGCGTGCGGGAAGTGAAGGCCGCGGGATGAGCGATCTGCCGCTTCCGTTCGCCGAACGCCATGTCTACAGCGTCTCGGAACTGACGCGCAAGGTCAAGCTGACCGTCGAGGAGGAGATCGGGCGCGTCTGGGTCGAGGGCGAGATCTCGAATTTCCGTCGCCAGCCCTCGTCCGGCCATTGCTATTTCACGCTCAAGGATGGGTCGGCGCAGCTCGCCGCCGTGCTGTTTGCCGGCAGCCAACGCGGAAGCGCCGCGCCACTGGCCGACGGAATGGTGATCCGCGCCTGCGGCGATCTGACGGTCTATGAGGCCCGCGGCCAGTACCAGCTCGTCGTGCGCACGGTCGAGGCGGGCGGCCTCGGCCTGCTGATGGCCCAGCTCGAGGCGCTCAAGCGCCGCCTCCAGGCGGAGGGGCTTTTCGACACGGCCCGCAAGCGGCCGCTGCCGCTGCTCCCCCACCACGTCGGACTGGTGACCTCGCCCGGCGGCGCGGCCATTCGCGACCTGA
>CAZDLY010000051.1:0-16913 GCA_964506575.1 uncultured Akkermansia sp. | reverse complement strand
GATGCCTTCCGGCGCAAGGTCAGCCTCAAGTCGGGCGGCCATCTGGTGATCGACGAGACCGAGGCGATGATCGCGATTGATGTGAACACCGGCCGCCACCGCGGCAGAGGGTCACAGGAGGAGACGATCCTGGATGTCAATCTGGAGGCGGTGGAGGAGGTCGCCCGCCAGCTCCGCCTGCGCAACATCGGCGGCCTGGTGGTGGTCGACCTGATCGACATGAAGCCGAGGAAGCATCAGGCGGCCGTGTTCAAGGCGATGAAGGCCGCGCTGAAGCGCGACCGCGCCCGGACCAACGTGCTGCCGATCTCCGAGCTGGGGCTGATGGAGATGACCCGCCAGCGCCAGGAGGAGAGCATCCTCTCGCAGACGTACATCGACTGCCCCTACTGCAAGGGGCATGGGGTGATCAAGTCGCCGCTTTCGCTCAGCGTCGACATCCAGCGCCAGATCGCTGCCGTGATGCGCAAGAACCGCAAGGACGGGAATCCGTGCGATCTGCAGGTCTTGATCGCCCCGCTCGTGCTGGAACGCCTGCGCTCGACCGACGAGGCGATGCTGGTGCAGCTCCAGAGCAATTACCCCGGCAAGCTGACCTTCCGCTCGGAACCGTACCGGCACCCGGAATCTTTCCAGATTTTAGAGACAACCACGGGCAAAGTCGTGTATTCTATGGGCGATGTGAAATCCAACTAGTTCCGATGAGTCATCAGGTGTTCAGGGGAGCCTATGAAAAAAACGATTGCGGTCACCATTCTGCTCGCGCTGGTTGCGGCCGGGAGCGCCCGGGCGCAACACCGGATTCATGAAGCCGCCGGAAAACTGGGGGTCATCAATCCGGATGAACCGGTCACCGTCACGGCGTTGAAGCACGATCTGGACAACCAGACGGGCATCTGGACCGGCATCGGCGACGTGACGATCAGCAATTCGGCGGTGGTGGTCCATGCCGACCAGATCAGCCTCAATCAGCGGACGGGCGATGTGCAGGCCTCCGGCCATGTGCGGCTGATGCGCCCCGGCCTCGGCGAGTGGACGGGCGAGCGGATCGTCTTCAACCACCGGACCGGCGCGGGCCTCACCGACGCCAGCCAGGTCAAGGCCGGCCGTTTCACCGTGCTGGCCGAAAGCAGCGAGCGGCAGCCCGATGGCAAGGTCGTCTTCCGCGATGTCAAAATGACCACCTGCACGAATGCCGCGGGTTATTGGCACTGGTATCTGGCTACCGGGAACGCCAGCTACCAGCCCAACCGCTATCTCTCCGCCAAACACGGGTCGGTCTGGTTCATGGGCGTGCCGATCGCCTATGTTCCGTATTTCTACCGATCCCTCGACACGCACTATGGCGTGCGGCTCATGCCGGGCTTTACGTCGGACTGGGGGGTGTTCGCCCTGGGCCGCTACGTGTATCCCTATCTGAGCGCCCCGGAAGGGGTGGATGTGACGGGACAGGCGCGGGTGGACTACCGCAGCGCGCGGGGGCTGGGCCTCGGCCATGACTTCAAATGGGACTGGGGCTCGTTCGGCAAGGGCCGGCTCGAACTCTATTATGCCGATGATCGCGATCCCGATGAACGGCGCGCCTTTCCCAAGACGTATACCGGTAGTGATCGTTACCGAATCGCCCTGGAACATGAGGCCGACCTCACGGAAAATGACCGCGTCTTCGTGAAAGGCCAGTTCCTGAGCGACCCCGAAATGCTGAAGACGTTCTTCCCGGCGGAATACCGGCGTTCCGTTCAGCCCGACAACGCGCTGTCCTATACGCATCGCGAGGCGGGTGGCGCAGGCGGCGTGACGGTGTCAGGCCCGTTGGATGGTTTCTATGACGGTGTGCAGCGCCTGCCCGAAGCCTGGCTGAATATCATGCCGCAGCCGCTCCTGCCCGGACTCTATTACGAGTCGCAGACCCGCGCCGGCTACCTGCGGAAGCAGACGTCGCCGCGCGATCCGATCCTGAGGACGAGGCCGCCCGAGTACGCCACGTTCCGCGCCGACACCGCCCAGCGCCTCTCGCTTCCGTTCTGGATTGCGGATCTCGTGCGGGTCGTGCCGAGGGCCGGTTATCACGGAACCTATTACAACCACTCTCAGGTCTCGGATTCGGGAGACGTCCGCAATCTCTTTGAGCTGGGCGCCGAGGCGTCGGTCAAGGGCACTGGCACGCTCGGAGGCTACCGGCATGTGGTCGAGCCGTATGTGGACTACAGTTGGATCCCCCGGCCGCAATCGCTGGAGGACGGCGAACCGTATCTGTTCGATCGATATGACTCGGTGCGCGAATGGCGGGACCTGTTCGGTTTTGACGGCCTGCCGTCGTCCCGGCAATGGCACGGCGTCCGCCTGGGCGTGCGCAACGCCTTGCAGGACCGCGACGCCGACGGCCGGAACCGGACGGTTGTCGAGTCGGACCTCTACTCCGCGTACGCGTTCGGCACGGAGGGCGAGCCACAGGGCGTGCAACTCGTCGGCGGTGTCGTGCAGGTGACCCCGCGGAAGAATCTCCGGTTCCGCTCGGAGGAGGAGTTTGATTCCGGAGACCACGAGCTGCGGATGGCCGACAACGCGCTTTTCTGGCGCACGCACAACTGGGAATGGAGCGGCGGGCATTTCTTCCGCAAGAGTCTGGCGCTTGACCCGTTTGGGATGTGGACCCGGGAGCCGGCCGCCCAGGTCCTCTACGGCGGCGCCAAGCACATCTTCAACACCGTGTGGTCGGTCGGCACCGACGTCCGCTACGAATGCGAGCAGGCGCGGCTGCAGGAGATCGCCGGGTATGTCGAGTACAGCCTTGATTGCCTCGCATTCCAGCTCCGCACGGGCTACGAGCCCGCATGGACCGACGCCGCCGGCGTGGCCAGCGACGCCAACTTCAAGGTCGGATTGGTGGTCAGGCTGGTCGGCGTTGAAAATCGGTTCGGCCTGTCGGATGTCAACGAAGACTTCGGATTCTGAGCGGGCCGGGCAACGATTTAAAACAGCTTGCGGAGGAAGGCGGGCGGCTTGCAGGGACGGCGCGTTTCGCGATCCATGAAGGCCAGCACGGTGAATCCGGCCGCGATTCGCGCGCCGTCCGCGCCGAGGATCGTGTAATCGAAGCGCATGCGCGCGGTCGGCCGCTCGCGAACCTCCACGTGAACGGTCAGCACGTCGTCGTAGCGCGCCGGCTGGTGGTAGGCGATGCCCGCCTCGACCACGGGCATCATCACGCCCGCCGCTTCGATGTCCCGGTACGAATGGCCGAGCGCGCGGAGCGCGCCGGTCCGCGCGACCTCGAAGTAGGCGATGTAGGCGCCGTGCCAGACGACGCCCATCTGGTCGGTCTCGCCATAGCGGACGCGGATAGTCTCGTCGTGTGTGAACGGGAGCATGGGGGTATCAGTGTTTCACCGTGACGGCGGCGCCGGCGGGCTGGCCGATGGCGGCCAGCAGCTCGCGGAACCAGGGCGTGGCGATGTCAAAGGGCTTGCCGCCCTTGATTCGGTGGAACTCGCAGGCGCGGAGTTCGCCGCCCCTGTCCTCGTCCTCGCCGACCACGCCCCCCAGTCCGTTCAGGGCGCAATCGACCGCCTGATAGGCGCAGCGCCTGATCAGGTCGAGGTCGGCGGCGTTCGGCGCGGCGGCGCGGCTGAAGTAGCCGCTCTTCTGCACCATCGTCTTCTCCGCGCCGAGCATCTCGCCAAACTGCTTGGCGAACCAGCCGCCCACGTTCACCTTGTCGAGCCTCGGATGACCGAACGCGTCGCGGGGGACCTCCTCGCCCCTGGCCTCCAGCTCGGCGATGATCGCCCCGACGCACGCGCCCTCGGAGACGAAGATGTTCACGCAGTCGTGCCGGTCCATCACCGCGCGCAGACGGTCCGCCTCGGCCTTCGCGTCAAAGGCCATTTCGGGGACGTAGACGGCGTGAACCTCCTCGCGGGCGCGTGACAGGCCGAACGCGGGAAGGTAGCGGAATCCCTCCGTCAGCATGCGGTAGGCTGCCGCCGTTGCGGCGGTGAGCCAGCCGCAGTTGCGCCCCATGACTTCATGGATGATGAGCATGCGCGGGTTGGCGGTGTTCTCCTTGACGACATTGGCGAAGAAACGCGCGCCCTCTTCTGCCGCGGTCCAGGCGCCCAGGCTCTGACGGATCGGGTACACGTCGTTGTCAATCGTCTTGGGCAGGCCGACCACGGTCAGACCGTACTGGTGCCGGGCGAGGTAGGCGGCGAGGTCGGCCGCCGCCGTGTTGGTGTCGTCGCCGCCGATGGTGTGCAGCACATCCACGCCATCCTTCACAAGCTGGTCGGCCGCGACCTGCTGCGGATCCTGTCCCGCCTTCACCAGGCCGCGCTTGATGCAATCCTTGACATTGGTCAGCTTCACGCGGCTGTTGCCGAGCGGACTGCCGCCGTGCTCGGTCAGCACGCGGGCGTTTGTGCGCACCTCGGGCGTGACGGCGACGCTCTCGCCCTTCAGCAGCCCCATGTAGCCGTTGATGTAGCCGATGATTTCAACCTCGGGCGCGACCTGCGTATAACGTTCAATCAGGAAACCGATGGTCGAACTCAGGCAGGGCGCCAGACCACCGGCGGTGAGGATGCCGACTTTTTTTACAGCCATTGCCAATGCTCCTGTTTGCTGGGGATGAATCGGGCAGGGGACGCTTCCGGGAAACGTCCCGTCTCTGCCGTCACGGGGGTTGATGCCGCCGCGTCACGACTGCGGCGCTTCGCCCGGTGGGGAGGGGACCGGCGCCGGGACGTCTGCTGCGGCCACGACACCCTTCGGTTCGGGCTCCGGCGCCGGGGCGGCAGCCGGGGCGGCCGGGGGCGGCGCCGGGGCGGCGGCCACGGGCGCGGCCGTCGCGGGCCTGGGTGGCTTGGGCGCGGCGGGGTGCGCGGTTTTTCCCGATGCGGGCTTCGCCGGGCGCGGCACCAGCATGCAGCCCAGAACGCGGCCGAGCAAACGCGGCTGCTGCTCCAGCATGGCGATATCCTCAAGCGCCTTGATCACCCGCTGCACGACCTGCACGCCGAGTTCCTTGTGCGCGTTCTCGCGACCGCGGTACTGCAGGGTGATCTTGACCTTGTGCCCTTCACCCAGAAACCCGCGGATGTGCCGCAGCTTGGTTTGAAGATCGTTGTCCTCCACGCCGGAGTGGAACTTCACTTCCTTGATCTGCACGCGGGTGGCGTTCTTGCGTCCCTGCTTCTGCCGGATGCTCTCCTCGTAGCGGAACTTGCCGAAATCCATGATCTTGCACACGGGCGGTTCGGCGTTGGGGGAGATCTCAACAAGATCCATGCCCTGCTGGTCCGCCTGCCGCTGCGCTTCGCGCGTCTGAACGACGCCCAGCATCTCGCCATTGGGACCGACGAGGCGGACATTGGGCACGCGGATTTTGAAGTTGGTTCTGATAAACGAGGCGATGACGGACCTCCTGCTGTTATGCGGGGTTTTCCCGCGTGTGTTTAGGCGTTGAGTTCGCTGCGGATCAATTCGATGAACGCGGCCACAGGCATCGCGCCTTGGTCGCCGCTCTCGCGACGGCGCACCGCGACGGCGCCCGCTTCTGCCTCACGGCCGCCAACAACCGCCATGATGGGCACCTTGTCCATCTGGGCGCGGCGGATCTTGGCTCCGATCTTCTCGGAGTTCGCATCCACCGTCACGCGAATGTCGGCGGCACGCAGAC
This sequence comes from uncultured Akkermansia sp., assembly GCA_964506575.1. Taxonomy (GTDB): domain Bacteria; phylum Verrucomicrobiota; class Kiritimatiellia; order RFP12; family JAAYNR01; genus VGWG01. Next base: position 11,233 of record CAZDLY010000051.1, on the reverse strand, counting down.
GGGCGGCCACGTCGTTCGCGAAATCCAGCTGCTTCTCGGTGATCGGCAGCACCCGCACCTGCTCCGGCGCCAGCCAGAGCGGGAAGGCGCCCGCGTAGTGCTCGATCAGGATGCCGAAAAAACGCTCCAGACTTCCGAGCAGCGCCCGGTGCACCATGTAAGGCTGGTGCTCCTTGCCGTCCTCGCCGATGTAGGCGAGGTCGAATCGCTCGGGCATGTTGAAGTCGAATTGCACGGTGCCGAGCTGCCACGGCCGTCCCAGGGCGTCGCGGATCTTGAGATCAATCTTGGGGCCGTAAAACGCGCCGCCGCCTGCATCCACCGTGTAGGCGAGGTGTTCGGCCCGAAGGGCGCTTTCCAGCGAGCGGGTGGCCTGCTCCCACCGCTCGGAGGGCCCGACCGATTTCTCGGGGCGCGTGGAGAGGAAGGCCGTGATGTCGGTGAAGCCGAACTTGCGGAGAATGCCCAGGGCGAAGACGACGGTGCCGCGCACCTCGGCCTCGATCTGGTCCGGCGTGCAGAAAATATGCGCGTCGTCCTGGGTGAAACCGCGCACGCGCAACAGGCCGTGGCGGACGCCCTCCTTCTCGAAGCGGTAGACGGTGCCGAGCTCGGCCCAGCGCAGGGGCAGGTCGCGATAGGAGTAGCGCCGGGTCTTGTAGATCTGGATGTGGAACGGGCAGTTCATCGGCTTGAGGATGTACGGCTCGACCGACTCGTCCGAGCCGCCGGCGTCCTCAGTGATCGCCATGCTGGGGAACATGCTGTCGCGGTAGAAACCGAGGTGTCCCGAGGTTTCCCACAGCTTGGCGCGGCCGATATGCGGCGTGAAGACCATTTCGTAACCGGCGCGGAAATGCTCGCGGCGCCAGAAGTCCTCGATCGCCACGCGGATGCGCCCCCCCTTGGGATGCCAGTGGGCCAGCCCGGGGCCGACGTCTTCGCTGATGCTGTACAGATCCAGCTCGCGGCCGAGGCGGCGATGGTCGCGCTTCTTGGCCTCCTCGATGCGGGCGAGTTCGGCGTCCAGATCGGCCTGCGTCGCGGCGGTCATGCCGTAGAGCCGCTGCAACATCGGGTTGGTTTCTTTGCCGCGATAATAGGAGCCTGCGACCGAGAGGAGCTTGAAGGCGCCCAGTTCGCCCGTGCGGGCCGCGTGCGGACCGCGGCAGAGGTCCAGAAACCCGCCGCACCGGTAGAGCGAGATCGTCTCGCCCTCCGGAATGTCGGCCAGGCGCTCGAGCTTGAAGGTCTGGCCGGCCAGCAGGGCCGCCGCCTCGCCACGGGTGACCTCCAGCCGCTCGAAATGGAGGTTCTCGCGAACCAGCTTCGCCATTTCCGCCTCGATCGCCGGAAAATCTTCGGGCGTCAGTCGGTGCGCCAGATCGAAGTCATAGTAAAAGCCTTCGTCCGTTGCCGGGCCGATGTCGAACAACACCGGGCCGAACAGCCTGCCGACCGCCGCCGCCATCACATGCGCCGCGCTGTGGCGCAGAATCTCGAGTGCTAACACGTGAATTCAAACTCCTCTCGCGCCGGGGATCATGCCCATGACCCCCGCTCACGCTGAAAACGAATGGCGCACATAATAAGGGCTCGCGCCCGGCGCGTCAATCCCAGACATCAGAGGTGTCGCGGACAAAGTGGACAAGCGCTCGGAAATGTGTTTTACTGGCGTCATTCGTTTCGGGTGCGGCAGGCCGCCGCTCAGAAACCGACAGGCATCAACCCTGACCCCTATGAACGCGAGACTCCTTCAAATTCTTCCCTCCCTGTTGGCGGCCGATTTTGGCCATCTCGCAGCGGCGTGCCGGCTGGCGGAGGCGTCCGGCGCCGACGCCCTGCATCTGGACCTGATGGACGGCCATTTTGTGCCGAACATCAGCTTCGGACCCGACGTGGTCGCGATGGCGCACCGGAACTGCGGCCTGCGCCTGAATGTCCATCTCATGTTGACGCATCCCGACCGGTATGCCGAGCGGGTCATCGCCGCCGGCGCCGACACGGTGCTCTTCCATGTGGAGGTGGACCGGCCGATCGACGCTCTCCTGGAAACAATCCGCGCCGCGGGGGTCCGTCCGGGGCTGACGCTCAATCCCGCCACGCCCGCCACGGCCGTCTTTCCCCACCTCGCCCGCTGCGGCCAGGTCCTGTGCATGACGGTCGAGCCGGGGTATGGCGGACAGCCGTTCATGGAATCGGTCCTGCCCAAGATCACGGAGATCCGCCGCGAGGCCGACCGCATCGGCAACCCCGGCCTCTCGATCCTGGTGGATGGCGGCGTGACGTTGCAGACCGCGCCGCGCTGCACGGCCGCCGGGGCCGACGCCCTCGTGGCCGGCAGCGCGCTCTACGGTGCGCCCGACATGGCCGCCGCCATCCGCGACATGCGCGCCGTCGCCGCGCTTCGGGTTACGAGCGCAGGCACAGGCCGGCCTTGACCTGGGCGGCCGTGGCGGCGCCAGCCAGGCGTTCTACAAGCGCCAGCGCAAATTCAAAGCTGGTGCCGGGTCCCTGACTGGTGATCACATTCCCGTCCGCGACGACCGGCCCCCGGGCCGTGTAGCGGGCGCCCGCCAGCCCCTGCTCGCAGCCAGGGTAGCAGGTGGCGGCGCGGCCCTCGAGGATGCCGGCGGCGGCCAGCACGGTCGGTGCGGCGCAGATGGCGCCGATGGTCTTGCCCCGCGTCTGGAAGGCGCGCACGGCACCGAGGACGCGCGTGTCGGCCTTCAGCCGCGCCGTTCCCGGCCCGCCGCCCGGGAGCACCAGCGCGTCGAAGGCGTCCGGATCCACCCCCGGCCACAGGGTATCGGCGACGAGGACCACGCCGCGCGAGGCGGTGACGCTCCGGGTGTCGCCCGTCGCGGCGGTCGTCACCGCAATCCCCGCGCGGCGCAGGACGTCAATCACGACCACCGCCTCAATCTCTTCAAAACCCTCGGCCAACGGCATCAGCACGTTCATGTCACCCCTCCCTTCCGGTTGCCACGCCTCGGGACCTTACTGCTCGCCGCAGGCCAGGATATCCAGCACCTCGTGGGCGGTCTTTGCGGCGAGGAGCGCGGCGCGGCCTTCGCGGTCGAGCGCGCGCATGATGGCGCCCATCAGGCGGGTGTAGTCGGTGCTGACCGAGGGGGGCACGAGCGTCAGCACCAGGATGCGGGTCGGGGCGCCGTCCAGGGACTCAAAATCAACGCCCGCGCGACTGATGCCCACCGCGCACACCAGGCGTGACACCGCCTCGGTGCGGGCGTGCGGGAGCGCCACACCATGCTCCATGCCGGTGGACATCTTGCGCTCGCGCGCCAGCACCGCCGCTCGCGCGTCATCCACCGACGTCATCGCCCCGCTGCGCGCGCACAGGGCGAGCAGTCGCTCGATGACCTCTTCCTTGCCGCCCGAACCGATGTCCAGCGAGACGTTCTGCCACTGCAGGCAGGCGAGCGCGGGCGGCACCTTCCGCCTGCGGGATGCGCCGTCCGCCGCGCCGGACGACAGCACCGCGAGCATCTCCTCGGCGGTGTCGCAGGTCAGCAGGGCCGCCCGGCCCTGATCGTTGAGCGTCTGGCTGATCCGGGAGATGAACTGGAGCTGCGGGGCCGAGACGTTTTGCGGCGCCAGGACGAGAATGACGATCCGCGTCGGCACGCCGTCCATCGAACCGAAGTCAATCCCCTCCGGCTTGAGGCCGATCGCGCAGACCAGCCGGTCCACCGCGTCGGTGCGCCCGTGCGGGATCGCAATGCCATGCTCCAGTCCCGTCGAGAGATTCTGCTCGCGCGCGAACACGGCGCGGCGGGCCTCATGCCGGTCATGAATGAGGTCGTTTTCATGCAGCACGTCGAGGAGTTCCTCGATCGCGCCGGTCTTGGTGTCGGAGAGCAGCCGGGGACGGAGCACCTCGGGCGAGAGGAACGCGAGCAGGGCATTTCCGGTGTCCGGCGCGCTGTCGGATGGCGCGAGCTGCAGTTGCCGTTGCAGCGCCGCCGGATCGAGATCCCGGCGCACGTCACGCAGATTCTGCTCGATGCCCGCCGCAATCTCCACCATGACCGTGTTGATCAGATTGCGCTCGCGGGCCGTGCAGGTGAACACCAGCGTGGGGCCGGTCTGCTGCAGCGTGACGACAAAATCCTCGCGCGTAAACCGGTACAGATGCTCGCGGCGGTTGAGCACGTAGACCGAAAAGCCGTCGTTCTCGAAGACTTCGAGGAGGCGGCGGACGATCAGCCGGGCGCTGTCGGCGGTCGTCATCGCGAAGGAGATCCGCACCGGCTTGTCGAGCGTGAAGCCCTTGCAGAAGCCGGGCCCGCCGCGTTTGAAGACCACGGCGGTCAGCTTCGGCAGGAGCAGTCCGCTGACCACGAGCAGCACGACCACCGCCATCAGCACGGCGTCGGGCATGATACCCGCCGCGATCGCGAGCATTGCCATGGCGAGCGTCGCCTCGCCGCGCGGCATGGAGACGATGCCCACACGCACACAGCCTGCGGCCGTCAGCCGGGCGGGGATCGCCGCCAGACCGCAGGCGGCCAGCTTGGCCACCAGGGCCACGCCCACAAAGGCCGGCACAAACAGGCAGACCCGGTGATCGGCCAGCAGCCCCACATTCACCCGCGTGCCCGCGAGCGCGAAGCAGGCCGGAATCAGGGCCAGATGCACAAACTCGAATCGTTCATGGATGTAGTGGCGCAAATCGGTGGTGGAGAAGACGACGCCCATCACATACGCGCCGAGAAGCGGGGAGAGGCCGCAATAGCCGGTCAGGCCGGCTGCGACCAGCACGCAGGCTGCCGTGGCGGCGATCGAGCCATGCCCATTGCCGTCGCGCAGCGTCGCACGCGCCACTTTCCGCGCGATGACCAGGCCGAGCGCGGCCAGCAGGCCCGCCGCCAGCACGACGCGCACCACGCCTGTTGCGATCATCGCCGCCGTGGCCGGTCTTCCCGCCGCGACGGCCTCCACGACACCCGCGCCGACGGCCAGCAGCAGCATGCCGACGAGACCGTCAACCACCGCGCCGGAGAGCGCCACCACCCCTTCGGGCGTCTCCAGCCGCTGCGTGCCGGCCAGCATCCGGGCCAGAATGCCGACCGAGGTGACGCTGGCCACCACGCCGGCGACAAAGGGGCCCGGTTCGTACCAGGCCAGGACGCGGCCGAACAGCCAGGGGGAAACGGCCGCCGTCAGGGCGGAAACCGCGGCGAAGGAGGCCACACCGCCGCCCACGCCGACCAGGGCGCCCGCCAGCGCGTAGCGCCGGATCAGGCGGATGTCCGTGTCGAGGCCGATCAGAAAGACCAGCACCGTCAGCGCCACCAGCACCACGCCGAACAGGGGGCGCTGACTGGTCAGGATCGCCGAGACGCCGTCCATCAGGCCGTTGGGAAAACCCGGCACGCCCACGCCGCCAAACAGGTGGGGACCGACGAGCACGCCCGAGAGCAGCTCGCCCAGCACGCCGGGCAACCGCCACCGTCTGAACAGCGTGCCGCCGAGGCGCGCCGCCAGCACGAGCACGCCCAGTTGCAGAATCAGCAGCGCCATCGGCCTGATCGAAACCGCGGCCGCTGCCGCTTCGGTCGTTTGCGCCCAGGCCGGATGGAACGGCAGGACGAGCGCCAGCGCCAGCAGGCAGGTCTCTTTTCTCATGAGCATACTCCGTAGTTAAGGCATCGTCGCGGCGCTACCGCCACGCCGCGGGCAACTCCGCGATCACGCGATCCACCACCTGGTCGAGCGTCAGATCCGAGGTGTCGATCCGCAGAACCCCCGGCGCGAGCACGAGGGGGGCCACGGCGCGGGTGCTGTCCATGCGGTCGCGGCTGAGGAGCGAGGCCCGGATCTCCGCCTCGCTCTGGGTGGCGATCCCCTTGTCAACCTCCTCGCGATGGCGGCGGATCGCCCGGACCGACGGGTCGGCGTCGAGGTAGAACCGCGCCGGGGTGTCGGGGAAGACCACCGAGGTGATGTCGCGCCCCTCGACGATCAGGTCGCCCAGCGTGCGCAGGGACCGCAACCACGCGGTCACCTTGTTCCGGACGGCCGGCACCCGCGCAACCGGGCTGGCATGGCGGTTGATCTCGGCGGTGCGGATCGCCTCGCCGGGGGCCTGGCCGTCCACATAAAAGGCGACGGCGCCGCCCTCGGCGCGAAAGGCGACCTCCACGCCGGCGGCGCATGCGGCGACCGCCGCCGCGTCGGACGTGTCAATCCCGGCCCGCAGCGCCTGCCAGGTCATGATGCGGTACAGCGCGCCGGAATCGACGTGCAGAAAGCCCCGTTCGCGGCCCACGCGCTTCGAAACCGACGACTTGCCCGATCCGGCGGGTCCGTCTATGGCGATCACCCGGTTCATGTCCCGCTCCTGTCCTGTTCCGCGTCGGCGCGCGTTTCAAACACCGGCTCGGCGTCGGCGCCGGGCTCCCCGCGCGGGCCGAGAATCTCGCGCACGGCGGCGTGGAGGTCGCGGTCTTCAGCGGCCGCCTCGACGGGCGCGGCCGGTGCCGCATCGGGCGCACCATCGGGCGACGCATCCGGTTGGTCCGGTTTGGCCTTGCGGTGAACCGCCCGACGGTCGGCGGGCCGCGAACGCTGCAAGGTCGGGTCCAGCGCGTTGAGATCCGTCAGGTTTTTCAGGCCAAAGTGTTCGAGGAATGACGCCGTGGTGCCATACAGGAAGGGACGGCCGGGCAGGTCGCTGCGGCCGACGATGCGCACGAGGTGCAGTTCCATCAGCGCCTTGATGATGTGGTCCACGGCGACGCCGCGGACCGCCTCGATCTCCGACTTGGCGATCGGCTGCCGGTAGGCGATGATGGCCAGCGTCTCGAGCGCCGGACGCGACAGGCGGCCCGGACGGTCGGCCTTGAGCATGTGGCGCAGCCAGCGCCCGGTGCAGGCCTGCGTCTGGAAGCGGAAGCCCTCGCTGTGCTCGGCCAGCTCGATGCCCAGTCCGAGTCGCGCCAGATCCCTGGCGATTCCCTCGACGGCGTCGCGCACCTCGCGCGGCGCGGCGTCGGCGAAGACCCGCGTCTGCTCGTCGAGGGCGCCGACCTCCTGCAGGCAGGCGCGGATAGCCTCGATGGAGAGGGGCCGCTCGCTGCCGAAAATCAGCGCGCCGACGACTTGCTGCAGGCTCGATGCCAGGGCCATGCCCGGTGTGTCAGGATTCGACATGCGCCCCACCTCCGATCACCGGCGGCGGCAACGCGCCGTCCGACGCGTCATCCGGAACCCCGGTGATGATGATCTCATGAAAGGCCTCATGCTGGCGCAGCGCGATCTGACGCAGCCGCAGCAGCTCCAGCAGCGCCAGGAAGGTGACGATCACCTCGCCGCGCAGCGACTCCGGCCGGAACAGCCGCGAAAACGCCACCTCCCGCCGCTGGCGGGTCAGGGCGATGATCGCCTCCATCTTGTCCGGCACCGACCAGAGAATCGGCTCGATATACCCGAACGGCTCGGACGGCACCCGCTGCAGCACCTCCTGGAAGGCGGTCAGCAGGTCGAACAGGCCGATGTCGCCCAGCAGCCGCGTGCCGTCTTCCTTCTCCAGGGCCGGGCCATCGCCACCGTAGCCGAAGATCTCGCCCTGGAGCGCCTCGCGAACCTGCAACTGGGCCGCCGCGTCCTTGAATTTCTTGTATTCGATGAGCTGGCGGACGAGATCGAGGCGCGGATCGATCCACTCGTCGGCGCCCTCCTCGGCGTCGCTGCGCCGCTGCTCGACCGGCAGCAGCATGCGGCTCTTGATCATCAGGAGCGTCGCGGCCATCACCAGGAATTCGCCGGCGATCCCCAGGTCGAGCATGCGCATCACGCCCAGATACTCCATGTACTGCGCCGTGATCCGTTCGATCGGGATGTCGTAAATGTCCAGTTCGTCGCGGCGAATCAGGTAGAGCAGCAGATCCAGAGGCCCTTCAAACACCTCCAGATCCACCGTGTATTCGCCCTGCTGCAATGTTTCCAGTGTCATCACGTCGTTACTCCGGGCAGTCACCGGTCCAGCCGTTACGCAATCCCCGTGGCGGCGCGGGCGCGGTCGAGGGTCAGGCGCGCCTCGGCGCGGGCTTTTTCGGCGCCGAGGCGGAGCACCCCCTCGACATAGCCGCGATCGGCGGCCAGCGCGTCGCGCCGCTTGCGCAACGGGGCGAACGTTGCCTCGAACGCCTCGAACAGCGCCTTCTTGGCATGCCCATAGCCCATGCCGCCGACGCGGTAGAGCTGCGCCAGAGCGTCGCGCTCGGCCTCGCCGGCGAAGAGCTTGTACAGGGCGAAGATCGTGCAGGTGTCGGGATTCTTGGGAGCCTCCAGCGGCGTGCTGTCGGTGACGATCTTCATGATCCGGTTCCGGGTCTCCTTGAGGTCGCCGAACAGCTCGATCGTGTTGCCATAGCTCTTGGACATCTTCTGGCCGTCGAGGCCGGGCACGACCGCGACCTCCTCGGCGATGACCGGCTCGGGAATGGTGAAAACCGGGCCAAACTGATTGTTGAATTTGATCGCGATGTCGCGGGTCACCTCGACATGCTGCTTCTGATCGCGCCCGACCGGGACGAGGTTGGACTGGTAGATCAGAATGTCGGCGGCCATCAGCACCGGATAGGCGAAGAGCGCATGGGAGGGGGCGAAGCCCTTGGCGAGCTTGTCCTTGTAGGAATGGCAGCGTTCGAGCAGGCCGACGGGGGTGACAGTGGAGAGCAGCCAGGCCAGCTCATGGACCTCCGGCACGTCGCTTTGGCGGAAAAAGACGGCGCGGGCCGGATCGAGGCCGCAGGCGAGGAAGTCGATCGCCACATCCAGCGTTCCCTGCCGCAACTGCGCCGGATCATCCACCGTCGTGAGGGCGTGGTAATTGGCGATGAACAGGTAGGCGTCGCCCTCTTCCTGCAACCGCAGCGCCGGCCGCATCATGCCGAAATAATTACCCAGATGCAATTTGCCCGAAGGCTGAATCCCCGAAAGAATGCGCATGTCCGCTCCCCCATCCGCGCGATCGGCCCGCAACGCGACACCCACGTCCGGCTTGACCGACGAAAAACAGGGGTATCTTACCCCAGAGACGCCCAAGAGACAAGCGTACGGATTACGCAATCTTGCCTTTCGCGGCGATTAGGCGCATAATAGCCTTTCAAACGCACCACGGGGTGTTGCCGCGCGCGGCGTGCGGTGACTGAGAGCAGACCCGTCGAACCTGATCCGGATCATGCCGGCGCAAGGGATTGGCTGCATGGCGATGGATGCGGGCGCCGGCGCGGCGCCCGTCTTGTTTTGCGCAGGACGGCCAGGTCGGCCCGCGGTGCGGGAGGCGAGGGGAATGGACGGCGCGCGAAACAACACCATCCGCCGGCCGGCGGCGCTGACCGTTGCCGGCAGCGACAGCGGCGGCAACGCGGGGATCCAGGCGGATCTGCGCGCATTCCACGCCTTCGGCGTGCACGGCTGCACGGCGATCGCCGCGCTGACGGCGCAAAATCCGTGGGGCGTGGACGCCGTGCTGCAGGTCGATCCCGATTTCCTGGGGCGGCAGTTGGACGCCGTGCTGCCGCACTATGCGATCGGCGCGGCCAAGACGGGGATGCTGCCCACGGCCGGGCTGATTGCGGTGGTCGCCGACCGTTTCGCGCGCCATCCGGATATCCTGAAGGTGGTGGATCCCGTGATGGTCGCCAGCAGCGGCGCGCGGCTCCTGGAGCCGGATGCGCTGGCGGCGTTGTGCGGGCGGCTGCTGCCGCTGGCGACGCTCATCACGCCTAACCTGCCGGAAGCCGAGGCGCTGCTGGGCCGGCCGATCCGGGGCCTGGCCGCCGCGGCCGGGGCGGCGCGCGAGCTGCGCGGGCGCTTCGGCTGCGCGGTGCTGGTCAAGGGCGGCCACGACGCGGCCCATTGCGCCCGCGACGTGCTGTGCGATGGCGAGGGGACCGTGGTCCTGGAGTCGCCGGCGGTGGATCGGCCGCTCTCGACGCACGGCACGGGGTGCTCGCTCAGCGCGGCGATCACGGCCGCTTTGGCCTGCGGCGGCGGCCTGCGCGATGCGGTGATCGCCGGAAAAGCGTATGTGTATGAAGCGATCCGCACGGGTGTGCGGGTCGGCCCGCGGGCGGCCGTGCTCGGCACGCCGGCGCGAATGCCGGTCGAAGTGATAACGAGGAGAGCGCTGTAATGACGCAATTGGAATCCGCGAGACAGGGGAGCGTGACCGGGGCGATGGCGGCGGTGGCCTGCGACGAGGGGGTCACCGGCGAGGAGGTGCGGGCCACGGTGGCGATGGGGCGGGCGGTGATCCCGTTCAATCCGGCGCATACCGGCTGCAGGCCGGTTGGCGTGGGACGGCTGTTCCGCACCAAGGTCAATGCCAACCTGGGCCGCTCGCCCGACCGGTCGGACATCGGCGCCGAACGGGTGAAGCTGCGCGTGGCTCTCGATGCCGGAGCCGATTTCGTGATGGATCTGAGCGTCGGCCCGGATCTTGCGGCGGTGCGGCAGGCGATGCTTGACGACTCCCCCGTGCCGCTGGGCACCGTGCCGGTCTATGAGACGGTCTCGCGGCTGGAGGGGGCGATCCCCGACATGAAGCCGGAGCTGCTGCTCGCCGTCATCGAACAGCAGGCGCGGCAGGGGGTGGACTTCATGACCCTCCACGCGGGTCTGCTGCGCCGCCATGTCCCCCTGGCCCTGAAGCGCAAGATGGGGATCGTCAGCCGCGGCGGCGCGATCATGGCCGAGTGGATGCACGTTCATGATCGGGAGAATCCGCTCTTCGAACGGTGGGACGAGGTCCTGGACATCCTCGTCCGCCACGACGTGACCGTGTCGCTGGGCGACGGGTTGCGGCCGGGCTGCCTGGCCGATGCCAGCGATGCCGCCCAATTTGGCGAACTGGACGTGCTGGGCGATCTCGTGCGGCGCTGCCGGGACCGGGGCGTGCAGGTCATGGTCGAGGGGCCGGGGCATGTGCCGTTTGACCAGATTCAGATGAACATGGAACGGCAGCAGCAGGTCTGCGACGGCGCGCCGTTTTACGTGCTCGGTCCGGTCGTCTGCGACGTGGCGCCGGGGTACGACCACATCACCTCCAGCATCGGCGCCACCGCGGCGACGGTCTACGGCGCCTCCCTGCTGTGCTACGTCACGCCGTCGGAACACCTGGGGCTGCCCGATGCGGACGAGGTGCGCCAGGGGCTGGTCGCCCATCGCATCGCGGCGCACGCGGGCGATGTCGCCCGCG
>CAZDLY010000050.1:0-16993 GCA_964506575.1 uncultured Akkermansia sp. | reverse complement strand
GGCAACGGTCGGAAGCGGCGTTCACCGAACTGGTGCGACGCCACCTGCCGATGGTGCAGAGCGTTTGCCGGCGCGTGCTGGACGACAACCATGCGGCTCAGGACGCCGCGCAGGCGGTCTTCCTCGCTCTGGCCCGCAAGGCCGGGACGCTGGGGAGCGAGCGCGCACTGGGCGGCTGGTTGCACCATGTCGCCCTCTGCACGGCCCGCAACGAACGCACGGCACGGGCGCGGCGGCTTCGTCGGGAACAGGAGGCTGCCATGATGCAGGAGGCAGACAGCCAGAACCTTACGCCGGAGACGGAATCCGCGCTGCGGGAGTGGCTGGACCGGGAACTCGACGCGCTGCCGGCCAAGTACCGTCGCCCGCTGGTGATGGTGTACTTGGAAGGACAGAGCCTGGCGGAAACGGCGGCGGCGCTGAAGTGCAAGGACGTGACGCTGCGTTCGTGGCTGAACCGGGCGCGCGAGAAACTGCGCAGCCGGCTGGTCCGGCGCGGCGTGTCGGTCAGCGTGCCGGCGCTGGTGGCGTGGCTGGCGTCGAGCGCGGATGCGGCTGCGGCAGCCGTCCCCCCCGATCTCGGGGCGGCGACGGCCAAGGGGGCGATGGTGTGGGCGGCGGGGGGCGCGGCGGCGGCCGGCGTCTCCGCGAATGTTGTGGCGTTGGCGAAAGGAGCGATACAGACCATGTTTATCAGTAAATTAAAGACGGTGGCGGTGGTGACGGCAACCGTGGCGGTGGTTTCGACCGCCTCGGCCCTGAGTTGGCAGAAGGTCTATGAGGCCCGCGACAAGGGCTTGCCCAAGACCGCCATCGAGGAACTCAAACCGATCATCGTAGACGCGCTGGCGAACAAGAAGCACGCCGAGGCGATCAAGGCCATCTGCACGAAGATCGCCTTCGAAGGCCAGATCGAAGGGAACAAGGCGGAGGAGAAAATCACCCGGCTCGAAGCTGAGATCGAGAAGGCGCCGGCGGAGATGCAGCCGGTGATGCAAGCGATCCTCGCCGACTGGTACTGGCACTACTTCCAGCAGAACCGCTGGCGCTTCCAGCAGCGCACCCAGACAGCGGCGCCACCGGGCAAGGATTTCACCACCTGGGACCTGCCGCGCATCCTCGCCGAGATTGACAAGCATTTCACCGGCGCGCTGGCCAACGAGCGGGAACTCAAGGCCACGCCCGTCACCCAGTTCGACGACCTGCTGGAGAAGGGCACCGTGCCCGACACGTACCGCCCCACGCTGTTCGATTTCCTCGCGCACGAGGCGCTGGCCTTCTATCAGGCCGGCGAACAGGGCGCCGCCAAGGCAGAAGACGAGTTCGAGATCGCGGCGACCTCGCCGGTCTTCGGGACGGTCGCCGAATTCCTCACGTGGAAGCCCGAAACCACCGACACGGACTCGCCGAAGCTGAAGGCGATCAAACTGTTCCAGAACCTGCTCGCGTTCCACCAGCAGGACGCGGACAAGACGGCATTCATTGACGCCGACCTGTGGCGGTTGCAGTTCGGCAAGAACCAGTGCGTCGGCCCGGAGGAGAACGAGAAGTACAAGGCCGCGCTGAAACGATTCACGGACGAGTGGGCCGACAGCGAGATCAGCGCGCGGGCGTTGTTCAACTGGGCTTCCGTGCTGGTTGAAGAGAACGAACTGGTCGAGGCGCACAAGCTGGCCAAGCGGGGCGCCGACGTATTCCCGAAGAGCTATGGCGGCGTGCAGTGCTTCCAACTCCTCCAACAGATCGAATCCAAGCAGGTCAGCATCAGTACCGAGCGCGTCTGGAACGAGCCGTGGCCGGTTGTCGCGGTCAACTACAAGAACCTGACCAACGCCTTCTTCCGCGCCGTGCCCCAGGATTTTGGTGCGTTTGTCGCCCGCCAGCGTTGGTACGGCTCCGGGGTGATGGGCGGTCTGGACTGGCAGGAACGGGAGAGGTTCATTGCCGAGCTGGTTGCCAAGCAACCCGCCGCGACGTGGGATGCCGCCCTGCCGGCCACCGCCGACTACCGGGAACGCACGGAGAAGGTGCCGGTGCCGAAGGACCTCAAACCGGGGTTCTACTTCATTCTCGCCAGCCACGATGCCTCCTTCGGTAAAGAGCAGAACCAGGTTTCGGCGACGCTCGTATGGGTCAGCGACCTGGCGCTGGTCGTCCGGCAGCGCTACTCGGATGGCGCGCTGGACGGGTTCGTCATGCGTAACCTGACCGGGCAGCCGGTTTCCAATGCGACCGTGCGCTCCTGGCAATCCACTCAAGATGGCAAGATGGTTCCCGGTCCGCAGACCCAGACGGACGAAAACGGCATGTTCCGCTTCCAGGGTAAAGACCAGTCCCTGGTGCTGCTGGCGGAAAAGGACGGACAGTCGGTCGCGAGCGACAACTCGTTCGGTTTCGGCCGCGCCGACAAGGCGAAGCCGTCGCAGCATACGGTCTTCTTCACCGACCGGTCACTCTACCGGCCGGGGCAGACGATCCAATATAAGGGGATCTGCTACTCCGTGGACACCGAAGGCAACAACTACGCCACACTGGCCGGTCAGACGCTGACCGTAATCTTCCGCGATCACAACGGCAAGGAGGTCGCCAAGCAACAGCAGAAGTGCAACGACTACGGCGCCTTCTCCGGCAGCTTCACCGCACCGGGCAGCAGCGTGACCGGGCGGATGTCGTTGCAGGTGGAGAACGGGCCGAACGGCTACACGTTTTTCAACGTCGAGGAATACAAGCGCCCGAAGTTCCAGGTCGAACTGTCGCGGCCCAAGGAAGCGGCGAAACTCGGCGGGGAAGTGACGATGCCCGGCAAGGCCGCGGCCTACACCGGCGCGGCCATCGGCGGGGCGAAGGTGAGCTGGCGCGTCGTGCGCAATGTCCAGTTTCCTTCCTGGTGCTGGTGGGGCCGGTATTGCCTGCCGCCCAACCGCGGCGACAGTCAGAACATCGCCCACGGCACGGCCACGACCGGCAGCGACGGCGCGTTCACGATCAAGTTCACCGCGGCGCCGGACCTCTCCGTGCCGGAGAAGACCGAGCCGACATTCAGTTACATGGTCTATGCCGACGTGACCGACACCACCGGCGAGACGCGGTCCGACAGCCAGACCACGCGGGCCGGCTACACGGCGTTGTCGGCGACGGTCAGCGCCAACGAGTGGCAGACGCCCGACAAACCGGTTGAATGGACCGTCAGCACCACGTCGCTCGACGGCGAACCGCAACTGGCCGAGGGCACGGTGAAGGTTTATGTCCTGAAACAGCCCGAGAAAGTGGTGCGGCCGGAGGTGCAGTCGGAGCGGTACGATTACTGGTGGTTCCGGCGCAACCTGGGCAAGGGCGGCGAGCCGAAGGCCGATCCGTCGAAGCCCGACTCTTGGGAACTGGCGGAAGTCGTCGCGGAGAAGGAATTCAAGACCGACGCGACCGGCAAGGTGAAGCTCGAGACGCCGCTCAAGGCGGGCATCTACCGCGCGATGGTCGAGACCAAGGACCGGTTCGGCAAGGCGGTGACCGCCCGCCAGACGCTGCAGGTGGTGGACCTCAAGGGCGCAAAGTATCCGGTCAAGCTGGCGAACCATTTCGCCGCGCCCAAATGGTCGGTCGAACCGGGCGAGAGCTTCGTGGCGTTCTGGGGCACCGGCTACGACACCGGCCGGGCGTATGTCGAGCTCGAGCATCGCGGCAAGATCCTGCGCGCGTTCTGGACCGGCGAAGGCCGGACCCAGGAAGCGATCGAGCAGGCGGCGACCGAGGAGATGCGCGGCGGGTTCACGCTCCGCGTGACGTACGTCCGCGAGAACCGGGCGTATCTGCAGAACCGGGTGATTGACGTGCCGTGGTCGAACAAGAAGCTCGCGATCAAGTGGGAGCATTTCACCTCGAAACTCGAACCCGGCAAGAAGGAGACCTGGACGGCGATCATTACCTGTCCCGATGGTAGGGCGCGACCGCCGGGCGCGCCGAAGGGCGAGGACAGCGGACGGCCCGGCGGTCCGTCCCTACCGGTGGAACGTGCCGTCGCCGAGATGGTCGCCACGCTCTACGACGCGTCGCTCGACCAATACAAGCCGCACCAGTGGCTGCAGGCGTTCAACGTGTTCCGCCGTGAGAACGGCTACGTCTCGGCGCAATTCGAAAACAGCGCGGCCGGGTTCGAACACATTCTTGGCGGCTGGAAGCAGGAATCCCGGCCTGCGGAGGCGCTGACGTACCGGCATTATCCTGCCGACATCTCGCAGAACCTCTGGCGGTACGGCGATTTCGGGCGCGGCGGAGGCGGTGATAGGGTCGAGTACCTGCGCAGGAGAGCGGGGGACGTCGAAATGGAAAGGGATGGCGCGGCGATGGCTGAGACGAAAGCTGCTATGCTACCGGGCAAGCCGATGGCAGCGCTCGCCCAGGCTGGCATGATGGCGGAGGAGCGCCAGTTGGCGGCGCAGGATAAAGCGAAAGCCGGCCCCGGTGGCGAAGCACTGTCGGAACGCGGTCCGGACCTCGGCAAGGTCGCGGCGCGCAAGAACCTCAACGAGACGGCGTTCTTCTTCCCGCACATCGTCAGCGATGCCGACGGTGTCGTGCGGCTCGAGTTCACCATGCCGGAGGCGTTGACGGAGTGGAAGTTCCTGGGCTTCGTCCACGACAAGGACCTGCGCAGCGGTTTCCTTCAGGACAAGACCGTCACCGCCAAGGACTTGATGGTCGAGCCGAACCCGCCGCGGTTCGTGCGCGAGGGCGACGTGATCGAGTTCACGGTGAAAGTCAGCAACCAGTCCGCCGCCCGCCAAACCGGCAAGGTGCGGCTGGCGTTTGCGGACGCGCGGACGCTGAAAGATGTGACGCAGGACTTGGGACTCAGGACGCAGGATCTCGCGTTTGATGTGATGTCAAAGGAGTCGAAAACCTATGCCTGGCGTTTGAACATTCCCGACGGCTGCGATTTCCTGACCTACAAGGCGGTGGGCGCAACGGACAGGCTCAGCGACGGCGAGGAAGGCTACCTGCCGGTGCTGTCGCGGCGCATCCTGGTGACGGAGTCCCTGCCGCTGCCGATCCGCGGCGCGCAGACGAAGAAGTTCGACTTCGCCAAACTGCTCGACTCCCGCAAGTCGAAGACGCTGAAACACCAGAACCTGACCGTGCAGATGGTCAGCCAGCCGGCGTGGTACGCGGTGATGGCCCTGCCCTACCTGATGGAGAGTCAAACCGAGTGCAGCGAGGTCACGTTCAACCGGCTCTACGCCAATTCGCTGGCGCGGTTCATCGCCAACTCCGACCCGAAGATCCGCCGCATCTTCGACCAATGGAAGAACACCCCGGCGCTGGACAGCCCGCTGGAGAAGAACCAGGAGCTGAAGTCGGTGGCCCTGGAGGAGACCCCGTGGCTGCGCGAGGCGCAGGACGAGAGCCAGGCCCGGCGCAACGTCGGCATCCTGTTCGACGCCAACCGGCTCGACAGCGAGACGAAGAACACGTTCCAGAAGCTCGCGCAGATGCAGCTTGGCGATGGGCTCTGGCCGTGGTTCCCGGGTTTCCGCGGCGACGAGTACATCACGCTCTACATCACCACCGGGTTCGGCCGCATGCGCCACCTCGGGGCGGAGAACGTAGACGTGTCGCTGGCGCTCAAGTCGCTCGGCGCGCTGGACGGCTGGATGGACCGTATCTACCGGGATATTCTGCGAGACGGCCACAAAGAGGACAACCACCTGAGCAACACGATCGCGTTCTATCTCTATGGCCGAAGCTTCTTCCTCAAGGACAAGCCCATCGCCAAGCAGCACCAGGAGGCGCTGGATTACTGGCTCGGGCAGGGCAAGAAATACTGGCTGAAGCTGGACTGCCGGCAGTCGCAGGGGCACCTGGCCATCGGCCTGAAGCGCTTCGGCGACCTGGAAACGCCCAAGGCGATCATGGCCTCGATCAAGGAGTTCAGCGTCAGCAACGAGGAGCTGGGCATGTTCTGGCGCGACACCGAGCTGAGCTGGTGGTGGTACCGGGCGCCGATCGAGACCCAGGCGCTGATGATCGAGGCGTTCGACGAAGTCATGGGCGACGCGCAGGCGGTCGAGGACTGCAAGGTGTGGCTGCTGAAGCAGAAGCAGACGCAGGACTGGAAGACGACCAAGGCCACGGCCGACGCGGTGTACGGTCTGATGCTGCGTGGCAAGAACCTGCTCGCCAGCGACGCGCTGGTCGAAGTCAGCCTCGACGGCGAGGCGATCAAGCCCGAGAAGGTCGAGGCGGGGACCGGTTTCTACGAGCAGAAGTTCGTGCGCGGCGAGATCAAGCCCGCCATGGGCAAGATCGAGGTCAAGAAGACGGATGAAGGCGTGAGCTGGGGGAGCGTGCACTGGCAGTACCTGGAAGACATGACCAAGGTGACGCCGTATGAAGGCACGCCGCTGAAGCTGAAGAAGGCGATCTACCGGAAGGAAGCGACCAAGAAGGGGCAGGTGCTGGAGCCCGTGACCGGCCCCGTGAAGGTCGGCGACGAACTGGTCTGTCGGATCGAGCTGCGGGTGGATCGGGACATGGAGTACGTGCATCTCAAGGATCAGCGCGGCAGCGGCACGGAGCCGGTGAACGTGCTGAGCCAGTGCAAGTACCAGGATGGGCTGGTCTACTACGAGAGCACGCGCGACACCGCGAGCCACTTCTTTATCCACTACCTGCCCAAGGGCGTGTACGTGTTCGAGTACAGCGTCCGCGTCCAGTTGAAGGGCAAGTACCAGACCGGCATCGCCAGCATCCAGTCCATGTACGCGCCGGAATTCAACAGCCACAGCGAGAGCTTCGACCTGGAGGTGAAGTGAGCCTAGCCTCCACGTGCGTCACAAGCGGCACCAACGCCTGCATCTCATCCGCACTGCCGCATGACTTCTTCAAGGGTGGTAACGCCTGCGGCCACTTTGGCCAGGCCGTCCTCGCGCAGGGTGGGTACGCCCGCCTCCGCCGCGGCCTGGCGGATTGGCTCCAGGCCCTGCTCGCGCGCGAGCGCCAGCCGGATCGGATCGGTCACGGGTAACAACTCGTAGATGGGCACGCGGCCGCGGTAGCCGGTCTGTCCGCACTTCTCGCAGCCCTTCCCGCGGAAGGATGGCGCATCCCCGCGGATGCGCAAGGACTCCCGGACCCAGTCGGGCGGCGTGCAGGCTTCCCGGCAGTCCGGGCAAATCCTTCGCACCAGCCGCTGGGCCACGATGCCCGTGACGGTACTGCTGACCAGGAACGGCTCCAGACCGATGTCGCAGAGCCGTTGCAGCGCCGATGGCGCGTCTGGAGTGTGCAGCGATGTCAGGACCAGCTTTCCGCACAGCACCGCCTGCACCGCCACCTGAGCGGTTTCAACGTCGCGGATTTCGCCAACCATGAAGACATCGGGGTCTTGGCGTAGCTGGCTGCGCAACAACGCCGCAAACGTCAGTCCGATCGACGGGCGGACCGGCATCTGGCAGACGCCCTTGATCATGACTTCCACTGGATCCTCAACGGTCATGACCTTGACCGTTGGCTTATTGAGCTCCTGCAAGAGCGCGTACAGCGTCGTGGTCTTGCCGCTGCCGATCGGGCCGGTCACCAGGATCAGGCCGGACGGTTTCCGATACCAGCTTTGAAGCAGGCCAAGCTGGGCGGGCGAGAGTTCCAGCGCTGCGATGGAGGTGGGCACACAGGCGAGATCCAGGAGCCGTAGGACGATGGATTCGCCCTCGGCACATGGCGCGACGCTGACCCGGATATCAAAGGTCCGCCCCGCCACCGTGACCTGAATCCGCCCATCCTGGGGGAGGCGCTTTTCGGATGCGTTCATCGCGCCCATGATCTTGATTCGGGCTGCCAGGGCACTCAGAAACTTGCCGGGCAGCGGCTCCACTTCCCGCAGGACACCATCGATCCGGTACCGGACCCGGACCCGCTCTGGAATTTTGAACTCCAGGTGAACGTCGGAAGCACGGGCCTTCACGGCGTCGCTGATCAGCGAACTGATCAACCGGACGGCGGGATCTTCGTCGGACTCGGTCCGTGGCCCCGATTCCGGTGCGGCCGCACCGGCAGCCTGGAAGGCTGACTCGGCCGCGTCGCGGATCGTCAGGCTGCCGTCTGCGATCCCGCGGTGGATGTTCAATACCACCTTTTCGAGGGTGCCCGTAACTTCACCGGCCTCGACCATGGCGACCAGCGAGGGCGGGAACAACGCGGGATAGTGGCCCAGCGCCTCACTGACGGTGGCGCCCTTTTCAATGCGTTGCAGCAGATCGGTAATCACCTCCCGCATGGGTCCGTCGCCGATCTCTTCCGCCAGGGTGCGCAGGGAGCGGCATACCGGCAGGCCGGCTTCAAACATGTTTCCCAGCTTTCCGAAGAAGTCCGCGACTTGCTTTTCCAGGTTGTTCATGGCTTTCCTCCTATTGTTTCGGTCGTCCAACGTGTCTCCAGGCAATTAAACAAGATCAGCACCGGATCTGTTTCACCGGAGCCGAAAAACGGAAACTCCGGCCCCGACGGGTGAAACCGTGCGGGACGTGCGCGGCGTCCCGCCGCGCCGCGCCTTCGGCAGAGACACACGACTGTTCGCGCGCCGCGATCCAGTTCTCCACCGCAACGCGCCGGAAAAGCAGGCGCCCGCCCAGCTCGAAATGCGGGATGTCCTCCAAGTACGTTTCCAGCACCTCAGGCCCGACGCGCAGAAACTCCGCCAGCTCGTTGAGGTCGAGAACCGGCCCGAATTCGGTTCGGTGCGGAGGGGGTGCCGACGCATAGATTCTGCTGCTGACGACCAGAATCGTCTCCGGGCTCGGGGTTGTCCGCGGCAGCGCGCGGGCTGCGGACAGCAAGGCCGCATCCCGTTGCTGCTCCCGGCGGCAGTCGGCGCACGCGGCCAGATGGGTGCGGACGTCTTCCGCGGTGTCCTTGGGGAGGACGCCTTCCTGATATTCGGGCAGGTATTCCCGGCAGATCTCGCAATTCATGGTTGGTCCTTCTCGTTGAGTGGCTGTTTTGATTCTTGTTCCCAGTGGCCGTGAAGCTCCTTCTGCAGAGCTTGCCGGGCGCGGAGATAATGCGTCCGAACAGTGGCCGGGTTCAGACCCAGGATGTCCGCCACCTCCTGATGCGGCAACCCTTCGACGGCACGCAACAGGAAGACCTCCCGGTACGCCTCGGGAAGCTCGCGGATGCAGCGGTTGAGTTGCGACTCCAGATCTTTGCGCTCGGCGGCGTCCGACGGGGAAGACGGGTCCGGGATCGTGTCCAGGAGAGCCGGGCCGTCCCCGTTGTCCGAGGCGGCATCGAGCGAGACGGTGGCTTGCGCCTGCAGGTAGCGGCGCGATCGCAAGTGGTTGATGCAGTGGTTCCGGGCGATGGTAAAAAGCCAGGTGGAGAACTTGGCGCGAGGTTCATACAGGTCGCGTGCGCCGGCAATCTTGACAAAGACCTCCTGCATCAGGTCCTCAGCGGCATTCCGCTGGCTGCCAAGCATCCGGTATATGAAATTGAACAGGGGCCCGCGGTATTTCTCAAACAGCAGCGCAAAGGCATGCGGGTTGCCCTTCTGGAACAGCAGCATCAGATCGTTGTCGTTAAGCTCCGCCATTTTCACGGTGATACGGCCCTCACCCCCATTAAACAGGATGGGACGACGGTTTGTTTCAATCGTCCTTCGATGGGGGAGATCATAGACGAAGCTGGGTGAATGTGGCAAGATACCTGTTGTCGTGGCCTCCGGTAACCGTGACAGCGGGAGCGAGATACGAGACTGAACAGGTCAATCGCAAGCTTGAGCTGAAGCAGCGGGCGATGGAGGAACGAGGGAAATTGCGGCGGGAAAACCAGGAGGAGGAGAAACGCAAGCCGGAACGCTGGAGACGGAACTGCTTGCGCTTCCGTCGGTGCAGGTCTCCGACCCATTGTGGGCTACTGAGAAAAGCGGGAACAAAACCTGCTCGAGAAGCGTCTAATCACCGAACGGCATGGTGTATCTCTGAACGAAAGGAGCGTCAACATGAAGAAGGTCATGTGTTTAGGACTGGCCTGGCTGGGGATGGTCGCCTGCGGCTGGGCCGACGGGATGATTGTCATCCACGACCCGCCGCCATGGCATCCGGATCCGATTTCGCGGCCACACCCATGGCCTCAGCCGGAGCCGCGCGTGTACCAGTTCGCGCCGCTGGAAGTGACGTACCATCACGTCAACGTCACCGTCGCCGGCCAGATCGCCCGCACGGACATCGACCAGGAGTTCTTCAACCCCAACGATCAGCGGCTCGAAGGCACCTATCTCTTCCCGGTGCCCAAGGGCGCCCAGCTCGACAAGTTCTCGATGGAGATTGACGGCAAGCAGGTCGAGGCGGAACTCTTGCCCGCCGACAAGGCCCGCCAGATCTACGAAGACATCGTCCGCAAGGCGAAGGATCCCGCGCTGCTGGAGTACGTGAACCGCGACACGTTCAAGGTCCGCATCTTTCCGATCGAGCCGCGCGCGCCGAAACGGATCAAGCTCTCCTACACCCAACTTCTGACCGCCGACGCCGGCCTCGTGGGCTACGCCTACCCGCTGAACACCGAGAAGTTCTCCTCCGCGCCGATCAAAGACGTCAGCCTCAAACTCGAACTCGACGCCAAGAGCCCGATCAAGTCCATCTACTCGCCCAGCCACCAGGTCGAGGTCAAGCGGCGCGGCGATGCGGGCGCGACCATCGGGTTCGAGGCCAAGAACGTGAAGCCCGACACCGATTTCCAGGTGTTCTGGTCCACGGAAGACAAAGATATCGGCGTCAGCCTGCTGACCTACAAGGATGCCGGCGAGGATGGCTGTTTTCTGTTGCTGGCGTCGCCGGGCGCGGACGTGAAGGCCGGCAAGCAAGTGCTCCCGAAAGACGTGACCTTCGTGCTCGACACCTCCGGCTCGATGGCCGGGAAGAAGCTCGAACAGGCGAAGAAGGCGCTGCAGTTCTGCGTCGAGAACCTCAACGACCAGGACCAGTTTGAGATCATCCGCTTCAGCACCGAGGCCGAACCGCTCTTCGAGAAGCTCGTGGCCGCGGACGCCGGCAACCGCAAGAAGGCCGGCGAGTTCATCAAGGACCTCAAGCCCACCGGCGGCACGGCCATCGAGGAGGCGCTTGTCAAGGCGCTCAAGCTCCGGCCCGGGAAAGCCGACCGGCCGTACGTCATCATCTTCCTCACCGACGGCCAGCCGACCATCGGCGTCACCGCAGAGGACGACATTCTCGGGTCCGTGAAGAAGACCGATCCCGGCAAGACCCGCGTGTTCTGCTTCGGCATTGGCGGCGACGTGAACGCCCGTCTGCTCGACCGGATCACCGAACAGACCCGGGCCGTCAGCCAGTATGTGCTGCCGGAGGAGGACATCGAGGTGAAGGCCTCGAACTTCTACACCAAGATCAAGGAGCCGGTCATGGCCGACCCGGTGCTGAGCATTACCGGCGAGGTCAAGGCGTCGAAGCTCTATCCGTCGCCCCTGCCCGACCTTTTCCGGGGCGACCAGGTGGTGGTGGCGGGCCGCTACACCGGCAGCGGCCCTGTCGGGGCGGTGATCGAGGGCAACGTGGCCGGCCAGGCGAAGAAATACGCCTGCGACGTGAAGTTTGGAAGCGAAGGGCGCGACCACGAGTTCATCCCGCGGCTCTGGGCGACGCGGCGGATCGGGTTCCTGCTCGATGAGATCCGGTTGCGCGGCGAGAACAAGGAACTGCGCGAGGAGGTCACCGAGCTGGCCCGCAAGTACGGCATCGTGACGCCCTACACGGCGTACCTGATCGTCGAGGACGAGGCGAAGCGCGACGTACCGGTGGCGATGCGTTCGATGCAGCGGTTCGATGAAGACCGCGTCGCGCGCCGCGAAGCCGGGCAGGCCTGGAACGCGATGAACCTCGCCAAGGCCGGTGAGGGCGCGGTGGGGGGCGCGCGGGGTTCAGGCGCCTTGCGGCTGGCCGACCAGGCCGCCGCGCCGGGCGCGCCGGCGGCGGCGGAAGCGCTCGGCGGGTTCGCGTTTGCGGCCGGGGGGACCGCCGATGGCAGGCAGGCGGCCGGGCGAGTCGCGCAATACACCCAGCAGAGCCGGTTTATTCGCGGCCGCAACTTCTTCCAGAACGGCGAGCAGTGGATCGACGCCGAGGTGCAGAAGCGCCAGGACGCCAAACGCGTCCAGGTCAAGTTCGGCGGCGACGAGTATTTTGCGTTGCTTGCCAAGCACACCGACGCCGCCGCATGGCTCAGCGTGGGTCGGAATGTCCAGTTCGTGCTGGACAATACGGTGTACGAGATTGTCGATTGAGCCGGCCTGGCTGACCGCCCAAGGGCGTGTGAAACAAAACGAGAACTGTCGAGACCTTTCGAATCCCCTCGATGGGTTTCGCGAGGATTCGACAGGTCTCGGCAACAAAAGAAAGACAACCACCTTATCCGGACTGCAGAGGCGTGCGGCAACTGGAAGAAGAACCCCAAGACACAGGAAAGGAAACGCGATGAAGAAACTGCTGATGCTCGTTGGAATGACGTTGGCGGCGGCGCTGGTGCCGGCATGGGCGGCGGAGGACGCCACGCCGGGCAAGGCGGAGCCGAAACCGGCGCAGGCACAGGCCTCTGCACCTGAAGAGATGATTCTGAGAAGCCCGATCACCGTGGAGAGCACGGAGTACCGCGCCCGTCCGTGCTTGAGCGCCGAAGCGCAATGGCAGGTGCGGGAGAAGGCGATGAAGCTGCTCGGACGGAACGGCTTTGCCGTGATCCGCAACGCGGCGGAGGAGAAGCTCTTCCTCGAACGGCTGAAGCAAGCCGGGGTCGTCGTCTATTGGACGAAGGCCCAACCCATAAAGGGCGAATGGCTGCCGGACTTCTCGAGCGGCCTGAAGGTGGTCTGCTGGCGGGACATTTTCTCGGCTGACACGCTGCAGATCAATGGTGCCGTGCAGGTGTCCGGCAGTGACATCCCGCGGCTCGATTTGCAGGTTCTGTCCGTCGACGCTGACAAAAACATCCAGACTTGGAAGGCCCTTGGCGTCTGGATTCCGCGCACCGCGCGCCTGGCGGTTCCCGGCCCCGGCAAAGACGAAATCTGGACCGCCGACGACAAGGGGCGCGACGTGGCCGACGGTTTGCAGGCCTGCCTGCAAGTGCAGGCAAGAACGATCAAACCCGGCGACGACATCACGCTCGCCATGAGCCTGCGCAACGTGCGGCCCGCCGGCGGCGAGCCGATCACGGTCTGGGACAACAAGTTCTCGAATGGCTACCGTGCAGACTTCTATCTGGTCGTTATGCCAGACGGTCAGAGCTGCATCTTGCGGCGAGCCGTGCAGGAGGCTTGGCGCAAGAACTCACCCACGCCGATCACGATCGCACCCGGCAAGTCCTGGACGCTCGACGGTGTTAGGTACGATCTGAACGCCAAGTCACTCAAGTCGCTCGGGCTCGACACGTCCAAGGAGGGCATCTACACCATCACCGGCTACTACGAGGCGGCGGGCGGCCAGAGCGCTGAGGAGAAGAACGGTCTATTCTGGGGCGGCCAGATCGCCACGCCGCCGGTCGAGGTTCGCGTGGGCGAGGGTGATCCGGCTGCGATGGAACCTCTGCTCGAGATCAACTTCATGACTTCCGATTCGCCCAAGAGCGGCGGCGAGCCGCGCGACCCCAAGAACCTCGCGCGCGGGGCGAAGGCCAAACTGCAGCTCACCAAGGGGCGGGAAGTCTACTACACGGTTCACGGCAAGGGCTTGGCCCAGTTCCAACTGGACGAGAAACAGGTCAAGGATTTCCAGGCGGCGCTCAAAACCGCGGGGCTGTCCGAGCAGGGGGAGATCACCCTGGAACCTCGCGATGACCGCATGCCGCCCCTCCAGAAGATCCTGGAGACATGGGTGCTGTGCGCCGCGCCGGACCGCGGCAAAGACATGGAGGCCGAACGCGAGAAACAGCGGCTCGCGGCGGAGGCCGCGCGCATCGAGTGGGAGAAGAAACTGACGAAGCTGCGCGAGATGCCGGCCAACGCGATCCCGGTGAGCGAGGTCAGAAAGTGGCCGGAGTTCGCGGCGGCACAGGTCATTGACCCGTATGCGGGGAAACCCCGCTTCACCGCCGCGCAGCAGGATGCTCTCCGCGAACGCCTCAAGGCGGCGCTGGTGCCGTACATCGGCGCAGCCGGCGCGGTCGGCGAACCCATGTCCGTTCCGCCGGAAGTGCGCGTGTGGCCGGCCTGGACGCCGCTGGCCGCGTTCTCGTTCCGCGGGCCGGCGGGCACGGCGGATGTCTGGTCTGCCGTGGCCGGACAACTCGGCGCGCAACTGACCTTGAAAGGCGCGACGCCGACACTGAAGGAGCCGCTGACTGAGTGGGTTCGCGGCCTCGTGAAGGCGGTCTGGGGCGACGAACTGGAGTCGCAGCCGCCGCAGATGAACGAGAACCGCGCGCAATGGTGGTTCTACTGGTATGCGGACCCGACCAAGGGCGTGAACGACCGGAATGCGCTCGTGCAGGTCACGGTTCGGCAGGAGATCGCGAAGCAGTCGGGCGGTGAAGCCATTGGCGCCGGGGTTGATGCGGAGGCCATCCGGAAGGAGAAGGAACGTGAGGAGAAACTCGCGGCCGTGCGAAGGGCCGGCGGCGCCGCGTTACCGGAGGAAGCGGGGCAAGTCACGTTCACGACCGTGACGATCGCCTGCGGAACAGGTCCGGAGGCGTTTGCCAAGGCCTGGGCAAATCGCCCCGTGCCACTCACCGAGCGGCAGGCGATTGCGCGGCTGGCCTGCGAAGTTCGCAATGCCGAGGCGGGGACGGAACTGGCGGAGATCGCCGGGAAGGAGGGCACGCGGATCAGCAAGGCAACACGGAACGCGAATACTTGGTTGTTGATGGTTACGACCCCCGCCGACAAGCTCTTCGACGTGCGCGCCGTCTCCGTGAACGCCTTCACCTGCGAGACAAGGCAGACTGGCCGCCAGAGATGCACGGAAGAGGCCCTCCGCCGGTCTGACGAGTTCGCGCCGGACAAGAACGTGACGCTGGTGGAGGTAGCCGCATGGCCGGAATACGCTGTCGTTCAGAAGGACGCGGAGGCCGCCGCGCGCAAGAAGCAAGCGGAGTACGAAGAGAAAGCCGCGCGCATCCGGGCGGCCTACGACAAGTGGTGGACGGAGGCAAAGGCCAAAGCCGCGAAGGCACTGACCGCCGTGCGTCCGGACCAGGCCGCTTTGGCGGAGAAGTTTTTCATGGATGCCGGGACCCTGTGGTATCCGAAGAAGGGGCAGTATGGGGAATACGCCGTCCTGCACGCCGACGATCCCACGCTGCTGGAAACCATCAGACAATACGGACACTCGTTTGCGGACCCCGAGAAGCAGGGGATCACGGTCGCTTGGGGCCAGCGCAAACGAGGCAACAGCAATAGGCCGGAAGGAATCATCTACTTCAGTCACAGCCCGGACGGCTTGCGGCTCCGCGCTCTGAGCATAACCGTGCCGCGCGCGGCGACCGATCCGGCCGGGAAAGACCGCGAGGCGTGGCGGAAGTTTGCGCTGGAAGGATTTGTCAAACTGTGGGGGCGCGAGCCGCCCGGCGAACTGCAGCCCGAACCGCCTGAACGGACGGATGAGGAGTATCGAAATCGCAAGGCCGACGAGGGTCGCATCCGCAACCCGGAGTGGCACCGGCTCGTGTGGTTGCCGATGTGGAAGGGTGTGCCGCTGTCGGAAGGACTTGGCGCGACATTCGAGGTTGTTCCGTCGGAAGGCGCATGGTCGATGAGTTGGACCCTGTCCGACGCCGACGGAATCGAGGCGCGCAAGATACAGGCCACCCTGGATGCCTATCCCCTCACCCACTCGGATCGCGAAGCGATCGTGGCGGTGGTGAAGAATGCGACGGTACTCGCGCCCGACACGCCGCTGGACAAAGGCTGGGTTCTGCCGGCCGCATGGTCGGTCGTGAGTCCGAAATCCATGCTGACCTACGCCGCGTACCACCTTCCCTACACGGACGAAGCCGCGTTGCGTGCGCTGTTGCCGAAGGCCGACGCTGGCGGAGACTCGGTACTGACGCCCGCCCGCCAGGTCACCGTGGACCCCGGCGGGAAGGAGCAGTATCCCCCTACAATCATCGGACTCGTGGACCCGGCGACCGGCCGGATTCTCCAGGTGAATCAGCAGCGGTCCGGCCCCCGTCCAGTGGAGTGAGCCCACAAACCCAAGGACAACAGTCATGAAAAAGCTATTGATGATCGTTGGAATGATGTTGGCGGCAACCATGCCGGCTTGGGCAGCCGAGCAGGCACAGCCGGCCGACGCCGTGAATAACCCGCCCGCCAAGGCCGAGCTGGTGATGGCGGTCGTGATTCCCGAGCGCATCGCTGTGCCCCCGCGTGGCGGAGAAACGAAGTTCGAAATCGGTCTGCGAATCGCCAACCGGACGGGCCAGGAACTCAGTTTCGATCTCTTCGACACGGTCCGGCCGGTCCTGCAGGACAACCACGCGCCGAGCCGGGAATTGCCTCTCGATAGTGTGCGCAAAAGGACAGCCATTCCCCAGCCGATCGAAGTCAAGGCGGGGCAGACCGGCACGGTGTTCTACTCGGCGCGGTTGTCGCTGGCGGAGGGCAAAACCTTCCCGGACCTCGTGGTGGATGACCGCACCGGCGGGGTCTGGGCGTATCACGATGTCAGGCCTGGGCGCTACACGCTTTGGCTGCACTATGCGCATCCGCCCATCGGCAGGGATGCGCAGCCGGGGCGATGGGTTGGCGCGACCATGACCGCACCGACCGATTTCCTGATCGGTCGCGCGTTGGAGGTCTTCGGCATCGAGGAGACGTTCATCCCGGTTGGGGAGGAATTCAGCCTCCGCCTGCCCTACGCTGAACCGCCGCTTCGCGCCGAGGGGACTTCCAGTTCCGATCAGGCCGAGTATCTCGGATATGAGGCGGGCTACCTGCGGTTCAAGGCCCGCAAGGAAGGCATGCCCACGCTGCAGTACGTAGAATTCGACA
>CAZDLY010000049.1:0-17535 GCA_964506575.1 uncultured Akkermansia sp. | reverse complement strand
CAACGGGTTCAACCAGAACACGTGCGCCGAGTGGACGGATTTTAGCCATGGTAACAATGCCTCCTGTTTGTTTGTGTGATTAAGGTCTGTTTTCCCCGGGGATCCGAATCCCGGAAAAGTGTTTATTTCTTCTTGTCGTCGTCGACCATGGTGAAGTCGGCGTCGATCACCCCGTCTGCGTCGGGCTTGCTGCCGGTGTCGCCGGCGGGCTGGGCGCCGCCCGCGCCCCCGTCTGCCGCCGGGCCGCCGGCCTGCGGACCTGTCTTCGCGTAAAGCTCCTGGGCGACCGCCTGCATGGCGGTGTTGAGCGCCTCCTGCCGGGCCTTGATCGTCTCGATCGTCCCGGACTTCAGCGCCTCCTTCAGCTCGTGAACGGCGTGCTCGACGGGCGCCCGCTTCTCCGCGGCGATCTTGCCGCCGTTCTCCTTCAGCACTTTCTCGGTCTGGTAGACGAGGTTCTCGGCGAGGTTGCGCGCCTCGACCTCCTCGCGCTTCTGGGTGTCTTCGCTCGCATGCACCTCGGCGTCGCGCCGCATCCGTTCGATCTCGTCCTTGGAGAGGCCGCTGGAGGCGGTGATGGTGATCTTCTGCTCCTTGCCGGTCCCCAGATCCTTGGCGCTGACGTGGAGGATGCCGTTGGCGTCGATGTCGAAGGTCACCTCGATCTGCGGCACGCCGCGGGCCGCGGGCGGGATGCCGTCGAGGCCGAAGCGGCCGATCGTCTTGTTGTCGCCGGACATCTTGCGCTCGCCCTGCAGGACGTGAATGTCCACCTGCGGCTGGTTGTCGGCCGCCGTGCTGAAGATTTCGCTCTTCTTGGTCGGGATGGTCGTGTTGCGCTCGATGAGCGGCGTCATGATGCCGCCGAGCGTCTCGATGCCGAGCGTCAGCGGGGTGACGTCGAGCAGGAGCACGTCCTTGACCTCGCCCTTGAGGATGCCGCCCTGAATGGCCGCGCCGACGGCGACGACTTCATCGGGGTTGACCCCCTTGTGAGGCTCCTTGCCAAAAAGTTCCTTGGCCTTTTCCTGCAGCTTGGGCATGCGGGTCTGGCCGCCGACCAGCACCACCTCGTCCACGGTCGTCAGGCCGGAGTCGCGCATGCAGTTGCGGCACGGGTTGGTCGTCCGCTCGATCAGGCCGTCGGTCAGTTGCTCGAGCTTGGGCCGGGTGAGCGAGACGGTGAGATGCTTCGGCCCGCTGGCGTCGGCCGTGATGAAGGGGAGGTTGATCTCCGAGGTCTGCACGCTCGATAGCTCGCACTTGGCCTTCTCGGCCGCCTCCTTGAGGCGCTGCAGGGCCATGGTGTCCTTGGAGAGGTCGATGCCGCTCTCCTTCTTGAACGTGTCGATCAGCCACTGCATGATGGTCATGTCCATGTCGTCGCCACCCAAATGCGTGTCGCCGTTGGTGGCCTTGACTTCAAAGACGCCGTCGCCGATGTCGAGCACGGAGATGTCGAAGGTGCCGCCGCCAAAATCGTACACGGCGATCTTCTCGTCCTTCTTCTTGTCCAGCCCGTAGGCGAGGGACGCGGCGGTGGGCTCGTTGATGATGCGCAGGACCTCAAGTCCGGCGATCCGGCCGGCGTCTTTCGTCGCCTGCCGCTGGCTGTCGTTGAAATAGGCCGGAACGGTGATCACCGCCTGCGTGATCTTCTCGCCCAGATACGCCTCGGCGTCGGTCTTCAGCTTCTGCAGCACCATGGCCGAGATTTCCGGCGGGGAATAAACCTTGTCGCCGACCTTCACATTGGCGTCGCCGTTGGCCGCGCGCACCAGCTCATAGGGCATCATCGCGGCCTCGTGGGTCACCTCGTCGTACTTTCGGCCCATGAACCGCTTGATGGAGTAGACCGTATTTTTTGGATTGGTGACGGATTGGCGCTTGGCGGACTGCCCCACGAGACGCTCGCCGCTCTTGGTGAACGCCACGATGGAAGGCGTCGTGCGCGCCCCCTCGGCATTCGGCAACACGACGGGCTCGCCACCCTCCATGATCGCCATGCACGAATTCGTCGTCCCCAAATCAATTCCTAAGACTTTTGCCATAACCACACTCTCCGCCGCTCTGTCTCAACGGCTGTTGTTGTGACACCACACGAACGGCATCTTATCAGCAAAGTGCGTGCCAAACCGTTACTTGCCGAGGGGTAATAGTATTCGTAAGTCGTTTTAATGCAGTATATTGCATCAATTTCGTTTCGGCGTATAATTGCGGCTACAGGGCGAAATACGGGCATATTGTCACAGTGTGCCAGCGAGCGGACCGGGACAGATCGGCTTAAGGAGGGGCCGGAGACGCGTTCCAGGGGTGGTGGGTCCGTGACGAAGCCTCCTGTATGATTGACGAGGCTCTTGCAGAACCGACGCAGGAGGTTTTGCAAGAGCCTTTAAGATTCTCTCACCTTTGCGCTTGAAATCGCGTCAGCATCGTCGTACCCTGAACCCCGAAACCCGAACCCTCTCCTGGGGAATCCCATGTCACGTTTTACGATCCGAGGCGGGCGCCGCATCGCCGGCGTCCACGCCGTTTCCGGCAACAAGAATGCGGCGCTGCCCATGCTGGCCGCGGCTGTGCTCACGGATGAGCCGGTCACGCTCACCAATCTGCCGCTCATCCAGGATGTCCGCACCATGCTGGACCTGCTCGACGCGATGGGCGTGGCGGTCGCCCTCGACGAAACGGCCCGCACGGTCACCCTGCACGCCCGGCGGATCCGTTCGACCACGCTCGACCGCGCGCTGTGCGGCCGGGTCCGCTCGTCCATCCTCTTCGCGGGTCCGCTGCTCGCCCGCTGCGGCGCGGCGCGGATCTATCCGCCTGGCGGCGACGTGATCGGCCGTCGCCGCGTGGACACCCATCTCGACGGCCTGCGCCAACTCGGCGTCGGCGCCAGCTCCAACGGCTGCTATGCCTTCAAGGCGGCCAATGGACTCGCCGGCG
The DNA here is from genome assembly GCA_964506575.1 of uncultured Akkermansia sp. GTDB lineage: Bacteria > Verrucomicrobiota > Kiritimatiellia > RFP12 > JAAYNR01 > VGWG01. The sequence continues at coordinate 14,589 of CAZDLY010000049.1, read as the reverse complement.
CGCGCATCCTCCTCGACGAGGCCAGCGTCACCGCGACCGAGAACATCCTGATGGCCGCCGTCCGGGCGCGGGGCCGCACCACCCTTTACAACGCCGCCTGCGAGCCCCATGTCCAGGACCTCTGCCATCTCCTCAACACCATGGGCGCCGCCATCAGCGGCGTGGGCACCAACCTCCTCGTCATTGACGGCGTCGAACGCCTGCACGGCGTCACCCACGCCATCGGCCCCGACACCATCGAGGCCGGTAGCTACATCGCCGCCGCCCTCGCCACCGGCGGCGAGCTGACCCTCACCGGCATCTCCGCCTCCGACTTCGAGGTGCTCGAACGCCCCTTCCACCGCTTTGGCGCCCGCTGGACGATCAGCGGCACGACGCTCCAGCTCCCCGGTAATCAGAAGCTCCGCACCACCTACGACCTCGGCGATGCCATCCCCAAGATCGAGGACGGCCCGTGGCCCGCCTTTCCCTCGGACCTGATGAGCGTCCTGATCGTCCTCGCCACCCAGACGCGCGGCACCACGCTTTTCTATGAGAAGATGTTTGAAAGCCGCATGTACTTCGTGGACCATCTGATCGGCATGGGCGCGCGGATCGTGCAGTGCGACCCCCACCGCGTCGTGGTGACCGGCCCCACGCGCCTGCAAGGGACGCGCGTCGTTTCCCCCGACATCCGCGCAGGCATGGCGCTCCTGATCGCGGCCCTCTGCGCCCGCAAGGAGACCGTGATCCTCAACGCCGAAAGCGTGGATCGCGGCTATGAACGGATCGACACCACCCTGCGCAGCCTCGGCGCCGCCATCGAGCGCACCTCCGACTGATCGCCCCCCCCCATGAACGAACCCATCCTAATCGTCGGCGACGGCAAGGCCGGCCACGTCAACCAGTCCAAAGCCTTCTGCGACAGCATCGGCCGCCCGTTCGTGATCGCCGAGGCCGCCTATCGCGCCCGTTGCTGCAAGGCCGTCGCCTATCTGGCCGACCGCTTCCGGCTGCGCCTCCCCGCCCTCTACCGCTTCGCCGCGCCCCTCCCACCCGGCCCCTTCGCGGCGGTGGTCTGCACCGGCTCGACCGCCTTCTACCCGGGCAAGGTCACCGCCCGCCGCCTCGGCATTCCCGTCGCCGCCATTCTCAACCCACGGGGCTGGCGTCCCGATTTCGACGTGATCCTCGCGCCCGCCTTCGACAATCCCCGCCCGCGCCCCAACCTCATCACCCTGCCGGTCAACCTCACCTCGGTCAATCCCGCCTTCTACGCCGCCGGCGTCGCCGCGTTCCGCGAGCGCCACACGTGGGTGAAGCCGGCCATCGGCGTCATCATCGGCGGCCCCAACGACCTGGCCGAGATGACCGCCGGCAGTTTGCGCGCACACCTCGACCGCCTCTTCGCCGCCAGCGCAGGCTCCGAGCGATGGGTCACCACCTCGCGCCGCACGCCCCCGGAAGTCGAGGCGCTGGTCGATTCCTACCCCTTCGACTACAAGCTGCTGTTCTCGCAGAACACCTTCAACCCCATCCCCGCCTTCGTCTCCCTCTGCCACACCCTCTTCGTGACGGCCGACTCGACCGGCATGATCAGCGAGGCGGTCACCCGCGGCGACGCCGCAGTCGAGATCCTGATGAACCTGCGCGATCCGGCGTCGAAGTTCGCCCGCTTCGTCCGCAACCTCGAGGCCGCCGGCGCCGCCCATGTCTTCGACGGCGCCTGCGCCGCCGCCCGCACGAAAATCGACCTCTCCCCCGCCCTCCGCGCCGCCGCCGCGCGCCTGGGGATCGCGGCGGGCCAGGGCGCAGGGCAGTTCTGATGAGGGTTACTCCTAACTCGTAATCGTAATCCCCCAACCCTCGCCGATCCGCCTCGTTGACGGCTCCCGGCTCATGCACACGATTCATTGGTGACAATGTACGATCGCATGCAGGGTCAAAGCAAGATTACGATACTGATTACGATTAAGATAACGAATCAACGACCTCATCAGAACTGCCATGCGCCCGGCGGGCCAGACATCTCTTTCCCATGCTTGAACCGGACGCCGGGCAATGCTATAGTGACGGCACGAAACGAGCCAAGCGAGTGCGAGCATGAGTGAAAACAGACGCATGGTTGTGACATCGGCGCTGCCGTATGCCAATGGCGATATCCACATCGGCCATCTGGTAGAGTATTTGCAAACCGATTTCTGGGTCCGCTTCCAGAACATGCGCGGCCATGTCTGCGTCTATGTCTGCGCCGACGACACCCACGGCACGCCGATCATGGTCCGCGCCCGCAACGAGGGGATCACCCCCGAGGCGCTGATCGCCCGCAGCCACGAGCAGCACCTCCGCGACTTCACCGATTTCGAGGTGGCCTTCAACCACTACGGCTCGACCAACTGCGAGGAGAACCGCGCCTTCAGCAATCGCATTTTCGCCCGGATGGAGTCGGGCGGCCACGTCTCGTCCCGCCTCGTCCCCCAGCTCTACTGCGAGCACGACGGCATGTTCCTTCCCGACCGCTTCGTCACGGGCGCCTGCCCCGCCTGCGGCGCGCTTGGCCAGTACGGCGATTCGTGCGACGCCTGCGGCGCCACCTATGCCGCCGAGGAGCTGAAGGCTCCGGCCTGCACCGTCTGCGGCCGCTCCCCCGTGACGCGCGACAGCGAGCATCTGTTCTTCGAGATCGATCACTTCCGCGACTACCTCCGGACCTGGATTCCGGCCCATACCGCCAAAGATGTGGCGAACAAGCTGCTGGAGTGGTTCGGCGAGTCGCTGCGCGGGTGGGACATCTCCCGCGACAAGCCCTATTTCGGCTTTGAGATCCCCGGCCACCCCGGCAAGTTCTTTTACGTCTGGGTCGATGCGCCGATCGGCTACATGGCCGCGCTGGAGAACTGGTGCCGGCAGAACAACGCCCGCTTCGATGACTGGTGGAACAACCCCGATGTCGGGCTTTTTCACTTCATCGGCAAGGATATCGTCCGCTTCCACTGCCTCTTCTGGCCCGCCATGCTCGCCTGCGGCGGCTTCAAGGGCCCCGACCAGGTCTTCGTGCACGGCTTTCTCACCGTCAACGGCGAGAAGATGAGCAAGTCCAAGGGGACGTTCATCAGCGCGCGCACCTTCCTCGACCATGTGGAGGCGCAAACCCTCCGCTTCTACTACGCCTGCAAACTCAACGGCACGACCGACGACGTCGATCTCAACTTCGACGATTTCATCAACCGCGTCAACTCCGATCTGGTCGGCAAGATCACCAACCTCGCCTCGCGCGGCGCGCAGATGCTCCACAAGCACCTCGACGGCCGCGCCGGCGTGTGCGACGCCGCGGGCGCCGAGTTGCTCGCCGACGCGCAAGGCCGCGCCGACGCCATCGCCGACGCCTATGAGAAACGGGACTTCGCGCGCGTCATGGTCGAGGTGCGCGACCTCGCCGACCGCGCCAACCAGTACGTGGACGCCCAGGCGCCCTGGGCGCTGATCAAGCGCGACCCCGAGGCCGCCCGCCGCGTGCTCACCGCCACGCTCAACCTCTTCCGCACCCTCGCGATCTACCTCAAGCCGATCCTGCCCGGCTACGCCGCCAAGGTCGAGACGCTCTTCGGCGAGCCTCCCTACGTCTGGACCGACGCCCGGACGCGCGTCGAGAACCGGATGATCGCGCCGTATGCCTACCTCGCCACGCGGGTCGAACGCGAGCCGATCGACCGCATGATCGAGGCCAGCCGGAGCCACACCCACACCCACACCCACACACCCACACCCCCACACACCCACACACCCACACCTCCGGAAAAGCCGCCCGCCGCGACGGCGGTCATTCCGTTTGAGACCTTTGCGCAGACCGACCTGCGGGTCGCGCGGGTCCTTTCGGCCGAGACGGTCGAGGGTTCCGACAAGCTCCTGCGCCTGATGCTCGATCTGGGCGACGGCAAGCCGCGCCAGGTCTTTGCGGGCATCCGCAAGGCCTATGCGCCCGAAACGCTCATCGGCCGCAGCGTCGTGGCGGTCGCCAACCTCGCGCCCCGCAAGATGCGCTTCGGCGTCTCCGAGGGGATGGTCCTGGCCGCGTCCAATCCCGACGGCACGCTCTTCCTCGTCACCCCCGACCCCGGGGCCGCTGCCGGCGCATCGGTGGCCTGAACGGTCTGTCGTCGCCCACACCGCCGGAACCCCACACCATGAACTACTCCGCCACCCTCGCCAAGCTGATCGCCCGCACCGACCTGACCGAGGGCGAGGCCGCCGACCTGGTGGACGCCATCCTCGCGGGCGAGCTGACCGAAGCGCAGATCGGCGCGGCGCTGGCCGCCGCCGCGGCCAAGGGCGAGTCGGTCGCCGAGGTCGCCGGCGCCGCCCGCGCCATGCGACGCCGCGCCACGCGCATCCAGTCGCTGGTCGCCAACACCCTCGACACCGTGGGCACCGGCGGCGACGGCGGCATGACCTTCAACGTCTCGACGACGGTCGCCTTTGTCGCCGCGGGCGCGGGCGCGGTCGTCGCCAAGCACGGCAACCGCGCCAGTTCGGGCCGGAGCGGCAGCGCCGACTGCCTCGAGCAGCTCGGCTTCAATCTGGCCGCCGAGCCCGACCGGATGGAGCAGGCGCTGAACGACATCGGCATCTGCTTCCTCTTCGCCCAGAACTTCCACCGCGCCATGAAGTTCGCCGCCCCGGTGCGCAAGCAGCTCGGCGTCCGCACCCTCTTCAACCTCCTCGGCCCGCTCACCAACCCGGCGGGGGCGGCCTGCCAGTTGATCGGCGTCTTCAAGCCCGATCTCACCGAGATGTTCGCCCACGTCCTCAAGATCCTCGGCTCGCGCCGCGTCCTCGTCGTCCACGGCCATGACGGCATGGACGAGATCACGCTCACCGCCCCCACCCGCTGCTCGGAGCTGAAAGACGGCGTCGTCCGCACCTATGACATTGACCCGACCCGCTATTTCGGCGATTTCTGCGCCCCCGAAGACCTCGCGGGCGGCGCCCCCGCCGACAACGCCGCCATCACCCGCGTCATTCTCGGCGGCGACATCCGCGGCCCCAAGCGCAACATCGTCCTGATCAACGCCGCCGCCTCGCTCCTCGCCGCCGGCCTGGCCGGCTCGATCGAGGATGGTATCCGCCAATCCGAGGCCTCCATCGACTCCGGCGCCGCCCTGGACAAGCTGGAGCGCCTGGTCGCCTATTCGCGGGCGCCCTGATCCCGCACGCGCGCGGGCATTGCGATATTGTTTTTCCGTCTCCGCTCCCCTACTGGTTGCTGAAGATCTGGAATCCGCCGTAGGCTTCCTGCCCATGCTCGCCGATGTCCAGACCGCGCAACTCCTCGTCCTCGCTGACGCGGATACCCATCGTCTGCTTGACGAGCCAGAAGAGGAGCAGTGCAGCCGGGAAACAGAACACACCATAGGAAGCAATGCCCAGGAGCTGCGTGCCCAGGGTGTACTTCGGATCCGTGGTGAAGATCCCGACAGCCAGAGTGCCCCACACACCGTTCATCAAGTGTACCGAGAGGGCGCCCACGGGGTCATCCAAGTGCAGGCGATCAAAGCCGAAAACGGACAGAACCACCAACACGCCGGCGATCAGTCCGATGACCACCGCGCCACCCGGCGTGACACAGTCGGCGCCCGCCGTGATGGCCACCAGACCGGCCAGGCAGCCGTTCAGGATCATGGTCAGGTCCGGCTTCTTCTGAATGATCCAGGAGGTCAGCATGGATGTGATCATGGCCGCGCAAGCCGCCAGGTTGGTGGTGACCAGCACACGGGAGACGGCTCCCGGATCCGCCGATAACACCGAACCGCCGTTGAACCCGAACCAACCCAGCCACAGCATGAAGACGCCCAGCGTAGCCAAAGGCAGACTATGGCCCATGACGGGTTTGATCTTGCCATTGACGTACCGGCCGATGCGCGGACCCAGCACGAGCACGCCGGCCAGAGCGCCCCATCCGCCAACCGAGTGGACCAGCGTGGAGCCGGCGAAATCATGGAAATTCCGGTCGCCCAGCCAGCCGCCACCCCAGGTCCAGGAACCGACAAAGGGGTAGACGAACGCCACGTAGATCGCGGTGAACACGAGGAAGCCCGATAGCTTCACCCGTTCGGCCACGGCCCCGGAGATGATCGTGGCGGCCGTGGCGGCGAACATGGCCTGGAACAGAAAATCCGTCCAGTATGTCATGCCGGGATTGTAGGCGCTGGTCGCGCCGCCTTCCGGCAGCAGCAGCCCGAATCCCTTGAACCCGAGCCACTGGCCGGCCAGCCAATGCTCGCCCGGGTACATCAGGCCAAACCCGATCGCCGCGAATGTCAGAACGCCGATGGCCGGTATGATCGTGTTCTTGAACAGGATGTTGACGCAGTTCTTCGCCCGTGTCAGTCCGGTTTCAACCGTGGCGAAACCGAGATTCATGACGAACACCAGCAGCGTGGCCACCATCATCCAGACATTGTTGGCCGTGAACATCGCGTCACCGGCCGTCGGTCCCTGCGGGTCGGCCGCCCAGGCGACGCCGGTTGCGGCGCAGAAACCCAGAATGCCCATCGTCCATTTATTGATTCTCATCGTTTCCATCCTTTCTCTATTTCCCACAATCAACCGATCGCGTCTCCGCCGGTCTCCCCGGTGCGGATGCGAATGCACTCAACCAGATCAATGATGAAGATCTTGCCGTCTCCGATCTTGCCGGTGCGCGCGCCCTTGATGATGGCATCGACGCACGGCTTGACGAAGCCTTCGTTTACCGCAATCTCGATGCGCACCTTTTTGAGCAGATTGACCTCGACATCCGCCCCGCGGTAGCTTTCGTGATAGCCCTTCTGCTGGCCGCAGCCCAGCGCATTGGTCACGGAAATCTTGAAGATCTCCCGCTCGTACAAAGCCTGCTTCACGCTGTTCAGCCGCTCGGGTTGAACAAAAGCAACGATCAGTTTCATAGCTTGCTCCTTGTGTTGCGACGGGGTCTCCCGTCAGAATGTGTATGACACACCGAGTTTCCCGACAACATCCACGTCGTGATTCGCCAGCACGCCGTCCTCAACCTCGGCGATGTAGCTGACCGACGCGGTCAGAATTTTGTAGGACGCCGACGCCGTCAGCACCAGCGGACCGAAACCGTCTTGGCCCGATCCCGAAACAATCTGGTAACCCAGCGTGCCGCCCAGCGTGAGCGTCACCGGATCCAGCTTGAAGGCGTGCTTCAATCCGCCCTCGATATACGTGTTGTCCCGAACAGCGCCGTCCAGCCCGTAATTGAACGTCAGCGACGGCGAGAGAATCGTGTCAACCGTGAACCCCAGGTTGACTTCACGATCCGTTGCCGCGCCGCCGGGATAGAGGTACTCGCAATAGCCTGCCGACCAGCCGAGTTTCTCGATCACCTTCGGCAAGACATAGGACGCTGTAAAGTCAACCTCCGAGAATTGGCCCTTATCGAGCGTGTGATTGTAGGTGCCGATGTCCAGGTTGGCCCACACACCCAGAGTCAGGGGCAGCGTGAACTCCTCGCTTATCTTGAAGTTGCCGACGAACAACGCCGGCTGCGCCACGAGGCCGTCATTCAACGTGTTACCTCGGAAAACGTAGGCCGATACGACGTCCATACCGACCGTCGCGTCAGTCGCATGCGCCGCATTAAGACACGTCATCCCCATCAGAACTGAGGACACCCCCAAAGCCACTTCCATGAAGCGCTCGGTCCTTTTCATTATGCTCTCCCTATTTTCTGTCCGCTCGTGGCGGACCTGGCGTTGACAGGTCATGTTTATTCCGGGAACTGCCGGATGCCCACTGCATAAGCAACCGATATGCCAACGCTCTTAAGATCGTGTTAAATATATCATAAATACCTGATTATAAGTATTTTACAACTTATAAATCGAGAATATTTGGAAATATTATTTTTATTTTAATACGACATTTGTGTGTTTGAAATATCAGTAACCACATTATTGTCATTGAATATGTATCGAAAGACATCCGTTTCTAACTTGGAACGAATTCGGAATCCCGAACCCTGAACGTCAGCAAGTCGAGTAGGGACGGGCCTGAATGGCGCCGCCTTTCCCTACGCAGGCTTGGCCGGTCATCTGTATGCGTCTTTTCGATCATCCACGGTCAGCATGAACACGATTTTGTCGTCCTCGTCCACGGAGTAGAAGAGGCGATAGGGGCCAATTCTGTAGCGCCATGTCTGGGGCGTGTACCCCTGCAACTTGCGTATGTTTGGGCCGAAGTATGGCCCCTGGCGCAACTGTGGATAGACGTAGGCCGTGAGTTTCTTCGGCAAGAAACGCGGCGGGCCCAGGCGGGCCAACGCCTTCTTGAACTCCTCGGTCTCGAAGACTCGAAACTCAGGCGAATGTTCCCCGACGGTGCTTGGCATCCTGATGCCCTCGTTTCAAGCTCTGGTTGAGTTCGACATTCCCCCGAATCTCGGCCATCTCGAATTCGTCCACCGTCTCGTGCTCGCGCACGAACCGCATCACGGCCGTCTCGATGAAATTCGAGATCGGCCTATTCTCCCGTTCGGCAACATCCCTGAACAGGCGATAGACCGGCTCATCCAGTCGCAAGGTCACTGTCTTGGACATGAAAACCTCCTCGGATTCAGATTGGCCAATAGAATACATAAGAACACGTCTGCTGGCAATTCATTTCTTTGGCGCACCGGACCGGACCTCAAAGGTCGCCGCCCGCAGCGAGAGGCCGATGGGGACAGGAATAAGGTTGCGAGTTCAGGGCGGTGCGGACTGCAGCGCCTGCTTCATGAACGCGACCCTTTGGCGGCGCATGTCCTCAGAACCGGCGGCGGCGGTATGGCCCGCGCCGGTCATCGTCAGCAACTGTTTGGGCTGTCTGGCTTTCTTGAACAGAATCTCGCCATGCCGATACGACACCACCGCATAACCGCGATAATCAAAGACAAAGACATTAAAACCTTCAGCCGGCAGCCAGGAGACAAACGCGTAGTGCGCGGTCATGTTCTGGGCATAATGACACTATTTCCTTGTCCCCGCTCCCTGCGCTCCCCTGATCGCCGTCACGGTGGAGGTGCTCGTCCTCAGTTCGATAGGAACGAAGTTGCCTTGCATGGATACCAGCGGTGTGTAGTCCCACGCCCAATACGGCTGGTTGATCGTGACCGTGGTGCTCGCGGCATTGGGGTTGCCGAAGGTCACATCGCCCCGCACCGCCGTCCAGTTCAGGAAGGCGTAACCGGCGGCGGGCGTGGCGGTCAGCGCAATCGGCTCGCCGATATTCGCCGGAGAGGCAACAGGAGCGACCGTACCGCCGGCCCGGGCGATCACGTTGAGAACGGTACTCAGGTCTGTTTCCGTGGCGTTGAGGGTCACGCTGGCGAACCCGGGCGCCGAGCAGACGATCGTCGCCTGGCCGTGAGCCCTATCGACGTCCGCGGCTGCCGCCAGCGTCACTGTCTGGTCGGTCTTCCAGTTCGTCGGCGTGAAGGTCAGCGACCCGCCGGAGGAGACGGAGATGTCGGCGTCACCGCCGGTCGGGGCGGTCGTCACCGTCACGTTGGACGAAGGCGCAGCCGAGAGCTTGACCCGGAACGACGCCGTGCGGCCTTCCGGCACGGGGATGTTCCGCGCCTCGGTCGTGATCATCAAGCTCGCTGCGGCGCGCCACTCCACGCTTGTCAGGACAGAGGGGCCGATGGCGAGATTCACCGTAACCGGCGCCGAGGCGCCATAGGCGTCGTGGACCGTGAAGGTGAAGCGGTCCGCGCAGGCGCCGTTATAGGGCGTGTACGTCAGGTTGGGCGCATGGCCGGAGAGGATGCCGTTGACGGTGGTTTCGTTGATGACGTAGGTCAGCGCATCGCCATCGGGATCCGAGCCGGCCAGGGTTATGGCCAGGGGCGAAGCGCCGTGCAGGGTCTGCGCGTGGGCGGTGGGCAGGCGGTTGGATGTCTTGTTCAGGCGGAAGGGGACGAACGCCCCCTGGCTGAGGTTCCAGTAGGTGGCCGTGCGCGAGCGTTCCAACTTGAGTGCGCGGACCATGTACACCACGTCCGTGGCACGCGCGGTCGCGTCGGTGTAGGCGGCGCCGGCGACCCGGTTCGCGTTCAGGCGGGTGAATGCACCGGTGATGCTGTTGGCGCGGTAGATGTGGTAGCCCGTGACCTCCGGATCCGAACTGGCGGTCCAGTTCAGGATCGCCTGGCGGCCGGACGCACTCGCGGTGAGTTGCGCAGGCGGCGCCACGTAGCTCATGCGCAGGGTCGGGTCGCCGTGCAGCGATAACCACACGGGGCTCTTCGCGGGGAACTCCCAATAGTCCTGGCTGGTGCGCTCGCCACAACTGGCATTCTGCATCACCCTGGCGCTCAGCCCCAGCGGCGCGCCGGCGCCCAGGTGGTGCAGGTGCCAGCCCGGGAACTCCGACCAGCCGCCGCACAAGGCATAGCCGCTGGACGCGGGGAACGAGCGCATGAAGGCGTTGGCGACATCCCAGTCCACGGAGTAGCTGCCGCCCTCCAGCATGAACACGGCCCGCACGTTCCGCGCAGCCATGTCGCTCGAATAGATCTGGCCCGCGTTGTCGTAGTTGCCTCTGTTCCCGATATAGGCGAACAGGTGGGACTGGTAACTGATGATCCGCATGAAGTCCGCGTTGACCGGAAAATCCTTGTACCACAGCGATCCGCCGTCGAATTTGTAGACGTCCCGGGTCAACTGGCGGGCGGTGTTGAACGGGCCCCAGTTCCACGGATTGCTCACGCTGACCATGCTGCTGGAGTCCACGGTGAAGCGCCGGTTGCGCCAGGCATGGTCCTTGGCCAAATACCGCTTGAGCAGCAGGGTTTCGTCGCCGAAGTACGGCATGTTGCACAGATCCACCCGGCCGACCATCAGGTCCACGTGGCCGGGGAACGTGTTCTGGTCGAACTTGCCGTCGCCGGAAACATTGCTGCCGCGCGGGTCGGTCGTCCCGAGGTTCGCGGTATCGGTCCAGGTTCCCTCCATGTCGCCATAGTAGCCGTCAGCGGGCAACGCCCGTTGATAGTGGCCGTCCGGTACCGTCCAGCCGGAATAGGGCACGGGGACGCGGCCGAAGAGGAGCACGGCCTTGACGTTGGCGGGATCGGCTTTGTAGTCGGCGACGATCAGATCCTTGACGCTCCTGGCCTGGTGCCGGGTGGCGTAGTTGCCGTCGTCCCGGGGCACGTCGTGACGGATGACACGCCAGCCGTCGCCGACGAGATCCTGCTGCAGCCGGGCCAATTCCGCGGCGCAGGGCGTGGCCAGGGTCTGATCCACGACCAGGACGATCTTGCCCCGGTATTCCTCCATCGGAATCCCGATACCGGTGGCCGTGTAGGCCATCTTCTTCGCGGTGGCATCAGCGACGACGATGCGGTATTCGTACGCGATGCCCGGAACGATGGTGGGGTCCGTCACCGAGGTCGCGCCTGTGGGGATGGCCTTGATCTGCACCCACGGCGCGGTGACGGCAGAACCCGTCGACGGCAAGGCGCGCCTATCCAGAGACCCGGACTTGTCGACCAGCGCGTTTGCCCCCCCATCGACTTCCGTCCACCAGTGATAGATGATCGGCTGATGGAACGAGAAGGTGACGAGGGGCGGCGATTCCTGGAGCTTCACAGTCACGCACAGGATATCGGCATACCCATCGCTGCCGTGGGCGGGCTGGCACAGGGCCGTCCAGATCAAAACGGTCGTCACGCCCACGAACGCGGCCACGCGACGTCGCCTCGACGTCTGCGAGGCCGCTGATGCGCCGGACTTGGCTGCCTGCCCACTACGGATAAGCAATCGCTTATCGACACGTCCCGGTCTGCACCAATCCACACGGGCCCAAAACATGCCGGAAACGGTCTGATGCATCAATGTCATTCGGGAAGCGTGGCAGAAGCGGGAATCAAAGTCAATACCAACGAGGCCCTTGCCCCGACCCCTCCTTTACTTCTCCCGGCGCGATTGCTAAACTGGTCCCATGTTTGATCTGAACGCCTATCTCGCGGAGCGGCAGGCCGCGGTCGCGCAGCGGCTGCTGGAGTGGCTGCCGCCGGCCGACCAGCGGCCGGTCGTCCTCTCCCAAGCCATGCGTCATGCCGTCATCACGGGCGGCAAACGGCTGCGGCCGATCCTCTGCCTGGCCGCCGCCGAGGCTGCGGGCGGGACGAGCGACGCCGCCTGGCATCCCGCCATCGCCGTCGAACTGCTGCACGCCTACACGCTCGTTCATGACGACCTGCCCTGCATGGACAACGACACGGTCCGCCGCGGCCAGCCAACCGTCTGGGCCCAATACGGCGAGTCCACCGCCGTCCTCGCGGGCGACGCCCTGCAGAGCCTCGCCTTTGAACTGCTCGCCCGCACACCCGCTTCCGATCCGTCCGTTCCCGGCCTCCTGGTCCGCGAGCTGGCCGTGGCCGCGGGCACCGCGGGAATCATCGGCGGACAGATCGAGGATCTCGCCTGCGGCGGCACGGCCGACGCCGGGACCGTGGCCTACGTCCACCAGCATAAGACCGCGGATCTTTTTCGCGCCGCCGCGCGCATGGGCGCCATCGCCGTCGGCGCCGGCGCCGGCACGGGACTGACGGAGCGCCTCGGGGACTTCGGTTCGCACCTCGGCGTCGCCTTCCAGATCATTGACGACATCCTCGACGCGCCGCACGGCAAACCCGGGAAACCCAACGAGCTGTCCTGTCTGCACACCCTCACCCCCGACCAGGCGCGCGCCCAGGCCGCCCGCCTCACTGCAGCCGCCTGCGCGTGCCTGCGCGATCTCCCCGGACCGGTCGAACCGCTCGACGCCCTCGCGCGGGACATGCTGGGAAGGTTGTATTGAATCTCCGTGCCAACCACGCTGTGATCTAAACCCTCCACCCGCGACCCGCCCTATGCGCTCCATCCGAATTGAAATCCCCGGACAACCCGACATCGATGTGGACGCGGGGACGCCCGTGCGCGATGTCCTTCCCCCGATCGCCGCCGACGGCCTGCCAGCCGTCGGCGCGATGGTCAACAACGACGCCGTTTCCCTGGGCTTCCCGTTGATCGCCCACGCCCAGGTCACGCCCCTCACGGCCGCCGACAACCACGGCTGGCGGATCATCCGCTGGTCGCTGAGCTTCCTCCTCGGCAAGGCGTTTCACACCGTTTTCCCCTCCATCCCCTACCGGGTCCATCACTCCATGGGCAACGGCTTGTTCTGCACCGCCGACTGGCCGGACGGCGCCGACCCCGTCGCCAACGTGGCCCGGGTCAAGGCGGAGATGCAGGCGCTCATCGCGGCCGACACGCCCATGGATTACGACATCGTCTCGTATGCCGACGCCCTGCGCCTCTTCGAATCGTCCCAGCAATACGACAAGCTCCACCTGCTCAATCACCGCAACCCGCCCTACGTCGCGATCATTCGCTGCGGCCAGTTCTTCGATCTGGCCCAGGAGCCGATCGTCCACCGCGCCGGATTGCTGCAACCGTTTGACCTGATCCCCTACGAAAGCGGCATGGTGCTGCGTCTGCCGCTTCGCTCCCACCCGCGGCAGTTGGGCGACTGGTCGCCGAACCCCAAGCTGTTCGCCGTCTACCAGGAGCACATCGCCTGGGGGCGCATTCTCGGCGTCACCTCGGTCGGGCGCCTCAACCTCCTGGTCGGGCGCGGCGGCATCGACGATTTCGTCCAGACCGCCGAGGCGCTGCACGAGAAGAAGCTCGCCCAGATCGCCGCGCAGATCACCGCGCGTCCGCTCGAGGTGCGGCTGATTCTGGTCGCCGGCCCGTCATCGGCCGGCAAGACCACCTTCGCCAAGCGGCTCTGCACGCATCTGCGCGTCAACGGCCTGCAGCCGCTGCTGATTTCGACCGACGATTATTTCGTGGGCGACGATCTCAACCCGCGCGACGCCGGCGGCAACCTCGATTACGAGCACATCGAATCCGTGGATCTGCGCCGGCTCAACGGCGACGTCGCCGCTCTGCTGGATGGGCGCGAAATCCATCCGCGCGCCTTCGACTTCAAGAAGAAGCAGGGGTACGACCGCGGCGAGCCGATCCGGCTGTCCGGCGCCGGAGTCGTCGTCATGGAGGGGATCCACTGCCTCAATCCGAAGCTCACCGCCGACATCGGCGACGCCTGCAAATTCCTGGTGTACGTCAGCGCGCTGACGCAGCTCGGCATTGACAGCAACAGCCGCATTGCAACCACGGACAACCGCCTGATCCGGCGGATGGTCCGGGACAACGCCCACCGCGGCTATTCCGCCCTCGCGACGCTGCGGCGCTGGCCGTCGGTCCTGCACGGCGAGAAGCGGTGGATCTTCCCCTTCCAGAACCGGGCCGACGCCATATTCAACTCGGCGCTCGATTACGAGCTGGCCGTGCTCAAGCCGCTCGCGATCCCCCTGCTCAACCAGATCAAGGCGACCGAGCCCGAATTTGCCGAGGCGCGCCGCATCTCCGGATTCCTGCAGAACTTCGTGGACCTTCCCGAGACGGCCGTTCCCGGCTACTCGATCCTCCGCGAATACATCGGCGGCTCGCAGTTGAAATACTGAAAGCAAAAAAGCCCGGATTGTGTTGGGGACACAATCCGGGCTGGGAAAAA
>CAZDLY010000048.1:0-17954 GCA_964506575.1 uncultured Akkermansia sp. | reverse complement strand
CGCCCCCCTGCACCAAAAAAAGATAAAGGGTCAGAAATTAGATGCGTTTGCCCTGGATCGCGCAACGGGACACAACGCGGCGAGGCGAGGAGCGAAAATTGCCGGGCAAGTGCCGGGCAAGGGGACATGCCGGGCAAGGGGACAGGCAAGGTGCCGGCAAAGGGAAACAGAGGGTGAAAACAGAGGGGGCGTAGGGAACCAGTGGCAGGATCCGGTAGTTGGCGAAGGGGCGACTGCTCGGGTTCTTGAAGGGACGGTTGCGAGGAATCGCCGGTTTCAGGCCGAATATGGCGTATCTGGACGTCCAGAGGGGTCTATCTCCCGCCAAGACGCAAAGCACGCAAAGGAACGGGTTCTGATCCTCTTGGCGATCTTGGCGGCTTCACATCCTGCTTGCGCTCGGCCTCGGCCATGCGCTATCCTCTACCCGTCATCGGCGCGCGGGTCAGGTGGCCCGGGCCAACGGTCCAAACGACAGGAAGTGGTTATGCGTATTTCAAGGGCTCAGACACGTTACTCTCGCCTGGGGGTGGTTTCGACGCTGGTGTGCGGGCTTTGCGCCGCGGGCTGCGCGATGGCCGACGCCGGGGAGCGGATGCCGGCGCGGGAGGCGACGGCTCAGAAGGCGGCCGGCCCCGTGGTCATGGACGGGAAGCTGGACGAGCCGGCCTGGCAGGCCGCAACGAAGCTCCCGATCGCCGTGATACATAACCAGAACGGGAAGACGCTGGAAACGCCCGCGGGTTTTGGGCGCATCACGTGGGATGACGCGAATGTCTACGTGGCGTTCGAGGTGACCGACGACGAAATCCGCGCGGCGGGCGCCGGGCGCGACAACGTGAGCCTGGATGCGCCGAACGATCTGGTCGAAGTCTTTCTCGACGTCAACAATGACGACCATCATTTCTTTGAATTCCATGTCAACCCGTTGAAAGGCTTCACCGATCTGTTCATCCTGCGTCCGGCCAAGGACACCCCGCTGTATCAGCGCCTGCCTTTCAAAATCATGTTCATGCCGGAGTTTAATCTGGCCGCCTACGAGACGGCCGTCCAGATTCAGGGGACGGTGAACGACAACCAGAAAGATACCGGTTGGACCGTGGAGATCCGCCTGCCGTTCGCCTCGCTGATGCTGCCCAACGGGCAGAAAAAACCGAAAGCCGGCGACGTGTGGCGCGTCCAGCTTGTCATCCAGAACGGCGGATCGGCCAACCGTTATGTGAACTGGTCGCCCACCTATGAAGACTGGTACCACCACAGCATTGAGACGTGGGGCCGCGTCCGCTTTGCCGAGTAACATGGCCCGAGGGACAAACGCTCAAAAATCAGGTATTGCAGCCAATCGGAATCTGCCTTATACTTGTCCGCTATTTTTTTTAAGGAGACTCCTATGGCGCGCAGCACCCCATTGACTCACGTCCGTAACATCGGCATCATGGCTCACATCGACGCCGGCAAAACAACCTGCAGCGAACGCATCCTGTTTTATTCCGGCAAGAACTACAAGATGGGCGAAGTTCATGACGGCGCCGCCACCATGGATTACATGGTGCAGGAGCAGGAGCGCGGCATCACGATCACGTCGGCGGCGACGGTCGTCAGTTGGCGCGACCATCAGATCAGCCTGATCGACACTCCGGGCCATGTCGATTTCACGGCCGAGGTCGAACGGTCGTTGCGCGTCCTCGACGGCGCGGTCGCGCTGTTTTGCGCCGTGGGCGGCGTCCAGCCGCAGAGCGAACAGGTGTGGCGGCAGTCCGAGAAATACGAAGTGCCCAAGCTCTGCTTCATCAACAAGATGGATCGCGTCGGCGCCAACTATTTCGAGGTGATCGATGAGATTCGCAGCGAGTTGGGCGGCAACCCCGTTCCGATGGTCTATCCCGTCGGTCAGGGCGAGAAGTTCGAAGGCGTCATCGACCTGCTGAACATGCGGCGGTGTATCTTTGACGAGGCGTCCAAGGGCGTGAAGATCACCTATGCGGATATCCCCGAGGACATCTTGGCAGAGTGCCGGAAATGGCGCAAGAACATTGTCGAGAAGGCCGCCGAGCAGGATGATGCCCTGATGGAGAAGTATTTCGCCGAGGGCGATCTCCCGATGGACGATATCCTGGCCGGACTGCGCAAGGGGACGGTGTCCCGCGCGATCGTCCCGGTCTACTGCGGAACGGCCTTCAAGAACAAGGGCGTCCAGTTGCTGCTGGATGCCGTGTGTGATTTTCTCCCCTCGCCGCTGGACGTCGGCGCCGTCCATGCCAACGATGATCAGACGAAGGTGCGCCAGCCCGACGACCAGGAGCCGTTCTCCGCCCTCGCGTTCAAGGTGATGTCCGACAAGCACATGGGCCGGATCATCTTCATCCGCATTTATTCGGGCACGCTGCGGATCGGCGACACGCTCAGGAACAGCTCGCAGGACATGGATGTCCGCGTCGGCCGCCTGCTGCGCATGCATGCCAACCGGCAGGAGGCGATCGAAGAGGCGAACGCGGGCGAAATTGTCGCCGTGGTCGGCCTCGGCAAGACGCGCACCGGCGACACGCTGTGTGATCGCGCACACCCGATCATTCTGGAGAACATCGAGTTCCCGGCGCCGGTGATTTCGATCGCCATCCGGCCGGGGACGCGGAACGACAACGACAAACTGGGCGCGTCGCTGCACACGCTGGCCGAGGAAGACCCGACCTTCTTTGTGAAGTACGACCGCGAGACCGGCGAGACCGTCATATCGGGAATGGGCGAACTGCACCTCGAGATCATTGTCGACCGCCTGCGCCGCGAATTCAACGTGGCCTGCGAAGTCGGCCGCCCCGAGGTCGCCTTCCGCGAGACGATCACCCAGGCGGTTGACGGCGAATACAAGCACGTCAAGCAGTCGGGCGGCCGCGGTCAGTATGCCCATGTCTGCCTCAAGCTCATTCCGCAGCCCGCCGGCACGGGGTTCTCGTTTGTCAACGAGGTCAAGGGCGGCACGATTCCCTCCGAGTACATCCCCGCCGTCGAGAAGGGCGTCATCAAGGCGCTGGAGTCGGGCCCGTACGCGGGTTATCCCGTGGTCGACGTGCAGGTGATCGTCAACGACGGCTCCTATCACGAGGTCGACTCGAACGAATTCGCGTTCATCGAGGCGGCCCGCGTCTGTTTCCGCCAGGCGTTCATGAAGGGCGCGCCGGAGCTGCTCGAGCCGGTCATGGCGGTCGAGGTGACGGTTCCCGAAGACTACATGGGCGCGGCCACGGGGTCGCTCTGCCAGCGCCGCGGCCGTGTCGAGGGGATGGAGGACAAGGGCGGCGCGAAACTGGTCAACGGCACGGTGCCGCTCGGCGAAATGTTCGGCTATTCCAACACGATCCGCACGCTCACGCAAGGCCGCGGCTCGTTTGTGATGGCGTTCGAACGCTATGAGGCGGTCCCCTACGAGCTGACGGAGACGATCATCGAGAAGCGCCGCAAGGAAAACAAGATCCGCGGCTAGCCCTTCCGGTAGTACCCGCCCGTGGTGACGGTGCGGAATCCGAACCGGCTGTAAAACGCCTCCAGCGGCTTGTCCCGCTCGGTGAGCAGGAAGAAGCGCGCCGCGCCGCGCCGCGCCTCTTCCGCCAACCCCATCCGCAGCAGCGCGCGGCCCAGGCCGCGTCCGCGCTCCGAGCGGAGCGTGCCGACGTTGTAGATCGCGGTCAGACCGCCGCAGGACACGGCGGAGAGCAGCGCCTTCGGCACCCCCGATTCGCGGACGATCCAGTGGCGGGTTTCCATCCAGCCGCCCGCGGCCGGCACGCCGTCCGGTATCGGCACGGCCGCGCCGGGATCGGGATCCCCCTCCCAGAAGGCATCGGCGTAAAGCCGGTTGAAGATATCGGCGTCGGCCGCCGTCTCTACCTGCCCGAGCGAGAGGCCGGGCGTCGGCGGCGCCGGGTCGGCACCGTCGCGCACCATCCAGCAGTCGGAACTGAAACGACGCCACGGGGCGGGCAGCGGCGGCGACCGGGAGGCCCCGTCGCTGTCGGCGAGATACCAGACCGGCTCGCGTCCGCGCGCGTCGAATTCGCGGGCGATCCGCGCTTCGTGCCGCAGCGCCAGACCGGCGTCGAGCACGAAAAAAAGATTCCACGTCGGCTCGGACTCGCGGGCGGAGAAGATCCACACGCCCGAACCGTCAGCCGCCCGCGCCACCTCGTCGATGAACATGCCGCGCTGGGCCTCGACGTGGAATGCCAGCAATTCGCGGAATGTGGTATTCATGGCACAAGCGGCTCCAGGCGGTAGCGGGGCAGCCGCCGCTCGGGGAGGTAGGAGCGTTTGGAGCGGCGCAAGCCGGGGACGCCCATGTCCTGTTCAATATTGAGCCAAGCGCAGCGGCCGGCCAGATGGCGCGCCACCGTCACCCGCATCGTCTGTGCCGCCCCCGGAATTCGCCGGTCGGCCTTTTCGAAATGGACGTTGCCGATCTCGGGCGTGGTGAAGCTGAAAAGGGAGCAGGCGAGCAGCGCGCCGTCGGCGGCGGCGAGCGCCAGACCTTCCAGGCCGAGCGCATCAAAATGGGCGAAGGCGCGCCGCAAGGCGTCGGCTTCGTCGGACAGCACGCCTGCCGGATGCGCCGCATCGGCCCGCAGGGCGAGGTCCATCGCCTCCTGCCGGTTAGCCGGGGTGATCGGAACGCCGCGCCACCCCGGGATCTGTTCGTCGAAACGGCGGACGAGGCGCCGGGTGTTCTGGTGTCCCCGGCCGACGAGGGCCGCGAGGTCGGCCGTCCGCAGCAGGTAGTCGTCCTCGTCCGCCGTCGTGCTCACCGCGTAGCGGGCGCTCAATGCGTCGGCGTGGCACGCGACATACTCCTGCGGCACATCGCCCCAGGCCAGCCGCAGGCCGGTGCGTCCGGCCAGATCGGCCCGCACCGCCTCCAGTTCGGCGGGTTCGAACGGCTCGCCAAAGGGGAACAGCAGCGTGCTGACGCGGCGGTTGCAGACCACGCGGCGGCCGGCGATCTCGGTATGGACGGTGTCATACACTCCGCTCCAGATGAACAGATTGCAGAAGTTGCACTCACAGCTCCAGCGACCCTGCACGGCCAGCGCCGCCTCGAACAGGCTGCGCTGATCCAGCGTCACGGGTTGTAGGGGTGTGGAATTCATCACGGCTCAGACCGGCAGCGGGCCCGTCACGCGTCTAATGATAGCATAGTCCCCCACGGCGGGCAATTCACGATTCGCCCTTGATTCGCCGCTTTTGCGGCTTCCACTCCCCCCCCCAGTGTCTGCTACAATACCAGCCACGTACGTTTTCTTCGGCGGCGTAACGGGTGCAGATGCGACTGGGAGAGTCAATGAGAAGGACGATCTGGATGGCGGCCGCTTCCCTGGGGATCGGCGCGTATATCTGTCTCGGTTCGGAAGGCGGCAACGCCGTTTTTCTGGAGCCCGGCGTCGAGATGAAGGAGGTTGCGGCATCCACCATCGGTTCGTTCAGGACGACCCCGGTCTTTGAAAATGACCGGGTCTACATCCGCACACGGGATGCGATGGTTTGCATCCGCCCGTGAAGCCAGGAGAGACCCCATGCCAGCCGATCCCATTTTAATGTGCGCCTGTTCGCACGCGGACGCGATTCCGGCCGAAACGAAACGCGCGGTGGCGGCCGGACTGGAGTGCTGCGGCCGACCGGTGATGATCGTGCCCGATTTGTGCGGCTGCGCGGCCCGGCGGGATCCGGTGTTGCGCGAGATCGCCGACGCCGCCCGCGCGACGGTCATCGCCTGCCATCCGCGGGCCGTGCAGGCGCTCGTGGCGTGGGCCGGCGCGCCGCTCGATCCCGCACGCGTCCAGTTTCTGGATATGCGCGCGGAGTCCGCCGGGACGCTTCTGGCCGCGATCATCCGCGGGGGGGGCGATTCGGCGATCCGGCGTGAACCCGACACGGCTTCCGGCGCCGCAGACTTCTGGCGGCCGTGGTTCCCGGTCATCGATTACGCGCGATGCGTGAACTGCCGGCAGTGCCTCGAGTTCTGCCTCTTCGGCGTCTACGAGACCGATGCGGACGGCCGCGTCGCGGTCCGCCATCCGGATCACTGCAAGAACAACTGTCCGGCCTGCGCCCGCCTGTGTCCGCAGGCGGCGATCCTGTTTCCCAAGATCGACGAGGAGTCGCCCGTGAGCGGCGCCCCAGACGACGCGGCGTCGGCGGCCGGGAAGGTGCGGCTGACCCGCGAACAATTGTTTGGCGCCAACGCGCTCGACAAGCTGCGGGCGCGCCAGCAACGGCCGCGCCTGCTCAAGAACGAACACTACTGAGACCGCCATGATAGGCTCGCTGGTCAAACGGATGCTCGTCGAACCGGACGCGCGCATCCTCGTGAAGTTCATGTACCTCTTCGCCTGGAAGGGGTGCCGTTCCATGGCGGCGTTCCAGCGGCGGGCCGCGCGCGGCCGGCGGTCGCCCGCCGTGCTCTTTTTTTCGGTGACCGACCGGTGCAACCTGGCCTGCAAGGGGTGCTGGGTCACGTCCGGCCAGCCGCCGCGCGAACTCGCCCCCGAGGCGCTGCACGCCGCGATCGGGGAGTGGAAGCGCGAAAACCGGTCGCATTTCTTCGGGTTGCTGGGCGGCGAACCCCTGCTGTATCCGCACCTGATGGAGATTCTCGCCAATAACGGCGACTGCTATTTCCAGATCCTGACCAACGGCATGCTGCTGGACGACGCCCGGGCCGCCGCCTTTCGCCGCCTGGGCAACGTGACGCCCCTGATCAGCATCGAGGGCGATCAGCCGACGAGCGATGTGCGGCGCGGCGCGCGCGACGTCTGGCGGCGCGGCATGGAGGCCATCGAGGCGTGCCGTCGCAACCGGCTGATCTTTGGCGTGGCGACCAGCATCTGCAAGAACAACCTGGCCGATCTGGCGTCAGATGCGTTTGTCGAGGACATGATCGCGCGAGGCGCCCATTATTTGTGGTACTACATCTATCGTCCGGTCGGCCCCGATCCCGCGCCGGAGTTGGCGCTCGACGAGGCCGACATTCTGACGCTGCGGCGCTTTCTGGTCGAGGCCCGCTGCCGCCATCCCATCATGCTGGTGGACGCCTATTGGGATGCCGACGGGCGCGCGATTTGTCCTGCGGCCGAGGGCATTAGTCATCACATTGGTCCGGGTGGCGACATCGAGCCGTGTCCGCCGGTGCAGTTCAGTTGTGAGAACATCGGCGATGGAAGCCGTCTCAACACGCTGTTTCAAAACTCAGCCTTTCTGGAACAGTTCCGGCAGCGGGCCGCCGCGGAAGGGCGCGGATGCATCCTGCTGGCCGATCCGGCCGCTTTGCAGGACGTGGTGGACGCGACGAACGCCCGTGACACCAGCGGCCGCGGTTCGGGACGGTGCGAGCTGGCCGCGATGGGCAGGCGGCCGTGTCACGATCTGCCCGGCCGGGAAATTCCGGAGAAGCATTGGTTGTACCAGTTCGCCAAGAAACGGTGGTTTTGGGGATTTGGAACCTATGGATGATGCGATCATACGGGACGCGACGGCCGAGAGGGCGCAGGCGCGGGGATGGCAAATCCGGCATTGGCGGGAATTGCGCCGGTACGCGGCCGACGAAGTCGCCGGTCTGACGGACGTGCCGCCGTTTTCGCTGCGGCATCTGGTGGCGCTGGCCCGGTCCCTGGCGGGGCGAATCGGGGTTCGTGACGAGACCGACATCAAGCTGCTGGCGATCTTGATCCACAATGAAGCCTGGCGGGAGACGGTTGCCGGAATCCCGTTCAGCAGGAGGCTGCTCTTGTTGCCCCAATGCCTGCGGTCGCGCGATGCGTGTCCGGCGGGCCGGGACGAATACGGATTGCTCTGCGAAGCCTGCGGGCGCTGCGAGCTGGGCGCACTACAGAGCGAGGCGGCGGCGCTGGGTTATGCGGTGCTGATCGCCGAGGGCGCGGAGGCCGCCGCCGGCATGCTCCGGGAGGGGCTTGTGGACGCCGTCATCGGCGTGAGCTGTCTGCCGGCCCTGGAGCAGACCTTTGCGCGGATCGCCGACGAGGCGCTGCCCGCCATGGCCGTGCCGCTGCTGCGCGACGGGTGCGACACCACCGACGTGGACGTGGAGACGCTCCTCGAACACATTCGCCTCACCCGCCCCGCCGCCGCTGCGACCGGACTCTCCGTGGACGCCGTGCAGGCGGCGGTGCAGGCCTGGTTCGAGCCCGGGGCGCTCCGCTCCCTGCTGGGGTCCGAATCCGGCCACGCGCTGGAGATCGCGCGAGCGTGGCTCGCCGGACCGGGGAAACGCTGGCGGCCGCTCCTGACCGCCTCCGTCTATTACGCACTCCGGGACCCCTCCGCGGATGCCGCGCCGGAGCTGATCCAGGCCGTCGCCGTGGCGGCGGAATGCTTTCACAAGGCCTCGCTGATCCACGACGACATCGAGGACAACGACGATTGCCGCTACGGCGCCCCGACGCTGCACAGGGAGCACGGCGTGCCCATTGCGCTGAACGCGGGCGATCTGCTGATCGGGGCCGGTTACCGGCTCCTGGCAACCTGTGCCGCGGACGAATCGGCCCGCCTGCGGATGCTGACGACGGCCGCACAGGCGCACTGCGCCCTGTGTGCCGGGCAGGGCGACGAGTTGCACTGGCGCGGCCGGTCGGATGTGCCGGCATCCGCCGATCTGCTCCGGATGTTCAGCCGCAAGACGGCGCCGGCCTTCGAAGTGGCCATTCTGCTCGGGGCTATTGCCGGCGGCGCCGATGACGCAACCTGCGCGGCGCTCGCCGACTTCAGCCGTGCGCTGGGCATCGCCTACCAGATCGGCGACGACCAGCAGGATGTCGAACACGACGCGGCCGGAGATCGCGCATCCGGGTTGCAGCCCTCGATGATGCTGGCGCTGCTGTGCGACAGATGCACCGCCGCCGAGCGCCGCGAGATTCAGGACGCGCTGCGCGAGGCGCCCCGGGCCGGCCGCATGCAGTCATTGACGCGCGCGCTGTTTGAGCGATACGGGGTGGCCGCCGCGGCCGAGGCGTTGCGGGAAGACTACCGCGACCGCGCGTTGCAGGCGCTGGCCCCCATCCGCGTCGTCCGGCTGAAGAGCCTGCTGACGCGGCTGGTCAAACGCATTCTGCCTCGAAAGGAGCGAGGCGCCGATGTTCGCGAACGCCCCCCTGCCTGACATCATCGCCACGGCCGCCCGGTCCCGCGCCCTGATCAGCGCGGAAGGTGCGACGCGTGTGAGCGTCTTTGTTCTGTCGGCGAGGGGCGCGGCCGGCCTCTTTTGCGACCGGGCCGGCCGGCCGGATCTCTACTACACGGTCTTCGGTCTCGGGGGGCTGGTTGCGCTGGGGGCCGGCCTGCCGCAACCCCAGGACCTGCGGCCGTGTTTCGACGCCGGGGACGGCGTCGCGGCGGGAGGATCCTTTATCGATTGGGTTTCGCGCATCCGGTGTCTTCACTGTCTGAACCTCCTGGGGGATGTGCAGCCGGGAGACGCGCGGCGATTCGAGCAGGCTGTCGAACGCCTGAACCGCTATCGCAGCGACGACGGCGGGTATTCGCATGAACGCGAACAGGCGGCACGGGGGACGGTCTACGCCGCGTATCTTGCCGAACAGGCCCATCGGGATGCCGGAATCGCCTGGCCCGATCCTGAACGCGCGATCGCCGCGCTTGACACGCTTCGCACACCTGACGGCGGCTACACCAACCATTCCGGAACGCCGTGCGGCACCACGACCGCCACGGCCGCCGCCGCCGTGCTGCTGACCCGGCACGGAAGACGCGGGCCGGCGCGGCAGGCGGTGGATTTTCTGGCGAAGCAGAGGCATCCCGACGGCGGCTACCGGGCGGCGCCGGCGGTGCCGCGGTCCGACTTGCTCTCGACCGCAACCGCGCTCTACGCCGAAAGCCTGTGCGAAGCGCTCTCGGAAAATCCGCCATTTCTTTCGACCGCCGCTTTCATTGAGGGCCTCTGGAACAGCGATGGCGGGTTTCGCAGCCAGGCCGCCGATCCGGTCTCCGATGTGGAATACACCTTCTATGCGCTGCTGGCCCTCGGCGCGCTGTCGGTCATCCATCATTCCAAGACAGCAAATTAATTCTGCATCCATTCTCACACTTTCGAAAGTGTGGGAATGGCGCCACCCGTTCGCTCGACAATTCGGTAATTATAATGCATACTTGCATTCTCACACTTTCGAAAGTGTGGGAATGGCAGGAGGCGCATCATGGAAACAGGACACGAATTGACGCCAACGCTCTGGCGAACCTGCCGGGTCTTGGCGAACCCGAAGCGGCTGGCGCTGATCGGGGCGCTGATCGGCAAACCGCCGCAAACGGTTGGCGCGGTCGCGGTGAGTTGTGGTCTATCCGATGCGGCTTGCAGCCTGGGGTTGCGCCAGATCCAGGCACGGGGACTGTGTCGGGCGACCCGGACCGGGCGCTGGGTCTCCTATGCGCTGGAGGCCGACCCCCGCGTGCCCCATGCGCATGCGTTGTTGAGCGCACTGGTGCCTGCGGTCAAAGCGTGCCGATCCGACTCCGAGCCGCTGATTGCGGCGCTGACGGCCTACACTCACCCGCGCCGGCTGGACATCGTCTCCACACTGCGCCGCACCGG
Source organism: uncultured Akkermansia sp. (assembly GCA_964506575.1). Classification (GTDB taxonomy): domain Bacteria; phylum Verrucomicrobiota; class Kiritimatiellia; order RFP12; family JAAYNR01; genus VGWG01. The sequence continues at coordinate 7,354 of CAZDLY010000048.1, read as the reverse complement.
TCCCTGCACGTCAGAATCACTGGGCGCGCGATGCGGCATCTCCTTGGCCGCGCTATACCGGCATCTGGACAAACTGGAACGCCGCAACGTGCTGCAACAAACGAAATCGTCCGTGTCTTTGCGGCACCCGCTCAACCCGTTCGCCCGTATGTTGCTCGCGCTCGCCTGCGGCACTCCCGGCGCAGACGAAATCACACGCTGACCGTTTCCGCCCAATGCGGGTTGCGGCGGCGCAGGTCAGGCGCGCTGGCATGCGTCGCCTGCACCTGAGGGTCGGCCACAATGCGGCGCCCTGTCTTTCTGCGGCAAGGAGTGCCCGTCCCTGGCCGGACTCCCTACATCCTGCCAGTGCTCCGGTTTCCAGTAACCGTCGAATATCTCACGTCCCGTGTTTGCCTGTTCGTCTTCCTTGAGCACAAGCGCGATATCGCCTCGGTCAATCCTGATTCGCCTCGCGACGGCCTCGCGATTGGTCATTCTATCAACACCCAGAACGCTTGTGCGCATGAGCGATCACGAAAGCGACAAGTTCCTGACATTGAAACCAGCCCGGCCACATGTTATGTCCTTGCCCTGTGATCACGTTAAGGATCATCACGCCGCCCGAGTGCCGATACCGTTGCGCCAGTTCGCCGGAGTTCTGCTCGAGAGGCACCACGGCATCACTATCTCCATGGATGTGATAGATGGGGACATGAGCCTTGGCCAGCGACTCGATGCGGTCAATCGGGTTATGCTCAGTCAATGTGGCGGTAAGCTGCTCTTCGGTCATGCCGTATGCGCCGCAGGCGCTCTTGACACCAGGGTAACTGTCGAGGTTGCATACCGGATAAATGCCCGCCACACACGCCACAGATGAAGGATGCTCGACCGCCCAGTTGTAGAGCATTAATCCGCCGCGGCTTCGCGCTAGCAGACAGGGCGTCTTCGAGAGACCGCGCCTCCAGACGAGTTGCTCGTAGAACGCGGAGAAAAGCGCCCTGCCATGGGGATTGCCACAGGACTCGCCGACATCAATCCCGGCAACCGCCACACCCGCATCCGAGAACTTCTGAAACATCCATGTCTCCTCCGCGCCCGGCAGTCCGGGAAGCGTTGGGGCGTACCAGACCCATGGCAACTGAATGCTGGCAGCGACGTGACCCGGCAGAATGAGAAAAGCGGTGTGACCCTTCACACTGAAGACTTCCCCTGGCACAGGAAGGATCTTTGACGGTTTCGGCATCGCATCTTCCTCCTTCATGTCCTCTCCGCGGCTGACACCAAGAGCGGGAACGGAACATACGGGAACCGCTGCAATGAAAAACAGCATAACAGGAAAACTGGCGCAACTCAAAGAGCAAAGTCCGACCCCAGACAGATAACGCCGAAGGGTAGCAAACGGAAACTGTATCCCCGCGATGAATTCATAGCGGTCCGGCTCGCTGAAAGTCCGACAGGAGAAGACCGGCTCATGGAGACAGTCGGTGGCCGGGAGAACATGCTCGAAGCCCGAACCGCTAACTACGCGATCCGTACGATGAGTGGTGTGGGCGGGGCGCTCCCCAAGGGGCGCCCCTATCCCGATCTGCATCATCCTGCCTTTTCGACCAACCGACCGTTGATGTACTTGTGTAAGATGCTGGAAATGAGCGTCTGGTAAGGCAGCCCCTCATGAACGGCGGTCTTTTGAAAGCGCACCAAATCCCGTTCCGCCATTCTGATGTTCACGCGCTTGTCTTTCCGCAGCGTTGCGCGCGCCGCCTCGCGGTACCGCGCCGCCTCGCGACGGAAGTCCGGGATACATTTCCATTCCCCCCTCTCGACGGAGTCGAGCAGGCGCTTCTCTTCCTGTGTCAGCTTCATTCTGGATCACCTCCTAAGTACTGCTTCGTCATCTTGCGACTGGGGATGGCAGTATGTATTTCCCGCCGACGACTACTCGCCCGACCCGCGCAGCGGCCACGTGCGGCGGCACCATCTCGACGATCAGCAGATTCAGCGGGCGGTTCAGGAGGCGGTGCGACAGGCGGGGCTGACCATCCGCTTAACGCCGCATTGCTGCCGGCACAGTTTTGCCACGCACCTGATCGAGGCAGGGCAGGACATCCGCACCGTGCAAGCGCTGCTGGGCCACGCGAAAGTGGAGACGACGATGATCTACACGCATGTGCTGAACAAGGGGCCGATGGGGGTGGTGAGCCCGGTGGACACGCTGTGAGCGTACTGGCGCATGCTTAAGCGACGCTTCCGATCATAATCCTAATCTTTATCGTAATCGTAATCCATTCTCAACCAGGAGATTAAGATCAAGATTAGGATTACGATTAAGATGGCAAGAGTCCCTTCAGTCCGTGTCATTCCGCTGTGAGCGTCCATGGCGGGACGAGCAATGGAGGTTCCACGGTTCCGTGATTTCATGGACCACGCACTCTGTTTGCGTTGACCCGGTGGGCCTTTCCGAGTACGCTTTGTGCAAATCTGAGTTTCAAACTCAGATTTGTAAGGTCGGTGCGTATGATCATCTGAACGAGTGGCTGGCGTTGGCCGGTCCTGAAGCGGCGCCCGCACGGATCGTCACTGGCGGGAATGTGTCGTTTGTCTTTCAAGGCGTTCAAATCGTTTCGTGGAAGAACATTCACGCTGTCTTTACGGCTGCGGATGCGGGAGGCAAGGAGTGAAGGCAGCCCATGCGCATATCCTGTAAAACGGTCTGGACGACGGTCGTCGGTGGACGGCTGGCGTGTGTGACGCGGCCGGCGGCGGCGGCGGAAGGCGGCGCAGCCGGACCCGGTTTCGTGGTTACAAATGACGCGGAGGCGCTGCGCGGCCTCGTCCGGGACGGCCTGGCGGTTCCGGTCGAGGAGGTGTATCGGCTGGCGTTTCCCGCCTCGGGGGCCGAGACGCTGAAGCAGATGGCCGCCGAACAGGGCGCGGGGGATGACGAGCCGCCGCCCGACACTCTGTGGCGCGTCTGGGCGGCCTGCGCGGCGCGGCTGGCGGCGCTGCCGCTCTGGGCGCTGGAACAGATGGCGCTCATCCTGCGCGAGGCGGACGACGAGCCGCTCTCCAAACTGGTCGGTGCGTGCGCGGAGCAGGTCCGGCTCGCAGGCAAGAACTGCGGCGGATGGAGCGACAGCTTTGTCGCCGAACCGGCCCGGCACGACGCGCGTACGCTGCCCGCGCTCGCCGACTGCACGCCGCTCACCCCCGACCGGCTGGCCGCGTTTGCCGCAGACGGCGGCGCCCTGGCGCGCGTGATCCCCGGCTACGAGTCCCGGCCGGGGCAGATCGCCATGATCCGCGCCGTGGCGGGGGCGATCAATGGCGGCAAGCATGTGCTGGTCGAGGCCGGCACGGGGGTCGGCAAGAGCGTCGGGTATCTCCTCCCCGCCATCGCCTGGTCCATGCTCAACGACACGCCGGTGGTGGTGAGCACCAACACGCGCAACCTGCAGACCCAGCTCATCGAGAAGGACATCCCGCTGATCCGGGCGGCGCTGGGTCCGGAACGCGGCGGGGCGCTCCGGGCGGTGCTGCTCAAGGGGCGGGCCAACTACCTCTGCCTCCGCCACTTCGGGATGATGCTCGATCAGGGAATGCTCGACCTGGACCGTCCGGGGCTGCGTCAATTCGCCCGTGTGATCGCGTGGGCGGCGCAGACGGCCGATGGCGATCTGGATTCCTTTCTGGGCGGGTGCGGCGTGGACGGCGCTTTCGCGGCGACGCTGGGGAGTTTGGGCGAGGAGTGCGCGGGCCGCGCCTGCCGCCACTTCCGCCGGTGCTTCGTTCGCCGCGTTCGCGACCGCGCCCAGCGCGCCCACATCGTGGTGGCCAACCATGCGCTGGTCTTCATCGACGCCGGCGAGACGGGCGGGGCGCTGCCGCCGCACGCGCAGGTGATCTTTGACGAGGCGCACAATCTGGAGGACGCCGCGACACGCCATTTCTCGATCGAGGTGACGGCCAACCGGCTGCGGGTGCTGCTGCGGCGGATTTTTGCGGAGCACAAGGGGCGCGCCTCGGGCATCCTGGAGAGTCTGCGCAAGCAGCTCGAACAGGGCGGGGTGGGGGGCAAGGACAAAGGCGGGGCGATGCAGGAGCTGCGGCGGCTGGCGCGCGAGGCCAAGACCTCGCTGATCGCGGTGCGGGAGGCGGGGGGCGATTTCTTCGAGGCGCTGCCGCAGGCGTTGCAGCAGGGGCGGGAGACCTGCCGCATCCGGGGGGTGGCGGGGGCCGCGACCGGCGAGACGACACGGACCGACACGGACGCGCACGGACGGACACGGACGGCGGAAGACGGGCCGAAGGGGGCTCTCGGCGAGGACGCCGCGCCTGCTGCGGCCACCGAGATCCAGCGGGATGGGGGGTTCCGGGCGTGGACAGCGGCGGAGGGGCGTGACGCGATTGTGGAGGCAGCCGCCGGCTTCACCGGCGCGCTGCGGCGCACGGCGGCGATTCTGGACCGACTGGCGACGGCCCTGGGGGTGCAGATCGAGGGCGAGCTGGGGCTTTACGCCGATCAGGTCTCCGACGTCGGCGGCGCGGCGCTGACGCTCAAGCAGATGGCCTGCGACATCGATCTCGCGCTTCACGCCGCCGATCCGGAGTACGTGTTCTGGATCGGGCGGGCGCGTCCGGCGCGCCAGCCGCGCGGCCGCGCCAGCGCCGAGCAGGGCGAGCTCTGGGCCGCGCCGCTGAGCGTGGGCCAGGCGCTGGAGGAGCAGATCTACCGCAAGAAAAGCACGGTGGTCTTCTGCTCGGCCACGCTGCGCGTGGGGAGCAGTTTTGACTTCGTGGCGCGCCGCCTCGGGGTTGACCGGATCGAACCGGGGCGGCTGACGACCTGCCTCGCCGCAAGCCCGTTTGACTTCGTCAGGCAGTGCGAGGCGCTGGCCGCGCCGTTTCTGCCCGAACCGCGCAGCGGGCAGGAATCGTCGGTCTACGTGGAACAGCTCGCGGGGCTGATGCTCGACGTCTTCACGGTCACGCGCGGACGCTCCCTGGCGCTGTTCACGAGCTACCAGATGATGCAGCAATGCGCCGACCTGTTGCGGCAGCCGCTGACCGAGGCGGGCATCCGGCTGCTGATGCAGGCCAAGGGGATTTCGCGCGACCAGATCACCCGCTCCTTCCGGAGTGGCGGGGCCTCGGTGCTGTTCGGCGCGCAGTCCTTCTGGGAAGGGGTGGACGTGGTGGGCGAGGCGCTGAGCTGTGTGGTCATTGCGCGCCTCCCCTTTCTGGCGGTGGGCGACCCCGTGGTCGAGGCGCGGTGCGAGCGGATTGACGCCGGGGGCGGCAGCTCCTTCCGCGAGTTCTCGGTACCGTCGGCGGTGATCCGCTTCCGGCAGGGGTTTGGCCGCCTGATCCGCTCGACGCAGGACCGCGGGCTGGTGGTGATCGCCGACCCGCGGATCGTCACCAAGAACTACGGCAAGCGCTTCCGCGACGGGTTGCCGTGTCCGCTGCACGCGGCCGCCAGCCGGGACGAGCTGTTGCAGCGGGTGGGGGCGTTCTTGAACACGCCCTGAACCCTTCTCATCCCTCCCGGCGGCCGGCGAGGGCCAGACCGAGCTGTTGCCAACGGCCCTGGCGGAAGCGGAGGTAGTAGGCGATGCCTCCGCTGAAGATCGCGAAGCAGACGGCCGCCCAGACCGTGATCGGCCCGGCCCGGAACAGGTAGATCGCGACCCCGCAGACGGTGATCAGCAGCACATGGAAACCGGCGCCGATCAGCATGGCCCAGAAGGTGTCTCCGGCGCCGCGGAGGGCGCCGGAGAAGATCAGCGCCGTGCCGTCGAACATCAGGTAGAGGGCGGCCAGACGGAGCATGGGCACGGCCAGCCGGACGATTTCGGGCGACGTGGCGCTGGTGAACGGCCGCAGGAGGGTGTGGGGCGAGCTCAGGAACAGGATCGCGAGCGCGCCGGTGTAGGCGAGCGTCAGCGTCAGCCCCGTCCAGGCGGCCTGCCGGGCGCCCGCGACGTGGCCGGCGCCCAGGTTCTGGCCGACCAGCGTCGAGACCGCGATCTGGACGCCGAGGATGGGGAAGAACGAGACGAGATCCCAGTTGAAGACCATCGTGATGGCCGCCGCGACGTCCTCGCCCATGGCGTGAATCATGAGGACGATGGCGGTGAAGCAGAAGATGCCGATGAAGCCCTCGATCCCGTTGGGAACGCCGTAGCGGACGAGCTTGGCGCAGACCTCCGGAACGAAGCGGAGGAGCCGCGCGCCGCGATAGGGCGGCTGGAGCGCCTGACGGAAGAAGGCCACGGCGAGAAACAGGGTCATCACGCCGCCCGCGAGGACGGTTCCATAGGCGGCGCCGACGATGCCCAGGGCGGGCAGGCCCAGCTTGCCGAAGATCAGGATATAGTTGGCGCCGATGTTGGTCAGCAGCGCGAGCGCGTTGCCGAACATGATGACCCGCGTCTGGCCGATTCCGGCAAAAAAGCCGCTGAAGGCCGCCCGCAGCAGGCCGAGAATCGAGGCATTGATGAGGATGCTGAAGTAGGCCGTCTCCAGTTCAATCTGGGCGGGGGTGTGCCCGACCCACGTGAAGGCATTCACGGTCACGCGCCCGATGAGCAGGATGATCGGATAGGCGGCGCAGGCCATTCCCGCCGCCTGGATGACGATCACCGGGCACTCCTGCCGGCGTTGCGCGCCGAACCGGTGGGCGACCAGCGTCGCGCAATAGGCCACGACCCCGAAGAAAAGCTGGCCGCACAGGAAGGCCGTGATGCCGCCGGTCATGCAGGAGGCCATGGCCAGCGGCGAGACATGCGAAAGGAACAGCCGGTCCACGAACATCATCGTCGTGTCAAAGAGCTGCGAGACGATCATCGGCACGGCGATGGGCAGCATGCGGCGCAGGCCGCCCGGGCCATCCAGGAGGGACAGGCGCAAACGGGCGGCGGCGCGGGAGAGGGTCACGAGTCTGGCGGCTGCGGTCATGCCGGGTCCGGTTCAAACGGGCGGGCCGTCACGGCGCCCGCCTCGTCCTGGACCAGGATTTCGATGCGGCGCTCGACGGCGTTGAGCTTGTCGGAGCACTGCTTGACCAGCTTCTGCCCCTCTTCAAAGGCGGCGACGAGGTCATCCAGTCCCAGTTCGCCCGATTCCATCTGGCCGACGAGGGTCTCCAGACGCTTCAGCGCGGCTTCAAAGCCCAGCCGGCCCTCTTGTGAATCGCTCTCCCGTTTTGCCATGGCTCACCTCACGATGGATTCGAATTCCCCGGATGCGACTTGCGTGCGCACCACCTGTCCCGGCGCCACCTGCGCCGCGTGACGCACCAGCGCGCCGCCGCCGGTGCGCGTCAGACTGTAGCCGCGCTCCAGCACCGCCTGCGGTCCGAGCGACCGCAACT
>CAZDLY010000047.1:0-18733 GCA_964506575.1 uncultured Akkermansia sp. | reverse complement strand
ATTTTCCGCTTTTGCTCGCTCCAACCTTCCGCTTTTGAAAATCCCCCGACAGCGCTTGTTTCGTTTGGTGCAAATCCATTAACTTAACACCTATACCTCCGCGCGTTCCACCCAGGCGATGAGCTGGGCGATCTGCGGGTCGGCGCCGGCGGCGGTGAGGCGGGGAGAGCGGTTGCGGATCAGCAGGGACTGGCGGCTGTGGGCGCGATAGAAGCCGACCTTGCCGTCGCGTACCTCGATCCGGGCGATGCGCCGTTCCGCCGCGGCGATGCGCAGCTCGGCGAGCCGCAGCAGCCGGCCGGCCGGCGGCGGCAGGCGCCCGAACCGGTCGGCCATCTCGGCGCGCAGGGCGCGGATGTCGGCGCCGGTGGAGGCCTCGGCGACGCGCCGGTGGAAGGCGATCCGGTGGGCCTCGTCTTCGATGTACGCATAGGGGAGGCAGGCCGCGCGGGCGGGGTCGCCCGAGCCCGGGGAGAGGTCGATGAAGTCGAGCTGGATGTCCACGTCCACCAGCAGCGGCGGCGCCTCGCCCTTGAGCCGGGCCACCGTCCGCTTGAGGAGCTGGCAGTAGAGGCCGAAGCCGATGGCGGCGATGTGTCCCGATTGCGCCGCGCCGAGGATGGAGCCTGAGCCGCGGATCTCCAGGTCGCGCAGCGCCAGCGAGAAGCCGGCGCCGAGTCCGCTGTGGGCGCGCAGCGCGCCGATGCGCTCGCGGGCCTCGTCATCGATGTTGCCGTGCTCGGGGAGGAGCAGCCAGGCGTAGCCCTTGCGCGAGGCGCGGCCGACGCGGCCGCGAAGCTGGTAGAGGTCGGCGATGCCGAAGCGGTCGGCGCGGTGGATGATGATCGTGTTGGCGCGGGGGATGTCGAGCCCCGACTCGATGATCGTCGTGCAGAGCAGCAGGTCGGTCTCGCCGGACTCGAAACGGCGCATGACCGCGGCCAGCTCGCGCGCGGGCATCTGGCCGTGGGCGACCGCGATCCGGGCCTCGGGGACGAGCCGCTCGAGGCGCGCCAGCACGAGGGGGAGCGTCATCACGCGGTTGTAGAGAAAGAAGATCTGGCCGTCGCGCGCCAGTTCCTGCAGGATGGCGGCGCGGATGGCGGCGTCGGAGTCGCGCACCACCCGCGTGTCGATCGCCAGCCGTTCGCGCGGGGGCGTCTGCAGCAGCGACAGGTCGCGCGCGCCGGTCATGGAGAGGTACAGCGTCCGCGGAATGGGCGTGGCCGTGAGGGTCAGCACGTCCACCACCTGGCGCACGGCCTTGAGGTACTCCTTGTGGCGGACGCCGAACCGCTGCTCTTCGTCAATCACGAGCAGCCCGAGGCTCTTGAAGGCGACGCCGGGTTGGAGCAGCGCGTGGGTGCCGATGATGATGTCGACCCGGCCGGCGGCCAGGTCGTCGAGGGTGCGGCGGCATTGGCCGGGGCTGCGGAAACGCGAGAGGACGTCGATGCGGAAAGGGTAGGCGGCCATCCGTTCGCGGAAGGACTCGTAGTGCTGCTCGGCGAGGACGGTGGTCGGCACCAGGACGGCGACCTGGCGGTGATTCATCACGGCGATGAAGGCGGCGCGCATCGCCACCTCGGTCTTGCCGTAGCCGGCATCGCCGCAGATAAGCCGATCCATCGGGCGCGGCGCGGCCATGTCGGCCTTGACCTCGGCGATGACGCGCGCCTGGTCCACCGTCTCCTGATAGGGGAACGAGGCTTCAAAAGCGTGCATCCAGAGCGGCGCGATGTCGAAGCTGAGGCCGGGACTGAACTGCCGCTTGGCCTGGGTGTCGAGGAGCGCGGCGGCCAGGTCGGCGATGGCGCGTTCGGCGTCGGTCTTCTCGCGCATCCAACGCTGGCCGCCGAGGCGATGGAGCGGGGCGGCGTGGCCGCCGACGCCGACATAGCGGCTGAGCAGGTGGACGTGCGAGACCGGGACGTGAAGCTTGGTGTCGTCGGCGTATTCGAGGGTGATCACCTCGGAACGACGGCCGTCGATTTCAATCTCGGTCGTTCCGATGTAACGGCCGATGCCGTGATCGAGATGGACGACCCGGTCGCCGGGCTGAAGGTCGGCGATGGTGTCGAGGCGCTGACCGGTGGCCGGGGCGCTTCGGGGGCGGACCGGGGTGTGCTTGCGGACGGCGTAGAGATCGGGCTGGGCGAGGAGGGTGAGGGCCCAGGCGGGCGGCCCGGAGAGGGTGAAGCCGCCGGAGAGCGGCAGGCGGAGGAGGGAGACTCCGCCGCCGGCCGGGAGTTCGTCGGCGAGGGTCTCGCAGGCGCCCGGGGTGTCGGCGCAGACGACGGCGAAGCCGCCCGCGCGGGTGAAGGCGGCGAGCGGCGCGAGCAGCCGCCGCCGGGCCGTCGCGAGGAGATCGGGGTGGGCCGGATCGTCGCCAAATCCGGACACGCCGGCGACCGGGGCGATGGCGAAGGGGAGCGCCGGCAGCGCGGGCGGTGGAGGATCGCCGGTGACCAGATCGAGGGCGGGGGCGCACGCGGCGAGGCGGCGGGCGAGATCGTCCCACGGAAGCAGGCCGGGAAACTCGGCCGCGCGGGTCTCGGCGTAGTGGCGGATGCGGTCGTGATCGAGGCGCAGGATCACCGTGCCGCGCGGCAGCAGGTCGGTGAGCCGGACGGCGCCGGTCGGGCTGCACGGGGCGAGCTCGGCCCCGGTGATCCGTTCGATTGAGGTCTGGGAGGCGGGGTCGAAGCGGCGCAGCGATTCGATCCGGTCATCGGTGAACTCCGCGCGCAGGGGAAGGGCGTCGGTGGGGGGCCAGACGTCGAGGATGCCGCCGCGCACGGCGAGCTCGCCCTTTTCCGCAACTTCGGGGGCGCGCGCGTAGCCGGCGGCGACCAGATCGGCGATCAGGGCGTTCAGGTCGGTCTCGCCGTCCAGGGCGAGTGTCCGGGTCGCGCGCGCAACGGCGTCCGGGTCGGGCACCGATTGCTGCAGCGCATGGGCGGAGGCGACCAGGATGGGGTGGGGGAGGGCGCGGAGCGTGCGGATGGCCAGGAGGCGGGCGCCCTCCAGTTCGCGGTCGGCGTCGCCGGCTTCGATGGCAGGGAGCAGCGCGACGGGCTGACCGGTCTCGCGGGCGAAGGCGAGCAGATCGCCGGTGACCGACTCCTGCTCGATCGAGCCGGCGGTGATGACCAGGATCGGCGCGGCCGGATGCAGGCGCCCCAGGGCGAGGGCGGTGAGTGCGGCCGACGCGCCGGGGAGCAGGGGGAGCGAAAAAGCCGTAACGCCCGGCGGCGCGGCCGCCAGCGCGGCGCGCAGGGCGTCGGTCATGCGGTCACTGATGGCGTGCGCAGCCGGTAGGGGTTGGACTCCCTCTGCCGGATCATGCGCGCGGCCTCTGGATGGCGGCATCCGAGTCAAAGCCCACGGGTCCCTCGATCGGCCGCGTTGAATGCGCCTCTTATTTCTGATCCGCCGCCTGCACGGTGAATGCGACCGTGTCGGACGTGAGGCGGACCGGCTTCTCATTCTGAGTGGTCACCAGCGTGACGGTCAGTGTGTAGTCGCCGGCCTCGGTGAGGTAGGCCAGGCGGGCGATGCCGCGGGTGCCAAAGGCGAGACGGGTCACCGGAATGTCGTAGGTCTTGCCGGGCGCCAGGGTGACCGGGGTTCCCATTCGATAGTCCATCGTCATGGCCACCAGATTGTCGATGGTAACGGCGCCAGTCCCCTCGAGTTTCAGATCGAGCTGGGATTCATCGCCTCCGATTGGGAAGGTTTGGGCGCTTTCGGAGTGATTGGTGATCCGAAGCGTGAAGTCGACCGTGGGGGCGGCCGGGGCGGCCTTTCCGGATGTCCGCAGGTTTTTCAGAAGGTCACGGAAAGCCGCGCCGCTCTGGGCAGGATCCAGCGCGTAGGTGTTCTTGTTGGCTATCAGCGTGGCGGCGAGCGCCTTGGGCGCAACCGCCGGGGCCTTGGTTCCTTCGACCTTCACGGCCGTATTCGACTCCCCGGCCACGGCTGCATAACCCATAGCCGCGACCCAAACCGCGATCAGAACGGAATACTTCATGGTGACTATTCTCCTTACTGGCTTCAGGCATTGCGTAACAACAGGTCACGCCGAATCACAGGTGGGACTAGGGTATCATTTTCCGTGTCCGTGTCAATAGGTCACTCGTTCCGACGGCTTGACAGTTTTTCATTCTTGCGGGTACACTTCTCGATGTAGGCGGCTTGTTCCTTCTCACCCTTCGGACCGGTGGATCGCGTTGGGACGCCTATTTAATGTCTGCCACGGGGAGATTATGATGAAGCGACTGGTGCTGACCGGCGCGGCGTGTTTGATCGCCGGGATTTTGCTGGGCCCTGTGTTCCGGGGCATCGACAAGACGGCGGCCGAGCCGACGCGGCCGTCCCAACAACCGATGGGTCGGGAGACGAGCGCCCCGCAGACGGTCGCACCTCCACGGCGCCATCCCGACCACGCATCCAAAGCACTGGACGCCGAGGAACTTGTCAGGTCTTTGCAGGGGCAGATACGTCGGCTGACGCAGGAAAACCAATCCTTGAAGGCGAAGGTCTCGACGGTGACAAGCGCAACTGTTGATGAGTCGACGATGCTCATACCCAAGCGGCTCATTCCCAGGCTTTCGCTCGAAGCCATTAGCGATGGTTACACGGTTGGCCAGGATGTCGTTGACGTTCTGGGGATCACCAACGCAGAGAAGGAGCAAGTAGAACGGGCGCTCATCAACGCACGCGCCCGGCTCGACGAGTTGGAGATCAAGCACTCCACCGTGCTGTCACAGACGGCGACGGTCGTCGAACTGTCAATCCCGCCCTTCGCCTCAGACGGAGAAGCCATCAGGATCCAGCTTCTCGCCGATATCCGTAAAGCGCTGGGCGATCAGCGCTCCGATTTCTTTGCCGAGTTCGCCGGCCAGACAATTGATGATCGGTTCAACCACTTTGGACAGGCGAGCCAGAATGTCAAATTGACGCGGGAAGAAGACGGACGAATGCGGTTGGATACCCAGTTCACCATCAAGACACCACAGATGACATCCAGCGGGGGGCGATCTCAGTCCTACGACGAAGCCCGGATTCCCGAGAACTACCTGCATCTCTTTGACGAGAAGTGAATGGAGCACAGGCCTCCCAGGTCCTGCCCGGGACATCGCCACCCCGCCGCCCGAGAAGGCTGACGTCCCGCAACGAGGATGAAAGGTTATATGGCCGTCAATTATGTAGATGGCACGATGTTCGTTTCGGTGATCTTCTACCCGATCGCCGCCACGAAAGCCGCGACCTTGGCCGGAGCGGGTTGGTTCGCGATTCTTTTCGTCCCGGCTGGCCTGGCCGTTGGCGTTGGCATCACCTACGTCGGCAGGAAGCTGATCTATGGCGTGATGCGACTTCATCGGGAGAGCCGCCTGCTTGAGCGCTTCGCATGGTTGCAGTGGATTCTGGCCCCCCCTTGCTTCTGTCTCTACTTCCTCCTGCCGATTGCGATTGTTTGCGCGGGGGTTTGGGGTACTTGTATGGGAAGCATCGGGTTGGTGTGCTGGTTTCGACACGCATTCTGATTTCGGCACCGAACCGTGCGCCGGACGGTACCGGCTGAAGCCGAATCGTCAGCGTGGGCTTCCGGCGAGGGGAGAACACCATGAACCGGTGGCACTTCCTACAGCGCCGCCCCGTGGCCAGCGCCAATCTTTTTTGTGGAATCTCGGCTGTCGGCTCTGGGATATCGGGTAGAGTGCAGAGGTTGACGCATGACCGAAGTCGAGCAACAAAGCGACGGGCAACTGCTCACAGCGTTTGCCGAAACGGGCGACGAGGCGGCTTTTGCCGTCATCGTCCGACGGCACGGGACCATGGTGCAGGGGGCCTGCCTGCGTGTTCTCCGGGACTTCCACGAGGCCCAGGATGTCACGCAGGCGGTCTTCCTGACGCTGGCCCGCAAAGCGGCGCGGCTGCGCAAGGATCCCTCCGTCGGCGGCTGGCTCCACCACGTGGCGACCTGCCTGGCGCGCAATGCGCGGTCGGCCGGTCAAAGCCGGAAACGGCGGGAGGAAGAGTCCATGCAGACCACCACGTCCGTGGCGCCGGGGACAGCCCTCCACGCCCTGCGTGAGGAACTGGATCACGCCGTGGAGCAGTTGCCGGCACGCTATCGCCTGCCCCTGATGCTGTTTCACTTCGAGGAGCAGTCCCTGGAGGAGACGGCGCGGGTGCTGGGGCTGAAGGCGAGCGCCGCGAGCGCGCGCCTGGTGCGCGGCCGGGAGATGCTCCGCGCCAAGCTCGTCCGCCGTGGCGTGGCGGTCGGCTCGGTCGGCGCGTTGACTGTCCTGCTCTCTGCGGAAGCCGGGGCCGCGGTCCTCCCGGCAACGTTCGTGTCCGCCACGGTCGAGGGTGCGGCCCTGGCTGCGGCGGGACAACTGGGGGCGGGTGTCGGCACGGGTGCCGTATCGGCGAAGGTCGCGGCATTAACGAAAGGAGCGGAGACTATGTTGTTCATTGGCCAAGTCAAGAGTGTGGCGGCGGGCGTGGCAATCGGAGTGGCGGTGGCGGGCGCGGGACTGGGGGTGGGCGCGGCAGTGGCGGCAAACAACGGCAGGGAAGCCGCTGCGCCGCCACCGACGGCCGCCGTGCAGACTCCATCCCCCGTAAAGAAAGAGGCGGCCCCGTTCTCGTCCCGTGCCTGGAGGAACGATGAAGCCAGCCGCGATCTGGCGCGCGCCGGCATTCGGGTGTTCAGCATTGGCGGCTGGGGGGTTTCCGAAGCTGTCGACTGGGCCACGCCGGCCGAATTGCGGCGCCGCCCCATGCCCGCGGCTGACTATGTCAACGCCTGGGCCGCGAGCCGGGAGCGGGAGGTGTTGTGGCTGAGCGATGCGAAAGTGACGGTGATGCGTGGTGCTAGCCTTCGCCTCGACCCGACTAGCGAGGTGGCGGTGATTGAGGGCGGCGTCACGGTGGAACTCCCGGGCAACAGCCTCCCGATCACTGGCAAGAGGGCGGAATACCACCAGAAACAAAACACGCTGATGGTTGACGGCGTGAGCGTCCCCCTGCCGGCGAAAAACGTGGCCATTATCGGCACGAAAGCGGAACTCGACGCCTTGAGGCAACGGGCCGGAGGTGACACGGCATCGGCCGAGGCCATCCTCGCCAAACTGGGTCCGAACGCGGGTCCGCCGCCTGTGGAACCGGAGCCGGATCAGGCTGGCCTGCGGAAGACATTCAACCGGGCACAGGGGAAGGCAAAAGCGGACGCCGCCATTTTGCTTTGCGCCGCGGGCGGCGATGACGGCCTGGAGTTCCTCCAGGCGGAACTATCGAGGAAAGGCGCCATCACGCGAGAGATATCCACTCACGGCCATTCCTGGACAAACGAGGTTTTGGAAGCGCTTGGCGCGCACGGCGGGCCGGAGGCGATCGAGGAGCTCAAGACATTCCTGTCGAGCAAGCAGGCTTCACTGCAGTGGCGGGCTGGACTGGCCCTGGGCCGGAATGCGAGCGCCGCCGCCGTGGAAGTTCTTCAAACTGCGCTCAAGAGCGACGACGCCGACACGGCACATGGCGCCGCCTGCAGCCTCGAAGTGCTCGGCGGCAAGCCGGGGCTGGAACTGGCGGCCCTCGCGCTCACTCACGGCGATCCGAAGGTCCGGCGAACAGGCGCGTTCGGCGCCTACCGCGCGCACGGCGAACGGGCGTTGCCGCTGATGGAGAAGGCGCTGGCCGACGCCGATGCCGGCGTGCGCAATACGGCTGTGAGCGGATTGGCTAACATTGGCGGCGATAGAGCCCGCGATCTAATCCGGCGGCAGTTGACCATCGAGAAGGATCCGGATGTGCTCAAGGCTCTGCAGGACGCTCAGAGACGAATCGAGAACCGCTAACTTCGTGGCATCGGGCACACAGGCTCTCCGGGTCCTTGGCGGTCCTTGGGGACATAGAAACTGTGGCGCGTGGCCTGTCGGGGCTGATACCGGTGCCTGCCGCCCCAGCGCGCCTGTTGCCTCGCTCCCCTGCCACGCATCGAGCTTCCGCCATCCGCAAACGCAACCTTTTCGCGTCCCGTGTCCGGCCCGATCCGCCACGCACAGGCTCGTCACGCACCCACCACGTCAGCATTCAGAGTTCTTCCAGGATGAGTGGATCGCTTCACAATCTTCAATGAAAAATCCCCACACAAACCCGGAAGGACCTTCCGTCACTCGTTCCGCAGCGCCGGGATCACGGGACCGCGCATCGCCACGTGCACGGCCAGCCCGATCCACAGCAGGCTGCCCGCGACGATCGCGCCGAGCGTCAGCGCCAGTCCGGCCCACGGCACCCGGACTTCGGGCGACAGCAGGGCCGGCGTCACCGCCACCCCCGCCGCCAGCGCGCCCGCCACAATCCCGGCGAGGGCCAGCGCGCTATGCTCCGCGAAGACCAGCTTCCGGAGGTGGCGGCGGCGGAATCCGACCGCGCGCAGCACCGCCAGCTCCGCGCGTCGTTCGAGGATGTTGCGCGCGGCGACCACCCCCAGGCCGGCGCTGCCCAGCAGCACGCCCAGTCCCCCCAGCAGCATGAAGATGGCCAGGTAGGTGTTTTCCACGCTGTTGAACTCCGCCAGCCGCCGCGCCGTCGGCGTGCAGGCGAGGCCGAGATCCGCCAGCCGCCCGGTCAGCGTGCGCTCCAGCGGGGCGATCCGGCCGGACGGCGCGTCCACCAGCAGCACGCGGGCGCCGCCCAGCGAGGGAAACCGCTCCAGGAGGCGCCGTTCCGCCACAAGCAGATGGCCTTGGAAAATGGATGGAGCCAGCCCGGCCAGGAGCCGGACCTGAAACGCCCGCCCCGCGTCGTCCGTGTAGGTCAGCGTGTCGCCGACCGCCTTGCCCAATCCCCACCGGATCACCGCCCAATCGGCAATCGCCGGTAGGGTGTCCGGCCCGAGGTCGCGATCCAGCAGACGCCAGGGATGCGCGGCGTCCGCGCCGTCGGCCATTTGGACGAATGAGAAGGCCCCGCGCTGATCCAGCGCCGCCGGATCCACGCCCAGCAGGTGCGGCGCGGCGACGCGGTTGAGGTTGAGGCAGCTCGCGTCGTCCCCTTCGCGCAGGCGCAACTGCGTGAAGACCGCGCCGGCGGCCGCTTCGGCCGCCAGTCCGAACCGCGCGCGGCCGCGGGCGCTGTTCAAGTCGTGTGTCAGCGGCAGCGTCGTCTGACCCCACAGCGCATAGCCGCCGGTTCCGCTAGACCGCTCGCCCGGATCACGGACCGTTCCGCGCCGATTCGCGGCGACGGCGAGAACGAGGAACACGCCGAGCGCAACCAGCGCGATGCAGGCCAGGCTGCGTCCGGGCCGCAACGCCACGCCGCGGATGGCCAGCCGGAGGCCGCCCGGCGCCCGTTGCGCCCCCGCCTGCTGCAGCAGCCCTAGGCCGCCGTGGGCGAGCGCGAGCAGTCCCGCCAGCACCAAGCTCCCCGAGGCGAAGAACGCGCCGACGGCCGCCTGACCCTGCCCGGCTGGAACCCGGCCGGCGACGACCGCGGCGGCCAGCAGACAGCCCGCGCCCGCCAGGAGGGACCGGCGCGCCGCGCGGCGGGCACCCGCGCCCGCTTCCCGGCGCCGCAGATCGCCGATGGACGCGCGCATCTGCCCGCGGATCGCCCAGGCCATGCTCCCGACGGCCGCGAGCACGACGGCCGTCGCGCCGATCACGACCGAAACGGGCCGGGCATGCATCTGAAAGGCCGAGGCGCGCACGGCCTCGCGCCAGACCGTCTGCAGCGCCCGGAGAATCACCGCGTCATATCCTGCGGCGAGACAACCGCCGACGACCGTGCCGGCCACGGCCAGCGCCAGCCCCTCCGCGATCCGCAGATTGCGGAGGGTTCGCGGAAGGAAGCCCAGCGCCCGCAGCGTGGCGGTCTCCTCCGCGCGCTGCTGCACGTTGAACGCAAAAAGGAGGGCGGTCAGCAGCACGGCCGCGGCGATCAGAAAGAAGCTCAACCCCGCGAAAAGCTGACCGAAATCCACGGCCTCGCGGCTGGCCGCCAGTCCCGCCGCCTTGGCCGGCTGGATGACGAAGCCCAGATCCCGGGCGCGCACCGCGCGGCGAAGCGCGTCGGCGACCGCCGCTGCATCCCCGGCCGCGCGGGGAAAGCGCAACGCCGTATAGACGCCGAAGCGGTTGCTCCAGAGCCGCTCGGCGGCCGTCCGCGCGAGATAGAGCTTCGGCAACGGACCGTAGGCGCGCCAATAGGCTTCGTCCTGGTCGCGGATGCTCTGCAGGTCAATGGGAATGCCGGGATCCCAGTCCCGGCAGGTGGCGGTGTCCGAAAGCCCGGGGATGCCGGGCGTCAGCCGGCGGTCCGCGGCGGCGACGTCGGCGGTCGGAACGATCCCGGCCACGGTGAAGGCGGCGGTGCGCTCCTCGAGGCGGCCGCCGGCGTCCACGGCGTAGTACGCCAGCGTCAGCGGGTTTCCCGGCGATACCCCCAGATCCTCCGCCAGCCAGTCGTTGATCAGCACCTCGTGATCCGCCAGTGTTTCGGGCACGCGCGGGGGTCCGGCCGCGCTGGCGAATGAATAGGGGGTCGTCCGGCCGCCGGATTCGATGCGGTTGACGAAATAGGTGATGACGGGGCTGACCCCCGCCGCGGTCCGGAATGCGGCGTTGGCGACCGCCGGCGCGATGAACACCTGGTCCGACCGCAGTTCGACGCGGCCCTCCGGCAGGGGTTCCACGCGCAGTCCCGCATCGTCCAGCCGCCAGCACGCATCGAGCCGCGCCTGCCAGGCGTCCGGGGTCGCAGCGGTCCCGCCGGCCGGGCCGGCCGAGATCAGCAGGACGTTGGCGCGGTCGGCGAGGTCGAGCTGTTCGCCGAGCCACGACCGAGCCACAAAGACGGTGGGCGGCGGAGTCTGGGTGGTCTTGAGGGTGAAACGGCCAAAGGCGTCGGGCGGCTGCACGCCGGCCACGCGCAGCCGCCGGGACCAGGCGTCGGCCTCCCGCGCCGCGAGGGTGAGGTCGGCGGGCAGGCCGCCGGGCTTGCGCAGGCGCAGCACCAGGGCGTCGCCGGCCCCCTTCAGGCCGAGGCTGTCGGCCAGCGCGTCGTTGATGAGGCAGGCGCCGTCCTCCAGGCGCGGCGGCGTCGCCGGCTGCGGGGCCAGTTCCCAGAAGGCGTCGTCCACGCCGACCACCTGCACGTCGTTGACGCGGCGGTCGCCTTCCGGCGCCAGCGCCACGCCGTTGAGCAGCAGCGCCGCCGCGATCCGGTCGGCGGGCTCCGCGCGCAGGCGTCCGGCCAGATCGGACCTGAAAAACCTTTCCCGCGCGACCAGAACGAAATCGCTCCCTCCCAGACGCGACAGCGTCTGGCGGGTCAGGCTGTAGCGGACGGAATCGCCCACCATCAGGGCTCCGATCAGCACGGTCGCCGCCACCGCCGCGCCCAGCGCCACGCCCAGATGGGTGCGCCGGTGGAAACGGAGGCTGCCCAGGAGATAGCGGATCGTGGTCATGTCGCCTTCGGGCATATTTCGGCATTTCAGCTTTCAGCGTTTCAGCTTTTTCTTCAGCCTCACACCGTCCGCTCGACATTGAGGACAAACGCCTTGACCGCCCCGTTCTTGCCGAGTTCGCCGCGCAGGGCGGCGAGGGTGTCGGCGAGGGCGTTGGCCAGCGCATCGTCAACGACGAACAGGGTGAGGGTGTTGGCTCCGGGCCAGATGTGGTCGTCAAGCCGGGGGCCTGCGGAGCGCCCCACGCCCACGACGCGCGGCACTTGGGTGTAGTGGACCGCGCCCACGTCGGCTGCGGCCGCCAGCACCTCGTTTTGCACCGCCATGTTGTAAACCGCCATGACCATTTTCATGCTGTCATCCCCCGTGTTCGCCCTCGGTGTGTGATTCGTCCACCCCCACACCCCCACACCCACACACCCACTTACTTCCTCCCGGCCCGCGCCGGGCGGTCGCGGTTGAACAGCGAATAAAAGACCGGCACCACGATCAGGGTCACCAGCGTGGCGAAGCTCAGGCCACCCACCACCGTCACTCCCATGGGCTTCCACGTCTCCGATCCCTCGCTGTGCGCGAGCGCCAGGGGCATCATGCCGAACACGGTTGTCAGCGTTGTGATCAAGACCGGCCGCAGCCGCTGCCGGCCGGAATGTCGAATGGCGTCGAACATCGATTCGCCGCGCGCGCGCAGGATGTTGATATAGTCCACGAGCACGATCGCGTTGTTGACGACCGTTCCGACCAGCAGGATCATGCCGATGTAGGTGAAGATGTTGAAGGTCATGCCGAAGCCGAGCAGCGCGTAGACCACGCCGGTGAAGGCGAAGGGCAGGGAGAGCACGATGATGAACGGGTCCTTGAGGGATTCGAACTGCGCCGCCATGACCATGTAGACCAGGACGAGGCCCAGCACCAGCAGCAGTTGCAGCTCCCGGAAGGACTCCGCCTGTTCCTGCACCAGGCCGCCGTAGTGGATCGAGACGCCCAGGGGCAGGACGACCTCGGCGTCGATGGTCCGCCGCAAATCGGCTGCCACCTCGCCCACCGAGCGCGCGTCATTGTCCAGCCCGACGGTGATCATCCGTTCCTGGTCCTTGCGCTCGATCTCCAGCGGTCCGAGCGACTCGCGCACCGTGGCGACGGCATCGATGCGGACGCGCCGGCCGTCGGGCAGGCCGATCTCGGAATCGAGAATATCCTTCATCGAGATCCGCCGCTTCTCGGCCAGCCGCATGTAAATCCGGTACTCGTTCTCGCCGTCGCGGTAGGTCGAGGCTTCCAGGCCGTAGAACAACGTCCGGATCGTCTCCACGATGTCGGAGACATTCAGCCCCAGCGTCGAGGCCTTGAGCCGGTCCACGTCCACCACCAATTCCGGCTTGCCCGGATCGAGGCTGATGCTGGCGTCCTTCGCGCCGGGGATCCGATCGGCGATCGCCTTGATCTGCGTGGCGATCCGGCTGGTCTCCGCCAGGTCAAAGCCCAGGATCTGCACGACGATGGGCTTGCCGCCGCCGCCGTGCCGGCCCATGGCGCGGTTGTCGGTCGACATCGAAACCCGGGTGATTTCCGGCCAGTTGCGCATGCGCTCCATCACGGCGCGTCCGAGATCGCGGCTTGACCGCGTGCGCGTGTTGATCGAGGCCAGCTTGAAGTCCACGCTGCCCAGGTGCGAGGCCGAACGGCCGCCGAAACCGCTGCCCCCGCCGCCGCATTGCCAGCGCGAATGGCCAATCCAGTCGGCCGGGATGACCTCCTCAGCCAGCGCCACGATCTTTCGGCAGATCTCCGTCGTGACCTCGACCCGCGTCCCGACCGGCAGTTCGAACCGGATCGAGAGGTCGCCCGAATCCTGCGACGGCGCGTATTCGGTGCCGATGAGGGGCGTCAGCGCGAGGGAGGAGCAGAACAGCAGGAGCGCGCCGGCCAGCACGACGAGCCGGTGCCGCAACGACCAGGCCAGCGCGCGCTCGTAAAACCGCTCCAGGCCCACGAATCCCGCCTCGCTCACACGAAACACCCAGCGGCCGGCGCGCCCGCCGCCAATGGTCGTCTCATTGACGACAGTCAGCCACTTGGAGCTGAGCATGGGCGTCAACATGAGCGAGCAGAGCAGACTGGCCAACAGCGTGATCGAGATGATGCCGCCGAGCTGGCCGAAGAAGATGCCGCTGGTGCCCTTCACGAAGACCAGCGGGGCGAAGACCACGACGGTCGTCAGCGTGCTTGCGGAGATCGCCAGGCCGACCTCGTCGGTGCCGAACATCGCGGCCTCGGCGCGGTTCTCGCCCCGGTCCATGCGGCTGCTGATGTTCTCCAGCACGACCACGGCGTTGTCCACCACCATGCCGATCGCGATCGCCAGCGCCGACAGCGTCACCACGTTGATCGTCCAGCCCTTGAAGAACATGAAGGCGAAGCTGATGATCAGCGAGAAGGGGATCGTCAGGAGGATCACCGCCGACGAACGCAGGCTGCGCAGGAAGAACAGCGTCGTGAGGATCACGAAGAAGCCGCCCCACAGCACGGTCCGGGAGACGTTGCCGAGCGACTGCTCGATGAAGTCGCTGGTGTCGGCCAGGACCGACAGCTTCACATCCGCGGGCATCAGCCGCTGCAATCGTTCGACTTCGCGGCGCACGTCGCGCGCGACCTGCACGGTGTTGGCGCCGGAACGCTTCTGCACCATGAACATGACCGCGTCGCGGTGGTTGACCTCGCTGTAGCGCTGGCGCTCGGTGAAGCCGTCGCTCACGGTCGCCACATCGCGCAGATACACGGCCGCGCCTTCGCTCCGCTTGAGCACGATGTTGCCGATCTGCTCGGGACTGCTGTATTCGCCGGGGACGCGAACCGTGAATTCGACGGCTCCGGATTTGATACTGCCCGCAGGCAGCGTCAAGTTCTCGGCGGCGATCACCCGCTGCACCGCGCCCACGGTCAACCCGTAGCCCGCCAGCTTGATGGGGTCGAGATCGATGTTGATCTGCCGCTCCAGGCCGCCGAACACCTGCACGGCGCCGACGCCGGTCACCCGTTTGAGCCGGTCGCCCACCTCGCGGTCGATCAGGTCGTAGAGTCCCTCCCAGCTCTCCTTGGCGGTGGCGCCGAAGAAGACGATCGGCATCGAGGAGGAGTTGAATTTCAGCACGATGGGGTTGTCGGCGTCCTTCGGCAGCTGCCGCTTGGCAAACTCCAGCTTGTCGCGGATGTCGTTGGCCGCCTCGTTCAGGTCGGTGCCCCACTCGAAGAGGCAGGTGACCGTGGAGAGACCCTCGCGCGTCCGGCTGGTCAGTTCGCTGAGGTCGCTCACCGTGGCGAGCTGCTTCTCGATCACGCGCGTGACCTTGTTCTCCACGTCGGTGGTGCTGGCGCCCAGCCAGGTGGTGGACACCGAGATCGACGGGTTCTCCATCTCCGGCATCAGATCCACCGGCAGCCGGGTGTACGAGACCCCCCCCAGCACGAGGATCGCGAGAAAGACCATCGCCGTGAGCACCGGCTGGCGGACGCCTATTTCCGCAAGTTTCATTCGCCGCCCCCTGTCCGGTTGACGCGTACGCCGTCGGAGAGGCGGTGCTGGCCGCTGACCACCAGTTCCTCGCCCGCCGCGACGCCCGACAGCACCTCGACCATCCGCCCCTCGCGGACGCCCGGCACGATCTCGCGGGTTTCCGCGTGATCGCCGCTGACCACAAAGCCGAGGTAGCGCATGCCGCGGCGAAGCAGGACGTCAAACGGCACGGCCACGACGTCGCGCCGCTCGCCCAGGATGAGCCGGCCCTCGGCATACAGCCCCGGCCGCAGCAGCCACTCGCCGCGCGCGTTCCTGGCGTTGGGCAGCCGCACCTCGATCGTCGCCGTGCGCGTCACCGAGTCCACCACCGGATGCACGTGGGCGACCACGCCGGGAAAGACCACCCCCGGCGCGGCGTCGGCCCGCACGTCGACGCGCGTCTTCCCGGCCTCGATCTGCGGCAGGTAACTTCCCGGGACCGCGACCAGGAACTTCAGCTCCTCGAGCGGCAGGATGCCGACGATCGTCGTGCCGCTGTTGACCATGGCGCCGGGATCGACCCCCTTGAAGCTCACCACGCCGTCCATCGGGGCGCGCACGTAGGCTTCGCTGAGGGCTACTTCGTTCACGGCCAGGGCCGCCTCGGCCTGCCGCACCTGCGCCTCGGCCTGGTTCACGCCCGCCGCGGCGCGCTCAAAGTCGGAGACCGCGAAATCGCGCTGCTGCTCCGTGGTGGACCCCTGGTCAAACAGGCGCTTCATGCGGGCCTGCTCGCGCGCCTTGTCCGTGCGGTTGACGACGGCCGACTCGAGGGCGGCCTTGGCGGTCGACACGGCCGCGCGGGACGCCTCGACCTGCGCGTCCAGATCGCGGTGGTCGAGTTCGGCGACCACCTGGCCGGCGGCCACCCGCGAACCTTCAAAGACCGGCTTGCCGTCGGCGTCGGCGAGCCGCCCCAGGCGGCCCGCGATCTTCGGCCGCAGGTCGACGCGCAGCACCGCCTCGAGCGCACCGGTGAGCGTGATCACGTCGGCGAGGTTGGTGCGCCCGACGACGGCCGTGCGGATCGGCATCGCCGGATCGCGCGCCGGCGGCGGCGGCGGATGCGCCCGCTGCCGCGCCCAGCTCATGCCGTAGTACGTCCCCGCCAGCATCGCCGCGACGGCCACGCCGAAAATCCCTCCCTTGACGACTCGATTCATGGTGCTCCTTTTTGCGGCCCGCGGCCCGCGCTCACCGTTCCGCGCCCAGTTCCTCCGTCCCCAGCGTCCCCGTGGCCCGCTTGAGGGCCAGGCGCGCCAGGTTGTGATCGTACAGCGCCTGGTAATAGAGCCCCTGCGCCTGGGTCAGGGCCGAGCGGGAATCGACCACCTCGACTTCGGTGTTGATCCCCTCGGTGTAGCCGACTTGGGCGAGCCGGCTTCCCTCCTGGGCCCGTTCCAGATTGCGTGCCTGCGAGTCGAGCAGCTCGTCGGCGTTGGCCAGCGCGAGGAGCGCCTGCTGCACATCGAGTAAGACCCCCTCCTCGGCGTTCCGCAGGTCGATCTCGCGTTGCGTCAGGCGCGCCCGTTCGACAATCCGGTCGCCCTCGCGGTCCAGGCCGTCGAGCAGGGTCCAGCGGGTTTCGACGCCCACGAGCCAGGATTGCGTCCAGTCGTCGTCGCCGGCACGGGTCGCCCGCCGGCTCGCGGTCAGGTCGATCGCGGGGAAGTAGCGGCTGCGGAGGGCGGCGATGGCCTGGCGCTGCATGCGGACGCGCGCCTCGGCCTGCCGCAGTTCGGGGCGATACAGGTAGGCGGTGCGCAGGGCGGTTTCCAGGGACGCCTCGGTGGGCACGTGGGTCAGCGCATCGGCCGGGGAGACGGCGGCGTCGGGTGCGGCGCCCATGGTGCGCAGCAGCCGGGTCCGGGCCATCACCAGATTGTTCTTCTGCTTGATGGCCGCCGCGCGGAAATTGGAGACCTCGACCTCGGCCCGCAACACGTCGTATTTCGAAGCCACGCCGTTGCCGAACTTCTTGTTCGCCTCGCCGAGTTGGGCCTCGGCCGAGGCGACGGCCGCCTCGTTGACCTCGTACAGCTTCTGCGCCAGCAGCATGTCGTAGTAATCGGCCATCGCCTGGCCGATCGTCGCCTGCACCTGCCGGTTGACCCCCTCCGCCGCCAGGTAGGCCTGCAGCCGCGCCGCCCGGAGCGCGGCTGTCGCGCCGCCCGCGCGGAAGAGCGGCTGCCGCGCCGTCAGGTCGAGCACGTGCCGCGCATCGTCGGTGCCGTCGCTCAGGGTCGACCCCGCCGAGACCGTCGGCGTGACCGCCGCCAGCGCCGAAACCACCTGGCCGCGGGCCACCTCCTTCTCCAAAACCGCGCTTTGCAGCGCCTTGTTGTAGAGCAGGGCCGTGCCGACCGCGTCGGCCAGCGTCAGCCGCTCCAACGGCACGGGCTCGTCGCCCGCCGCGCGCTCCGCCTGCCACGCCTCAAACGCGCGGGCGCGGTCACGCTGGATGTCCGCGCGGATCACGCCGCCGCCCAGACACCCGCCCGACAGGGCGGCGCAGGCCGCCGCCGCGCAGGCGCAGGCGGCCACGCGAGGCGTGACCCGGATGAGAGCGGTGTTCGTCGTGATTCTCATAGCGCTTCCGCCTCGCAGTCCTGGAGTTTGATTCCCGAAACCCCCGCGATCCGCAGGGCCATCCGTTCGATCATCGGCAGCCTGTCGCACAGCCGCGCCTCGGGAGTCTGGTGCGACCAGTAACGGCTGACGGCCAGGACAAAGCCGTCGATAGCCAGCGCCACGGTCACCGGATCTTCCGCGGCCGGGTCGTCGACGCGCGGCAGGGCGCTGATCAACGCGGCGAGCCGGTCGATCAGCGCCCGGTGAAACCGGGCGAACAGGGCGTGGATCGGCACGTCGCCATCGCCTTTGCCGCCGCCGATGCCACCCGCGGCCATCATCTTGAAGAACCCCCGGTGCCGCTCAATGTCCTCCACGCGGATGCGGACGAATTTGCGCAGCGCGGCGGCGGCCCCGTCCGTCGCCGTCAGCGGGTCGAGCTGGGCCACCATCTCGGCGAGAATGTCCTCGATCACATTGCGGCAGAGCTCAGCCTTGTTCGCGAAGAAATTGTAGAGCGAGCCGACCGAGAAACCGGCGGCGGCGGCGATCGCCTCCATGGTCGCGGCGTCAAACCCGTCGGATGAAAACACCCGCTCAGCCGCCGCCAGGATATCCTGCCGGGACAGGTCGCGTTCCCGCTCCCGCCGCCGTTCCTTCAGGTGATGCCGCACGCCGTTCGCAGCCATTCTGAATCTCCGTTCATTTGCTTTAACAGCGGAATATTATCATGAGCGACGGTTCAGATGCAAGGCTTTCCAGTCTCATTCACTGCGGCGAAGCAACAAAGGAATGTGTACTGTCATCCTTTCCCGGACTGTGATACGATACACAACATTATTTTTTTTTGAGAGGAGCGTCCATGAGCATGAACACACCCGCACTTGAATTGCTGCAACGGCTGCTGGCGACGCCGACGCCTTCGGGATGGGAGACGGACGGCCTGCGTCTGCTGGCCGCCGCCCTCCGGCCGCACGCCGCATCGGTCTCGCTGGATCTGCACGGCAACCTTCACGCCGTGCTCAACCCCGGCGCCCCCATGCGGGTGATGATCGAGGGGCATTGCGACGAGATCGGGTTCATGGTGCAGTATATCGACGACAAGGGGTTTCTGACCCTCA
>CAZDLY010000046.1:0-18887 GCA_964506575.1 uncultured Akkermansia sp. | reverse complement strand
CGGAGGAGGCGGGCGTTGATCCCCAGGCGCTCGCGGGTCGCGGGGTCGATGTCGGCGTGGGTCTGCACCGCCGGATAGGTGATCAGCGACTCCACGCCGCCCAGGCTTTCGGCGAAGAGGAAGACGCGCACGTTTTCGAGAATGGCGGGGATGCGGGCGGGGTCATCCACCTCGAAGGCGATCATGCCGCCGAAGCCGCTGCCCTCGCGAACGAGGATCTCGTGTCCGGGATGGGAGGGAAGGCCGGGATAGAGGACGCGGCGCACGCGGGGGTGGCCGGCGAGCCAGGTGGCGATGGCGATGGCGTTCTCCTGCTGCTGACGGAGGCGAAGGGGCAGGGTCTTGAGTCCGCGGAGCGTGAGCCAGGCGTCCTGCGGACCCAGGACGGCGCCGCAGGCGTTCTGGAGGAATGCGATCTTGTCGGCCAGCTCGGGGGTGCGGGCGACCAGCGCGCCGGCGACCACGTCGTTGTGGCCCGCAAGAAATTTGGTGGCGCTGTAGGCCACGACGTCGGCGCCGAGGTCCAGGGGGCGCTGCAGGCAGGGGGTGAGGAACGTGTTGTCAACGATCAACAGCGCGCCGCGGGCGCGGGTGAGGGCGGCGAGGGCGCGGAGGTCGGCGATCTTGAGCAACGGGTTGGTGGGGGTTTCGACAAAGACGGCTCGGACGCGCGGATCGTCGAGGGCCCGCCCCACGGCGGCGGTGTCGGCGGTGTCAACATAGCGGGCGTCGATGCCGAGCGGGCGGAAGACCCTTTCAAACAGACGGAACGTGCCGCCGTAGAGGTCCTCGGTGACAACGATGCGGTCGCCGGGCGCGAAGAGGCGCAGGAGCGTGTCGAGCGCGGCCAGCCCCGAGGCAAAGGCAAAGCCGCGGGCGCCGCCGTCGGCCGCAGCCAGGGTCTCCTCCAGCGCCAGCCGCGTGGGGTTGGAGGTGCGGGAATAGTCAAAGCCGGTGGAGCGCCCCAGCGCGGGATGGCTGAACGATGCCGTCTGATAGATGGGCACGGAAATCGCACCGGTCGCGGGGTCGCGACGCGAACCCGCCTGGGCAAGCAGGGTTGATAATTTTGAATTCGGGGCCGACATAGGCACCTCCACTCAATTGAAAATAAAGTTACACTATAGATGATGTAGCGTAGTATGGTCAATCGCTTTTTCATTTTCGCTGGCTTGACCGATTCCGCCTGTATCGTCTATAATGTCTAGCGATTAAGGCAGCCATCCGGCGGTGGGGTTCGCCAGGCAGGACGCGAAGACGAGAAAACACGAGGTGGCACATGGTCGTTTCAACCAAGGGGCGATACGGGTTACGGGTATTGCTGGATGTGGCGTTACACCAGAAAGAGGGGCCAGTGACACTGGCGGACATTTCCCGGCGGCAGGGAATTTCGCAGAAATACCTGTGGCAGGTGCTCAACCCGTTGAAAGGGGCCGGGCTCTTGAGCGCCACGCGCGGGGCGCGCGGCGGCTATGTATTGGCGCGGACCCCGGCGTCGTTGTCCATGAAGGAAATTCTCGCCATTCTGGAGGGGCCTATTGTGCTGTCGGCCTGCGCGGCAGGCGCCACGGGGTGCGAACGCCGCTCGGATTGCGCCGCCGCCGAGGTATGGTCGGAGATCGAGGACAAGCTGAACGACATCCTGCAGTCCATCACATTGAAGGGGATTCTGCAGCGGAGCCAGGACCGCGAAGGGCGCGGCATAGCGAACTACGATATTTAGATCGGGGAGCGTCTCAATCGCCGCTCTTTCACCCAGCAATACAGCACCGCCGCCACGAACATCACCCAGACCTCGGCCAGCATGCCGCCGAAAGAGGGTAGCGACATGGGAAGCATGATATCACTGCCGCGTCCTGTGGAGGTGAGCACCGGCAGGAGGGCCAGGACCGTGGTGGCCGTGGTCATCAGGCAGGCGCGCACGCGGCGCTTGCCGGCATAGATGGTCGCTTCCCGGATTTCTGCAACGGTGGATGGCTTGACCTCCGCAAAACGCTGATCCAGATAGGTGCATACCAGCACACCATCGTCCGAAGCGATGCCGAAAAGCGCCAGGAAGCCGACCCATATCGCAATACTCATGTTCACAGGATGTATCTGGAAAAGATCACGCAGGTCCACGCCCAGGATCCGCACATCCATGAACCAGCCCTGGCCGTACAGCCAGATCAGCGCCAATCCGCCTCCCCAGCAGACGAAAACCGTGCAGAATACGATAGATGTCGTGATCACGGAACGGAACTGGAAGTAGATGAGCATGAAGATGATAAACAGGGTCAAGGGCAGAACAATTGCCAGAGTCTTCTGGGCATGGAGCTGGTTCTCGTAGTTGCCGGCGAAGCGGTACGAAACTCCCGGCGGCAGATTCAGCTTACCCGCCTCTTTCATCGAATCCAGGTATCGCTGGCACGCTTCCACGACATCGACCTCGGCAAAGCCTGGCTTCTTGTCGAACAGCACATAACCGATCAGGAACGTGTCTTCGCTCTTGATCGCCTCCGGCCCGCGCACATAGCGAATGTCGGCCAACTGCGCGAGCGGGATCTGGGCGCCGTTCATGGCCGGAACCAGCACGCGCCCCAGCGTCTCGACCTGGTCGCGCAGTTCGCGCGGATAGCGCACGCGGACGGGGAAGCGCTTGCGGCCCTCCACCGTGGTGGTGAGGCGCACGCCGCCGACAGCCACCTCGATCACATCCTGGACATCCTCGATCTGCATGCCGTAGCGGGCGATGGCTTCACGGTCGATATCGATCTCCAGGTAGGGCTTGCCGATGATCCGATCGGCGATGACGGCCGCCGCCTCCACCTCGGGAACTTCCTTGAGGAAGCGCTCAATCTCCATCCCGCCCCGTTCCACGCTCTCCAGATCCGGTCCCTTGACCTTCACCCCCATGAGCGCGCGCATGCCGCTCTGAAGCATCACAATTCGTGCCGCAATGGGCTGAAGCTTGGGCGCCGTGGTGGTCCCGGGGATCTGGGCGGCGGACACAATCTCCTTCCAGATATCATCCGGCGTCTTGATATGAGCGCGCCACTGCCGGCAGGGCCGTCCGTGCGGATCCGGAATCAAGTCGCCGTTCTCGCGATCAAAATCTCCGCGCTTCGTGTCGTACCGGAATGAGACCCGGCGGCCATCCGTGCCGGTGATGTACTCGGGCCTGTACGTGATGACGGTCTCGATCATATTGACCGGGGCCGGGTCCAGCGCGGTGTCGGCGCGACCGATCTTTCCGACCACGGAATCGACTTCCGGGATCGCGCGGATGGCCCTGTCCTGCTTCTGGATGACATCCAGCGCTTCGCCGATGGAAGCGTGGGGCATCGTGGTGGGCATATAGAGAAAGGATCCCTCGTCAAGGGGAGGCATGAACTCCTTGCCCAGGCCTGGGAACCGGTGCGTCATGGCCGACCAGAAACCGGTCCGCTGCACGGTTTCCGTCTTGATGCCGACTTTCTCCGCCACCCTCGGCACAAAACCGAACAGGGTCCCGAATCCCAGCCAGCTCATGTAACCCAGCAGCACGATCAGAACGGGCATGGCCAGAAAGACGAGCTTGTGACCCAGAAATAGCGCATGATACGCTCGTAGAAGCGTTCGACGGCGAAGTAGAATCCCTGGAATCCGCCAATAAGAATGGCCACCAGGAAAAGATTCCTCCAGAACCCTTTTTCGATACCCAGCGGCATCCAGTGCGAGGTGAGCGCCACGCCCACAAACAGCACCACCATCCCGTTGGCGATCCAGGGGACGACACGACGCACGGCCGCCGGCACCCTTTCCTCGATCGCCCAGTAAACGCCGGACAGCGCCAGAACCACGCCACCCGCCCACCAATGAAATTGCAGCGCAAGCCAGACGCCCAGTCCCGCAACCCCTACCGCGAGCGCTCGCTTCCCGATGCGGGACCGAATGCGTCCGGTGAAAAGGATGTGAGCCGCAGAGGGAATCACAGTGAGCGCCACAATCACCGACGCGATCAGACAGAAGGTCTTGGTGAACGCCAGCGGCGTGAAGAGTTTTCCCTCCGGCCCCGTCATGAGGAAGACGGGCAGGAACCCCACCACCGTGGTGGCGATCGCGGTGAAGATGGCGCTACCCACCTCGCTGGTCGCCCGGTAGATCACCTCGAGGCGGGACTCGGAAGCCGCCGCACGATCCAAATGATGACGGATATTATCGGTGATCACAATCCCCATGTCCACGATCGTGCCAATGGCAATCGCTATCCCCGAAAGCGAGACAATATTGGCATCCACGCCGAAGATCTTCATCGCCATGAACGAAATCAGCACGGACAACGGCATCACGGCGCTGATCAGAACAGCGCTGCGCAAGTGGGCAGCCATGATGACGATCACGATCGTGGTGATCAACACCTGCTCGAACAGCGCGCTGTTGAGCGTGCCGAGGGTTTCATAAATCAAGCCCGTCCGATCGTAGAAGGGCGCCACGGTCACCCGACTGGTGGTGACTCCCTTGGGCCACTGTGCGCGAGGCGCGGACGTCAGCCACTTGAGCCACGCCTCCTGGTTGATTTCCGCTCCGGCATAGGCCTCGAACCCGTGCTCCTTGGCAAAGGTTTCCAGGTCGCCGCGCCCGGTCCGATTGTAGTCCACGACCACCTTCACCGGCAGCGAGGGCGCGATCTCGGCGATCTTGGCCTTGACGTTCTGGATCGCCGCCAGCGGGTTGTACCCATGCCGGACGACGACGACCCCGCCCACGGCCTCGGCGCCCTCCTTGTCCAGCGCCCCTTCGCGCGCGGCGGGCCCCAGCACGACCCGGCCGATGTTCTTCACATAGATCGGCACGTTGTCGCTCACCTTGACGACGGTGTTCTCAATGTCGCCGACGTTGCGGATGAACCCGCGGGCGCGGATCAGGTACTCCACCCGGTTCAACTCGATCTGCCGGGCGCCCACATCCAGATTGGACATGCGCACCGCCCGGAAGACCTCCTCCAGCATGACGCCATGCGCCCGCATCGCGTCGGGGTCCACATCGATCTGATATTCCTGCGTGAAACCGCCGACCGGGGCGACCTCCGTGATGCCCGCGGCGGATTGCAGGTGGTAGCGCACCGTCCAATCCTGCAGGGTCCGCAACTCGTGCAGATCCCACCCTCCCGCCGGCTTCCCGTCGGGATCGCGCCCTTCCAGCGTGTACCAGAAGATTTGTCCGAGCGCCGTGGCGTAGGGTCCCAGCGCCGGCTTCACATCCGCCGGAAGCAGCCCTGCGGAAAGCCCGTTCAGCCGCGCAATGACCCGGTTCTGCGAAACCTCGAACGGCACGCTCTCCTCGAAGATGATGTAGATCATCGAGAAGCCGAACATGGAGGAGCTGCGAACGGTCTTGACCCCCGGAATGCCGAGCAGGGAGACGGTCAGCGGATACGTCACCTGATCATCCACATCCTTGGGCGAGCGCCCCATCCACTCGCTGAAGACGATCTGCTGGTTCTCGCCGATGTCGGGGATGGCGTCCACCGCCACCGGATTGCGCGGCAGCCCGCCCAGGTTCCAGTTGAACGGCGCGACCCTGACGCCCCACGCGATCACGAAGAGGACGATCAGGGCGACGACCAGCTTCTGCTCCAGACAGAACCGGATCACCCTGTCCAGAAATGAGGGCGGCGGAGAGGAGGTGGGAGGTGTTAGGTGGGAGGTGTTAGGTGTTAGGGAGTCCTCGCCTTTCTGATACACCTTCAAATCCCGAAACGATTTGAGTTGGCTCATCCCTTGTCTCCTTCCACCTATCACCTTCCACCTATCACCTATCACCTTCCACCTATCGTCTCGACAACTTCGCCGCAGGTCAACATGGCCTTGCCAAAGTAGGGGTTGCGGACCCGCTGATCCTTCTGCAACCAGGTGGCGCCCCGATTGTTGAATGCCATGGGACAGCGAAGGTCATAGACCGGTTCGGACCGGACTGGGCCAAACGTCCTGACGACACGGGCCATCTCGGACGACAGCGAAGCGAAAGCGATACGGAAGGTCTCGAGGTCCTTCGCCACCACCATCTTGTCCGCAGACACGTTCAAGGCGTTGAGCGACTGCATCCAGCGCTCATGGGCTTTGCCGGCGAGGACGGACATGTCCACCGCGGCCAGATATTTCTTCGCGTTGGCAGCGCCCGTCCGCGCGGACTCCAGATCGTCGCCAGCCAAGGCATCGGCCGTGGCCAGAACGTTGTCCAGAACACCGTCAAGCTGTCTTCGGAACGCATCCGGCGCAACGACGTTCGCGGGAATGACGGCGTTCGTCCCAGTCCGAGCCGCAGGCGGAGCCTCGCCGTGCTGGCGCCCGACCGGCGCGGCTCCACCCTCGGGGGCCATCATGCTCGGCTTGCCCTGTATCTGCAGCGAACTGTCGATCTTGAAAGCGCCGTTGATGACGACCTGCTCGCCTTCCTGCACCCCCTCCCGCACCAGGAAGTAGTCTCCGGCCCGGGGGCCCAGGACCACCTCGCGCCCTTCATAGGTTCCTTCCTGTTGCGGCAGGGCCACATAGACCACGGCCCGCTTGCCGGTGACCAGCGGCGCCGAGGCGGGGATGACCAGCGGCCACGCGCCGCGGGCTTCGTCCGGCGCGGCATAGCCGAGATCCTCGGCGCGCACGAGGGGCATGCCGCAGACGTCGCACGCGCCCGGAGCGTCCTTGATGATCTCCGGGTGCATGGGGCTGATCCACTTGCCGCGGAGATCGCCGCGCAGCACCTGGCCGTCCCCGGCCACGGTGGCGCGCACCACGGCGCGGACGAACATCTCCGGTTTCAGCCGGCCCTCCGCGTTCGCCACGTTGACACGCACCTTGACCGTGCGCGTCATCGGGTCGAGCATCGGGTCAATGAAGGAGATGGTGCCCGTAAACATCTCGCCCGGATAGGCCTCGGCCTGAAACGCGACCTCCTGGGCGTACCGCAGCCACGCGAGATCGGATTCATAGGCGTCGAGCTGCACCCACACGCGGGACAGGTCCGCCACGGTGAACAGGCGCATACCGGTCTCCACGTACTGCCCTTCCCTCGCCTCCTTCTCGACCACGATGCCGCCGATCGGGGAATAGAAGGTCACATGATCGCGCACCTGTCCGCTGCGCTCGATCTCGGCGACCTGCTCGGCGGTCAGTCCCCAGAGCCGCAGCCGTTCACGCGTGGCGTTGAGCAGCGACACGGATGAGGCCTCGCCCCCCCGGGACTTCGCGACCTGCAGCAGCTCCTGCTGGGCCGAAATCAGTTCGGGGCTGTAGAGGTCGGCCAGGTGATCGCCGCGTTGCACCGGCATGCCGATGAAGTTCGCGTAAAGCCGGTCGATCCGGCCCGGGACGCGCGGGGCGATGTAGGCCAGGCGCGTCTCGTCGAACCGCACCTTGCCGACCATGCGGATCTCCACCGCAACCGTCCGCCGCTCGACCGGCGCCACCGCGACCTCCGCCAGCCTGCGGGCCGCCGGGGAGAGGGTCAACTGGCGCGGCTGGTCTGCCGCGCCGGGGGACTCCGACGTGACCGGAATCAGGTCCATGCCGCACAGCGGACACGCCCCGGCCTTGGGCTGGCGGATCTGGGGATGCATCGAGCAGGTCCAGACTTCGGCGGCCCGGACCGCAGGCTCGGCTGCGTCGGCTTTCTCGGACACAGGGGTCGGGAGCAAACACCCTCTCAGCGCAAAACCCGCCGCAAACATCGCCAGGGCGACGGCAAAAAGTTCTGCCTTGCCGCGCGCCAATCGCTTCGTTGTTTCCTTCATTGACACGAACTCCCATCCTCTCCCACATGCCCCCTCTGATCAGTGATTATGCCCTTCGTGTCCCTTGGCCGCCGCCTTCTTCGGTTCGGCGGGCTTGTCGGTCTTGTCCGCCGGGGCCAGCACGATGCCGGACGCCTCCAGGGTCTTGACGACCTTGGCGGGGTCTTCCTTGATTTTGGCGATGCACCCCGCGCAGCACACGTAGACGCGCTTGCCGTCGTGGTCGACGTACTGATTCGTGTTGATCGCGCCGCCCATCACCGGGCAGGTCGTCTGCAGTGTGACCGCCGCTTTTGGCTCCGGGCCCGCAGGCTCGTTTCGGCCCGCGCGCGCCGGATGGGCATGTCCGCCATCCTGCGCGAGCGCCGAGAATCCCGCCAACAATCCGCCGACCAACAGACCCATTCCCAATGTCATGCTTTTCATGATAACCGAATCCTTTCCATGCTTTCCGTTTTGTTTTGTTCCTCGCCATGCTTCTCGTCAGGGACAGTTGCACCCGACAACGAGCACAGCCGCCGCCCACGCAAATACCCACATCATGCGTCTTGGCATCCTCACCTCCCGTCCATTTCACCGCCTTTCCGCGGGCGGCGAAGCGTCCCGTCCGATCCCGACATCATACCTCCCGATGCAACAGCCGATCTCGCCGAGCGCGATTTCCCGGTCCGCCGTCGCGCGTTCGAGCATCAGCCTGAACTCGAGATGGGTGCGTTGGGCATCGATCAGCGTCATGAAGTCCGCTTTGCCGGTCGAGAACTCCTGCTTGGCCACCTCCAGCGCCTGCGTGGCCTTGGGAACCAGCGAGGTCGCGAAAAGACCGATTCTTCGTTCGGCGTCGCGAAACTTGAAGATCGCCATGCCGAGCTCGGCCTTGAGATTGTTTTGCATCTCGTCGCGTTCGTTGGATGCCGCCCGGATCATAGCTTCGGCCTCCCGGATTTCCGCGCGGTATTGACCCCACCAGATGGGAACGGTAATGCCCGCCATGAGGCTCACGTCGGACTCGTCGCCGCTCCCGCCCATTCCAGGCGCGACCATCCAGCTTGCCCCAAGCATGACATCCGGCAGGAAACGCTTGCGGGCAAGCTTCTTCCGGTATCTCTCGGCGGCGATCATGGATTCCGCGGCCTTCAGATCCGGATTCAGATCCGCAAGCAACTCATCCAGCACCCCGACTTCCAGGATGGCCGGTCCGGAGGGCGGAGCCTTGGGCCAGGGAAGCACGTCGTGCACCGGCAGATTGAGGAGGGCTGCGAGGACGGCCGACCGCGACGCGCGCTCATCCCGTAACGTGCCTCGTTCGTTCTCAAGCCGGTCTTTCTCCACCTGGGTTTTGATGAGATCGGAAAAGGGGGCCAACCCGGCCTTGTAACGGATCGTGACGACCTGCTCCAGATCGGCGAGGAGTCGGAGATTCTCATCGGTCACCCGGGTGGCGCGGAAAAGGTAATCGTATGCGTAGAATGCCTTGACCACGCGATCGAAGAGCGTCACACGTTCCGCCTCGAAGGCATGCATGGCGGCCTCGGCTTCCGCCGCCGCCCGGCTTTCGCGCAAGGCCCGCTTTCCGAATGCAGGAAACACCTGGGTCAGACTCACCTGGTAGCGCGAGTCCATCTGCTCGATGAAATACTCGAACGACAGCGTCGGATCATCCAGGGCCCGCGCCTGCGGAATGCGTTCCAGCGCCGCCTGCCAGCGGTCGAACGCCGCCCGCAGACCGGAGTTGTGCGAAAAGGCGCGCCGGAGATAGTCGTCGAGCGTCGCCGTCCCGTCAAACGGCGGATTCGCCTCCGCCGCGTCCGCCGCTTCATAGCGGCGGCGCGCGTCCCCGCTGCTTGCACGCAGCCCGGCCTCCGGCGCGGATGGGGATGCGCACCCCGCCACCAGCAGGACGCCGGCGAGCGCGAAGCACGTTCCCGCGAAGAAAGCCATCCGCGCCGATCGCGCCGGTTCGACTGCCTGTTTACCGCATGGCTTCATGGAGCGCCTCCCCGTGCGGGGTTCGCCCGCAATCCAGGTGTGTGAGTATGGGGGTATGTGAGTGGGTGAGTATGTGGGTGCGTGGGCATCAGGGAACCTCACACACCCACATACTCACACACCCACTCACACACCGTTCCACTCCCTGTTATCTCACCTTTCTTCGTGGCTCTTCAGGGCGCCTGCGCTGGAGCGGCCGTTCGATCAGATCGGCCTCCACGGCTCCCTCCCCAGGCCCCGCAATCAGGAGCGTCTTCAGTTCGTACGCGCCCAGCCGGACCCGGGACTTCACGGCCAGCGCCGGAATGCTCAGCCGGATGGTGCGCGCTGACGCGGAAGCGTTAAACAGCCGCACGATCCAGCCGGCGTGGTCCTCCGCCTGTTTCAAGGCCTGCAGTTGCACGACGGGATCGTCCACCTGCGCGCCCGGCTGCGGCGATTCCCCGCGGCCGGACGGGAAGAACGACAACGCCATCGGTTTCTGGTTGAGCGCCAGCGCTTCACGCCCGATGGCATCCAGGCGCTCCTCCAAGCCCGAGGCGTTGACGCGGAACGTGTAGAGTCTCTCGCCCTGATCGATGCGCGGCAGGAAACGGTCCTGCGGCACGATCGGCCGGTCGCCGACCGGGTGGCCGCAGTACGCCGGCGACCGCACCAGCGACAGGCGCAGTTCGCCGTCCTTGCAGTCCGACCCGTAGAGCCCGTCGTTGGCCACGCTCAGCGCGAGGCGCCGCTCGTCGTCCACCACCATCAGCCACTGCTGGGACACCCATTCGTCGCCGGTCACCGGCAGACTCTCAATGCCGCATGCGACCTGGCCCAGGCAACGGCTTCCGGACAGACGCGTCGGCACGCTCCACTTCAGCATGCGGTTCTTCTCGTTCCAGAAGACGCGCACCTGGATCTCCAGTTCCGTTCCGTGCCTCGGGAGCTTGTACGTCTGCACCGCGAACGAGTTCCTGAACCCGAAAACGGCTTCGATCACCAGGCGTGCCGGTCCGTCTTCAATCACCCGGACAGACGCGATCACGTTTTCCGGCTGCAGTCCGGAGAACCGGCTTCCCGCCTCGGGCGAAAGCAGCGAGAACTCACCGTCCGCTTCGCGGTACTGCCTGACCCGCATACCCCAAGGGTCTTCGTTGTCTTTCATGACCAGCAGGCGGAACGCACCCGGCTGCAGGCAGTCCACGCCGCCCACGGCGTAGCGCGTCAACCATCCGGTCGCCGCGTCGATTTCGACCTGCATGGCGCCGTTGTCGAAACGGATCCGGCCGTCCACGGTCTGCTGCTGCGGCTGGGGCCGTGCCGGCACCACGTACAGCCGGCAATCGAACCGGTTCATGCTCGCCGGCGCGAGTTCCGCGGTAAACGCGATGCGTTTGCGGAAATCCAGGCTCAGGTTGCTGTTTTCCTTCTCGATCTGTGAAGGAAGCGCCCGGCCGTTCTGGAACGCCTGACCCAGGGTGAACTCCTCCTTCCAACCGAAGTCGGCCAGCCCGAACTCGCATTCCCAGACGCCCGTGACCGGCCAGGGATGCGGGTTGTAGATCAGGATCGGTATTTCGCCGTCCGCGGCCGGCGGCTGGCCCGCCGCCAGCGCGAAGAAGGCGCGCGCCTTCTGTCGCGAGAGGATTTCGAGGCCATGGTCGATCAGTCGAAGCGCGGCATCCTCCACGTTCTGCACCGAACTGCCGGGGAGGATGTCGTGGAACTGGGCCGTGGCCAGGTCCTGCATCACCGCGCGGAGATCGTCGCCCGGATAGCGCAGCCGGTTCTGCATGGCGGCGGTGGCCAGCATCGTCTCGGTGGCGTACAGTTCGCTCTCGAGCAGGCGGTGCTTCTGCTTGATCCGCACCTGGGAGGTGTAGCAACCGACCATGACGGAGTTGAGATCGCGCGCCACCCGGGGCAAGGGCATGCCCGAGGCGCGCAAGGCTTCGAAGAACGCCTCGGGTGTCGAGTGCAGGATCTCGCAATCGGCGGTGGCGGCGATGTACGCGTCCAGGTCCTCGACATCCTTGCGGGAGGGACCGCCGCCATGGTTGCCGACGCCCCACAGACGCAGGGTCACCGGCCGTCCGTCCCTGTGCTGTTCCTTGAACTCCCGGACCTTTTCGGCCGCCTGACCCAGCGGGGTGCTGTACCAGACCTCACCCCGTTTGACGACGATCTCCGACCCGTCGTAGCCGATCCAGATGAATTCGGAAGGCGGTTGCGGGTTGTCGCCCAGGCGCAAGGCGATGTAGCCGTCGTAGCCGCCCTTGCGGAGAATCTGGACCAGCCCGCGGGTATGGCCGAAGGAATCGAAATTGATCGCCGTGCGCGGCTCCACCCCGAACTTCTCCAGGAACCAGCGTTTGCCGAGCAGCATCTGGCGCACGAACGATTCGCCGCACGGCATGTTGCAGTCGGGCTGAAGAAACCACCCGCCCATGATGTGCCAGCGCCCGGCCTTGACCAGGCGGCGGATGCGCCGGAAGAGTTCCGGTTCGAAAGACTCCACCCACTGATAGAGGATGACCTCGTTGTGGCAGAAGATGAACGAGTCGGAAAGGTCGCAGCAGTCCGCCGCCGTGCGAAACGTGGAGACCGCCGCCGCCGCGCCCTCTTCCCACTCCCATTGCCAGTACGGGTCCAGGTGGGCGTTGCAGACGAGATGAAGCTGTGGCTTGTCAGTCTTTTTCCTATTTTTCATTCATCGTGCTTCCTTCTGATGCCGGCGGATCACTTCAGGATGAATTCCACGACCGGAATGGCCGTCTGCGGCGGCTTCTGCGGCAGCGTGATGGCCAGCGCGGAGGCCGGGATGCCGCAGAGATCCGCCCGATCCTTCTGCCACGCCTCCAGGCCGCGCATGGCGACCTCGGAGCCGTCGTGGAGCAATTGGGCATACGCCACGGGCGGCATCCCCTCGATGTAGACGTTCTTGTACGGCCAGGCAAAGAGGTGCAGGTAGATGCGGCGTGTCTGCGGATTGTAGGTCAGGCGGCAGTCGGGCGGACACTGGATTCCCTCCGGCGCCGCCGTGCAGCCATGGATCGCACGGCTGTGGTAGCGCATCCACTCGGCGTAAGCCTGGAGCCGCGCCACGGCGCGGTGGTCGAACAGGCCGCGCGACGTGGGTCCGACGTTCATCAGCAGGTTGCCACCCTTGGCCACGCAATCCACCAGGGTGCGAATCAGCTCCTCGGGGCTGCGCCAGCTCTCCTCATCCCGGTGATATCCCCAGGAGCCGGAGAACGTCTGGCAGGCCTCCCACACCAGCGGCTTGCCGTCCTTGATCAACGGCTTGCAAGGCTGGAACTGTTCAGGCGTGACCATATCGCCGACGCCGGGCAGATCGAGCCGGTCGTCCACAATCACGTCCGGCTGCAGTTTGCGCACCATCCGGATCAGCTTCTCGGATTCCCAGTCCGTGTGCCCCTTGCCATCCTCGCCGGGGTAGGAAAAGTCGAACCACAGGATATCGATCTTGCCGAACTGGGTCAGCAGTTCCTTCACCTGCCGGCGCATATACTCGGCATACTTGCGCACATCGCGGCGCCTGGCCTTCTCGCGCGCCTCCTTGTCGTCCCGCAGCGGATGGATCTTGTCGATCGGGAACTCCGGATGATGCCAGTCGATCAGCGAGTAGTAGAATCCGACCCGGATCCCTTCGGCGCGGAAGGCCTCGACCATCGGCCGCAGCAGGTCCTTGCCGCAGGGCGTGTTCGTCGCCTTGTAGTCGGTAAGCTTGGAATCCCAGAGGCAGAACCCTTCGTGGTGCTTGGTGGTGATGACGAAGTACTTCATCCCCGCCTCGCGGGCCAGGCGCGCCCACTCCCTGGGGTTGTAGAGGTCGGGGTTGAAGTGGTCGAAATACTTCTGATACCCCTCGTTGGTGATGCGCTCCCAGTTGCGGACCCACTCATGCCGCGCCGGCATGGAATAGAGCCCCCAATGGATGAACATGCCGAACCGCGCCTGCGTAAACCAGGAGGTATCCCCCTGCCCGTACGATGTCGATGCCGGCTGCGCCACCCCTGCCGCATTCTTTCTGGCCATGATCATTTCCTTTTTTAACGCGGGACTACCACCGCTCCGTTTACCCTGAGCTACAACAGAATAAGCTGCATGATAGCGCAATTGATCCTCCTCGGAATCAGCTACCGCACCATCTTCCAGTACGTGCTCATCTCGACTACGCGTCCCGTCTCCCGGGCTTCGTCAATCCCGAAGCAGGTGAAGGCCGAGGCCAGTCCTTCCTCCAACCCCACGGCCGGCTTCACGCCCTTGAGCATGCTTTGGGCAAGCTCCCGCGCCAGGACATCGTCGCCGCCGCCGTGGCTTCCTGCCGCGCGGGCCTTGACCGTCCGGATCTTCTCGTTGAACCCCACGCGCGCCACCTCGATGGAGGAGCGATTGATGTCGGCGCGAATCGCCCCTTCCGTGCCCACGATGTACATGCGGCGCTCGGGAATGGCGCTGTTGCAGTTCGTGTGGAACGTGGCACTCCAGGCTCACCACCTCTCCCACCACACCGTCCTCGATGAGCCGGCGGATCGTGCGATAATGCGGCGTATACCGGAGACTGAACCCGATGTTGAACAGGCACCCGCTCTTTTTCCATGCCTTGCGCATGGCCACGCAGTCCCCGGGATTGATCGCCAGGGGTTTCTGACAGAACACGTGCTTGCCCGCCTCGAAGGCCGCAACAACCTGCTCCTTGTGAAAGCAGTTCCACGAGGCGATCATGATCCAGTCAATGTCCGGCGACTCGCACAGCCTGCGAAAGTCCTTGAACACCGCGGCACCGGGAGCCAGCGTCGAGAGCGTGGCGCTCACGGACCGCCGGTCCGGGTCAAACACCCCGCGTATTTCCAGACGCGGATCCTGGGCCAACACCTTCTGGGCAACCAACCGCCCCATGCCGCCGGCCCCGATCAACCCGATGCCGAGCTTCTTCCCCCTTCCTTCCAGGCGCCTCCGAAACGTCGCCTGGCCGGTCACACTGCTCGCACCCTCATACACATTGCGTTGCGCCACATGCACTCCCCTCCTTTTTCAACTCTACCGATACCCAAATCCTCCAGGCTATTCTACGACGGTGCCGACGGTCGAAGGCCACCGCTACTTCCGCACCTCCACCACCGGCGGCGCCATGAGCCCGCAGGGCACCAACTGGTAGCCCTCAAGCCAGGAATCGCCTCCACGCGCAAACTCGCCCGGTCCGGTCCAGAACGGCCATTTCTCGCGGATATGAAACGGCCCGTGCGAGTTGCGCCGGTGGCCGACCACTTCGATTGCCAGTTCGACCGGCGCGCCGGTGAGCAGCGGCGTGATGTCCACTTCGTTGGGCTCCCAGCCAATGACTCCAGCCGCCTGCCCGTTGACCAGCACACGCACCGCCACGCCGCGATACTCCGGCACCCGGACAAACACCTTCTCGCCGGCCGCCGGCTTCACATCCAGGGTGCGCCGAT
This sequence comes from uncultured Akkermansia sp., assembly GCA_964506575.1. Classification (GTDB taxonomy): domain Bacteria; phylum Verrucomicrobiota; class Kiritimatiellia; order RFP12; family JAAYNR01; genus VGWG01. Next base: position 3,689 of record CAZDLY010000046.1, on the reverse strand, counting down.
ACGCCACCGAGCCGCTGTAGAACGCCAATCCTTGCTCCACCCAGTCGCCGATCTTGAGCGCGACCGGCGGAGCGGTCAGGGAGACAGCCGTGTCGCGCACCGCCGTGCCGAAGTTGCCGAGCAGGTACACGATCTCCAGCCCCGGATCGTTCTCGCGATACACGCATTCCAGCACGAGTTCATTCGTCCCGAGCTTCAGGCACGCGGTATCCAGCGGCAGCTTGCGCAGGGATCGGTCCACCCACCAGCCGCATTCCGCGGCGTTGGCGACCGCATGGCCGTTCAGCGAAACACGGAACAGCTGCGGCTCCTCCAGCGCCAGGAAAAGATCGCCGGACGGCAGCGCTTGGCACTCAAACGCGTAGGCCAGCGCCACCGGTGCGGATTTCGGCTTGGCCGACTGCTTCCGCGCCCACGGCTGCACCATGCTGCCGCCGCGGTGCGCCAGGCCGAGCGCGTCGCGCACCGCCCGGTCCACGCGCAGGATTTCCGTCTCCGCCTGCCACGGCTTGCCGCCGATCCGGTACCGCGGCCGGTCCAGGGGCAAATTCGCGCATTCCGAAAGCGTGATGCGCCAGCTTTCGTCGGCCAGCGTCTCGCAGCGCGCGACGCGCAATGGCTCGGGCCGCGGAATCGCCGCGCTCTCCGCCGCCTTGGGGATCACGAAAAGCCGGCTCCCCAACGCCGGCAGGGAGGTGCGAATCTCCCATCCGGCGCCACGGCGGGAAGCCTGCGCCTCGACAATCGCGGCGTTCTCCGGATTCAGCTCCAGCGGCGTTCCCGCGCACCCCTCAAAACCGCGGATACGGACCTCGTCGAAGGCGAGCGTGCGGTCGCGCACCAGCGCCTGCCCCATGAAGTGCCGGGTGGAATTCACAAAATCGTCTCCCGTATTGCAGACAAAGAGATAGAAGGCGTTCTTGTCCTCGCGCAGGAGATAGAGGGCCGGCGTGATCTCGCGTCCATCCGGGCCCGCGATCGACAGGCGGCGGGCCACCGCCACCGTGGCGATGACCGCGGCACCGATCTCGGACGTGTGCGGACAGGTCGCGGCGAAGGTTTTCACCTCGTCGGACAGGGTTCCCTCGATCGCGGCAGCGATCTCCCCCACAAACGAGACGACGCCGCCGGCGGCCTTGAACGTCTTGAGCAGCTCGAGCGTGCTGCGCCGCATGGTCTTCATCGGCGGCACGAGCACGGCCTTGTAGCGCCCGCGGCCCACGCGCATCACGGGCGCACCGTCAACCCTGGACACCGTGGCCAGCCGGGACATCACCTCCTCGTCGCCGAAGTCAAAGTCCACATGTTCGGCGAGCAGGCGGTCGGTCAGTTTGTTGGGCAAGTCATCGAACGCGTGCGTGTCGGCGTTGCCGTGCCAGCCGGTCTTGACCATCATCCACATGCTTTCGACGGGGTGGATGACCAGCAGATCGCGAACTTCCTCGCCCTGCGTCATGACGGCGTGGATGCGGGCAAAGTAGTCTTCGACTTTCGGATAGAGCTCCCACCACGGCGACTGGTAGAAGATGCCGGCCGGGTAGTCACGCTTGGCTTCGCCGGACATGGTGTACCAGGCCAGGTGCTGGCAGCGCAGGTTGATCCCCAGGGCCGCCTGCCAATCGCCCAGCGCCTTGTGCCCGGCGAACGGGAAGTCCCAGCCGGTGCACCCGTAGGTCTCGGTCAGCCGCCACTTGGCCCCGAACTGGTGCGCCGCGGAAGTGACCTGCTTGGCCGTGTTGAAAATGCGCCAGTGCTCCGTGAGCAGGTCCATGCCGGGCGCCTGCATGTACTCATACGTCCGCATGCAACTGCCGACCAGGTTCGTCTGCCGCAAGAGCGAATCCTCCTCCAACTGGTGCCCGGTAAAGAGCATCTTGTGCTTCGCGCACCACGCGCCGATCTGGCGGCAGAAGGCGTCCACGTACAGATGCGTCACGCAGTCGTGGAAATGGTAGCGGGCCGGCGTCATGGCCTTCCCGTCCACGTCGAACACCAGTTCCATCAGATGGGGCACGAGGTCGTAGCCGTAGCGCTGCTTGAAGGTCGCCGGGAGACGGCCGGTCCAGGGGAGTCCGCCGGGGTTGCCGGGGTCGTTGGGGTTGCCCAGTTTGTTCCCGTGGTTGGGCTCGTCCGTGAACATCCCCGGGATGGTCTGGCCGAACTCCTTGCCGCAGCGCTTGCGGTAGGCTTCGTGCGTGACCGTGATGAACGCCTTCACGGCCTCGCGGCTGAGGGTGTCGAGATAGGTGTAGCCGTTATACCAGTCGCTGCAGGGCTGCAGCTCCACCACAAACGCCACCAGCTTCTCGCCCTCGGCCAGCTTGGGCGGTCGGGTGTTACGCGGCACCGGGCGAACGTGACAGGCCACAGCGCCGTCAACCCGCGCCACAAAGACGGCGAGCGTATCCGGCGTCCACACGAACCCCCGGGCTGTGTCAAGCACCTTGACCATGGCGGAACGCATCCGGTGCCTGGGATTCTTCGTCACGAGCCCGCCCGCCGCGCCCGACGGCCAGCGGTCCTCGTCGTACAACCAGGCGCTCATCTTCAGTTTCCGGGCTTCATCCACGCAGGCGTCCACGCAGGCAAACCATTCCCTGGAGAGGTACGGCGTGTCGAGCCCCACGCGGGAATGCATGAAGAAGCCGCCCAGCCCCATGCGGTGCATGACCTGGATCTGGCGACGGAGTTCATCCGGCTCCAGTTTGCCGTTCCACGCCCAGAACGGGGCGCCGCGATATTCGTTGCCGGGGTTCTTGAAGCTCTCGATCTGTTTGCGGTTCATCTGCGCCACCTTTCTTTTTTCAAGACATCTTCCCGTACTTCCACGCTTCGTCGTACATCGCGACCCGGTTCTCAACCGGCTGGTTGTGGCAGGCGCTAGATGATGGTATTTCCAAGCGGGTCTGTCAAGCGGAGTCAGAGGCTGTACAGCACCAGACCGACGAGGGCGCCGCCCGCCAGGCCGAGCAGCGGATTGACCCGGTAGCGCCAGGTCGCACCCCCCACCCCGGCGAGCACAACCAGTCCCCGCCAATCGACCGTGCGTGCGTCAAATCCCCCCTCCCCCACCGTCACGGGCAGGACGCAGGCGGCGAAAAGCCCCAGCGCGGCGGCCAGGACAAGCCCGACGACCACCGGACGCAGCAGCGCCAGCACGCGGACGCTGACGGGAGCGTTGCGGTGCCGCCGCCACACCGCGCCCAGCAGGCACACCACCAGCAGCGACGGCAACACGAGCGCCAGCGTCGCCACGAGCGCCCCGGCCACGCCGCCGACCCGGAAACCGACAAACGTGGCGATGTTGACGGCCATCGGACCGGGGGTCATCTCCGCCACGGCCAGAATGTCGAGGAACTCCGTCTCCGACATCCATCCGTGCGCCAGCATCTCGTTGCGGATCAACGGCAGCATGGCCAGTCCGCCCCCGATCGTGAACACCCCGATCTTGAAGAACACCGCCATCAGTTGGAACAGGACGCTCATCGCGCCGTCCCTTTCCGAGCTCGTGCCACGGCTGCGGCATGCCACAACAGCCCGGCCGCGATCGCGCCAAGGATCAATCCGAGCGGACCCGACGCGCCGGCCAGCATCACGAGACACGCCCCTGCGGCCACACCCCGTTCCCAGTGTTTGCCGCGCCCGACCATCCGCAACGCCGTGACCAGCAGCAGCCCCGCCACCGCCGG
>CAZDLY010000045.1:0-19076 GCA_964506575.1 uncultured Akkermansia sp. | reverse complement strand
CGAAGTGCAGACCGGCGTCAAGCAGGTCCTTCAGGGTGAGCCCGGTCAGGCTCGATGCTGGCATTTCCATGTGTACCATTCAACCGTTGTAGGAGGCGCCGCGCTGGACGCTCCGGGGTTAATCCGCTCGGACTGCGGCGAAACATCCGCCGACAGTCTTCGCTTCCGCGACAGTGGACGCCACACGGCGGCCCCGCGCCGGATGAAACGCCGCACACTGTAGCGTTTTGCGCCGCAGGACGCAAGGAGTATTTTTGATGTGCTGTTGACCCTTGAAGCGATCACGCCGTTATGTTATGGTGCTGCACAACTTGACATGAATAAAAACCGCAAAGTCATCGTGTTTCTGGGCGACGGCATGGCCGACGAGCCGCTCGCCGCGCTGAATGGCCGGACCCCGCTCCAGGCCGCGCGCACGCCGGCTTTGGACAGCATCGCCCGCACCGGGCGCAGCGGCACGCTGCTCACCCTGCCTCCGGGTTATCCGACCTCCAGCGACGTGGCCAACATGTCGGTGCTCGGATGCGACCTCGCCACCGAATGCTGCGGCCGCGGCCCGCTCGAAGCCGCCAGTCAGGGCATCCCGCTCGGGCCTCAGGATGTCTGTTTCCGCATGAACCTCGTGACCGTTGACGCCGCGGGCATCCTGCGCGATTTCTCCGGCGGCCATATCGCGCAGGCCGACGCCGCGTCGGCCGTCGCGGCGCTGAATGCCGCGCTGGGCGCCGCCGCGATTCGCTTCCACACCGGCGTGAGCTACCGCAACCTGATCATCCTTTCAGGCCCCGAATTCAGCGACGCCGTCGTCTGCGACAAGCCGGATGACAACCACGGGAACGCCGTCGCCGACCACCTGCCGCGCGCCCTGTCGGAGGCGGGCCGGCACACCGCCGCCGTCCTGCGCGACCTGATCGCGCGTGCCTCCGTCGTCCTGGCCGGCCGCGAGGCGAATGCCATCTGGCCGTGGAGCGGCGGCCGCGCCGGGGCCATCCATTCGCTCGCCGAACGGTTCGGCATCCGCGCCGCCGTCATCTCCGCGGTCGACGTGATCAACGGCCTCGGCCGCTGCATGGGCATGGACGTCATCCGCGTTCCCGGCGCCACCGGCTACATCGACACGAATTACGAGGGCAAGGCCGATGCCGCGATCGCCGCCATCCAGACGCATGATTTTGTTTACGTCCACGTCGAGGCCATCGACGAGGTTTCCCATGCCCAGAACCTCGCCCTGAAACTCAAGGCCATCGAGGACTTCGACCACCGCCTCGTCGCCCGCGTGCTCGCCGCCTGCGGACCGGACGTCACGTGCGTCGTCCTTCCCGACCACCCCGTTCCGCTGGCGACCGGCAAACATACCCGCACACCCGTCCCGGTGGCGATCTGCGGACCCGGTTTTCCGCCCGACGGCGTGCAGTCCTATGACGAGGCTTCCGCCCCCCTCGGCGCGCTGGGCGCGCTGAAAGGCCCCGATCTGATGAACCTGCTGTTTGCCCGGCACTAGGAGTCGTCATGCACATTCTCGTCACCGGCGGCGCCGGCTACATCGGTTCGCACACCGCGCTGGAACTGCTGAACGCCGGACACGACGTGACCGTCGTCGACAACCTCTGCAACAGCAAGGAGGAGGCGCTGCGGCGCGTCCGCGACCTGACGGGCAGACCCCTCGCCTTCCACCGCGCCGACCTGCTCGACGCCGCCGCCCTGGACCAAATATTCGCCGCCCGCCCGGTCGACGCCGTGATCCACTTCGCCGCGCTCAAGGCGGTCGGCGAGTCGGTGCGGCAACCCCTCGATTATTATTCCAACAACCTCACCGGCTCGATCTCCCTCCTCTATGCCATGCGGCGCCACAGCGTGAAGACCCTGGTGTTCAGCTCGTCGGCGACGGTCTACGGCGCCCCCGCATCGGTGCCGATCCGCGAGGACGCCCCCACGGGCGGCATCACCAATCCCTACGGCTGGACGAAACTGATGACCGAGCAGATCCTGAGCGATCTTCAGGCTGCCGAGCCCGACTGGCGCATCGCCCGGCTCCGCTATTTCAATCCGGTCGGCGCGCATGCCAGCGGCCGTATCGGCGAGGACCCCAACGGCATCCCCAACAACCTGCTTCCCTTCGTGGCGCAGGTCGCCATCGGCAAGCGGCCTGAGCTGAGAGTCTTCGGCAACGACTATCCGACGCCCGATGGCACCGGCGTGCGCGACTACATCCATGTGGTGGATCTCGCCCTCGGCCACCTGGCCGCCTTGGACCACCTCGCGCGCCACGCGCCGCGCCTGATCACCGTCAACCTCGGAACAGGCCGGGGCTACTCCGTGCTCGAGATGATCCGAGCCTTCGAGAAGGCCAGCGGCCGCCGTGTCCCCTACACCTTCGCGCCACGCCGCGCCGGCGACATCGCGACGTGCTACGCCGACCCCGCATGCGCGCGAAAGCTCCTCGGCTGGCAGGCCTGCCGGACTCTCGACGACATGTGCGCCGACGCTTGGCGCTGGCAGTCGCAAAATCCCGATGGCTTCGAATAAGCGGGTGCGGACGACTACCCCTGAAACTCCCGCATCGTCGCTTCGTCATCAGCCGAAACGCCGCGACCGACGAGAACCCGCCCGACCGTCATCCCCACGATCCGGAGGTCGAGCCCCAGCGAGCGGTGATCCACGTACCACACATCCAGACGGAAGCGCTCCGCCCAGGAAAGCCCATTGCGGCCGTTGACCTGCGCCCAGCCGGTGAGACCGGGGCGAACGACATGCCGACGCATCTGCTCAGGCGTGTAGCGCGAGAGGTAGCGCACCGGCAACGGCCGCGGTCCGACCAGCGCCATCGTCCCCGTCACCACCTGCCACAGTTGCGGCAATTCATCCAGACTCGTCCGGCGCAGCACCCGCCCCAACTGCGTCAGCCGCTTGGCATCGCTCCCCTCCCCCGTCCGCATCGTCCGCAGCTTGACGAGCGTGAACGGACGACCGCCCAGGCCGGCCCGCTCCTGACGGAAAAACGCGGGCGCGCCGTCCACCAGCCGCACCAGCAAAGCCAACGCCGCGACAAGGGCGCCCCAGATCGGCAGAGCAAGCAGGCAGAGCGCCAACTCCACCAGCCGCATCGCGCCCGGCCCGCGCCGGCCGCCAACAGCCTTCACTGGGGATGTGTCAGGCATGATGATCGTGTTATCCAGCATCCGAATGATAGGTGCATCGGGAACCGTGACGAGGGACAGGCGCAAGAGCCGCAATCCTAGCGGCCAGACCGGCATCCAGTCCGCAATAGGCCGCCAGCACCGCCTGCGCCCCTTCGGCTGCGATCCGGTCGAGGAACGCGACATCGGCCGCAAACGGCTGTCCCGCCTCGTCGGCTGCCCTGAATTGCAGCGCCGCCGCGACGGCGCGGCAGAGCGGCTGCAGATCGCCGCCGAACTCGGCCACCAGCCGCAGGCCGCCAATGAAGCGGTCGCCCGGCGCCAGCTTGCGCGGCAAGTCGCGCCCCACGCGGAACACCGTGTCGCCCAGGGCCCGGTTACCGAAGCGGCGGAGCAGGTCCTCGACGTGCTCGTGCTGGCCGGCAGCCGTGAACTCGTCCGGATACCGGCGGATCAGCGCCCGCGCCGTCTCATCCATTACCGCCCGCGTCTCGGCGGCCACCGCCGGATCGGCCATCGCCTCCCAAATCTGCGCATAGCCTTTCAAGAAACCATGACAGGCGCACGTCGCATGTCCGAGATTGTGAACATAGAGCTTGCGGTCGACGTACGCGGCAAAGCACCCCTTGAGTTCCAATCCGGGGACATCGGGAATCGGACCGACAAAACCGGCGCGGTCGGCGATGATCCGGTTATAGGCCTCGCACCACACCTCCAGCGGATCGCGCTCGCGCACCCCGGCCGGCATCAGCGGCACCATCTTGCCGATGCTGGTTTCGACCAGCCCGATGCGCTCAGCCAGTGGAAATCCCGACGGCAGCGCCGCCGTCAGCTCGCGCCGCGCCAGGGCCGCCGCGCCGTGCAGATTCTCGCAGAACAGGATCGAGACGGGCGTCGTGCGCCGGGCCAGTCCGGGCGCGGCCGACCTCAGCACCAGCGGCAGCACCTGGGCACCGACTGCGGTGCCGATCACGTCGGCGCGCGCCACGGCGTCGGCAACCGCTTCGGCGTCGCGCGCCGAAATGGCGTCCACGCGCTCCACCCAATAGGCATCGGGCGCCCCCGGCGGCAACACGTCCTTCACCACCACCCGGTAACGCCGCCGTTCATGCAGCGCCTGAACCAGGTCCGGCGCCGCGTCAACAAACAGCACGTCGTAACCCGCCTGCGAGAACAACGCGCCGGCCAGCGAGCGGCCGATGTTGCCGGCCCCGAAATGGACATAAAGCTTGTGCATAGTATGAATTCGTTTTCTTCCTTCGCGCGCTTCGTGTGCTTCGTGGTGTAAAACGTCGTTCTTAGGTCAATCGCGCACGTCCGCGCCGGTTGCGCACGCGGTTCAGACCGGAAAGGCGGCGGCGGCGGTGAAATCGAGCGTGGCGAAATAGTCGTCCAGCGTCTCGGCGCGGCGGATCTCGATCACGGAGCCGTCCTCGCGCAGCAGCAGCTCGGCCGAGCGGAGCTTGCCGTTGTACTGGAAGCCCATGGCGTGGCCATGCGCGCCTGCGTCGTGAATCACGACCCAGTCGCCGACCGCCAGCGTCGGCAGGGAGCGATCAATGGCGAATTTGTCGTTGTTTTCGCACAGCGAGCCGGTGACATCATACACCGTCTCGTGCGGCGCGTTCTCCCGGCCCATCACCGTGATGTGGTGGTAGGCGCCGTAAAGCGCCGGACGCATCAGGTTCGCCATGCAGGCGTCCAGCCCGGCGTAATGCTTGTAGGTCTCCTTGAGGTGCCGCACGCGGCTGACCAGATATCCGTAGGGGCCGGTGACCATCCGGCCGCATTCCATAGTGATGGCGAGTTCCGGATGGCCGCGTCCGATGAGCCGCTCCTGATACGCCGCGCGGATCCCGGCGCCGACGCGCTCCAAGTCAACCGCCTGCTGCTCCGGCCGGTAGGGAATGCCGATGCCGCCGCCGAGGTTGATGAACTCAAAGGTAATGCCCAGCTCGCGAGACAGATCGACCGCCAGATCAAACAACAGGCAGGCCGTATCGACAAAATACTGGGGGTTCAGCTCGTTCGACGCGACCATGGTATGCAGCCCGAACCGCTTGGCGCCGCGGTCACGCAACTGCCGGTAACCCTCAAACAACTGCGGCCGGGTAAAGCCGTATTTCGCCTCCTCGGGCTTGCCGATGATCGCGTTTCCGCCCTTGAGCGGGCCGGGGTTGTAGCGGCAGCACACCTGTTCGGGAATGCCCGCCACACGGTCGAGAAACGCCACGTGCGAGAGATCGTCGAGATTGATCACCGCACCCATCGCACGGGCCTTGACAAACTCCTCGGCCGGCGTGTCGTTGGAGGTGAACATGATGGCGGACCCCGTGAGGCCCACGCGTTCGCTCATCACCAGCTCGGCCATTGAGCTGCAGTCCGCGCCAAAGCCCTCCCCGGCCAGCAGCTTCAGGAGAAACGGGTTGGGGCACGCCTTCACCGCAAAATAATTGCGGAAGCCCCGGTTCCAGGCAAACGCCCGGTTGAGCCGGCGGGCGTTCTCGCGGATCCCCCGCTCGTCATAAAGATGAAACGGCGTCGGCCACCGCTGCGCGATGGCCTCCAGTTGCGACAGGGTGAACGGAACGGTCTTCTGCGGCATGTGGGGTCTCCTGATGTCCCTCGTTGTACCTAATTCAGTACCCATTTCAATGGGTAGTACCTAATTCAGATTCCTCCAACGGGCGGACTGGCCGCGGCCGAGGCATTCAACGCTTGAGCCTTTGCGGCGTTTCAACACTTTTCGGATCAGGTCGACGCCGACGCCGGGACAGTCGTCCTGAAGATCGGAGACGCCGAACTCGCCCGAACGCTGATGGATGGCAGCTTCAATGAGAGCGGTCTTCTCTCCGCGCGGGGCGGCGGTCGATCCGACACGCTCCTCGAACTCGTCATAGGCCTTCTTAATCACAAAGAGCAGGAAGCCGATATAGGGCCAGGGGTCATGCTTGCCTTCGTGCCAACCTTTGGAACTGAGTTGGAGCGTCTCGTAGTAACGCTCTTTGTTCTCTTCGATCACCCGTTCGAGACTGATGTAGCGTCCGACCTCGATGCCGATGTGGTAGCAGGTCAGCAGGAGCAGGAGCCTGGAGACGCGACCGTTCCCGTCGCGGAAGGGGTGAATGCAGAGGAAGTCGAGATTGAAGGCGGCGAGAACGATCAAGGGCGAAACGTCGCGCTCGCGGAACTGATCGGCCCAGAGCGCAAACAGACTGCGGGTGAAGGCTGGGGTCTCGTTCGGTGACACGCTGCGGAAGCGGACGCGCCGGTCGCCATTGGGGAGGATCTCGATGATGTCCACCGGCTTGTCCTTGTACTGCCCGGCGTCCCAGATCTGGCCGCGACTCAGGCGGTGGAGGGCGAGCAGTGTCTCTTCGGAGAGCGGAAGCTCCGATCCGGACTCATGGATGAGGCGGAGGGCGTCGCGGTAGCCGGCGACCTCCTCCTCGTCGCGATCCTTGAGCGCGGGATGTCCGAAGACCACGGTACCGATGCGCGATTGTTCGATCTCCACGCCCTCGATGCGGTTAGATGAAACGGCGCTCTGAGCGATAGCGTGCTCGCGGAGAGCTTTCAGGCGCTGCGGCGACTGGCGGGTGAAAAGGTCCTGGAGGCCGCGTCCGTGTCCGATATCGGAGAGATACCAGGAGACGGTCAGAGGCACCGTCAGGCAGCGGTCGCGTATCTGTTCGAGTGTTTTCATGTGAGGGACCGATCTTCGCAAACAGGAATGGCAGCAACACGAACTACGGGCGGGTGTGACGAGCCTTCTTCGTGTGCAGGAAATGAAGCATTTTGACACAGCCCAGACGGTTTTGCCATAAATTTCCTGTCCCGGCCAGCAATTCGAATTATGAGGCGATTGGGTCATCGGGGTCGGGGTCGGTATCGGAATCGGGGTCGAAATCCCCGTGGTTTTATCGATACCGATACCGACCCCGACGCCGATGGTTTCATCTCCAAAATTAGAATTGCTGTGTCCCGGCATCTATCCGGGCATTAACGTGCCAGCCTGAGGACCGAGACATCCACGAGATGCGGATCCTCGTTTAACGCAAGCCCTTCGGCGATGGCTTCGCTTACGGTTCCAAATTCGAAAACGGATTCGATCTGTTTGCGCACGCGTTCCGCGTCCCTTGAGCTCTTGAATGTCATTCTCAACGTCACGTCATACTTCATGCCCGATCTCCTATACGCGCACTCTTTTACGGAGTTCCCTCAACATCCGCCAAAACGGATTCCACAGCGCTCTCCAGCGTAGCGAACGCGGCCTCGGTCTTGAGGGCGCTCCGCAACCGCCGCCGCCGGCTCGCAATCGGTTTGCAGGGATCGGCAATTCCCGGATCATCCGCAATCAGCGGAATCGCCATTTCTGAGAGTTGCCGGGCCAGGCTGCTGATCTCCATGTGGTCCGGATTCAGTGGATCGAACCGAGGCATAACTCGATTCGGCAAGGTGTGCAGGTGTCGCGGCCCCAATTCGCCTTCAGGGTTGAAATCCCTGATGGCTGCGGTAAGCGCGTCGGTGTTGAATACGCCTGTTCGATACCAAGACTCGTCTTCGGTGGTCACGAGGCTCCAATAGAGCGTCTGATCGATCACGATGTCGGGCTGATCCGAAACCCTCATCATCGCCGCACAAGCAATGCCGCCACCCGCTCCGTTGAAAACAAGATACTGCCCTGGAGGGAAGACCTGTTGCGTGAGTTTCCCTCGCTCATCGATGTACTCGTGCAACGGCTTACGGACGTGAGCCCTCTTCATGGCGCGGTCGATCCTCTCGAATCGCCTGGCTGTCTCGATCAGGCCCGCCGTGCGTATCGCCGCAACGTCCATAGCCTCCCACCGTCCCGCACTGTCACGACGGGCTGGAATGGCGATCCGGGTAAAGTTCGCATCAAGCACGAACGGCAGGAGATTCAGCGATTGCGCCATCCGGTGGATGAAACACGGAGCGGCATACCCGTTGAATACGGCGTCCTTGAGTTGCTTCCCGTCCTTTACGGCAAAGAAGCTCGGATCGCGTCGCCCCGGTGTCTTGACCCGCCATTCCGGCCCCCGCTCACTGACAATCTCGACGCATACGGCCGCCCGAGGCATAAGGTCGGCGCCCTGCGGAGGAACCTCATTTGAATTGGTTACTACGGCCGCCGATGCATCGCCCACTACCCATGCGGTGCGGTTGCCGAGCCGGCGTACCGCAAAAGGCGCAGACTGAATACCGTCAGCCGCTGCGATGGCACCGGCGGGGGGCGTGCGGGCAACGGCATCCGTATTCCCGCTCTTCGCGCCTATCAGAACCACCGCCCGAACCTTGAACGTACCGGGCGCCACGTCCCACACCTCCCGCACCCCGAATGGAACCGGCCGTTCCGCAGTAAGAAAGGCTCCATCCCGCAGCTTGGCGTGGTGCTGCCCGTTCAGTACCGTCCCGGGAACAAGGCAGGCAACTCCCGCACCCGTCTTCAGATAGCGGTCCACCGCATGCAGAAGATGCGTCGTGGCGAGTTCAAGATGCAGATGCGCTGCCCCGCTGGGCTTGATGCCGTAGGCCTGGGCGCGCTCCGTCAGGTGTTCTTTGTATGGATTATCGGCGAGTTGGCTCATCGTCAGCCATGGCGGATTCGACACAAGGCCGTTGAATTGACCTGCCAGCAGTCCGGGCCTGTAGGTGTTCCGCAAGATGAACGCCCAGATGCCGTTGCGATTGGCAACCGCGAGGGCGCCCATCCGATGAGCAAGCTCGAATACGGCCCGTGAGGTCTCAGCGACTTCTTCGGCGGAAAGCTCGATTCCGTGCCTGTTCGCCAGGCCAGCCACCAGTTGCCCGGCGCGCTCCGCCGTTATGCCTGCCGTGCCGCCGCTATCCCGGGCACCACGGGCTTCGTCATAGCACCAATCGACGATATCGTCGAACATCGCTCGCTGTTCCGGACTGACAAGGCCGGCGGGCAGCGAGACCGCGTGCCCATCCAACTCCACCACGATCTCTGCATCTTCTCCAGGCATGGGAACCCTGCGTGTGGTCGGAGTGACAGCGAAAAGCGAATCGGCATGGTACACCGGCACCGTCGTCTGCGCTTCCGAGCCACGGATCCCATCCGCAAGGGTCACGACCCACGTGGTCTTGGCCAGCATGACCGCCAATGGGTCGATGTCGAACCCCGTCACCGCGGTAGCAATCTGGGCGAATGGGGCTCGCGGCCTGGCCCTTCTGGCGGCCTTGATCACTTCCGCCATGATGGACCCGGAACCGCAACACATATCGATGAAACACGGCGGTTCATTCCGCGGCAGCAGGCTGATGCACTTCTCGGCCAGGGCGCGTGCGATCCATTGTGGGGTCCACTCCTGCCCCAGCAGTTTGCGCTGGGTTTTACGAGCAAGCTGAGACATCAAGCGGCCGAAGAGGTCTTCCTCCTGAACGGTTGAGAAATCGTAGGCGTACAGATCAGTCTGAATCTCAAGCGCAACGGGCAGCACGTGCGGCAGATACTCTGGGCGCAGCAGCCACCCGAAGTAGTCCTGTTCGACCATGTTGCGAAGATTGAAGCGGGTCTCGAAAAACTCACCGGTCAGGATGTCCGCTAATTCGCCCTCATCACTCAGACAGGCGTGTTCTTCCAGAATATTGGCGCACAACAGTCTGGCCAGAATCGCGATATACGCTTCGTCCACATAGGCATGAACTCGAAAATCGCCCTCCTCATGTTCCAGGTAGTCCACAAAGCGGGACCAAAGATCGGTAGCGAGTCCGACCGATGAATCCGCCGCACGTCCATCCTGAACCAGACGCATCAATGAATCGGTGTGCCGCCCGTAGGCCGGGCTTTCCAAGCCAAGGTCTCCGGCAATAAAGCGGGAACTAATCTGACGCGACTGTTCTCGTGCGAGATGCTTCCTGAGAAACGACTTCAATCGCTGAGCTGTCTCGTCATCGGCGGTTTCGGCGACGAAATACTCCACATCCGATAATGTGACGTGCTCGGGCGTACATACGCCCGACGAAATACCTTCCGCGACACGGATATCATAGACGTGCCACTCGACCGTATCCGAAAGAATACCGCGCACCAAAGATTCGGGAACTCCGGCCCGGATTGCCCCTGCAGCGTACTCCCTGACTTGCCGATAACCTTCATTTCGGCGCGATTCACGACGAAGGTCTGGCTCATACTCGATCACCGTGGAACGAACGAGCGTATCAATGAAGCGACACGCCGTGGCTCCGCCAGCCGTAGCAATCCGGGTAACGGCTTCTGCGCCCTCGGTGTAGTGGTCAATCCAAGACTGATCGGCAACATCCGGAAAGACCTGCCGCAATCGCGAAGCCAGCTCACTTCTCAACACGGCTTCCGGACGGCCTTCGTCACGCAGGCGGCGGCACCGGGAAATCATATTCCGAACCGGCTCAAGATGTTCTGGCATGCTATCTCCTTTGTCGGCTGAGTTGCGCATTTTCAATGAACGACTGAAGTCGCTCCCGTGTGCGGGATATCCGTTCAGGTTCGGCCCCGCCCTCCGCGTGTTTCAGCATCGCACCGATGACAACCGCGTCGATGCCATCAATCGGGTATTTGCCGCCCAGCGAACTCAGCCGTTTGATCTCATCATCCTCAAGCTTCGGAACGGGTAAGCGCTTTAGTTGCGTTGCCTCCAGTTTAAGCGCGCCGCCTCCCATGGGTGTTCCCACCGCCTCCATACATGCGCGCGACCATGTGCTACGCAGAAGGGCACTAATCGCTATAGGAGTCCAGCGGCGATCATCGGACCAAAGGGTCGAGAAATTCGCATCGATCACGATCGGCACCCCCCTGTTGGGAACGGCCAGAGGGGTCAACTGGTTCACGCGGGGCACAAAGACATCCGGACGATGACGTCGGGCAAGGTCAGGCAGCATATACCAGAATCCCGGGGTTCTTGGCCGACTGCCATTGCTCGCGGCGCGCGCATTTGTCCTGACCGCCGTCAGTTCCGAGATCCGGCCGCCGCGCGAGTCGCCCGCAAGGCCCATCGTGGCGGCGCGACGGACATGTTCGGCCAGTTCCTCGGTCATCACGGAGGGTGGCGGCTGCCGCAACCGCGCATAGATTCCCCGTGCATCTTCAACCACTTCGTGATCCTCGGGCAGAACGTACTGGCGCAAATCAAGAATTCGGCCTGACGGCAACAGTCCTTGTTCATACCTCTCAAGTTCGGCCTGCCGACGCAAAACAGGAACGAGAGCGTCTATGGGAACCGCAAGGCAGGCGCACCCAAAGAGCGCATTCAGACGGACGTAGGCGAGACCCTCATTCGTGCATTCCACAAAATCAACATAGAAGAAATCATTGCAGCCGGTCCGCAACCCCTGGCTGACCTTAACGCCGAGCGCCTCCAATCCGCACACCTGGCGCGGGCGGAAATCCAAAACGGCGGAAATAGCCTGTGGCACCAACCCATCGGAACCGTTGGCCATGCCGCTAAACAACGGCAGGTCGCCTGCCAACGGTTCAACCCTGGGCAACCATCCTGACCGGGCGCAGCGCGCCAACACGTCTGCAGTCTCGTCAGCATGAAGCCGTGCTTCACGGTGGATTCCCTGCCGACTGTCGGCAGCATCTTCCTCCGCAAACAACCAGGTGGCGAAGTCACGTTCAGGATCGTCCGACGGAAAGGCAGCGCCGACCAGACTCTCGCCGCCCTGGGCATCGGGGGCGATCTCAATCCATTGGCAACTTCCCGGACGCCTTTCCCGTTGTCCCAGAGGCATCTCCGTTTCTTCCGGTTGAAGCCGGGTCGCCACAACCAGTTGCGTCCGGACCAGGGCGCTGGAGAACCACCCGCGTTGACGATCCGCTACCACGACATCAAGCCTGAAAAACCTTGCCAGAACGTACAGCAAAACGTCGGCATAGTCGCGGCTGCGCCATGTGGCCGGCGCCACCAGCGCAAGCGTGCCGCCGGGCTTGACCAGCATGGCAGCCAGCAACCACGAAGGAACCGACAAATCGGAAAGCCCCGAATAGCCGCCCACCAGGGCGCGCCACACCGGCGCCTCGCAACTGAACGGCAAGGATTCAACCACACGAAGCAACGCACCGCGCACGATTTCGGGAGCACCCCCCTCAATGCCGTCCGTCCCTTTTCTGGAAGTGGTCTGGTAACGAACGTATGGCGGATTCGTGATGACTAGGTCGTATGCCCCAAAATCGAGTTGCCCGAGTGCCTCCGGGGAAAAAGCGGACCCGACTTGTACATGGCATGACAAATCGGGGACCGCCTCCTGCCAGGCGGAAAGTCGGTCCCGGCATATCGCGGCGGTGATATCACATACCTCAATGCCACCGAGCCGTTCCAGCTTCAGACCCATTCGGCGACTTCGCTCAATGACGGCATCCAGCAGATCGCCCGTGCCGGCCATGGGGTCGATGGTTTTGCGGCAATGCTCGCGGACGCTTATGACCGCCAACAGACGGGCAAGCGGAATTCCGGTGAAAAACTGTCCCAGTTGCTTGCGGCGAACGGAGGGAATGCTTGCCTCGTGCGAAGCGGCGCCCATACGCGCCCACAGCAGACGGCGCTGATCCTCATCTTGATTGCCCTGCATACGCATCGCGCCTCCTTGGCAGCAACCGGTAGAAGGCGCTGGCGTCAATGGGAACATCCTGCCTCGCTTCCAGATAGTGAGCAACAAGCCTTGAATAGAGCCGTTGCGCCGTTGCCTCATTCGGATCGTCCGACAACACGGCCTGATCCGCCAGACGATTCGCCAGCACCCATACATCGGCTTCGCCTGCCGCCGCCTTCATCGGCGTTTTGCTGAGCAAAATCAGCGGATCGCCCTTCACCGCCCCGGCGGTCCGCACCTGCTTGAAACTCCCTTGCGTCTTGTCAAGCACACTCGTATTGGCGACAGCGAAACCGGCCTGCTCGCATGCGTTCCGTAGCGAATTCCACACCTGGGCGGTTGCCGAGTGAAAGACAACGGTCGCATGCCCATCCGGGCGCAGCACGCGATAGACTTCACGGAAAGCCCTCTGAAGCAGGTTCTGGTAGTCATCAACCGTCTTTCGCTGGTGGGGGCTAACAATCGCCTCGTCCGCCGGATCGGTCACCCGGTTCAGCCATGCCTCATTGATGAAATTCACCTCGGAATAGGGAATGTTCCCGCCGAACGGCGGATCGGTAAACACATAATCCACCGAACCATCCGGCAGGTCCAGATCAAGGCAGGAAGCATTCCGCACCTCAACCACATCGTCATGCCCGTGGATCATGGCAAACGCCTGTGCCATGGTATTGATCTTGCGCTGAACCCCGGCAAAGATGTTCTTTTCGACGGGCAGTCCGCTGACATACAGGACCCCCGGCTGAGCGCTGGTCACGACCAAGTCAGCCTGGCCCTTCTTGGCCACCACGCGAGTCATGATCGTGGAATGCGCCGCATTGTAGCTAAGCAGCCAGAAGCGCATCGCCGCCTGAATCTTGCGGGGAAAGCGCTGCGTCGCTTCCCACAAAGCGGAAAAGGCCAGAAGATTGCGGTGCGTGTAGAAATGGTGCAGATGCGACATCCCCTCGTGGTAGCCGGCCCGATACAGATCGCCCCACGGAACCGGCCTAATCGGGATACCCCCGGGCAGGGGCGCGGCCTCAATCCTGCCATGGATGTCCTGGTCATGCATGTCAGCCATGCGAGACCACGTTTGTCCGTCGGTTTCGCCATAGACCCATGCCGGATAGCGCAGCCGCACCGTTCGTTCCTGACCGACAAGCGCGTCCGTGACAGGCTTCCGGACACGGTGCACTTTATTGATGGGCGATGAATGCTGACAATGTGGACACTGGAACACGCTCGAAATATCAGCGGGATCACGGCTGACACAGGCATCCCACAAGCTGACTTCCCGATGACATCTGGGACAATCCAACATATCCGACCAGACCACATACCGGATCGCCCCGGTGTTGCCGGCGGGATCGCGAGCGCTGTAAAGCCAATCCCATTCGCGGCGCACGTCAGCAAGAAGGCTTTCGGCAGCGCTTCTGAAAACATCCGGATCGGGTGGATGACACATCACATCGGCGACAAACGAACCCAGAACGCCCAATTCGTACAACACGGCTTTACGCATGCCCCAGCGAACCGGAAGGCCCAGCCGCTCAGCTTCGAGAATCATCGCATCCGTCGGACAGCCGCAAAGGATGGCCGCCAGCCCCGTGGACCCGCTCCCACCGAACCCATCGAGCACGGTTGCCCCGGGGGCGGTATGGGAGGCAATGAACAGCGCAATCGCCTCAGGCGAGATCTTCGTCGGGTAGGGAAAAGCGTTGAACAGCGGACCACCCCGCGTTGAACGGGCCGCTCGTTCATAGAGCACATCGTAGAGACCGGAGACGCTTGCCGCTGCTCTCGTTATGTTGTCATTTGGCACGTCATTTCCTCTGCTCTTCTTCAATAAACCGGCGTCACCAGCCCCACCGGCGGATTATTCGTCCGCTGCTTATCCCGGTGATCGTAAGACTCAATCACTCGCTTATTCCCATTCGTTGTCGCTCGTGCCATCAATCACCGTCCTTATTCCACTACTGCATATTCTGCTTTCGCCAAGCGGTCACGGCATCGGCAATGCCGTCCCGGTAGTTGGCTTCTGACCATTTGTCCCAGAAGTCTACTGTGCCGCTGTTCGGCTTGGCGTTAGGCTCTGTGATGCGAACGCGGCTAGGGAGAAGACTGGCGTCGCCTACAACAAGGGCCTCGCCCGTATCCAAGATCGGCAGAAGTTCTCCGAAGCCGCCGAGGCTATCGGGCAGAAGTCGTTTGACAACGGACTGATCTTCCGCATTGGTGAGGCGCATGGCAACGAGATTGCTGCATTGGCTCAGGACAGTATGGTTGACCTCGGACGGGCGTTGGCTGACGACAACGAGTCCAACACCATATTTCCGCCCCTCTTTGGCAATTCTTTCGAATACCCGTATAGCCACCTCGCTCGGAGCGTCGCCTTCCGAACGTTCCGGGATGTACAAGTGAGCCTCTTCGCAGAACAATGCAAGTGGATGCCGTTTCTCGGGCAACGTCCACTGCTGCACGGCAAAGGCAAGTCGGCCAATCAAACTTACGATCAGGGGCAAGATATCGGAAGGAACTTCCGAGAAGTCGATAATCTTGACACCTCCCTTCCTGTCGCCTTGCTGACTAGTACCCGCCAGCAGGATCCGAGATAAATCGCTAAGCCACGTCAACTGCCCGGCTTCGGCTGGGGCCTGGAACAGGAATCCAAGTCGTCGGTCGGTAATCTTATTCTCCAGACGGGCGATCATGCGGCTGAGTTTGCCGTTGTAGTCACCCATTCTTTCTGTGCCTGCTCTTGCACCCGGAACCGTCTCGCTGTTCAATCGGTTCAACTCGCCAAGGAGAGCGTTCATGTCAAACGGAACGGGGCTATCAATTGTGAAGTTTTCAAGTAAGGCCGGCTGGTCGCAGTTTGTGAGGAAGGATCTCTTCATCTGCACCACAGTTCGGCTCATGAGCATGGCCTGATTCGGGGCGTTTTGATCGCTACGGTCAACAAACATTGATGTTATGGCCTCATATGCCAATAACCAGTAGGGTAGGTACAAAACACCGTCAACAAGGCCTTTGTCGCTTTCCAGATCGCCGGGACCGGCGATGCGGAAATGTTTGATACCGTCTCCAGTCAGCGGCGCGTACTCGCCATGGACGTCAAACACGAGTGCGTTGACACTTGGCAGCAACGCGGCCTGCTCCAGTACCCGCGCCGTTGTCCATGACTTACCTGAACCCGTGCTGCCGACGATGATGGCATGGCGCTGAAAGAACTTGTTGCCGTTCAGGTACGCCTCGGCTGACTCATCCAAGGTATAATGCCCGAGGGATAGTTTCTGCCCGTACGCCGCTACGTTGGCGATGACGCGCATGAAAGCCGTCAGGACATCGCCCTCCACTGCGAAGCACTTTGCGTCGATCTCGGGAACCGTCTCCAGCGTGCGCCTAAATACGTTCTCTTTCACGCCTACTCTGTCAATCAAGGTTCCGATCAACGTAGCTCGGACGAGGTTCAGTTGAACAGGTGGGTTATCCGTATCGAGTTTGTCTGGTTCGCCATCTCCGGTTTTCTCCTGCTCAGAGCCGCTGCGAGTAATCTTCTGAACAAGGCCGATCAGGTGTTGACCGGGCTTACTGCTCTGGAGCACGAGGAGGCGATTGACCTGCATCCGGCGGAGCCGCTCGATATCCGCAACCCTGACAATGATGGTTGCCGTATCGACTGAAATCACCGTTCCGAGCGCATCTTCATCCAGATACTGAAAGATAGCCATACCTGCCGCCCTTCAAAGCACTTTGTCAAGAAAAGGTCCCAAGGACCAGAGGTTCACATCGTCAAGGTCTACGCCAGTAAGATAATCTGCGCTGAACATGCGCGTCCCGCGAGGCGTCTCCTCGAAGGCAGCAAAGCGGCGGAAACGTCCATCTAGCAACACACCCTTTGCCGCTGGAGTCAATTGCTTGGCTAAGACAACAAGGGGCTTTTCCTGTCGTCTGCACCTCTCAAGAAGCGGGGGTTGAATGTGTTCGTCGTTGAAGCCATACCCAACGCAAAGAAAGCTATTCCCAACTCCAATTGCCTTGTCCGCTCCGGCAATGCTAGACCGGAATGGCTCGTCATAGGCACGTCTATATTTGTCAGCGCCCGGGACTACCATCAGTGGCGTGAACCCAGCCGGCGGGGCGGAGAAGGAGGGCAGACTGAACATAGTGCCGTCGGCCGCAGCAAACCAATCCATCGAGCCATGAACCTTCCAGATGTCCACCATTCTCATGGCGGTGCCATCCCTCTGGATCGTCAGTTTCCGTCCCCCGTGGCAGTGCCCGATATACCCCTGTCCAAACCCCGTGGTCCATCCGTATCCCGCCGAATCTGCGGCGAACTCTGCCAGTCGGTCGTAATTTGTCGTCACAACCGCCAGACGCGGATGCGTACTGCGGAACAGATAGCTGTAAAGTCTGGCAAGCGGCAAACCGTTGTCATTCCGCACTACGTTCTCCAAGACTTTTTGATCAGACGGAAAGCAGCACTTCCAGGTTTCGTCAATCACGACCGTCATCATCTCTGGACTCAAGCGGACCTCATGTAGCGCCGCTTCCAAGGGCAATCGCTTGATGGTCTCATCAAACATCCGCCAAGTTGCAGCATCCGCTGACAGCAAACGTGCGGGCACATGACGCATAAGATGATCGCGGAGTTGGTCCATTCCGGGTAGACCAAACGTGGCAGAATGCCCGCTCCCCAGCACAATCACCGGCAGTGCTGCAAAACACTGCTGTATCGCCGCCACCGCCTGTTCGTAAGGGTTAGTCACGGGAACGTTCATAGTCCAAACGATGTCTCCAGCAGCAGGTAAAACGGTACTTGCCGATGATCCTTAGCGGCTTTTCGACGTATCCAGTTTAGTGTCGGCATCTCACAGCCCGTCAAGGATATTGGTGAAATATTGGTTGAGCGGTTCAAAACCTCACCCCCCATCAAGCACCCAGTCACATCCGCATCGGTCAGCCGCATGCGGATGTAGTCCTCGATCCGGAAGCCCGACGAAAACTCGTTGCAGGGGATATAATCGCTGTTCCGGGTGCAAATGTACAGGAATTCCTGCGTCTAAGATTCGCTGGCGGCGAGTTCGAGTGCCGTGCGTGCGTGGCCCGCAACCATCGTCCCGGAACTCTCCCAAAGGGCGAGGGTGCCTGTGTCGTGGATCAGGAAGCCGGGGGATGCTTGCGGGTGTCTGCCTGACGGATCTCCAGAGAACGACTCCCAGGCGAGACGCTGACGGAACGGGTATCCAGTTTGTCTCGGGCAGTCCGGCAGTTCGTCGACCATGTCCGGTTCGTGTCCGGAGAATGTCCGAAAGGCGGCGATACCGGGGATGGATGCGGGTCCGCGTTGCGGCTTAACCCGTTGACAGATAGCACTATTGGCTATGCCATCTGCCGGGAAAGACTTGTGGCAGGGTGGCCGGAGAATCTCCGCAGGGGCGTTACGCATGTCCGGTTCATGTCCGGTTCCGCCCTTTCCTGTCGCGTTCGGTCCGCCGGTAACCGTACTGGGTCAGGACCACGTAGACGCGATCCAGCAGTTCCTCGACCCCATATACGGTTGAGGACACCAGAATCGTTAGTCTGTCCGTGGTCTTCATCGACTGCTACCGTTCTTTCTTTGGCACCACCGTGTCCACCCTGCACCCATTCGCTGAACTTCTCAGAACCTCACCCCCATCAAGCACCCCGCCACATTGGCGTCGGTCAACCGCAGGCGGATGTAGTCCTCAATGCGAAAACCCGATGAAACCTCGTTACGAGGAATATAATCGCTGTTCCAGGTGCAAATGTACAGGAATTCCTGCGCCTGAGACTCGCTGGCGACGAGTTCGAGCGCCAAAGCTCGCTGGCGTTCGTCCACGCCATCGAAAATGGTGCTGTCGTGGATCAGGAAGCCGGGGGAGGCTTGCGGGGATTGGCTCCCGCTGAGGCCGTCGGCGTGCGGCCACGCACAGGCATGCGCACAGGCGTGAAAGGAACAACCTGTTCGGTGAAGGCGTATGGTTGGTAACGCACATTGCGTTTTTCGGATGCGGGCGCAGATTGTAACCGCATATCCCCCCGCTTCAAGGTCGCAGATTGCGACCTTGAACGCCGCCATTCCTCAGCCTCGTCCCTGCCGAGTTGGAAGATGAAGTCGGCGGGAAACCGGGCCGGGTTGCGCTCGATATCACGACCACGCCCTGTTCTGTGAAGGCGTGAAAAAGATGGTTGAAATTCTGGCCGCGCTTTAAGGTGCCAAATTGGCACCTTGAAGCCGCCGCCTCATCTGCGGCAATGAAAATAATCACTAGCATCCCACAGGCTCATTTTTCACGGGCATGGCGCGTCGTAACCCCT
>CAZDLY010000044.1:0-19516 GCA_964506575.1 uncultured Akkermansia sp. | reverse complement strand
TCTATTCGCCGATGAATCTGGTGAAGCCCGACGAGGTCTATTTTCCCGAGGAGCTCCAGGTCCGGGGCATCTTCAACGCCGGGCAGCGGGATTTCGACAGCGGCTTCCTGATCACCTCCCTCGCGGTGGGCCGCGACCTCATGGGCCTGCGGGGCGGCGCGTATTCGGTGCATGTCAAGACGGACGAGCCGCAGAAGCTCGAGGTGTTCCGGCGCGTGGCCGGCGAGGTGTCGCGCGCGGCGGGGCCGGACTATCTCGTGCGGACGTGGCACGAGGTCGACCGCCAGCTCTTCAACGCGCTGGCCGTCGAGAAGAACATGATGGTGATCCTGCTGATGTTCATCACCGTGGTGGCGATCTTCTGCGTGACGAACACCCTCATCGTGATCACGGTGCAGAAGACCGACGAGATCGGCCTGCTCAAGGCGCTGGGGTTCAGCTCGCGGCAGGTGATGCTGGCCTTTGTGCTGCACGGCTGGATCCAGTGTCTGGCGGGCGTGGCGCTCGGCATCGCGCTGGCCTTCCTGGTGCTGGCGAATCTGCAGCATCTGGTGGACGGGCTGGCCCTCTTCGGACTGGAGGTGTTCCCCAAGGGCGTGTACGGGCTGGACGGCATCCCCCATCGGGTGGTTCCCCGCGAGGTGGCCGAGGTGGCGGTTTTGGTCATCGCATTCTGCACCCTGGCGAGCCTCATCCCCGCCCGCCGCGCCGCAAAAATGGATCCCGTGGTGGCGCTGCGGCGGGCCTAGCTCCCGGCGGTCCGGAATTCCTTGCAGGCGGCCACGTAGGCTTCCACGTTCGCCCACGGCACTTCCGGTTCGAGCAGATGCGTGGGGCAGCAGTACAGCCCGCCGGCCGGGCCGGCGAGTTCCAGGTTCTTGAGGACCGTCGCGCGCACATCCTTCGGCGTGCCGAACGGCATGGTGGTCTGCGTGCCGAGCGTGCCGTTGAAGGAGAGCTGCTGGCCGTATTTTCTGTGGATCTTATCGAAGGGCATGCACTCGGGCTGGACCGGGTTGAGGATGTCGATGCCGGCATCGATCAGGTTGGGGATCAACGGCTCCACGAAGCCGCAGGTGTGATAGAAGACCAGGATGTCCGGCTTGATCCGCTTGGCGGTGGCGATCACTTTGGCCAGGCGCGGCTGCAGCCAGGTCCGGTACATCTCCTGCGACATCATGATCGTGCTCTGCATGCCGACATCGTCGCCGAGTTCCACGATATCCGCGCCCGCTTCCGCGAACAGCGCCACTTGCTGGCAGGCGCGTTCCGTGATTATGTCAAGCATGAACGTGGCCTTCTCGTCCTCCAAGGTCATATCCATCATCAACTGGGTCATGTCGCGAATGTACCAGGCGGTTTCCCAGATCGTACACTGCATGGAGGCAAAGGCGGCCAGGCCCTTGGCATGGGCGTCTGCCACGGCCTTGCGGATGTGGCCGGTGTTCACGGTGTCGATCTCCGGGAACGGGTAGGCTTGCAACTCCTCGAGCGATGTGGCCCGACCCAGCGGGTGCCGCATGTAGGTCATGTGCTTGGCAGCCTCGCTGCCCGGTTCATTCGCCACGCCATACGCATTGAAGGTGGTCCCCGGCTTCAAGGGGGTGTCGAAGTACCGCGACCAATCGATATCGGGCCGCTGCTTGAATTCCGGCCAGGGGATCCTGCCCAGACAGAACCCCTCGGGGTAATTGAAGTACTCCTCCATCGGCGTGTCGCCGGCGATCGTGCGGTAGGTCTCCTGAAGCGATGGGCAAAGGTCGAACCCAACCGGTGCGTGCTCGTATCCCCGCCGTTTGTACATGCGCAGCAGGTTCTCTCGTCGGGTCATGCGCTCCGCTCCTTATCATTGAACCAGTTCGATCACCACTGTGCGCAGGGCTGGATTGAGGAGGGTGCGGTTGACTTCGAGCAGGGCGGGGTAGAGCTCGGGAGGGAGGAGCGCGGGTGCGTTCTGGATGCGGCGTTCGTAGCGGAGGGTGAGGGCGCCGTCGGCGGCGGTGTCGATGCGGCTGGCGCCAGTGACCGACCCGGCGTCGCCGGGGAGCGTCAGCGCGACGGCGGGGGGCTGCACGGGGATGTGGGCCGCGAGGCCGGCCGGCAGGGCGACGGTGCAGGTCCAGAGGTGTTCGCCATCGGCGCCGAGGAGCAGCGGACTGAACCGGCGGTCGGCGCGCAGGGGGACGGCCGCCGACGGGACGTCGGGCAGGATGAGGGTCAGGGCGTTGCCGTCGCGCACGGCGTAACGCGCGGCCCGGACGGTGAAGGCGCGGAATCCGGGATAGGCGTCGAGGTCGGTCACGAGGTCGCCGACCGCCTCGGCCGAACGGGAAATCCCGCTCACGAGTTCGAGGTGGTGGCGGCGGCGCTCCTCGGGCGGCATCTCGGCGTATTGCCTGCGGAAGAGGCCGCAGTCGGGGCCGAAATACCAGTTGGTGACGGTGATCCGGGCGGCGCCGTCGGCGTCCAGCGCCAGATGCCAGTCGGCTCGGGATCGGTCGTGGAATGCGGGAGCGGTCTCCACGCGCGTCTCGCGGCCGTCCAGCATCAGCAGGGGATGGTCCTCAAAGGCGGTCGTGCCTAGGACGCTGTATTGGTCGCCATCGCCCAGATAGAGCGGCGCGGCATCGGTGGAACGGCCGAACAGGCGGGCGAGCAGGCCCGGTCGGCGATGGACCCGGACCAGCGCTTCGCTGAAGCCTAAAATGCCTTCAAACGGGCGCGCGGCGGAGTAAAGGGAGAGTGGGCGCTGGCGCTGGGGATTCACCAAGACGGGTTCGGCGTCAAAGCCAGCGGCGCGGAGCATGGTGGCGAGGAGGATGCAGCGATCGGCGCTGTGGCCATAGCCTTCGGCGAGCGTCTGGTCGGCGGGAGAGACGGCGCGCCCGGCCGGCAGGGCCATGAAGGCGGGGCCGGCGGGGCGGATGGTCCGCAGCACGAAGTCGCGGATGGCGAGCAGGGCGGCGTCGGGCGAGCCCGCCTCGTGGGCGAGGATGCGGGCCTGGGCGGCGGCGGCGGTCTGGCCGCGCATGGCGCGGGCGAAGGCGGCGCGCGTTTCGGCGAGTCCGGCATCGGAGGCGCCGGCTGCGGCGAGGAGGGTCGGCTTGAAGGTCCAGCCCGGCGGCAGGCCCGGTTCGCGGATGATGGCGGCCTGCGGTCCGGCGACCCAGCGCCGCACGGTGCGGCCGGCCTCCGCGTCAGTCGTTTCAACGAGCGATTCGGCGTGGAAGGTGCGAGTGTCGAGAGCGAGGCCGGCGGGCGCGGCGATCTCGATCGTCTCGCGGGTGACGGGGTCGAAGCCGCCGAACACGGTCTGGATCGTGAAGCGGGGGGCGTCGCGCTGCGTGACGCGGGTCACGGCGGTGATGACGCTGCCGGTCTCGACGCCCGGGAGATTGACGACGAGCGTCTTCGCGGCGGGATAGCGGGGGGCGCCGCCGACCCACGGGGCGTCCATGCGGTTGATCTCCTTGCCGTTCACGCTGAACACCGTGCCGTTGGCGTTGGAGACGGTGGCGCTGACCAGCTCGGCGGTCTGCCAGGCGGGGTTGTAGCCGATCATCAGCTCGGAGCACTTTTTCTTGCCGGCGTAGGTGAGCACCTGGGTGACGCGCGTCTCGGTGCGGGTCCACGCGCGGCTGTCGGCGAGGTCGTAGCGGGTGAGGACGTCCAGCACGCGCACGTCGGGCCGGGCGGCGCCGCCCGTGGCGGCGAAGGCCGGGCGCCGGCGCGAAGCCACCTCCATCTCCTGGAGCGACGCGCGGAGGCCGAGATACTCGGCGGGGGTGAATTCGGGCTGCTCGATGCGGTAATTCAGGGTGCCGCCGAGACGGCCGTCCCCGGCGGTGGTGACGAGGCTGAAGTGAACGCCCGGGCGGGCGAGGCGGGTCGGTTCGGGGATGCGCAGCGGCGTGCCGAGGGCATCGCGCACGCGGATCGAGACCGTCTCCTCGACCCCGCAGGCGACGCCCGTCTCGAGGGTGTACTTGCGCGCCGGGAGGCCCGTCTGGCCGACGACGAAATTCACGTAGCCGAGGGAGGCGCCGAGCCACGGCAGGCTGGCGAGGTCGATGCCGTCGCCGCGGACCGGCCAGTCGATGACACGGCAGGCGAGGCGGACGGTCAGGGGTTGCGCCGTGTCACGGAGATCATCGGGGAGGATGGCGCAGTCGAGCAGCTCCGCGCCGGAGAGGCGGGATTTGAGGACGCTCTCGAAGAACGTGCGGCGCTCGTCGGGCGGCAGGCGGACGAGGTGGTTGCGGTACGTGGTGTCGTTGATGCCGTCGAAGCGGATCTCGGAGCGGAGGGTGAGGGTGCCCGCGGCGTCGGCCTCGCCCTCCGAGGCGATGTGGAGCAGGTTGCTGGCGGCGGGGACGACGGGCGAGACGCGCAGGGGGTCTCCGGCGGGCGTGGCGACGAGGTAGCTGCGGTTGCAGAGGTAGGAGGGGAGCATGTCCCGCGTGTTCTCGTCGGTGGGGTCCATCAGGATGTAGGGATTGGCGGCGTCGGCCGGTTCGCGCGCGGCGGCGACGATGGCATGATTGAAGAAGGGGAGCGGGACGTCGGGATCGAGCTTGGCGCCAGCGTGGATTAAGACGGGGAACGCCTCGATGCCGTTCAAGCGCAGCAGGGCGACGAGCAGGGCGGCCTTGTCGCGGCAGACGCCGTAGCGATTGGTGAAGGTCATCGAGACGTCATGCGGCTCATAACCCGGCGCCACGGCTTCGTCGGTGATGCCCATGTAGCGGATCTGCTGCGAGACAAAGGTGAAGATGCGGCGGATCCGCTCGGCGCGGGTATCGGCCCCCGCAACGAGGCGGCCGACGGTCTCGGCCATCTCGGGGACCGTGGCGTCGAGGCGCGGCCGGGAGAGGTTCCAGTACCAGCGGGAGACGGTGGGCCAGTCGGCCTGGGTGCTGAGCAGCAGGCGTTGCACCTGGGTGTGCATCGGGGGCATGTCGGGCTCTTCGAACATGCGGGGGACGTTGCGGATCGCCCAGCGGTGGCGGATGCGGCCGTCGGCGAGGGTTTCGGCGGCGGCGGCGACGGTGTTGGTGACGGGCGCCCGGAGCACCTGGTGGACCAGCGGCAAGCCGGGCGGGGCGACGACCTCGTAATCCAGCGCGAGGATGGGCGAGGTGTACTCGATGACCGAATAGTCCGACCAGGCGTTGGGCACGCGGGCCTTGTGCGTCGTGTGGCGGGTGAAAATGTGGAGGGTGTCGCCGACCTCCAGACCGGGGATGGAGAGGGAGAGGACCTTGTTGTTGGGGTCGAAGATGTTGGACCCCATCTGGCCGGACTCGATCATCACGCGGCTCTGGCGGGCGACATCCACCGGGATCACACGGCCGTTGGGCTTGTAGATTTCGGCGCGGACGACGGTGACCGTGCCGTAGGAGACGTTGAAGCCGATCGAGCGCGCGCCGACTTCGCGGCGGCCCTTCTCGGTGAGGATCGTGACATACTCGTCGTCCCACGCCTCGGAGGTGCCGTCGGGGTTGTATTGCTCGTGGACGAGATTGTAGGTCAGCACCGTGTCGGCGTCGGGAAACCGCTCGCGCGTCACGGCGGCCGCCTCGGCGATCACCGCCGCAGGATCGCGCAGGACGGGCTCGGCCCGGCCGGTGGCGATGATCAACAGGGACCCGGCGATCAGGACGGACAAGAGATTGATTTTTTTCATAGGGCGCTCGGATGGGCAGTTGAGGGTTGGCAAACAGACCGGTCAGTATACACGCACCCACGGACAAAAAGAAGCCCCATTTTTCAGAATACCTGTCTGCGGGCGCCCAGGGCCTGTTAATAACTTTGTCTGGTTTATCTATCTTCCTTAATTGCGGATAACCCCCCGATTGTGATAAAGTCATGTCACGAAATGGAAATCCTCTCTCGTGTGAGAGCAAGGATTGTGGAAATTGAACAGTGGAGGATCATCATGTGCAACAAGAAACGGTTGGGTCAAACCGCCGCCCTCTTATTGGCGGGCATGGCAGTCGGACTCGCTGGCGGCGCGTTTGCGGCGCCCACCACCAACATGGTTCCAGTCAATTGGAACGTGACGCCCGCTACTAACGGCGCCTATCGCGAAACATTCGATGCGGCCACGGCCCCGACGTGGGACCAGCTGGTGGAAACAATAGCCACCAACTCGCATGTGAACGTGATGCCGAGTCGCAGCAACACGTGGTTTGAATTGGGGGGGGCCTTCACCAACGTGATGAAGATTCCGGCCGACGTCAGCTACATCAATACGTTGAGGTATACGGGCGGCATCACCAACGTCTCGTTTGCAGCCAATCCCGTGTTTGTGGACATGCGCATCCAGTTCACGGCCCATGAGGCCGCACCGCCTACCGATGCCAAATTGGCTGTTTTCGTGAGCTCGACGAACAGTATCCACGTTGTCCATAACGATGGTGTCACCACCAATACATGGCCAGACAACAATCTGCTCTCAGACTGGCACCAGTTGACCGTTCGGCTGGAGAACGGCGGCAAGTGCGCCGTCCTGCTGGACGACCAAACGGTGACGAATAACCTGACTCCGAAAGCAGTGGGCGCAGCCAATGTATTGGACTCGATCGAGTTCGCGAACGGCGGCTATGTGGACGAGCTTTACGTCAGCCACGGCAATCCGAATTATCCCGGCACGATGGGAACGATTCCGCTTGGAGTGACGGGTGCCGGTGGTCTGCTGGGATCTACCACCAACTGGCTCGCCAACTACTTCAACGACGGCAGGCTGGCCCCCAATGCTGTCTTCCCTGGTGGGATCGATCTGGATCGCGCCTATCTTCTCAATATGACGCTTGCCGGCACACCTGGAGCGCCAACGGATCCGGTTACCAGCGTCACCTTCGGCGTTGCGGCGATCGATCTGGTCACGCCGACGAATGTGATCGTCACCTGCAGACTCAAGGTGAATAACGGCGATCGACAAGACCCCATCAACGGGCGGCTGCGGCTGCGGGGGAAGGCCACGATCGGGGGCCAGTATGTAACGATGAATCCCGACGCAATCTCGCCGAAGTATACGGACTTTAATGACGGATTGGCGACCTATCCTTTCACGGTCGAACCCGGGATGAAGTTCTTCAAAGCGCAGATCGTTGAATAAGGGGAACACACTATGAAACAGACACTATCGATTTTACTCGGAGTCGCGCTGGCCGCAACGGCCTTCGGCGGCGATTCTCTGAAAGAGCTTACGCTGACCCTCTCGACCCAGGGACCGGATCGCTATGCCGACGGCAGCGACGTGAAGACGGGCGAGACCTACCTGCTGGTCTATGTGCATGCCGGCGCGACGAACGCGGGCGTGCGCACGGACGGCACGCTGGTCAATCCACTCGACAACGAAATTGCCACGACCGGCGCGGCGATCGATGGATACCGTTGCGGATTCAAGGCGATCCAGTATCCGGCGTCCCTCTATCCGCCTGAAGGAAAGTGGGCGCTCGTGCTGCTGGACACGCGCGATGCCAATGGCAACGTCGGCGGGCTCGTGGTCGGCCAGAGCGAGGTGACCGCGGGCGTCAACCTGCGCTCGGCCGCCAACAATAATGGACCTATCGGCATGGATGTCAAAGCCCAATCGGGACTCGGATTGACGTCCGCCGGGGAGACAGCCGTGTCACTCGGTACGAAGCCCCCGGTGATTGCCTCGGTTGCGCGGAATGGCAACAAGGTGGACATCAAGATCAAGGACTTCACCGACACGGCAAGCTACGAGGTGCAGGACTGCACGGATCTGGCCCTGAACGATTGGCAGAACATGGGCGGTAAAACCGGCATGCGCCTGCAAGCCAGGACGCTCGGCGTCACGCCGGGTCCGGGCCAGGAGTTGCCCGCAACCGTGACGGTCCAGGACGACGATACCGTCAGATTCTTCCGAGTGATCGGTAAATAAAATTGAATTGCAAAGGAATTAAACCATGAAAAAACTTCTGATACTCACGGCGGTGATTGCCGCGGCGGTCGCTGTCCGCGCAACGACAGTGATCGAAGGCGAGAATGGCGTCGGCTTCATTGAAGTCACGATTCCCGAGGGAGAATCGCAAAAGATCCTCAGCGTGCCGTTTGAGGCGTGCATGAGTGGTCCGGGCGCGATGGGCGTGTTGAGAGACCTGATCTCAACCAACGGCATGAAGGCGGCCGGCAATCCGGCCGACGCCGACCAGATCGTGGTGCTGACGACAAACGCGAGCGGCCCGGTCTATTACTACTACTGGTACAAGGCGGGGACCGGTTGGGAGACGAACCACACGGTCAAGCTCGGCGGCGGGGAGACCAACATCTTTGCGGTCGCGGCCTCCAACTATCCGGTTGCCCGCGGACTGGGCTTCTGGCTCAAGCGTCCGGATGACGCCGCAGGCACAAATCTCTACATCAAGGGGCAGATCCCGACGAGCAGCGTGCCGGTCACGGTGAGCGGCACGAACTTCACGCTCATCGGCCTGGGTGCACTTGAACCTGTGGACATCAACACAAACGCAGTCACCTGGACAGATCGTCACGACGGAGGCGCGTTGGGGCAGGATCAGCTGCGCATCGTTTCGGACGACGGGGTGATAAGCACCTACACGTTCTGGGGTGCTCCGGATAACCTGTGGCTGACCCCCGCCGGCACGACTAACACCGTAACGATCAAGCCTGGCGAGGGCTTCTGGTACCTCCGTCGTGGCACGTCGGACACGACGTTCACCCCCGTTGTCATCCCGGCCCAATAAGAGGAGAGAGTGAACATTATGAAAAAAGCATTGATGGTGGCAATTTTGATCGGCATGGGCTGGGTTTCGGCCTCTCATGCCGTGGTGATGTCGTGGTCTGCGTTGGTGGATGTGGAAGGTGACGATAAAGTATTGACGGGTCTGACATACGCGCGGTTGTACTATGTGGAGAGCGGGACATGGGCTGCGAATTCCGGTTTTTCTGGAACTGAGGCCGTGGGTACCTTGGTCACCGGACGCCCGGTTTCAACATCCGGCGGCAGTGTCCGCGAGCAGTTCACCACCGACAGCACGGAAAGAACAAAAGGCGCTTACTTTGTGGTGGTGTTCGATTCTGAAAATAAAGCCTGGCGAAGTAACGCATCTATAAAATGGGACGATGCAACCTATGTCACGTCCGATCCGATGAACCAGGCGAGCGGGTTGTTTATCGGCGGAACAACGAGCGGAAAAGACTGGGGCCTCGTTCCCGAGCCGAACACCTTTGCGCTGCTGGCGCTGGGTGGGGCGGCGCTGGCCGCGCGACGGCGCCGGAAGCTGTAGCGGTCTGAACGGATGATGAAACCAGAGGCGGCGCCGATCGGCGCCGCCTCTGTTTTTTTGGAGGTGCTTGCATCATCTTTGCGTGCTTGCAAAGGACAGTGCCGTTCGGGTACACTGGCGTTAGGGAGCACAAGTGCGTTTTCACTTCCACTGCGTGTGGCTGGCATGCGGTGGCGATGACGGGAGGTTCGCATGTTGCCGTTTAAGTCTTGCACGCCGGAGCGGCGTCGGTTGGATGCCCGCGTTTCATTTGCCGTCGGAGTCGGCGTGTTTCTCTTTTATCTGGTGACGCTGTCGCCGGGGGTTTTTCCCGGCGAGTCGGGATATCTCGTGGCGCAGAGTTACGGTCTCGAAGAGAGCGGGCTTCCGGTGCGGCCGCTCTTCACCTGGCTGACCCATGCCTGGGCCTCGATTCCCCTCTTCGGCCTCGCGCTGCGGATGAACCTGTTCAGCGTGGTCTGCGTCACCTGCGCCGCCGTGCTGCTCTACCGGCTGACCGCGTTCTTCGTTTACGAAGTGATCTATGACGACCAGGCGGTTGACCACGCCGAATCGCTCTCCTGGACCGCCGGCGTGCTCGCCGTGGTGGCCACCATGACGAGTGTTCCGGTGTGGCAGGCGGCGACGCGGCTGCGCCACGAGGGATTCGTCCTGCTGCTGCTTCTGCTGTGCGGGTCGGCGCTGATGGCGTACGCCAAGACGGGGATCCGCATCCTCCCCTATGTGGCCGCCCTGCTCTATGGCCTGTGCATCCCCGAATCGGCGATCTTCATCACCTTTGCGCCGGTCTTCGTGCTGGCCGCCGTGATGACGCTGTGGAAGAGCGACCGGTTGTCGGTCGCGGCGATCGGCTGGATGGTGGTGTGGGCTGCGGTTGGCATGACCCTGGTCTACTGGGCGTCCGGGAGCGGCTACCTGCAGAGCGTGTCGGGACAGGCGGAGGGATACAAGAAGGTTTTCAACGTGGTGGTCGCCATGTGGAAGCAGCAGTACCAGCAGTTGCGCAGCCTCCTGCCGGGCGAGGGCTGGATCCTGATGCTGCTGCTGGGCACGGTTCCCTGGCTGGCCACCGTGCTGGCCGCGCCGACGGCGCTCAATAACGAACGCAACTGGAGCCTCTACATCTTTTACGTGGTCATGACGGTGCTGGTGATCTGCTCGCTCCTGAATGTGCCGATGGCGCCCTGGAGCCTGTACCGCACGCGCGGCGGGTTGCCCGTGGTGTCGGCCGCCATGGTCGGCCTTCTGGCCGCCCTGGTGTGCGCCATCTGGCGGCTGCTGTGGCGGGCGCGGCCGTCGGCGCGCCGGGGCACGCCGTCATCGCTCACGCTCACGGCGGGACGGTGGCTGGGCCGGCTGCTGGTCTGGCCGATTCTGGCCGCGGTCGTGGTGGCCGCCGTGATCAACGCCGCCGAGGCGCACGGCCGCCGCGGCGTGTTTGCCGACCGGTTCGCCGGCATGATTCTCGACCGGCTCGGAGACCGCGAGTGGATGGTCACCGACGGCTCGTTTGACGCGCATTTGCAGGTCGAGGCGCGCACGCGCGGCCAGACGCTGTTCCTGATCGGCCTGCAAAAGGACGTCAACAAGGCGTTCCAGCAGGCGCTCAAGAACGAGGTGGAGAAGCGGAAGTTGTTTGCCGCGGCGGACGTGACGCGCATCCGCAACACGATTGATCTGGGCATCCTGCCGTTCATTCAGGACTGGTTCATGACCGACCCCGACATCGGGTCGAAGGTCGCGGTCTTCGGCGTTCCCGACCTGTGGTACGGCGCGGGCCTCAATCCGGTCTCCGAATTTCTCTTCTTCGGCGGCAAGAAGCTGGTCGATCAGATCAAGCCGAGCGAGCTGCTGCCGCAGTACGAGGCGTTCTGGGACGAGGCCGACCGGATCCTGCCGCGGGTGAGCGCGGACGAGGCCGACCGCGATCAGATTGAGCGGTACGCCGCCTACCTGCGCCGCCATGTCGGCTTCCTGGGCAACAATCTGGGCGTGCTGTTCGAGGAGGTGGGCGCCGAAGAGGAGGCCTATGCGGTCTACACCCGCATGCGCCGGTTCGATCCCGAGAACGTGAGCGTCCTGTTCAACCGCTTCGAGATGATCCGCCGCGGCAAGCATCCCGAAGACCGCGAGGCGGTTGAGAAGGAAATGAAGGACATGATCGGCAACCTGAAACAGCGGTATTCGCTGTGGTCGCTGTCCCGGTACTACGGCTATGTGCGGTCGCCCGAGCTGTTTTCGCGCCTGGGCTGGAGCTGGGCCATGTCGGGGCAGATGGGCGCGGGACTGGCCGGCATCCGGCGGGCGATGGATCTGCTCAAAGACACCGAGCGGGACGCGCTGATGGCGACCCTGGCATCGATGTACGCGATGAGCGACAACCGCGAGAAATCGGTCGAGATCTACGAGGAACTGCTCAAGAAAGACCCGGCCAACCGCCAGGCGATGCTGTCCCTGGCCCGCCAGGCGATTCAGGAAGGGCAGTTGGACACCGCCCGAAGCTGGATGGACAAGGCGAGCGCGCTGGGCGTGTCGAGCGGGATGTCGATGGGGCTGGAATTCGCCGCGCTGCACCTGGCGTCGGGCAATCTGAACGACGCGCGGCTGCTGCTGCAGCAGGTCACCGACAGTCAGCCCCAGAACCTGCAGGCCTGGGCGATGCTCTGCGTGGTGCAGATCCAGCAGAACGAGCTGGATGATGTCGAGCGGGTGATCCTGCCGCGCATGATCAAGACGAGCGGCACGGTGGACAACTATTTCGTGCAGGTGACCCGCGCGCAGGTCGCGATGAAGAAGGGGAAGAACTTCTACCGCGAGGCGCGGGACGCTTTCCTCCGCGCGGCCATGCTCCGACCCGACGTGGCGGGCGTCAAGGACATGATCCTGCAACTGGACATCTGGCAGAACGACAAGGAGCGCGCCGAGATCCAAGCCCGCCAGGTGCTGCGGATCAACCGCAACCACGCGCTGGCCAACTACGTGATGGGGCATCTGCGGCTCACCATGCGCCAGTACGGGGAGGCCGAGGACTACCTGCGCCGGAGCGTCGAAGCGGGTTCGACGCTCGCCTCGCTCAACGACTACGCCGAATGCCTGCGCCGGATGAAGCGGTACGACGATGCCGAGCGGGCCGCGCGGGATGCGATCACGAAAAACCCGAAGCTGTACATCGTGTGGGAGACGCTGGCGAGCATCCTCATGGACACGGACCGGCTGGATGAGGCCGAGGAGGCGCTCAACACGTCGCTGGCGCTGGATGAGACCGACATGCGCACCCATGTGAGCATGGCCCGGTTGCAGCTGCGGAAGGGGAATGTCGCCCGCGCCCGCGAGCTGGTCGGGATCATCCGCCGGCGGCAGGACGAACTGCCGGAGTACGAGCTGGGGCTGCTGCAGGAGCTGATCGCGGGGCTGGAGAAGCGGTAGACAAAGCGTTAATCGGCATTGACGCCGCGCGCCGCTTTCGCTATCCTCTTTCGCCAACTGTCAAGCGGGCGGGAGCGGTTCATCTCTTCGGGCCGGCCGCCCGCAGGCGCCACATCAGAAAAATCGTCCGATTCGCGGACAGAACAACGGAGGAACGAATGGCTATCAAAGTCGGCATCAACGGATTTGGCCGCATCGGCCGCATGGTGTTTCAGGCGCTCTGCGATCAGGGGCTGCTCGGCAAGGGCTGCGGGCAGCTGGACGTGGTGGCGGTGGTGGATATCTCGACCGACGCCGAGTATTTCGCTTACCAGATGAAGTACGACTCCGTTCACGGCAAGTTCAAGCACGCGGTCGCGACGAAGAAGAGCGCCCCCGACAAGGAGGAAGATGACGTCCTGGTGGTCAACGGCCACGAGGTCCGGTGCGTCATGGCCCAGAAGTCGCCCGCCGATCTGCCCTGGGCCGCGCTGGGCGTGGACTACGTGATCGAGTCGACCGGACTGTTCACCGACAGCGACAAGGCCAAGGGCCATATCGCCGCAGGCGCCAAGAAGGTGATCATTTCGGCGCCGGGCAAAGGCGACGTCAAGACGATCGTCATGGGCGTCAATCAGGACGAATACGATTCGGCCAAGCACGCGATCGTCTCGAACGCCTCCTGCACCACCAACTGCCTCGCGCCGGTGGTCAAGGTGCTGCTCGACACCGTCGGCATCGAGACCGGCCTGATGACCACGATCCACAGCTACACCGCCACGCAGAAGACGGTGGACGGCCCTTCCAAGAAGGACTGGCGCGGCGGCCGCGCGGCGGCCTGCAACATCATCCCCTCGACCACGGGCGCGGCCAAGGCGGTCGGCGAGGTGCTCCCCGCGACCAAGGGCAAGATGACCGGGATGAGCTTCCGCGTCCCCACCCCCAACGTCTCGGTGGTCGACCTGACCTTCCGCAGCGTCAAGGACACCTCGATCGAGGCGATCGACGCCGCGCTCAAGGCGGCCGCGAAGGCGGGTCCGCTCAAGGGCCTCCTCGGCGTCACCGATGAAGAGCTGGTCTCCTCGGACTTCATCCACGACGCCCGCTCCTCGATCTACGACTCGCTCGCCACCCTGCAGAACAACCTCAAGGGCGAGAAGCGCTTCTTCAAGATCGTGAGCTGGTACGACAACGAGTGGGGCTACAGCAACCGCGTGGTCGAACTGGTCCGCTTCATGGCGGAAAAAGACAGCAGCAAGGGCTGCTGCTGCTGCGGGTGATCACCAGCGTGAAGAGGGCTGCATGAAAAAGAAAACGTTGCGCGATGTCGATGTGGCGGGCAAGCGGGTGTTGATGCGGGTGGATTTTAACGTGCCGATCAAGAACGGCGCCATCAGCGACGACACCCGTATCACGGGGGCGCTGCCCTCCATCAACTTCGTGTTGGAAAAGGGCGGCAGCCTGGTGCTGATGAGCCATCTGGGGCGGCCGAAGGGCGCGGGCTACGAGGCTGAGTTCTCGCTCAAGCCGGTGGCCGCGCACCTGGCCAAGCTCACGGGCCGGCCGGTGGTGTTCGCCGCCGACTGCGCCCGCGCCGACGCCGAGGTGGCCGCACTGAAGCCCGGCGGCATCGTCATGCTGGAAAACACCCGCTTCTATGACGAGGAGGAGGGGAAGGCCAAGAAGGCCGACGGCATGAGCGACGCGGACTATCAGGCGAAGAAGGTGGCGCTCAAGGAGAAGCAGAAGGCGCTGGCGAAGAAGCTGGCCTCCTATGGCGACATCTACTGCAACGACGCCTTCGGCTCCGCCCACCGCGCCCACGCCTCCACGGCCGTGGTGTGCAAATACATGAAGGAGAACGTGGCCGGCTTCCTGATGGAGAAGGAGATCGAATACCTCGGCAACGCGGTCGAGCATCCGACCCGGCCGTTCGTCGCGATCCTCGGCGGCGCGAAGGTGTCGGACAAGCTCGCGGTCGTGCAGAACCTCCTCGACAAGGTCGACACCCTGATCATCGGCGGCGGCATGGCCTACACCTTCCTCAAGGCGCAGGGGCACGAGATCGGCAAGTCGCTGTGCGAGACCGACCAGCTCGACTACGCCCGCGCGATGATCGCCAAGGCCCAAGCCGCCGGCAAGCGGCTGCTGCTGCCCGTGGACAACATCGCCGCCGACGCGTTCTCGGCCGAGGCCGCCACGCGCACGGTGGGCAACGAGATCCCCGCCGGATGGATGGCGCTGGACATCGGCCCCCAGACGACGGCTCAGTATGCGGCCGCCATCGCGGGGGCGAAGACTGTGGTCTGGAACGGCCCGATGGGCTGCTTCGAGATGAAGCCGTTCGCGGCCGGCACGCTGGGCGTCTGCCAGGCGATCGCCGCGAGCGGCGCGGTCTCGATCATCGGCGGCGGCGACAGCGTCAGCGCGGTCAACAAGAGCGGGCTGGCGGGTAAGATGACCCACATCTCCACCGGCGGCGGCGCCTCGCTCGAACTGCTCGAAGGGAAGACACTTCCCGGCGTGGCGGCGTTGAGCGACGTATGAAGGGCGGGGACATGCGCGTGGCGGTCTATCCGGGCACGTTCGACCCTCTGACGTTGGGCCATTTTGACCTGATCGTCCGGTCGTCCGCGCTTTTCGACCGGGTGATTGTCGCCGTGGCCGCCGCATCGGGCAAGGCCACGGCCATGTTCTCCACCGCCGAGCGGATCGCGATGATCACGGAGGATGCGGCGCAGGCCGGCCTGTCCAACGTGGAGGTCGACGCCCTCGACACGCTGCTGGTCCATTACTGCCGGCGCCGCCAGGTGCGGGTCGTGATCCGCGGCCTGCGGGCCTATTCGGACTTCGAATACGAATTTCAGATGGCGCTGACCAACCGCAAGCTGGCCCCCGAGATCGAGACGCTGTTCCTGATGCCCAACGAAGAGCACAGCTATGTGACGGCGAGCACGGTGCGCGAGGTGATCCGCTATGGCGGCGACACGAGCAATTTTGTCTCGCCCTCCGTGCAGCGGCACATCGAGCGCTTTATGTGCGGGCATCCGGAGCAGCGGATCAAGACGGGAGGCGGGATTGCAAACACAGGCGCGTTTGACCGTTGATGTCGCCCGGCTGGCGAAGACCGGTGAGCGCCTGACGGGAGAATTGGATGGCGCGGTCCTCGATCTGGGCGACACCGCCGGGCTGATCGAGCCCGCCGGCGTGATCCGCTTCGACCTGAGCGTCGAGCCGATCGGCAGCGAACTGCTCGTCCGGGGCTCGGCGAGCGCCGCCGTGGCGTGCGTCTGCAGCCGCTGCGCCGGGCGGTTTGAGATACAGATCCGCGAACCCGCTTTCGTCGCCTCCTACCCGCTGGACGAGACGACCGACAGCGTGGACTTGACCGAAGACCTGCGGGAGGCTATCATACTGCTCCTTCCTGGATACCCGGTCTGCCGGGAAGGGTGCCGCGGATTGTGTCCGCGGTGCGGGACCAACCTGAACCAGGCGTCGTGCCGATGCAAATCGGAGGATGCGGACGGTCGCTGGAACGCGCTTGACGTGATCAGCTTAAGTCGGGGACGGACCGAGGGCGCGCAGTCTGGCCGGAGCGCCGGATGTGACGCAGGCAAACGCAACCACGTGAATGGATCGAAACGGAGTGTAAGCAATGGCGGTACCGAAACGGAAGAAATCTAAGATGCGCATCCGGCAGCGCAAGGGGCATTTCAAGGCGGAAGTCGCCGAGGTCGCGGACTGTCCGAACTGCTCCGCGCCGCACCGCTCGCACCGCGTGTGCCCGTCGTGCGGGTTTTACAACGGCCGTCAGGTGCTGACGGTCAAGGTTGACTGATCGCCATGCGTATCGCGCTCGATGCCATGGGCGGCGATTTCGCGCCCCGCGAGATTGTTCGCGGAGGCGTGCTGGCCGTCAAGCATCTTCGGGACATTGACTCCGTGATCCTGGTGGGCGACGAGCAGGCGATCCGGAGCGAGCTGCTGGCGTGCGGCGGCGTGGAGAGCGACCGGCTGCGCGTGGCCCATGCGTCGGAGGTGATCGGCATGGACGACGCGCCCGCCACGGCGGTGCGCAAGAAGAAGGACTCCTCCATCAACCGCTGCATCGGGATGGTCAAGGATGGCGAGGCCGAGGCGGCCGTCTCCGCCGGCAACTCGGGGGCGGTCTCGGCCGCGGCGATGTTCTGCCTGGGGCGGATCAAGGGCGTGGCCCGGCCCGCCATCGCGACGGTGCTGCCGACCCGCGACCGGCCGCTGCTGCTGATCGACGCCGGCGCGAACATGGACTGCGATCCCGCCTGGCTGGCTCAGTTCGCGATCATGGGCAGCGCCTACTCGCGCGCCGTGCTCAAGCAGCCCAACCCCGTGGTGGGGCTGCTGAGCATCGGCTCCGAGGACGGCAAGGGCAATGAGATGACGAAGCAGGCGTTCAGCCTGATCCAGCGCACGGGGGTCAACTTCCGGGGCAATGTCGAAGGCCACGATCTGTTCCTGGGCAAGACCGACGTGGTGGTCTGCGACGGCTTTGTCGGCAACGTGGTGCTCAAGACCACGGAGAGCGTGGCCCACGCCATCGGCTTCTGGATGAAGAAGGAGTTTGTGCGGCATCCGATCCGGATGCTGGGCGCGTTGCTGCTGAAGGGGGCGCTGAGCACGCTCAAGCGCCGCATGGATCCCGAGATCTACGGCGGCGCGCCCCTGCTGGGAGTCAACGGCCCGGTCATCATCACGCACGGGTCGTCGACGCAGAAGGCGATCTTCCACGCGATCCACGCCGGCGCCGCCGCCGCGCGCAGCGCCATCACCGACGAGATCGCCTCCCGCATCGCCGCCCTGCCGGCGGAGGACACGCCTCCCGGCGCCTGAGAAGACGCGAAGGATTGAGGGCCGTTGACGATCCGCTTGCAGAGGCACACTATCTCTTTGCGGCTTCGTGCCTTCGTGTGAGTCTTTCATGCTTCGCCCGAACGCCGAAGGCGTCAGGCCAGCCGCGTCCACTTCTCGGTGTTTTCCGGGTGGGTGTTGCGCAGGACGGCATCGAGGAAGGCCATGGCGCGGATGCCGTCGGCGGTGGTCGGGCAGGGGGGCGCGGCGGGGTTCGGGGCGTTGGCGACGCGGTCGGCGAACGCATCGTACTGCAGGGCCAGCGGCGCGACCAGAGGATCCGCGGGGTCGGCGGGGAAGCGGAGCGCCGCGCGGGCGTCGCCGCAGAGATCGGCCGATTCGGCCGAGAGGGTCCGCGCCGCGCCGTGGAGGGGCGTGAGGCGGAGCTCGTCCGGACGGCTGAGCCGCCAGTCGAGGCCGCCCTTGTCGCCCCACACCCCGATGCGCAGCGAGGCGTCCTGCCCGATGCACACCTGGCTGACCCAGATCGCCCCGTGCGCGCCCTTGTCGAAATGGAGGAGCACCGAGCCGTCATCGTCCAGCGGGCGGCCCGCGACGAATGTGCGGAGATCGGCGCACACCTCCGTGATGGCCTGGCCGGAGACGAATTCGGCCAGACTGGCGCACGGAACGCCCAGGTCGGTCATGCAGCCGCTCGGCCCCGCGCGGCGGGGGTCGGTCCGCCAGCCGGCCTGCTTGTTGCCCGCGGTCTCCAGCCGCGTGGCCAGCCACCCCTGCGGGAAGACGGTCACGACCTTGCGCAGCGTGCCGAGGGCGCCGGCCTGGACGAGCGCGCGGGCCTGGATCACCAGGGGAAAAGCGGTGTAGGGCAGGACGAGGCCGTAGGCCAGGCCGCGATCACTCCGCTTCCGTTCCAGATTCAGCGACTCGTCCATGTTGGTCGTCATCGGCGCGCAGCAGAAGACGGGAAGCCCCACATCGAAGGCCGCCATGGCGACCGGGTAGTGCAGGTAGTTGGGCGCGATGACGGTGACAAAGTCCAGCCGTTCGTCAGCCGGCATCCGCGGCACGCGCCGGAACAGGTCGCGGTAGGTGCCGAACACGCGCGCGGCGGGCATGTGCCACGCGGCGCCGGCCTGGAAGGAGCGGTGGCGCGTGCTGCCAAACGCGCCACAGGTCCATTCGATCCTGCCGGTCAGGCGGATCGCCTGGCGATGCCGTTCCCCGGTCGCAGACTCGATCCCGCCGCCAATCATGCCGATTCGAAACGTTCGCGCCATAGCAGGCTCTCCGTGTGAGCCGGCGGGCCGCCTGCGGACAGGTGACCTGCGCTCAGCTTTTACGGTTTCACTTTAGCAGAATCCATGCCTAGAAACAATGACTGTTTTTCGTAATCGGGTAGGTGGGGCGCATGGCAGTTCTGATGAGGGTTACTTAATCGTAATCATAATCGTAATCATAATCATAATCGTAATCGTAATCTTGCTTTGCTCCTGCATGTGATCATAAAATGTCACCCATGAAAACGGTTTTTGATCATGAGAAGCTGACTGTTTATCAGGAGTCGGTCAGATTTGTCGCTTGGGCAGACGAGATCTTGGAGACCCTGCCCAAGGGACTGGCAGTCCATGGCCAGTTGGACAGGGCTTCGACGTCCATTCCTTTGAATATTGCTGAGGGAAACGGCAAGTACACCGCCCCGGACCGTTGCCGCTTTTTTGACATTGCCCGTGGTTCGGCTTTAGAATGTGCGGCATGCTTGGACTTGCTTGTGGCCAAGAAGCGGCTTGCGCAGGCTGAACCGGGAAAAGAGATCCTCGTTCGAATGGTCTCCATGCTGGTCGGATTGATCCGTAGCACATCCCCTGATCGTGTGCATGAGCCGGGAGCCGTCTACGAGCCGGATCGGCAAAGGGTGGGGGATTAAGATTAAGAGGCTCTTGCAAAACCCCCCGGACGCTGCGCCTGACGGCTTGCGTCCGAGGGGT
>CAZDLY010000043.1:0-19845 GCA_964506575.1 uncultured Akkermansia sp. | reverse complement strand
TTCCGCGAGGTGTGGGCCCGGCATTTCACCGGGCTGGACGCGGCGGTGTCGCCCTTCGTGCCGCTGGTGGCGGGCGACCGGGTGAAGCCGGGGCTGCTGGCGGATGTGGACCCCGCGCTGCCGCAGGGGATCCCGGTGGTCCCGCAGGTGATCGGACGCGACCCGCAGTTGCTGCGGGTGATGATTGCCGCCTTGCAGGACAAGGGGCACGCGCGGGTGGATCTCAATGCGGGGTGTCCGTGGCCAATGGTCGTGAGAAAGGGGCGCGGCGCGGGGCTGATGGCGAGGGAAGACGATTTTCGCCGGATGTTGGAGGCGGGATGCGAAGCGCTGCCCGGGGGATTC
Organism: uncultured Akkermansia sp.; assembly: GCA_964506575.1. Lineage (GTDB taxonomy): Bacteria > Verrucomicrobiota > Kiritimatiellia > RFP12 > JAAYNR01 > VGWG01. The sequence continues at coordinate 19,500 of CAZDLY010000043.1, read as the reverse complement.
TCGGTCAAGGTGCGCCTCGGCGTCGACACACCCGACCTGCTGCTGCGGCGGATGCCCGTGATCAACGCCGCGCCGCTGTGCGAGGTGGTGATCCACGCGCGGACGGCCCGGCAGATGTACGAGGGGACGGTGGACATTGCCCGCTTCGGCGAGGCGTGCGAGGCCTGCATCCATCCGGTGGTCTACAACGGCGACATCCGCGCGCCCGCCGATCTGGCGCGGCTGCGGACGCGCTTTCCCGGGGTCACGCGGTGGATGGTCGGGCGCGGCGTCGCCGCCGACCCGTTCCTGCCCGAGCGTCTGCGCGGCGGATCCGGCGCGGGGGAGCCGCGCGATCTCGCGCGGCTCCGCGCTTTTCTGGACGATCTGCTGGTGGCCAACCGAGCCGTGCTCTTCGGCGAGAGACCGGTGCTGGGACGATTCAAGGAGTTGTGGTACTATCTCTCGCAGACGCTGACGGACGGCCCGCAGACGCTCAAACGCATCCAGCATTGCGCGACGCTGGACGACTACCGCCGGGCGGTTGACGGCTGGTTCGCCCGCGCGCCGGGATGGATGCCGGAGCGCGACGGAATCGAGGGGTCCATTCTGAATCAGGAGACGCGATGATTAAGACAATTGCGACGCGGCAGGCGCCGGAGGCCGTGGGGCCTTATGCCCAGGCGGTCCAGGCGGGCGGATTGATTTTTTGTTCGGGCCAGTTGGGACTCGACCCGGCGGGCGGGCCGCTGGCGGCCGACACGGCCGCGCAGGCGCGCCAGGCGCTGGCCAATCTGCGGGCGGTGCTGGATGCGGCGGGAAGCGGACTGGACGCGGTGGTCAAGACCACGGTGTTTCTGACCGACCTGGCCGATTTCGCGGCGGTCAACGCGGTTTATGCCGAGGCGTTCGGCCCGCACCGGCCCGCGCGCGCCTGCGTGCAGGTCGCCGCGCTGCCCAGGGGCGCGAAGGTGGAGATCGAGGCCGTGGCCGTGGTCCGCAAACCAGGATAAGGGCGCCTGTTGCGCGCGCGCGACCGACGAGCGGCAGGGCCGAGGAAGTGGAATGAACACACCAACACGCGTGGTTCTCACTCTGTGCGTCTGGGCGTTTCCCTCCGCTCAGGCTCAGGCGGTGAAACCGTGGCCGGCTGAGGCGAGCGCCCAGGCCGTGAAATTGAGGTCTGTGGACTCCGGCCTGAATGACGTCAACTGGAGTGGCGTGTCCTGGAATCCCAAGACCCGGACGCTCTGGCTGGCCAACAACAGTGGATATTTCTGGGCGCTGGTCGAGGACGGCGCGGGCTGTTTCAGGGTCGCCACCAACGCTTCCGGAACGAAAGCCAAATGGTCCCCCGGGGGCGATCTGGAAAGCATCTGTCAGGTCGATTACGCGCAACCGATCGTGTACCTGATGGACGAAAACAACTCGATTCGGGAATACGACGTGTCGCATTACGGCGTGGTGAAACAAAACCGGTCCTGGAATATCTCGGTGCATTGTCCCGAGATTAACGGATCCGGCCCCGAGGGTCTGACCTTTGTGCCGGATGAATGGCTCAGACGGCAGGGCTTCCGGCAAGCCGACGGCAACCTGTGCACCAGCACCAACGGCATGGGCGGCTTGATGTTTGTGGGGCACCAAATCGGCGGCTACGTCCACGTGTTCGATCTCAACCGGATCAACAACGGATATGGCTACGTCGGCCGGTTCAAGACAGGCCGGAGCGAGACGGCCGGTCTGGAGTTTGATCGTACTGCCGGAAAACTGTACATTTGGCACAACATCGACAGCAACTATTTGGAAGTCACGGAATTGGGTTCGTCGGTGGATGGCACGGACCGCCGATTGCGGCAACTGGCCGAATACGCCGGGCCGCGTGCCGGGAATCTGGAGGGGTTCGCGCTCATGCCCACGTCGGAGACCAATACCTGGTGCTTCGTCACGGATGATGACAACGCCAACGGCGAAGCGATCATGGGGTATCGCCTGTTTCATCCATAAAACACCGCAGGGGCTAAGGTCTTGGCAAAGCCCGACCGGTGGACTCCCGTCTCTCTCCGCGTCCTACGCGTCTTCGCGAGCCACTACAACACAATCGGACATCCCGGGAGTTTCGGTCTGTGAATTCAATGGCTCGTGGAGACGCGGAGAAACGCAGACGTGGGCAGCCTCGCACGCTGATCGACCTGGCTCTCCATGCCTTTCCCTAAATCCTGTCATCCGAACCCTGTCCGAGCCTCCAAAAATGATTGACGTCGAACCGTGGTTTGTGTGATTGTGAACACGCGTATGGAGGTGATCCATGGCTGCGGATCAGGGCGTACGTAATTTGGACGGGGGGGTATGAACTGGACGTTGTTCACGAGCACCTTTGTGATGATCTTTCTGGCCGAGTTGGGCGACAAGACGCAACTGGCGGTGATGAGCCAGTCGGGCGCCAACGCCTCGTTCAAGCTGACCGTCTTTGCCGCCGGCGCGCTGGCGCTCACGGCGTCGACGGCCATCGGCGTGCTGGCCGGCGGGCTGCTGCAGAAACTGATCCCCGATGACCGGTATATCAAGCTGGCGGGCGGCGCGCTGTTCCTGGCCTTCGGCGCGCTGATGCTGCGCGAGGGGCTTGCGCCGCGGGCGGCCCGGGCCTCGGCCCGGCCGGAGCCGGTTGCGGCGCCGGGCGTGCTGGGCCGGTTCGTGCTGCGGCAGGCCGCGGCCTTCGAGCGCGCGGCCCTGGACGATTATCGCGCGCTCGCAGCCCGGGCCTCCACCGCCCGCGTGCGCGAGCTGTTTGAGCGGATCGCCGGCGAAGAGGCGGCGCACGGCGCGCTGATGGAACGGATGGGCGCCACGATTCACGAGGTCGAGCTGCGGGCCGCGCTGCCGGCCGCCGAGGCGCTGATGCATGATGTGGCGGGCGATGCCGCGGCGGGAAGCCTCGATTCGGACCGCGGGCTGCTGACGCATGCGATCGAGCACGAGCGGGCCACGGCGGCCTTCTACCGGGCGCTGGAGCAGGGCTGCGCGATTCCGTCGCTCCGCGGCGCGTTTGCCCGTTCGGCGGCCGACGAGGAGCGTCATGCCGCGATGCTGGAGGCGCTGCTGGAGGCGTGAGCCATGGCCGATTGGATCGACATACGGAAGGATCCGGCGCACGTGGCGCGCGAGCGTGAAAAGGCCCGCGGGTTGCGGCAGACCCTCTGGTGGCGACAGCAGATCGACGGGGGCGTCTGCCACTATTGCGGCAAACGGTTCCCGGCGTCCGAGCTGACGATGGATCACGTCGTGCCCGTCGCCCGCGGCGGCCGGAGCGTGAAAGGCAACGTCGTCCCCGCCTGCGCCGCCTGCAATCGGTCGAAGTCGTTTCTGACTCCGGCCGAACGGATTCTGGACGAACTGGGAGAGGCGCCATGAGCGAGCCGCGCATCACGATCTCGACCCGGAGGGCGGATGGCGTGTGCGACGTCCGGCTGGAGGGGGACTGGCGCGGCCGGGCGCCGGCGCCGGCGCCCGCGGACGTGGTGCGCGCGGCAGCGGGTTGCGGCGCGGTCGCGTGCGACGCGTCCGGGATCACGGGATGGCACAGCGGCCTGCCGGTGTTCTGCCTGCAACTCCGGCGGCGGTGCGAGGCGGCGGGGATCGACTGCCGCTGGACCGGCCTGCCCGAGGGCGTGCGGCGACTGCTGGCGCTGGCGGCGGCCGCGCCCGTGCGGAGCGTGCCGCATCGGGAGCCGGGGCCCTGGCTCGCGCGGGTCGCGGACTGGGCGCATTCCGCCGGGGCGGCGGGATTGGACGGGCTGGCGTTTCTGGGCGAGGTGGTGGCGGGGTTCGGCCGCCTTTTCACCGGCCGCTCGGACTGCCGCCGCTCCGACGTCATTGCGTTCATGGCGGCCTGCGGCGCGGAGGCGCTGCCGATCATCTCCCTGATCAGCATCCTGGTCGGATTGATCTTCGCGTTTGTCGGCGCGGCGCAACTGGTGATGTTCGGCGCCCAGATCTACGTCGCCGGACTGGTCGGCATCGCGGTGGTGCGGGTCATGGGCGCGGTCATGACGGGGGTTGTGCTGGCGGGTCGGACCGGCGCGGCGTTTGCCGCGCAACTGGGGACGATGCAGGTGAACGAGGAGGTGGACGCCCTGGCCACGCTCGGGGTTGATCCGATCGACTTTCTGGTGTTGCCGCGGCTGATCGCCCTGGCGCTCATGATGCCGCTGCTGTGTCTCTACGCCAACGCGATGGGCATTCTGGGCGGTCTGGCGGTCGGGGTCTGGCTGTTCGAGATCACGCCGCTGGAATACATCCAGATGACGCGGGACGTGGTGCGCGTGCAGGATCTGTGGGTGGGGCTGCTGCACGGCGCCATTTTCGGCGTGCTGGTCGCGCTCACCGGCTGCTATAAGGGGTTACGGTGCGGACGCAACGCCGCCGCCGTGGGCGAGGCGGCGACCGGGGCGGTTGTCAACGGGATCATCAGCATCATCGTGGCGACGGCGGTTGTCACGGTCATGTGCAACGCGCTGGGGATTTGAGACGGGCACCGGATGAACGAGCGGCACACAACAACGGCTGGGGAAGCAAACGCCGGAGCGGCGCCGGCGATCCGCGTGAGCGGGCTGACGCTGGCCTACGGGACGCGGGTGATCCAGCGGGATCTCGCCTTTACGGTCAATCGGGGGGATATCTTCGTCATCATGGGCGGCAGCGGCTGCGGCAAGAGCACGTTGCTGCGCCATCTGATCGGGTTGCAGCGGCCGGCCGCGGGCGAGGTGTTTTACGGGAATGTGCCGTTCTGGAAGCTATCGGCCGCCGCGCGGCGCGAGGCGATGCGCGGTTTTGGCGTGTTGTACCAGGGCGGGGCGCTGTGGAGTTCGATGACGGTGGCGGAAAATGTGGCGCTGCCCTTGCAGCTTGTCTCCGATCTGCCGCCCGATGCCATTCGCGAGCGGGTGGCGTTCAAGCTGGCGCTGGTCGGGCTGGCTGGGTGCGAGGCCTGTTATCCCGGGGAACTCAGCGGCGGGATGAGGAAGCGCGCGGGGTTGGCGCGGGCTCTGGCGCTGGATCCGGAGATCGTCTTTTTTGACGAACCTTCGGCGGGGCTCGATCCGGTGAACGCGAAACGGCTGGACGACCTCATTCTGGAGCTGCGCGACAGCCTGGGCACGACGGTCGTGGTGGTCACGCACGAGCTGGCCAGCCTCTTCGCGATCGGCACGAACGGCGTGTTTCTGGATGCCGAGGCGCAGACCCAGCTGGCGCTGGGATCGCCGCGGGAGCTGCTGGCACGGTCGGAGGATCCGACCGTGATCCGTTTCCTGACGCGCGCCGGGGACAGCCCTCAAGCCAAGGAGTGACACATCATGAATGAATCGGCGAGAAAAACGGTGATCGGCGCCTTTGTCGTCGGCGGTCTGGCTTTGGCGGTGGCGGGCGTGATCGCCTTTGGATCCGGGCGGATGTTCACCCAGACCCAGCGCTACATCCAGTATTTCGACGAGTCGGTCAAGGGGCTGAGCGTCGGCGCGCCGGTGATGTTCCGCGGTGTCAAGGTCGGCACGGTGGTGGCGATCAAAATCGAGGGCGATCTGGCCAGCATGAAATTCCTGGTTCCCGTCATCACCGAAATCGACACCCAGGCCTTTGCGCTCGACGGCGCCGGCATGCAGAGTCTGGAATATCATCAGATGCTGATTGCGAGGGGGTTGCGCGCCCAGTTGCAGATGCAGAGTTTTGTCACCGGGCAGTTGCTGATCAACCTCGATTTCAATCCCGGCAAGCCGGCACGGATGATGCCCGACCGGTCCGGGCATTTGCAGATTCCGACCATCGCGTCGGCCACCGAGGAGCTGACCCGGAGGCTGGACGAATTGCCGCTGGCGGAGCTGCTGGACCGGGCGAACCAGGTGCTGGTCGGCCTGAACCGGTTCTTCCAGGATCCGGCCCTGCAGCAACTGCCGGGCGTCGTCACCGGTTGGGTGGCCGAGACCCGGGCCGTGATCCATTCGGCGGGTGGAGAGGTGAAGACGGTTTCGGAGGAGGCGCAGCAGACGCTGGCGGCGGCGACGTCAGCGTTTGCGGCGCTGGAGCGGGTGCTGGCGCTCGAAGAGGGGCCGGCGGCCGATCTCGCGGAGACGGCGGGCGACGCGCTTCGCGAGGCGAAGCGCGCGTTTGCGCAGATCGGCAAGACGGGGCAGACGCTGGACGGGATGCTGCGCGATGACCGGCCGATCGAGGAGATGCGCGAGGCGTTGCGCGAGCTGAGGCTGGCGGCGCAGGCCGTGCGGACGCTGGCCGACACGTTGGAGCGGCACCCGGAGGCGTTGCTGCGCGGCAAGAAAGCGGACAAAGGAGGGCAGGAATGAAGATGCAGGGGAGAACCCGTGTCATGGTGGTGATGGCCGCCTGGTTCGTGGCCGGGTGCGCCAGTTCGCCCGCGGTCCGGTACTACGCCCTTGCGGCGCGGCTGCGGCCGGAGGCGGCGGCGCCGAATTTGCCGGCGCCCCGCGTGATCACGGTCGGCCCGGTTGTGCTGGCCGACTACCTGAACCACCCGAATGTGACGGTGCGCAGGGTCAGCGGCGGCGCGCAGACGCTGGTCCATCTGGAATTCGATCGCTGGGGCGGATCCTTCCGCGATGCGGTGACCCGCGCGGTCATCGACAATCTCGCGGCGGAGCTCGCGCCGCAGAACGTCCTCGTCGCGCCGCGGAGCGACACGGCTGCGGGCGATCTCGGCGTGAGCCTCTCGATCAACCGCTTTGAACGCAACGGCGCGCGCGTCGAGCTGCAGGGCGCGTGGTTTCTGACCGACACGGCGGCGCGGCAGGTCCGGGCGGCCGGCGCGCTGCAGGCGTCGGCGCCGGTGTCGGGGGGCGACGCGGCGGCGACCGTCGCGGCCATGAGCCGGGCGCTGGAAACGGCGTGCGGCGAACTGGCCGAACGCGTGCGGGAGACGGGCGTGCTGCAACCGTGAATCGGGGCAGAACGGGTCACGGTCCCTTGCAGGCATTCGTCGCGGGCGGGCCGTGGCGCAGATTGTCAGCGATGGCCGCGAGCAGCGCATCGAGCGTGATCGGTTTGGAGAGGAAGATATCCCCGCCGCTGCGGTAACCGTGCTGGCCGGCTTCGCTTCGCGCCACGGCGGCCGTGACAAACATGACTGGCACGTCCTTGAGGCCGGGGTCGCGCTTGAGCTGGGCGGCGACATCGCCCCCATCCATGCCCGGCATCATGACGTCGACCAGCACCAGATCTGGCTTGAACTGCGTTGCCGCCGCCAGCGCCTGCTTCGGGTGGTTCACCTCCATCACTTCGTAAGTCCCCGTCTTTTCGAGGTTGAACCGCACCATTTGCGTGAACTTCGGTTCGTCATCCACTATCAGGATTCGTTTTTTGAACATGGCTTATTCTCCTGGTTGAGTTTGGAGCGTGATCGTCACCCGGGCGCCGCCTTCGGGGCGGTTGCCGATCCCGATCGTGCCGCCGTGCAGCTCGATGATCTGCCTGGCCACGGACAGGCCGAGTCCGGTTCCCTTGCCCATTTGTTTCTTGGTGAAGAACGGGTCGAAGACTTTCGTCAGATTTCCTTCGGGGATGCCGGGGCCGGTGTCTTCCACTTCGGCGATGACCTCCGTGCCCCCGGTTTCAAGCGGGTGGGCGCGGGTCCTCAGGAGCAGCGTCCCGCCTTCGGTCATGGATTCGATGGCGTTCATGCAGAGATTCAAGAACACCTGCTCGATCTTGATTCCGTCCAGCGGCAGGCGCGGCAGGTTCTGCCCCAGGTCCATGCAGACGGCGATCTGCCGGTTCCGGGCCTCCAGCCGGGCCAGACGCAGCGCGTGTTCGGCCACCGCGTTCAGGTCTTGACGTTTCATCTCCAGTTTTGCCGGCGCGGCAAAATTCAGCAGTTCGCGGACAATGTAATCGGCCTGCAGGAGGGCGTCCTTCGTGTCCTGAATGGCCGTCGCCACCTGGGCATCGTTTGTGGCGATCGTGTTCGACAGAAATTCCAGTCCCATCAGCGCGATCGCCAGGGGGTTCTTGACCTCGTGGGCGACGCCGGCCGCCAGTTGGCCCACGGATTCCATCTTGGCCGCCTCGATCAGGCGCATCTGGGTGGCGGCCAGGGCCGCGTGCGCTTTGATGAGTTCCGCGTGCGCCTGCTTCAACTGGTCGTCCGCCCGCGTGCGCATCAGCGCGGCGCCGATGAGCGAGGCGATGCCTTCCAGCTGTTCGACCGTGTCGAGCGAGAAGCACCCCTTCCGTCGGTCATTGAATTGAAGCAGCCCGACGATGCGGTCCTTCACGCGGATGGGCACCAGCGCCACCGAGGCGTAACCCTGATGGATGCAGGTGTTGCGCGGACGCCGCCGCGGATCCGCTGCGGTCGGAAGATCCAGCAGGGGGAAGGAATTGTTCGTCCAGCAGCTTCCCCCGCGCGTGAAGAGCGGATTGGCCGGGTCGGTCCTGCCGGAAATGACCAGGCCGCAGGTGCATTCCAGGCTGACCGAGCCGTCCGGTTCCCGGCACACGCCGCCATCCGGGGCACGTCCGATCAGCGTGTTTTCCGTCAGCAGGAAATCCGGGGAGAAGCCCCTCTGCGCGACATAGGGGAAGTCGTCCCCGTCCTGCAGGCGAATGCCCACGGCATCGAACCCGGTTCGCGTCTTCAAGGCGGTCAGCACGCGCTGGATGACGATCTGCAGGTCTCCCGGCTCGTTCAGCAGTTGCAGGATCTCGCGGGCCATCTCCCGGTAGGCCTCGGCCCGCTTGAGGTCGGTGATGTCGCGGTTGATGCCCAGCAGACTCTGGAACTCGCCCGCGCGGTCGCGCAGGAGAACCTTGGTTGTCAACAGCCAGCGCGGGTGGCCCGCGGCGTCCGTCATGGCCGCCTCGCGGTTGACGCACGGCTGATCGCGATGCAACAGGCCCTGTTCTTCGGACCGGAACCGGGCGGCCAGATCGTGCGGGAAGAAATCACGATCGCTTTTGCCGATGATGTCGGTGGCAGCGGAGGCGCCGAAGAAACGGAAGGTCGCGGGGTTGGCGGCCACGAATCGGCCGTCCTTGTCCTTCAGGTAGACCTGATCCGGCAGGTTATCCAGGATGTTGCGCAGCAGATCGTGCTCATCGGCCAGCGCCCGCTGCGCGCGGCACCGTTCAATGGCGTAGCGGATCGAGCGGACGAGGGAAGCGCCCAGCTCCGGCGCCTGTCCCTTGATGATGTAGTCCTGGGCGCCCTGCTGGACCGTCGCGGTGCCCAGCGTCTCATCGTCCAGTCCGGACAGCACGATGATCGGAATCCGCGCCGCGGCCGCCTGCATGCGGACGAACGTGTCGAGACCCCGGCTGTCGGGGAGTCCGAGGTCCAGCAGCACGAGGTCTATCCCTCCCGTGGCCGCCTCCCGGAACGCGGCGGCCAGACAGTCGGCCCGTCGAATGCTGAAGGCGTCGTACGGCCATTGTGTCAACAGGTTCTGGATCAGCCGGGCGCAAGCGTCTTCGTCCTCCACCAGCAGGATCCTGATGGGCCCGGCCTCCACGGGGTCGTCTGTGAACACGTCGAGCATACCCATTTCCCCCGTTGCGGAAACGATGGTCCGGTGGCTGAACGAGCGGGTCAACTTTCTGCTCCAGTGTGGCAGAGGTGAATGATGGAAGTCAAGGTCATTGTCAATCGGATTTCCGACGCCTGAAAAATAGTGCTTGCATTCTCCGGCGCAAATCGGTTATAGTGCCCCCGCTCACGAAGTAGCCGACTTTTTCAGCCCCTTCCGGCTCGTTGGCGCGAGGTGAGCGGGAGGCCCGCTTCAGCGGGCGATTCAAGGTAAGCGTTTGAGAGATACGACCGAGTTTCAAGTGGTGTTGCGCGTCAGTTCTGACGTGTCCTTTCGGGTTTGTCCCCAATCATCCCGGCCTGCGCGGCATTGCGGTTCGCGGGGACGCGCCTTTCTTTCCGGTTTTTCATTTTTGGGTGTGCCGATGTCTCTTTCCCGCCTGGTGCGGGGGTGGCGCGGCGCATAGGCACGAACAAGCCTGGGAATTCGGATTGTGCCATGCGATCCGGCTTCGCCCATTCAGACAAGACGCGACATGGCGGCAGAGAAGAAGAAGAGAGAAGGATAGCATGGATATCTATGTTGGCAACCTCGCCTATTCGACAACCGACGATGAGCTCCGCGAGCTTTTCGCGGCACACGGCGCCGTGAGTTCGGCGCGCGTTTGCATTGACCGCATGACCAGCCGTAGCAAGGGTTTCGGATTCGTCGAGATGCCGAACAACGAAGAAGCGCAGGCGGCGATCGCCGCGCTCAACGGCCGCACCATCGGTGACCGGGCGCTGCGCGTGAATGAGTCGCAGCCCAAGCCCCGCAGCGACGCGCCCCGCACCGGCGGATTTGGCGGCGGCGGCGGGCGCCGTGAAGGCGGCGGTGATCGTCGCGAGCGTGGCGGCGGCGGATCCTCGCGCTGGTAAGCGTCAGGGACAGCAACGATTCGAACAGACGGGCGACCCTCGCGGGCCGCCCGTCTGTTTTTGGGCGCGGTGACAATAGTTCCAGCAATTCTAATTATGAGGCGATTGGGTCATCGGGGTCGGGGTCGGTATCGGAATCGGGGTCGATTTTCCGTTGGTTTTATCGATACCGATACCGATACCGACCCCGACGCCGATGGTCCCGGCTCCAAAATTAGAATTCCTGCAATAGTTCTGTGTTTTCGACCAAAAATCTGCTAAGCTGACATCATGCACATCGGACTTCCAAAAATCATTCAGGGCGGCATGGGTGTCGGCGTGTCCAATTGGCGCCTGGCGCAGGCCGTTTCAAAGTTCGGGCAGCTCGGCGTCGTGTCGGGGACCGCGCTCGATCTGGTGATGGCGCGCCGGCTTCAGACGGGCGACCCCGGCGGGCATGTCCGGCGCGCCTTGAAGCATTTCGTGTGGCCCCAGATGGCGCAGCGGGTTCTGGATGCGCTGTTCGTGCCGGGCGGCATCAAGCCGGACGAACACTACAAGTTTCTGGGCATGCATACCATCAAGGAAAATCACACGCACGACGAATTGTGCATCGTGTCGAATTTCGTGGAGGTCTTCCTGGCGCGCGAGGGGCATTCCAATCCGGTCGGGATCAATTATCTCGAAAAGATCCAACTGCCGCACCTGCCGTCCCTGTACGGGGCGATGCTGGCGGGCGTGGCGGTGGTGATCGTGGGCGCGGGCATTGCCGTGGAGATTCCGGGCGTGCTGGACGTGCTGGCGCAGCACCAGCCCGCCACCTATGCCATTCGCGTGCAGGGTGCGCAGGCCGATACGGAATGCACGGCCCGGTTCAATCCGGCCGATTATCTGGAGGCGGGCGCGGCGCTGCCGGCGCTGAGCCGGCCCGACTTCCTGCCGATCATCTCGTCCGATGCGCTGGCCTCGATATTCATCCGAAAGGCCAGCGGGCGCGTGGACGGGTTTGTCATCGAGTCGCCCCAGGCGGGCGGTCACAATGCGCCGCCGCGGGGGGCCCTGCATCTGACCGATGATGGCCAGCCGATTTACGGGCCGCGCGACACGGTCAATTTTGCGGCGATACGCAAGCTGGGACTGCCGTTCTGGGTGGGCGGATCCTACGATTCCCCCGAGCAGTTGAAGGTTGCGCAGGGGGAGGGCGCGGCCGGCATACAGGTCGGCACAGCCTTTGCCCTGTGCACCGATTCGGGGCTGCCGCCCGAAATCCGGCGGGCGCTGGTCGCCAAGGCGCTCGCGGGCGAGGCGCACGTGTTCACCGACCCGGTGGCCTCGCCCACGGGCTTTCCCTTCAAGGTGGCCCAGTTGGAGGGCACGCTCTCCGAGCGCGAGGTTTATCTGAAACGACAGCGGATCTGCGATCTGGGCTATCTGCGGGAGGCTTACCGGCGCGAGGATGGAACCGTGGGGTACCGCTGCCCCGCCGAACCGGAATTGAACTTCCTGGCCAAGGGTGGAAAGGCGGAGGAACTGGTCGGACGCATCTGCGTGTGCAACGGGCTGCTGGCCAACATCGGACTGGCCCAGCGACTGCCCGACCGGATCGAGCCCTGCCTGCTGACGCTGGGGGATTCATTCGCCAACATCGGCCGGTTCTGCCGGGCGGACCGTCTCGATTTCAGTGCCGAGGATGTGGTGCGCACGCTTCTGGGGTAGCCTCGCTGGGTGCGGTGGACGCCATGGCCAGATATGATTTTGCGGGCAAAGTGGCGGTGGTGACCGGCGGCGCGCAGGGCATCGGCGACGGCATCGTGCGCAAGTTGCTCGGAGACGGCATGTCGGTGGCCGTCGGCGATGCCGATGCCGAGGCGCTGGACGAGGCGTCGGGCGTGTTTTCCGCGTCGGGCCGCTGGTTGGGCGTTCGGACCGACGTGGCGCGCGAAGACGACGTTCGTGCGTTGATGCGGACCGCCGTCGCGCGCTTCGGCCGGATCGACGCGCTCATCAACAACGCCGGGATCGGCGGCTTCCCGGCGCCTCTGGAGGAGACGACGCTGGCGGCCTGGGAGCGCGTGATGGCCGTCAATCTCACCGGGGCGTTCCTGTGCGCGCGCGAAGCGGCCCCGGAATTGCGCCGCCGCAACGGCGCGATGGTGAACATCGCCTCGACGCGCGCCCTGCAATCCGAGCCCGGCACCTTCGCCTACTCCGCCAGCAAGGGCGGCGTCGTGGCGCTGACGCACGCGCTGGCGGTGAGCCTCGGGCCGGCGGTGCGGGTCAATGCGATCTGCCCCGGCTGGATCGAGGTCGGCGACTGCCGGAAGACGTCGGCGCGCCGCCCGGTGGCGCACCGCACGGCGGATCGCGCCCAGCATCCGGCCGGGCGCGTCGGAACTCCGGCGGACATCGCCGAATTGGCCGCCTATCTGATCGCCCCCGAGTCGGGGTTCGTGACCGGACAGGCCTTTGCCGTCGATGGCGGCATGACCATCAAGATGATTTATGAGCCGGATCCGTGAGGTCGAACCGACTTGCGGAGGCGCATTCGCCCGCTCCACCCAGCCCCGCCTATCTTCATCGGCCTCTGCTGCGGGTGATTGACACGCCGGCGACGGCGCCGCCCGGCAGGGCGTCGGGCTTGTCGAGCCGCACGGTCACCGCCGTCACGCCCGGCTGCTTCAGGCAATGGGCGGCCAGGAGGGCGGCGAGCCGTTCGAGCAGGTGGCAGCGGCTCTCGCGGGCAATCTCCACCGCCTCCCGCGCCACTGCGGCATAATCCACGGTGTCCGTGATCGCGTCGCTGACGCCGGCCCGGGAGAGGTCGCAGGTCAGTTCCAGGCCGATGATCAGGCGCTGCGGCTCGATCCGCTCCCGTGGCAGCGTGCCGATGATGCAGGTGGTTTCGAGATTGCAGATGATGATGGTGTCGTGGATGCTCATCGGACCCTTTCAACCTCCTGCGAGGTGCTGCCCGCCGTCCACAAACAGGATCTGCCCGGTCACGGCCCGGGCGCGGATCAGGTAAAGCGCGGCGTCGGCGATATCCTGCTCCGTGGGGCGGCGGCCGAGGGGAACCGCCCCGGCCGGCTCGCGGGGCGCCCCCGCGGGCGGCGGCAGGACGGGACCCGGGGCGATCGCGTTGACCCGGATCTGCGGGGCGAGTTCGGCGGCGGCCAGGCGGGTGAAGCCGGCGAGCGCCTGCTTGCTCAGCGTGTACGCCAGGGTTCCGGCCGGGCAGCCGACGATCCGCCGGTCGAGGAGATTGATCACGACGCCGGACGTTTCAGGACCGCGGCCCCGGATGTGCGCGGCGAAGGCCTGCGTCAGGAGGATCGGCGCGCGGGCGTTGACCTGCCAGGCGGTTTCGAAGGCGGCGGCCGTGGTTTCCGCGAGCGTGCCCTGCGAGAAAAGGGCGGCGTTGTTGAGCAGCACGTCGATCCGGCCCGCCTGTTCGAGGGCCTCGCGAAAGACGACCCCGGCCGCGTCGGCATCGTCCAGCGCGCCGCTGACCGTCCAGGCCCGCCGGCCCAGATCGCGAATCCGCTGCGCCGTCTCCCCGGCCGCCACGCGGTTGTGATTGCAGTGGATCACGACATCCAGACCGTCGCCCGCCAGCGCCAGCGCCAGGGCGCGTCCGATGCGCACGGCGCCGCCCGTGACTAGGGCGACAGGGACGGCGCGATCATCCCGAGTATTCATAATGGCTACGCTTTCGTTTGGTCCTGGCCGACATCCAGATCCCGTTCCGCCAGCGCGCACCACTGCGCGAGGGCGAGTTCCTCCGCGCGGGCCGCGGGCGGGATTCCGCAGGCGTCGAAACAGGCGGTGATGACCGCCGCCGCTTCGGTCGTCTCCGGACAGGCGTGGCGGAGGACCGACGCCAACTGCTTGCGGCGGTGCATGAAGGCCAGCTTGGTGAGGGCGATGAACCGCTTCTGCGCCGCGTCGGAGAGCGGAAACCGGTCGTGACGGGTGAGGCGGACCACGGTGGAGCCGACTTCGGGTTTCGGCCAGAAGCAGGTGGGCTTGACCCCCCGCACGAGCGCCACATCGTAGAGCCGCTGCAGCCAGACGCCCGACAGGCCGCGCAGTTCGCCGCGGGGAGGCGCCGCAAACCGCTCGGCCACTTCGGTCTGCACAAGAATCGTCAGCAGCCGCGGCGCATCGGGATGCATGGCCACGTCGAGCAGAATGCGGGTGCCAACAGAGTAGGGGAGGTTCGAGACGAACGCATCACAGCCGGGGCGCAGCAGCGCGTCGAGGTCGGTCTCCAGCATGTCCGCTTCGATCAGCGTCAGGCCGGGGCGGCCGCCGAGCGATTCCCGCAGCCAGGCGCAGAGGCGGTGGTCCTTCTCGACCGCCGTGACGCGGATGCCGCGGTCGAGCAGCGCCTCGGTGAGCACGCCGAGGCCGGGGCCCGCTTCCAGCACGTGCTGCCCCGGGCGGACGTCCGCGGCGTTGAGGATGGCCTCGAGCGCGTTGCGGTCGATCAGGAAGTTCTGGCCGAGGGTCCGATTCGGGTGGAACCCCCGTTCGATGCACCAGCCTTTGACCTGCGTTGGGCTTGTGAGGTTCACCGGGCCCGTCCGTGTGTTACTTCGCGAGCGGCAGCTCGAAGACCTTGATGTAGGCCTTTTTTCGCAGGCGGTTGACCCACTCGACGTATTTCTTCTCGGCCTCGATCATCTTGAGACGCCCCTCGACCCGCGGCCACGCCTGTTCCAGCGTCAGCGTCTGGGGCGCCACCTCGCTGTTCTTGCGGAGGATATAGCCGTGGTCTTCCAGGAGCAGCAGGGGCGAGTGTCCGCCCACGCTCAGACCGGAAACGGCGTCGGCCAGTTCCGGCCGGAAGGTTTCGGCGGGGTTGATCACGCCCCAGTCGCCGCCGTTCGCCGCCTTGGCGTCGGCGGAATAGGCCTTGGCGACCTCGGCGAACGGCTTGCCCGCTTCCAGATCCTTCACGGCCTGGCCGCCGCGTTCGGCGACGGTGGAGCCTTCGACCGGCGCGATCACGATGACGCTGACGCCGACGCCCTTCGACTCGGAGAATTGCCGGGGATTGGCCCCGTAGTAGTCGCGCACCGCCTGCGCGGAAACCGTCACGTTCTTCTCGACACGGGAATAGCGCATCGACTGGACGATCAGTTCCTCTTCGATGGTCTTGCGCCAGTCCTCGAGGGTCGTCCGCTGCGCGGCGAGGGCGGCGGTCAGCTTCGCCCGGTCGCCGCCGAACTGCCGGTTCACCACCTCCTGCACCCGCTCGTCCACGGCCCAGGGGGCGATCGTGGCGCCCGAAGCCTTGGCGGAATCAAGGATGAGGCGGCGGTTGATCATGGCGTCGAGCGTCGCCTTGTAGAGCTGATGCAGCTGCTGCTCGCGGTCCGCGGCGGGAAGATCGGCCCACACGCTGCCGCGCACCTCGGCCATGACTTCGGCAATGGTGATCACCGCCTCGTTGACATAGGCCGCCACGCCGTCAATCAGCAGCGCGCGCGGCGCAGCCTTCTCGGCTGCCGCCACCGCCCCGGCCGCAAAAGCCCCAGCCGCCGCCACAATCAGTAGAAACCGTTTCATACTTTTTTATTCCTTTCCGATCCGTCGAACGTTCGTGCGTCAGCCTGTTACATGCGCGATTCAGAGTAGCATACCTGACTCCGGCGTGAAGCGAAAGGCTTTAGTTGTTTGCACTTTAGTTGTTTGCACTTGAAGAGTGCGGCGCGCTCCGCCATACTAGCCGCGGCGCTTGCAAAACCTCCTTCGTTGGTTCTGCGAGCGCCGTATTCGATGGAGAGGCTGCATGAACGCTGGTCACCGCGATGGGCCGGGGGACGCGACGATCGACCCGAAGCTCCGAAACACACCCGGCCGCCTCCTTTTTCTGCAGGTGCCGCGGGCGGATGCCGATGTCTCATCGCCGGGCGAGAATGTGATGTTGGCGGCCGCCTGCCTGGAGGCGGCGCTCGCGCGCTCGGCGGAGTCGCGCCAGTGGACGGTGGTGACGGCAGGCGACGCACCGGACCGGCTTTCGGACGGCTTGTTGCTCGAAGCGCTGGCCGCCTGTGCGCCCGATTGCGTCGCCGCAACCTGTTATCTGTGGAACGTCGAGCGCACCCTCCACCTCCTGCGCCTGCTCAGGCGCCGCCTGCCCCGCCTCCGCGTGGCGCTCGGCGGTCCCGAGGCGGCGCTCCATCACCCGTTGCTGTTCGCCCGCCGCTCGCCCGCCGACGCGGTCGCCGTCGGCGAGGGCGAATCGGTCTTTCCCGGAATCCTGCGTCTGTTCCGCACCGGCGCTGATCCCGATGTTGAGGGGGTCGCCTGCCGCACTCCCCCGGACGGCCCCGGCGGTGCTCGCTGGCGCTGGGGCACGCAGCCCCGCCCGCTCCTCCCGCTCGCCGACCTGCTCCCGGCCGCCGACGCGCCCGTGAACCGCCCCGACGCCCACGGCATGGCGTATCTGGAAACCAGCCGGGGCTGTCCGTTGCGGTGCGCCTTCTGCTGCTACAACCTCCGCCGCGCCCGCTGCAGCGCGATTTCGCCTGGGGCCGTTGATGAGCGCGTTCGCATCCTTCGCCGGCGCGGCGCCCGTGAAATCCGGCTGGTGGATCCCACCTTCAATGCCCACCCGCAGTTCGATGCGGTGGTCGGCGCCCTGGCGCGGGCCAATCCCGACCGCCATGTCGCTTTCTTCATCGAGATCCGCGCCGACACCCTCACCGACTCGCAGGCGGCCGCGCTTGCGGCGGCGGGCGTCGCCGAAGCCGAGGTCGGCGTGCAGAGCACCGATCCGGCCGTCCTGCGGATCATCCGCCGCGGCGCCCACACCCATCGGACGCTCCGGGGCATCGGGCTCCTGCGCAAGCACGGCATCCGCCCGACGGTGGACTTCATGTATGCGCTGCCGGGGCAGGGCCGTGAGGACATCGACCGCTCGCTCGCCTGGCTGGAACGCTTTCCCGGCGCGCATCCCCAGTTTCTTCCCCTGCTGCTGCTGCCCGGAACTGAATTGCGCGACCGCGCCGCCGAACTCGGCCTCGTCGCCCAGCGGCTGCCGCCCTACCGCGTCCTGGCGACGGACCGGCTGCGGGCGCGCGACCTGCGCGTGGTCGAGCGGGAGGCGGCCCGCCGCCTGGGCGGCTTCGATTCCCCCACGCGCCGCTTTGCCGGCCGCGCCCTTCCCGACCTCTTCGCCGACCGCCAGGTCATGATTCTGGAATCCGCAGACGCCGCCGCCCGTCCCCCGCCCGCCGTGTCCAATCGCCAGGCGCTGATCCTTCGCGGCGACCCTCTGTTCGAGCAGCGCGAGCGTCTGGCCCGCATCATCCGCGACGCCGTGCGCGCCGAGCCCCACATCCTGTGGCAGTTCGTCCTCGAACCCCGCCGGGAGGAACCGCTGGACCTGCTGGATCGGCTGCTGGCCGAGCTGCGCCGCATCCCCTCGCATTGGCTCGACCGGCTGGTTGCGCCCCCGGGGCGCCGCATCCTCGCTGCGCGTCGCCTCTTCGTGAGGCCCGCGCGCGGCACCCGCCTGTCCCGTGACTGGCTCACGGCCTGCGATGACCTTTTGGCCGAGGCGTCCCACTAATCACACACCCACACACGATCTTGTGTTCAGAAAACGCTGTGATCGCTGACGTTGGGCAGGACATATGAAATCGACCACAATGCGAAAAAAATAAGATGCGTTTGCCCTGACATTCTGCTTGCTCCGCCCGCGCGGCGGATGTAACCTTGAATCATGAGAACGTTTTCATCCGGGTGGTTGAAGCCGCCCGGGAAGCGATCTCGCAGAGCGAAGGACGTGCCCCATGAAGTCATGGATAGCGATCATGCCAGTCTGTCTGGCGCTGGGATCAGTTGCCTGGTCCGCCGAGGAGCCGGTTGCTGACGCGGGGGAGGGGAAGCCCCTCGTCTCGAAGATTGCCGAGGTCACCGTGTATGCCGACCGTGCCCGCGTGGTGCGCACGGCGGTGGCGGACCTCGTTCCCGGGGTGGGGAAGTTCGCCTTCCGCAAGCTTCCCGGCTGGATCGACGAAGGTTCGGTGCGGCTCGCCGTGAGTCCGGCCACCGCCGGAGAGCTGGTGGATGTGGAGGTGAAGAAGACCTACCTCGCGCGGCCCGAGGACGAGGACATCCGCAACGCCGAGGCGGCGATGCAGGAGCTGTCCGACCAGTTGGGCGCGCTCGAAGACGAACGCGGCGTGCTCGAGGCGCAGGCGCGCCAGTTGGATGCGATCCGCACGTTCTCCCTCGAGAAGCTCCCGAAGGACGCCGTTGTTCGCGAGATCAAGGTCGACGAATATGCCGGCCTGATGACGTTCATCGGTAATTCGCTGTCGGGGATTGCCAAGGCCCGGCGCGAGCTGGACAAGCGGCAGCGCGAGAAGCGGCCGGAGCTGCTGGCGCGCCAGCGGAAGCTCAACGAGCTGACGCAGCGGTCGCAACTGGAGCAGCGCACGGTGATCGTGACGATCAAGACTGCGGGTGCCGCCCTCCCCGCGGAACTCCGGCTCACCTACATGCTGCCGGGCGCCACCTGGGAGCCGGTGCATGAGCTGAGGTCCGGAGGCGCGGTGGACCGGGTGGCGCTCGCCTCGTTCGGCGTCGTCACCCAGACCACGGGCGAGGACTGGGACGGCGTGATGCTGTCGCTCTCGACGCAGCGCTCGACCGACACGATCCAGATCCCCGAACTGGAGAAGCTGCTGGTGGGTCCGCGCATGCCAACCGGCGCGGCCGACACGTTCCTTGTCGCCAATGGCAAGTTCTCCGGCCAGATCAAGTCGTGGAACGCTTATAATAATAAGCCGGCCCAGCAGCAGGTGTTTGAAAGCAATCTGGATCTGCAGCTGGCCCAGCAGAGCATCAATGTCATCCGGTTCGCGCGGCTGCAGGAGCGGCGGGGGACGACGGCGCACTTCACGGCGGCGGGCATCCAGACGGTCCGGACGGACGGACGGCCGGTCCGGGTGCTGATCGGCACCGAACAGATGGCGGCGCAGCAGAAGATCGTCGCGGCGCCCGCCGTGTCGCTCAATGCGGCCCGGACGGCGGAGCTGGTCAACAGCGGCAAACAGCCG
>CAZDLY010000042.1:0-20369 GCA_964506575.1 uncultured Akkermansia sp. | reverse complement strand
TCTGCTGATCCAACCCGTTCGCCTTCATTTTATGATCCGACATTCGACTATCTCATGAGTATTGGTTTGCCTGTGATCTAAGGCTATCGTTTCTTCTTGTCAGCGCCTCTTGACATTCTTCCGTACTTCTACGATAGTACCTCTATGACATCACTGTCTATTACTGGTGAGGCAGGGGTTCTCGGGGAATATATGTCTAATCTCGATTTGACTATTTTTTCACTCCGTCACATACTGAACGCAACCGATCATGGGATATGGAACGCGGTCACAAGTGCCAAAGAGTAATAAAACGGAGACTAGCACAAGACTTCAATCTCGGGAGAACCTCATGACCACCGTCCATTACGGACCGCATAATGATTGACGACCGAGTGCGGTTGTTTTACCTTTGTGTGGAAGAGAAATATCAAGGCATGGATCAGATAACTCAAAACCAGAACGCGGAGATGCCGATGGGCAGTCTCCTAGATCGCCGCTGCCGTCAACTCGGGCACCTGCTGCTGGCGGAACGGGCGGTTTCCTATGTTCAGATCCTGCATCAAATGTTGGAATTCCGCCGCCGACATGAACTCGAACCGTTGCATGAGGACCTGTTTGATGCCGTCCAGCCGCAGCAAGCGTCCGCTTCGAACGAACCGTATACAACCGAGATCTTTCTTCAGGACATCCGTCAACTGCAACTCTGGAACCTGATCTCTTGCCGAATCGAGAAGGAACGACTGCGTGGTTACCGTGACACCCGTCGCCGCAAATTCCGCTACCGGTTGGCGGATGAGGCCACCGCCTTCCTGCTCTGGCTGGAGGATCGTCGCCGCGATGACTTGCAGCCTGACGAACCCGATACGCGCGATGTGCTTGAGGAGTTGGTGGGTGCGCTGCGGGAAACCGCCCGTCTCATGAATCGCCCCGGCCGCGAGTCAGCCCTCGACCTCGATGGCGCGCGCGCTATTATGTACCGCCTCGCACGTATGAGCGCGCTCACCTTTGACGCCAGTCGTTCCCTTGGGGAGTTCAACGTCCGTCTGCTCGGCTTCGTGCTTAACCGTTACGACATTGCGACAGCCCGCGCCCTCACAAACGAACTGGACCATTTCCTGAAACGGTTTCTCAGCCGCATTTACGCGCTGCGCCAGGAAATCGTACCCGAACTCGCCAAACTCCGGCATTCCCGCTACCGCGCTCGCTGGCAGGCCTGTGTGGTACAGATGGAGGCCGAGCGTCGCGCCACCCCCCATCTCCTGCGCGCCCGCCAGCATCAGGATTTCGATGGCGAACTGGACGCCCTGGCCCGCTTCTATGCTGAGGGCGGTTCGCTGGAACAACTCTGCACACGCGTCAGCGCCTCGGCTCTGTTGGTCTGGCGAAAGATGTATGCGCATCTGCGTGAGTTGGAGCGACGCAGTCACCGTCTCGAGGATCTCCAGGCGCGTGTCCGCGAGATGGCGCTGTGCCCGTCTGAGGATGCGCGCGTCGCCCCATTTATCCACGCATTGCTCGCCCCGGCACACATGATAGGCGACATGCACTTCTGGAACGAAAGCGAAAAGGCAGATCCGCCCCAACCGCGTTGGGAGAAACACCGTACGCACACCCAGGCATCGGATTACCTCGGAACCAAGACGCCCGCCGACGGGCGTCCCGTACGTTCGCTCGAGGACGAACGTTTGCGCCGCTTGCGCGAATGGATGCAACGTGCACGTCTTGCGCCTGAAACCGATACGTCACTGCCGGCCTCCACAGGGGTCTTTGCGGAACAGGTGGACTTCGAAAACCTGATCGAACTGGCCCGTCATGGCCTCCTCGGGCACGGAACCCGCCTCCGCAAACTGGGATACGCGCTTACACCGGCCTCGACACCGGTCGAGGTGCGGGCCGCCGAACAGGTGCTTGCGTTCCATGAACTGCTGGTCGGCAGGGCCATACACCAGCAGACGCACGGAAAGGACGGAAAGACGAACCCATGACCACCCTCTTGCAGCAGTATCCGGCCCGCGTTCAGGCCGTGCTGAATGTTCTGACCGAGAGTCCGTATTTCTACAAGACGGACGACGAAGACCTTTTCTTCTTCCTCCGGCGCCACCACCGGGAGTTCGCGGCCTTCTTCAAGGACCACTTTAACTGGGATCTGACGCTCGATGCCAAATGTGCGCGGCTTTACAAATCCGAGTGGTTCAATACTCGCATCACGCCCGCGAACAGGGAGATGTTTAACTTCACCAAGCGCGACGAGTGCATCGCCTTCATGCTGCTGCTTGAGTTTTTCGAGCATCGCCTGGAACAGGAATCGGCCAGTGTTGAGGACGCCGAGAATCTGCGGTTCCGCTTCGGTGATCTCCTGCAGTACGTGCATGGTCGGTTTCAGGAACTCTTTCCCGACCAGGCCGATGCCTACAGTGAGGATGCGATTCGCGCCAAGGCCCTTCGCCCCATTATGCCCCAACTGGAGAAGTACCGCTTCGTCGAGCGTCTCGACCCGCCGGCCGACGAGCCGGTTGCCTATGACGACATGATCTTCGAAGCGCTTCCCGCCTTGTGGCACTACAACGTTCACCGCCTGAGCCGGCCGATCACAGAGAACGCGCCGGTTCAACCGCCCGTGCCTAAAGCTCCCGCAACCTGACCGCTTACGCCATGAAATACAGAATCGCCAAGATACGACTCATCAATTTCCACAACTTCGTCAACGAGACGATCATCATCCCTGATGGCGGTCACCTCTTCCTGCTTGGCGACAACGGTTCGGGCAAGACAACCGTGTTGGACGCTATTCACTACGTGCTCACAGCAGGCCGTTCGATGGAGTTTAACGCCGCTGCCCGTGTCATGGGCCGCGAGAAGTCTGGCGGCCGCAGTATCCAGGGCGTGGTGATGCGCTACAATATCGAGACCGGCGCACTCAATCCGAACGGCGGAACGAGTTACGCCGCGCTCGAGCTTGTCGGCCCAAACGAGCGTATGACGACCTTGGCGATCGGCATGGCAACGCACAGCATGGATGAAAAAATTGAACGTTGGGGCCTGATCAAGGAATGTGCGCTTGAGGAGATCCCCTTTCTGGTCGAAGAGCCCGCCGGCATACGCCCCCGAACCCGCAACGAATTGCGTGCTGCCCTGAATAGTTCAGGTTTCTACAACCAGATCGGCGGCTACGAGAGGGAATTGGCCAAACGCTTCTTCGGCAACGAGGACACCTACGAGGACGTCTGTCGCTTCCTCAAGACGGGCAAGGCCTATCGCGAGATTGTCGCCAGCACCGCCGATTACCACGACCTGTTCCGCCAGTTGTTGCAGGAGCCCGAGCGTGAAGTCTTCGAGCAGGTGGTCGCGAACCTAAAGTCGCTTGAGGCCAGTCGCGGCGACCTCGAAAATATACGTCGCAAAGTGGCCTTCCTTGAAAGTCTGGCCGGATTGCAAAAGGAGGTCGGTCGGTTGCGTCTGTCCGAGGCCGTCTGCCGATGGCAGGCATGGCATCTGGCGTTGCAGGGGTACTGGGCAAACCATGACCGTGCCGCCGAAATAGCTGAAGCAGAGACACACCGCCGCGCCAGCTTGGATGAGGACCGTCGGCGGCTCGACATTCAGACCGAATCCACCCAGCAGCGACTCACCGAACTGCTGAACAAGGATGCTGAAAATCTGGTCGGCCATGAACTGGAGGCTCGCAACGCCTGCGAGACCGTCGCGCACGCCCTGCGCCAAGCGCTCACGAAACTCAAGGAACAACAGGATGCCTTGGATGTCGCGACTGCCGCGCTGGGGGCATCGCGTGGCGGATTGAGGCAACAACTGCAACAGTTCTCGCGGCAACTGCTAAAATGGAACACCGATCTCCCGTTCCAGACGTCATCTTTGCGGTTGGCGATCGATGACGTCATCCGTAACGAAGAACCGGAGACCGGCGTGGCGGCGTTTCCAGTGGCGGCCCTGCGGCGGGAAGCCGAGATGCACCGCCTCAACCTGGACCGTCTGGCTCAGGAGTCTCAGAAGACCATCAACCAATTGGGTCGGAAACGCACCTGCTTGGAGCGTGAGATCGCGGAACGCAAGGCACGCGGCGAGACCGTGCCCGAACAGCCGGGTGATTTCGTGGCCGCGCAGAAGTCCATCCGGCAGCACGTCTTTCGTGCGCGCCCCCTCTATCTCGGACTTGAACCCGCGCCCGGCCTCTCGCTCAAGGATTTGGCCGCGCTGGAGCAAGTGGTTGGCGACGCAATCCTGGCCACTTGGCTGACGACGGCCGATGAAGCGGACAACCTGCGTGCGTTGATCTTTCGCGACTTTCCCGAACATGCCTTGGCTGTCGCCCCGACAGAGGCACAAGACGATGTGCAACTGTCGGATTGGATCAGACGCTATTTCGACGTTGCGAAGTCCGATCCGGTGGCCTTGATCGTCATGCAGCACCAGTTGGAGTCGAGGCAAGGCCCGTTCGCGACTAAGTTTCTGGATTACCAGATTCTCTCTTTCCGCCTGCGCGAGCAGCTGCTGCGAGACCGGCCGCCCCGGCTGTTGGGTGCCGAAATCCGTCGGCGTGAACTGGAGCGCGAACTCCGCGAGTTGGAGAAGCAACTCAAGGATGTTGACCGCGAGCTGAAGACCTCCGAGAAGGAACTGCGGACGCATCAGGAGGCAACCGACCGGATCGTCACGTTCATGGATCTCATCGAGTCGGCTAGCTCCGCCGCTCAAACGCAAAAGGATGCCATTCAGAACGACCTGCGTCAGGAGAGCACGGCGCGTAGCTCCCTGGTGAGTGGTCGCAGTGAATGTACGTTCCTTGATGAACAAAGCCAACACGTGCATGCGCGTCACGAGGATTTGCGTATTCGCTTGAAGGGAAAAGGTCTTGAAGGACTCGAACAACGCGTTCATAAGGTGCGGGCGGAACTGAAGAGGGGCAAAGAGGAGACGGAACGCATCATTAGTGAAATTGGCGGGATTAACAAAACGATTGATCAACAGAAGACCATCTGCGCTAGGGACCAGGAGCATATCCGAAGCACGGACAGACTGCTGGCCGAAGCCGCAGTGCAACTCCAGCGACTGGCCGGCGTGGACGCTGATGCGGTCGGCGCTTTTGCCGCTCTGCAGAGCGTGGCCATCCAGCAAGACGTCGGGGCGCTCCAGGCCGCCGCGACCGTTGCTCAACGCGATTCGGCCGTCGCTGCGGAGCAAATCCGCAGCCTTGCCAAGGCGCAGGAGGGGACGGCCTTTGCTTTCGTCTATGACGAACCCTCGAACGAGCTGACGGACCGCCATGCCCGCAATCTGGGTGAGGTTTTGGCAGGTACGACCCAGGAACTTCGGGAACAGGAGACGCTGATCAACGAGCGTACGGTCAATCTCTTCCGTCAGATCGTCATGCACAGCCTGGTCGAGGCGCTCCAGTTTCGCGTGCGTCGTCTGAATGAACTGACCCGTCGCATCGCCCGACTGCTCAAGGACCGTGTTTTTGGAAGCAACCGGTACGCCTTCTCAGCACTGCCGCAGGAGCAGTATCGGACGATCTATGACCTCGTGGTGAACTACAGCGCGTTAGATCCCGTCGTCGCGGAGGCCGATCTGCGGCACTTCATCGAAGACCACGCGCAGGAGATCATGAACACCGAGGTCGGCGAGATCCCAGCCATCCTGGACTACCGCAACTGGTTCCGCTACGAACTAAAGGTGATGACAGACAAGGAGGACGGCATCGTCATGGACCGCCGCGTCAAGAGCGTCGGGTCGGGCGGCGAACAAGCCGTGCCAAACTATCTACTGATTCTGACCATCGGCCACTTCCTCTATGACGACGAGAACATTCACCTGCCGGTCTTGCTATTCGACGAGGCGTTCTACGGCATTGATACCAGTCGGCGCGACCAGTTGCTGGCCTTCACAAGCGCCTTGGGTCTGCAACTGTTCGTTGCCTCGCCCGACCAGGACGGTGTCAAGCCCGAGATTCCTCACTCCACCTCGGTGTTGGTGGTCAAGGACGCCAAGTACAACGTCCATCTTCACGATTTCCACTGGACCAGCGGTCCTAAGGAGCAGAATTTCTTCGAGTCGGCAACCATGCAGCCAACGCCCATCACCTTTGGTGCGGAACGGAAGTAACTATGGATCCGTTTTGGCAAGGACACTTGGATAGGGAACCGGGTATCAGGCCCTACTTGGCGACGCTGGCACGGAAGTTCGTGCGCACCGGCATTGTCCCCCAATCGATCAACCTCGGCTCCATACCCGAACACAATGTGCGCCGGGCGCTCGATTTTCTGTTTGGTGGCAGCAATCAGAAAAACAGCAAGTTTGTGGTGCAACTGCCGGAACGGTTGCGCTCCGCCCAGGCCTTGCAGACGTTGGCCGACCAACTCGGGATTGTTGCCGAACCAGTACCCGGCAAGGACTTCGAGGTTGAACGGACGAGATCCATACTGCGTCAGAAACTGCTCTTCCCTCGTTTTGCCCCGCTGCTCGACGCCCTCAAGTCCACCGATGGCCTGGTCCGCCTGTTTCGGGATGGAGCAGACGCCGAACAACTTCTATCCGGACTTCTGCGCGCCGTACAGAAGTTGGAGTTCAATCGGTCCGCCATAACCCTCTCGCAACTTGGCGCAGACGCGTTGAATAACAGCAAGTCCTTGCGTTCCGGCACGCTCCGGAAACTGCTGGTAACCATGCTCTCCGTCCTGGCAGATGCCGAGGACGATGATCCGACACAGGTGTTTGCCCGCTTCGGGGTGGTCGACAACCCATACACCACGACGGCACTACTGTATGGACCGGTGGCTTACGAGGATGCCGCCGGTCACGAGTGGCGCTGGCCCACGGAATTGCACGCAGCGGGTCAAGCGGCAGTGCTGACATGGGAACAGGTGCAAAGCATGCGGACCATCCGTCAGGTCTCATCGGTTCAGGGAGTGATCACATCTGAGAACGCCGCCCCATTCCACCATCTTGTCGAATCTCGTTCGCCCGCTGTTTGCATCTACACCGAGGGCTACCCCAACTCTGCGGTCACCCGTGTGCTGCAACTTCTGGCGCAATCCGGACTCCGCGCCCGCCACTGGGGCGACACCGACCTCGATGGCCTGCGGATTGCTGAATGCGTGTCGCGTGCTATCCCGGTGGAGTTACAATATCAGGATCATGGCACAGTGGAGTTATTTCGAGACCGGCTGATTCCGCTGACAGACTCCCAGCGTGTCCGGGCCGCCGCCTATTTGGCGGCACATCCTGATTTCCCTTTTCGCGATGCTTTATCCTATTCTCTTCAACATGGCTGGCTTGAACAGGAGCAGACCTGTAGCCAGTCTGCATCGGTTGTCGCATGACAAGGACTATCATGGGATATGGAACGCGGTCACAGGTGCCCAAGCTTTGAAAAAACAGAGACTGGCAGAAGACTTCATTATCGGGAGAGACGCATGACCACCGTCCACTATCAAGGTACTCTTTCCAATATCACGCAGCGAACTGTTCTGATCCGCGAGCTCACCGCGTGTGCGAAGAGCATGGATTGGGGTGCCATCGACATTGACGACGCGGCCGCCGGCCTCGTCGGCATCATCCTCCAGCCGTCCAACGGTCTGGAGCCGATCCCGTTCCTGTTCGACGCCGAAGGCCGCCTGCACGCGCTTGGCGACCTTCTCGCGCCGGGCGGCGAGCCGATCTACTACGTGGCCGTCAAAACCCACTACGCCGGCACCGCCGCGCACCAATGGTTTACGCGGCTCCTGCGCCACATCAAAGACACCTTCATGCCCGGCCTCACGGTCACGGACGAAAGCGAATACTGGGAGCACCAAGACGAAGCGAAACTCAAAGCCTATTTCGCCCGCCTCGACCGCCTGGCCAAGAACCTCTGCGACCACCTCACCAATGACGTTGCCCCCGCCCCCGAAGCCGGTCCCGACAACCTCATCAACTGCATCACCCTCGCCGCTGAAATGGCCCACCGGCAGGAAAGGCTATCAACGATCCCTCGGGGACAGTGAATCAGTGCCTAACCTCTTGCAGCGCAAGCACGGTTTTTCCGTCAATCGCCGCCCTGGGCCAGCATCAGCGCCGCCGTTCCGATCGTCGCCAGCAGATATTCGGCAGTCGATCCGCCGTTCTGAATGGGGCGGGCTCTCGGGGACAGGGAATCTATGCCTAATTCGGTGCCGGGAAACGGGGGCGGAGGCAGCCGTTTGTAAGACACTCCCTTTCGCGTCCGAAGAACCCAGGCGATGCGCCACGTCAGGTCGCGGTGCAACGCCTCCACCGCCTCCAGTGACCGGAACAGAACCGGACACCGCTCCCAGTTTACGGTCTCGCACATGCGCAGCGTGTCGTACAGCAGGGTGCGCTGAGGCGGAAACAAAATCGAGCCCTTTTCCTGCTCGATCATGCACAGATCCAGCAGCAGATGCGGGCGCACCCGCCTGCTGGTGACCAGGCGCAGCACGGTGTCGTTTCTCCGCCCGCTATTTGATGGTAGGCGACGCGTTCGGATCGAAGGGATTCGTCCGCACGGCGAACGAAAACAAATAGGGGTAATTTATTTTCAGATGTTTCATGTAAGCCAGCCACTCAACAATGAGAATGGCATAAGCCCGTTTTATGTCGCCGGCGATATGGTTGACATCCGCCGGCGGCATATGCTGCAAACTCTCGCGTACGGCAAGTTCCTCTGACAGATGGAAAACCGACCACAGGAGTTCGGCAAAGGTCTCATGTTCGAGCAGGTTCGGATTCGCGAGCAGACCGAGAAGAAATTGTTGCTTCCCCAGTAAAAAGTTCTTGAGTTCCTCCAGATCACTCTCGGCATAGTGTATCTGGTAATCGTAGCTGCGAACCCGTTTGGCAACCGCGACAAACTGCTGGTCCGTCCACTCTCCTTTTACCAATAGTTCTCCCCTTGTCTTCTCCGTGTTTTGATCAAACGCTGCGAACGACTTTATAAGCGAGGTCCCAACTTCGCTGAAGAAGGTGCCGATGACCATGTTCAGCTTGTTCAGCTTCGATTGTTTCTCGCGTACATTCAGCAGCTGGTTCAGGATCAGGGTGACGAGCAGGACTTGAATGGGGATAAAGGCGAGGTCCTGAAACAGATAAAAGAACGTGTCACGTTTGGCATGAAAAACAAGGATTTGTACATTGTACAGGATGACGGATATAGCTACAAGCAGTACGCCCAATACAATCTGCCACTTAAGACGATTCATTTTTTTATCAATAAGATATCGCTTTTAGGCACAACCCGGTTGGCCTCGGCCCGATCGGGCCGAAACCATGCCAGAACCGATCTGACGCAGCGATCTCATGGCGAAGAGCATGGCAGAATCAAAGATCAGCGTCAAGCACCTCGTAGGATTTCCAAAATGGTATGGCGGGATAGGCAGGTCATCCCTCAAACCTTCAGGCGCGATCAGTCGACTGTCTCATGGCAGCTCCGCCTTCACAACTTTCCCCGCCGGATTGCGCGGCAGGACATCCATGAAGACGATGCGGTGCGGCACCTTGTAACTCGGCAGGCGCCGGGTGCAGTGCTCGCGCAGGTCACGCTCGGTCACGCGGTCGTCGCGGCGCACCACGTAAGCCTTCACGCGCTCGCCCAGGAACGCCGCCGCCCCGGTGGCCGGCTCACCCTTCACCGCCGCCTCGTGCACACCGTCGTGGGACATCAGGACGGCCTCGACTTCCACCGCGTAGACGTTCTCACCGCCCACGATGATCATGTCCTTCTTGCGTCCCTTGATGAAGAAATAACCCTCCGCGTCGATCACGGCGAGATCACCCGTGCGGAACCACGCGCGGCCCTCGACCGTGACGATGGCCTCGTCCAGCATGCCCGGCTTGTTGTAGTAGCCGGGAATCACGTTCTCGCGCGCAAAGAGCAGTTCGCCCACCTGGCCGGCGGGCAGTCTCACGCCATGCTCGTCGACGATCACGGCTTCCACAAACGGCAGGAGTCGTCCGATGGAATCCGGCCGCTGCTCCGCCTCTTCGCCGCCCAGCACATGCGTCATACTGATCGTCTCTGTAAGGCCGAAGAAGTTATGCAAGGCCACGTTCGGGAAGCGCGCATGCAGTTCACGGATCGCGCTCACGGGCATGGCGCTCCCGGCATAAGCGATCACGCGCAGCGACGAGGCGTCGAACGAGGCCAGGTCCGGCACCTTCAGGAGCTGCTGGAAAACGGAGGGCACGCTCAGGAAGGTCGTGATGCGTTCGCGCTGCACCACCTCCATGAGTTGGCGCGGGTTCGTCGGGGAGGCGATGACGACGGGCGTCTTCGTATAGGCCGCGGTGGGCAGCGAGCTGTAGAGCGCCGTGCAGTGGAACATCGGATTCACCAGCAGGTGGACGTCCGAAGCGCAGAACTGGTGCGCGTTGATCGCCGCGATCACGTTGAACATGAGGTCGGCATGGCGCATCACGGCGCCCTTCGGCGCGGCCGTCGTGCCGGACGTGTGCATCACGATCGAGGGGGCGTCGGGCGCGAGATCCGTCCACGGCGCGGCGGGCGCGGCGGCGAGCATTTCCTGCCACGGCACGAGGTTTCCGGCGCCCGCTTCCAGCGCCCCGACGGCGCGCGGGGGCTGTGCCGCGGCGGCCTCCAGCGGTTCGCGATCGGCGCCCGAGCGCACCAGCAGGAAGTCGGGCCGCACGCTCTCGAAGATGGCGCGCAGGCTGTCGGCCTTGAGCCATGTATTGAGGGGCACGATGATCCCGCCGAGACGGGCGGTGGCCCAATAGACCAGGAAGTACTCGAGGCAGTTGGGCAGGAAGACAGCCACCTTCGGCGAGGTCACGCCGGTCCGCCGCACCAGCGCCGCGGCTATGCACTCGACGAGACGGTCCGCCTGGCGATAGGTCAGGCGGCGGTCGCCGTCGACCACGGCCAGCGCGTTCGGCGCCAACGCCACGGCCTCGCGCCAGAAGTCGCGCGTGGTCTGCAGCACCGGCTTGCGCACGGGCTGCGCGCGCGTGGCGAGGAGTTTCTCGAGAATCGGCTCGACGCTGTCCGCGACATGGCGATTTCCCATCTCGTTGGGATGGTTCGCGTCGCCCCAGCAGCAACGCCGCCCGATGATCGCCTCCTGGATGTTGGCGACATAGGGACAGCCGTGCCGGAGCGCCACGCCGGCTTCCAGCGCCCGGTAGGCCACCGCCCGCTCGTCAATCCCATAGACCTTGGCGCGCCGCGCGCCGGACTCGTCCAGGTACTCGCCGAACACGCCCAGCACGACGGCGCGCGCTCCGGCGGCGGTCACGGCCACGACGACGCGC
The DNA here is from genome assembly GCA_964506575.1 of uncultured Akkermansia sp. Classification (GTDB taxonomy): domain Bacteria; phylum Verrucomicrobiota; class Kiritimatiellia; order RFP12; family JAAYNR01; genus VGWG01. The sequence continues at coordinate 9,110 of CAZDLY010000042.1, read as the reverse complement.
TCCAGGTCGTCGCCCCAGGCTGCGGGAAGGCTTTCGTTGCGCCACCAGTCGTTGGCGCCGTATTCCACGAGCACAACATCGGGTTTCGCGGCGAGCACGTCGGCCGGCAGTCGCGCCAGCCCCTCGACGAAGCTCTCGCCGCCGTTGCCGCGATTCAGGAACTCGTGCGCGGGAAAGCGGTCCTGCAGGATGTCGCTGAACCGTCCCTTTTCGCCGCCGCAACTCGTCAGGCTGTCTCCGAAACAGATGATGCGCATGATGCTCCTATTGATAAGAAATCGCTTTTCGGCATTCCCCAGACGGCATCGACCCGCACGGACCGAAAACATGCCGAAACCGGTCTGGAGCAGCGATGTTTGGGGGGAAGCATGGCAGAAGCCGGTGGCAACGTCAATCCCACCGCCAAACAGCGTCTTTGTGGCTGACGGGGTACTCCCCGGTAGCCACGTCTCGGGAAATCTGTGTCTAAACTATTGCAGCGCAAGCACGTTGTTCCCGTCAATCGCCGCCCTGAGCCAGCATCAGCGCCGACGTTCCGGTAGTCGCCAGCAGATGTTCGGCTGCAGATCCCCCGTTACGCCGTCTATGACGCTTCCGCCGCATGCTCAGGTAGGTTGGCCATATGGGGGCCGCCAAGGGACAGGTATGAATGGCGCTAAGTTAAGCGATGCTTCCGATCATAATCTTAATCGTAATCGTAATCGTAATCCGTGCTCCACCAAGAGATTAAGATTAGGATTAAGATTACGATTAAGATGGCAATAGCCCCTTAACTTAGCGCTATTCGGGACAGGTATTCTATCTACACCCCACCCGCCAAAACAAACGCAACCCATTGTCCGCTAGCACCTTAAACGGCCAATCCAAACAAACGCACATGCCTTCATCAATCAGCCTTCGCGGGTGTGTATTCTCATGTTTACACGTCGCATCCTGTCGCGCTACACGGCATCATGCCCGTGTTCCAGTGAAATGAGGCAAGTTTTTCTGGACAGGGGAGGGGAGTGAGCAACTCATCGCCACTATCACCCCGCCGAACACTATCGGCACCCTCAAATCCGCCGGCCAGAACCTCAATGGCCCCTCCGGCCGGGCGCTCGACGAACAGGGAATCTATGTCTAGTTTTAATCAGGAAAACAGGAAAGAGAAAAGCCCGCCGCGCAGCTTCGCCGCGAATTCAAGTTATCGGTTAGCGACAGGGTGGCGTTGAGCGCGAGGGGAAGCGAAAGGGAGCTTCCATCGTCGTCGTCGTCGTCGTCGTCCTCGTCCTCGATTTCACGATTCGAGGACGAGGACCGCTACGCTGAGGACGAGGACGATTACGATGTTTCAACCCTGTTTCCTATCCGGCTGGCCGCAGGGACAGGCCGCAGGGACAGGGAATCTGTGTCTACTGAACACTGAACACTGAACACTGAACACTGAACACTGAACACTGAACACTGAACACAGGATCTCGGGGCCAGTGAATCGGGCAGGGTGAAAGGGCTTTGGGTCGATTCAGGGCCGATTCAGCGGGGACTTTCTGACGCCCGGCATTGACGGGCGGGGCCGAAAGCCGTATGATGATACCGTTTTTTGGTCGGCAAATAACGCGAACAGCATGGATTTCGGTTTGTTTCGGGTGTTCTCTGGGCTGTTAGCGTCACGTGCGAATTCAAACTGCATGGGTTACGACGACATGAACGCGAACAGTGGACACAAGCTGGCGCACAGCCGGTGCGCGATGCAGTCCCGCCAGCGGGAACTGGAACGCCTGCGGCGGATGACTATCGAAGACAGAGTCCGTTCGGCTCTAACGATGGGCAGCAGGTTTGCGTGGATTCGACCTGTCGCCGCGGGGCAGCGTTCATGAACGACGCCGACGCGATCCTTCACGCCGCCGAGGATGTCGTCACCATCCTGCGACAACATCGCGTGGATGCCGTCGTGATCGGCGCGGTCGCGCTGGCGGCCTTCCACTACGTTCGATACACCGAGGACGTTGACTTGGGAGTCAATGCCGATCTTCCGACGCTACGCGCCGTCGCGGACTCGTTACGTCGCGGCGGCTACGCGGTGGAACTTCGCGAACCTGACGCAACAGACCCACTGGGGGGCGTGATGGACGTGAGCGGTCCCTTTGGCCTCGTTCAGGTGGTCAGTTTCGCAGGCCGTTTCCCTGCTGTCGTTGACGATGCGGTGCGCCTGTCCAGCGCGGTGGTGAGGGTTGGCAGTCCACTTCGACTCGTTCCGTTTCCCCAGCTCATCGCGTTGAAGCTCTACGCCGGCGGGTTCAAATCCAAGGCCGACATTGTCGAGTTGCTGGCGCGCAACCCGGATTTCGACTTGGACGAGGTTCGCAGGACTTGCGCCCGTTATCGCCTTGCGGGCCTCGACGAGCTGATCGAGGAATCCGGATCTCGGGGGTAAAAGGTCAAAAAGTGGCAAAAAGGCCAATAAAACAGGGGTTTTTAAGTGGCGCGCCCGGCAGGATTTGAACCTGCAACCTCCTGATCCGAAGTCAGGAGCTCTGTCCAATTGAGCTACGGGCGCAAGAATTACCTAAAATCTCATCGTGACGCAACGGGTCACGCCGGGTATGCAGGTTTGGGGTCGAGCATCTCGCGTATTTTGCGGGCAAGCTCATCGGGGGTGAAGGGCTTGGCGACGAACGCGACGATTGCTGAGGAAAGATCGCTCTGGGTGATGGCGGTAGAGGCGTAGCCGGACATGAAGAGCGCCTTCGTGGCGGGCCGTGTTTCGGCAAGTTTCACGGCTAGGTCCCGGCCGTTCATGCCGGGCATGGCCATGTCGGTGAGCAGCAGATGAATGGGTCCGGCATGCTCGGCCGCCATGCGGATCGCCATCTCCGGGCCTTCGGCCGTCAGCACGGTGTAGCCGAAATGCTTGAGAAGTCGCGAGACGATGGTTCGCACGCCCATTTCGTCATCCACCAGAAGAATCGTTTCGGTGCCACACGGTGTCTTCGGGGCTTCGGCGGTCATCGCCGTTCTGGCGGCCTCGTCCCTGAACCGCGGCAGGTAGATGCAAAACGTCGATCCTTTGTCCGGCTCGCTGTAGACGGTGATGAAGCCCCGGTTCTGCTTGACGATTCCGTAAACCGTGGCCAGCCCCAGGCCCGTGCCTTCGCCCACGCCCTTGGTGGTGAAGAACGGCTCGAAGATATGGGCTTGGACCTCCTTCGTCATGCCGCAGCCGTCGTCGCTGACCCTGCAGAGGACATAGTCTCCCGGAATGGCGTTGGCCTGACGGAAGCAATAGGCTTCGTCAATCGATTGATTGACTGTCTCAATGGTGATCGTGCCGGGGCCGGTGATGGCGTCACGGGCATTGATGCAGAGGTTGGCGAGCAACTGGTCGATCTGACTGGAATCCATCTTGACCGGCCAGAGGCCGCCTCCCGGCTGCAAGACCAGGCGGATGTCTTCGCCCAACAGGTGCCGCAGCATTTTGAGTGAGGTGGAGATCACGTCATTGAGGTACAGCACCCGTGGCGTGATGGCCTGCTTGCGGGCGAAGGTGAGCAACTGCTTGGTCAGATCCGCCGCGCGCCCCGCACTGCGCAGAATCTCGTCAAGGTCTTCGCGGATTGGGTGATCCGGAAGCACGCGTCCGCGGGCCAGCTCGGCAAAGCCCATGACGCTCTGGAGCATGTTGTTGAAATCGTGTGCCACGCCGCCCGCCAGAAGCCCGATCGCCTCCATCTTCTGGGCTTGACGCAGTTGGTTTTCAAGTGCAGCTTCGTTCGTGACATCACGCTTGGCGGCGACATAGTTGACGAGCTTGCCCGCAGCGTCATGAACGGGGGAGATGGTGGCATCCTCTTCGTAAAGCATGCCGTCTTTGCGTTTGTTGATGATGTGGCCGATCCACACGCGACCGGCGGCCAGCGTTGCCCACATCTGAGAGTAGAACGCCGCATCGTGCTTCCCGCTCTTGAGGATGCGCGGGTTCCGACCGACAGCCTCCGCGCGGGAGTAGCCGGTAATCTTTTCGAAGGCGGGATTCACATAGACGATCGTGCCGTCTGGCTCCGTAATAACAATCGTCTCGGCCGCCTGCTCGACCGCCATCGCCAACCGGGCATGGGCCTCCGCATCCCGCTTGTGCGCGGTGATGTCCTGGATCGTACCGAGCATTCGCCGGGGTTTTCCATACGCGTCAAACTCCAGTCTCCCCAGACCATGCACCCAGCGCTCAGACTGATCGTCGAGCCGAATGATGCGATAGGTCCGGTCGAATGGTCGGCCTTTGCCCACCACTTCATTCATGAAGTAATCCATCATCATGGCGCGATCGTCGGGATGTATCAGGGCCGCCCATCCCGCAACGGTGCGCTCGTAGATCCGGTCGATTCCGAACAACCGGTCCATCACGGACGAGCTTGTCCATAAACCGGTGCTTATATCCAACACATAGTTGCCCAGACTGGCGATGCTCTGCGACTCTCGGAGCAGCCGCTCGTTTTCTTTCAGCACGGTCTCCGCCTGTTTGCGCGCTTCGTTTTCCGCCCGTAAGTCTTTCAGCGTCTCCAGCAGGGCAAGCTGGCTCTCTTGGAGCGTGCGGGTGCGATCCACAACCAGCGCGGCCAGTCGCGCCTTTTCATCCCGAAGCATGAGGCTGGCGGCCTTGATCTTGGCCATGGCCCGGACCTCGGCGACCAGTTCCTGCTCATCCAACGGTTTGGATAGAAAGCCATCGGCGCCGCTCTCCAGCGCCTGGATGCGGCTGGCGCGGTCGGTTCGCAGCGCGGTCAGGAAGACGACGGGTATCGCACGCACCCGTTCGTCGGCCTTCAACCGGCGGCAGAACTCGTAACCGTCCATGACCGGCATGACGATATCGAGCAGAATGACGTCCGGGTCTTCGGCCAAGGCCAGTTCGAGGCCATGGGATCCGTTCAAAGCCGTCACCAGCGTACATGCGGGCAGGGCGTCCTGCATAACCGCCCGCAACGTCGTTAGATTGTCGGCTTGATCGTCAATAGCCAGTATTTTAATCCGGCGGTTATCCATGGGCGACCTCACAATCGAGCGTTTCAGAAAGAAGCTTCTTTAAAAGCGCCGCGTCCAGCGGCTTGGAGATATAGCCGTCGAAGCCGTGGGACAGGATCGTCTCCCGGTCGCCCTTCATCGCGCTGGCGGTGACGGCGATGATCGGGATGCGGCGCAGCGACTCATCGGCTCGGATCGTCGCCAAGGCCGCCAGGCCATCCATCACGGGCAGCGAGATATCCATGAGAATGACATCGGGCCTGTGCGTGTGCGCCTGTTCAACGCCCGCTCGGTCGTCCTGCGCCTCAACGACCTGATAGTCTTCTTCGAGCAAGGCTCTGGCCGTGCGCAGGTTGTCCGGATTGCCCTCGACGATCAGGACGACGGGTTTTCCGGGACGCGCGGGACGCCGGCGACGGGTTGTCAGGGCCGGCGCCTCGGGAGATGGCGCAACCATCCGGGCCACGGCCGCCAGCAATCCCGCCTTGTTGATGTCGCCCTTCTGTATCAATTGCTGGACGTGGTTGCTCGTGAGAAAACTCAGCTCCTCACGGGTCACGTGCTTGGCCGTCAGGATGAGAACCGGCAGGTGAGCGGTCTGCTCCTTCTCGCGCACGGCCTTGAGCACCTGGAACCCGTCCACCTCCGGCATCATCAGGTCGAGAATCATGGCGGCAGGCGGGGCTTGCGCAATCTGCTCCAATGCGACCTGGCCATTGCGGGCCACCTGCACCTGATAACCTTCGGCCAGCAGAATGTCGGTCAACTGAAGGATGGCGGCCTCGTTGTCTTCCACCACCAGGATACGCCGACCCTGTCCGGGAATCGACGCGGCGGCATCGGGTTCAAGAGAAGTGCGTCCGACGGCCTCCGCCGGGGTCGTGGCCAGCTTGATCCGGGTGTCGTCGGCATGCATTTCCACCGGCAGCCAGAGTGTAAAAACCGATCCCTGGCCCGGTGAGCTAGTCACGGTGATGCGACCGCCGATCAACTGGGCGTGTTCCTGCGCGATGGCCAAACCCAGGCCAGCGCCGCCATATTTGCGCGAGGTGCTCTCGTCGGCCTGGCGAAAGGCATCAAAGATATGCGGGATCTGGTCGGCGGCAATGCCGATGCCGGTGTCGGCTACATCAATCCGGATTTCCGAATTGAGCACGGCGGCGCTGATGACGACCTGTCCCCGCTCCGTGAATTTGACGGCGTTGCCAACGAGATTTTGCAGGATGTGCCGCAGCTTGTCGGCATCGGTGGTAATCACCGGCAGGTCGTCGGGCACGTGATTGAGCAGCGCGATTTTCTTTTCGAGCGCCTGCTGCGCCAGCATGTCAACGAGTTCGCCGGCCAGTTCGCGGATGGAGCAGCGGTCGACGCGGACCTCCGCGTGACCCGCCTCGATGCGCGAGAGGTCGAGGATGGCGTTGATGAGTTCGAGCAGGTTTTTGCCGTTGCGTTCGATGATCTCGATGAAGCCGTATTCCTCCGCCGGAATGACACCGGAAAGCCGGCGGTGGAGCACGCCCGACAGGGCGATCACCGAGTTGAGCGGGGTGCGCAACTCATGGCTCATGTTGGAGAGGAAGGCGCTCTTCAGCCGGTTGGACTCGTCCAGTTGCCGCTTCTGCCTTTCCAGTTCGGTATTCTGCTCGGTCAGCTCGGCCGCCTGCACCGTCAGCTCCCGCTTCTGCGCATCCAGCTCGTGGTTCTGGTGGTCGAGCCGGTGGGCCAAATCCTGGCTGGCCCGGAATGCCAGCACGCCGTTGATGCGGGCGGTCAGCATTCGCCATACGTCATTCACCAGCCGGAGGGCCGCCGCATCGTAGGCCTGAAGGCTGGCCAGGGAAATCACCGCCGCGACCGCATGATCGTCCAGCACAGGGATGGTCAGGATTGCCTTCGGGCGGAGGATCCCGCTCGCGGCGGCGAAGGTGAAGCGGGTCTCATCCGGAATGTTGACGATGTGCTCGATCCGGCGCGAGGCCAAGGCGGCCCCCAACTCGCCCTCGAGATCCGTAGCGGAAAAGGCGGCGCGCCCGCCGGTCCCCAGGCCGATGGAACCGAACAACTCGAAGGTGGTTTTGGCGTCGTTCAGGATATACACCGCGCCCATCTGCGAACCGGTATGCTGAAGGAGCGACGTGAGCAGTTCGTGGCAGAATGCGTGAGCGTCATTTTCCCTGAGCATGGCCTCGGCGAGTTGGGCCGCCTGTGCGCGGTTCGTCATGTCGATCTGGATCTGGTCCGCCATGGAGTTGAACGATACCGCCAGTGCACCGAATTCATTGGCCGATGTATAGCCGCAGCGCGCGTCCAGCTTACCCTGCCGGAATGCGTTCGTCGCCGTTGTCAGGTCGGTGATCGGGTCTTGGATGCCCCTGAGCAGGCGCCTGGCCATGATCCAGGACAGTAGCAAAATGATGGCAACGATCCCGACGAGTTGCCGATGGATGAGATCGGCCTGCGCCGTGGCCGTCGCGTAGAATTGGGCGGCCTTGGACAGAGCGAATTTGCTTATCTCCTGAAGCCGGCTTCTGACGATCTCTGCCTGAACGGCTTGGACCCCGCCGGGCCGGATGCGGGCCTCGGCTTCGGCGGTCTTTCCCTCCCGAAGCATCTGGATGGTCTCGTCGCGCAGAACCTTCCAGCGCACGAACGCCTCCTGAAAGGTGACGATGTCGTCGCGCGGCCCGAGGTAGCGGTCATACAGAATGGTGACAAGCTGTTCGGCCTCGGTGTTATGGATTTCCAGGTTCTGCAGCGATGCCACGAATTGCGGGTTGTCCGAGGCCAGAAACAGGTCGCGAACGTGCGAGGACATGCTCTCGATATCAGCATCCAACCTGCCCAAGGCCCGGCTGACCGTGAGCGGATGGTCGTAGAGATGATGGGTTTGGAGACGGAGTGTGTCCGTCTGGAACCAGGCGATGACGCCGAAGGCGACCAAGAAAAGAAAGAAGACAACCAGGCCGAGACGCAGTTGCGTGCTGATTTTCTGATCATGCAGTTTCATATCATCCTGCCTCCTTTTTGAAAACCGCCGCCGGGGGCGCGACGGCGTGAAGCCCGTGATGATTGGCGACGCACTCGCGTTCCACTTCGTCGGTCACCAAGTAGCCGCCGGGAGCGAGGGCGCGGCTGATCTTGGCCAGAATCCGCTGCCGGATGTCCGCTCGATAATAAAACAGGACGTTGCAGCAGAAAATCAGATCAAAGTCCCCGAAGAGACTGGCCTGCGGACACGACGAGCGCTCATCCAGCAGATCGTAGAGGGAGAAATCCACGTGAGCGCCTAGCCGGGGCGCGACGACATAGCCCTCTCCCGCTGGAGAAAAATACTCCAGCAGATGCTTCAGCCTGACATTTTGAACCGCCATGCGATCGTAAACCCCCTGCTGCGCCGTCGCCAGCGCGGGAGCTGAAACGTCGGTGGCAATGATCCGAAACGGCTGCGGGCGTTCGCGCGCGGCGGCCTGATCCGACAGCAGCATGGCAATGGACCAGGCTTCCTGACCGGTGGCGCAGCCAGCCGACCAGACGCGGATTTCGCTCCGACCGGCCTGCTGAGTCGCCACGCTCAGCGCGGGCAGAATATGCTGTTCCAGCAGGGCGAACGTGAGCGGATTGCGAAAGAACGCGCTGTGATGGATGTGCAAGGATTCGAAGAGCTCCTCCGCTTCCGCGCGGTTTATAGCCAAACATTCGCCATAGGCGTCCACGGACGGAATGCCGGTTTCCACCAGCCGCTGGCTGATCGTTTTCAAAAGAAAAGACTCATCGTAGGCAGCAATGCTTAGCCCTTGTGCCCGGTCCATGGTCTGGACGATGAGATCCGCCTGTAAGTTGATTGGCGATACCTGCCGCATCACGCATCCTCTTCCGACGATTTTCTATTTGTCCGGATGTCCAAATCGATGAGATTTATGCATTATCGCAGGGAGCGGGAAAATAGTCAAACTGCGAATTTGGCACGTCACCTGCTTTCATGCTCATTGTCATTACAGCAAAGGGGTGCACATGGGTATCAGTAGGTTTTTCGCCGTTATTTTGGCAATTGGACTTACCGTCGGTGCGGCATGGTGTCAGCAGGTCGCCTCTCCGACGACCGCTCTCGATCC
>CAZDLY010000041.1:0-21995 GCA_964506575.1 uncultured Akkermansia sp. | reverse complement strand
GGGCTGTCCACAGGATCGCCCGCTTGACAGGTCAGTGAAACGGGGATGCGCCCCATTGGTCCTTGTAACGACTTATTGATTGGCAATAGCGTCATATAGTCGTTACAATCTGGGTCTTGGATGCACGAAAGAGGTTACAATGTCAGGAAAACCCTTCCAGTCAAAATTATTGCCTTTTGAGGACGAGATCTTCACCAGGCTTGATGCGGGCGGGACGTACCGGCAGGTGGCTGATGACCTGAATCGGATTCACGGCCTGGCGATCACGCATAATGCGGTGTTCTCGTTCGCCAAAAGCCGACGCAAGCGGCGCGGCGTCCGTATGTTTTATGAGGGACTCTCATCCGATATTCGCAGCCAACTCCTGAAACAAGTCGCCGCCGTTTGGACACACGATTCAACCGCCCTCGAGGGAAACACGCTGACCTTGGGCGAAACCGTCAAGGTGCTCGAACTGGGCCTCACCATCAGCGGCAAGCCCCTCCGCGAGCATCAGGAGGTCTACGGCCACGCCCGCGCGATCGACCTCGTATACGGCATGATTCTGCAGCCGGAGGTCACGCAGGAGGATTTGTTCGCCCTGCATCGCGCGGTGATGGCTCCCTCGCCTCTAGACGTTCAGAATCCCGTCGGTGACTGGAAACAATCCTACAATGGAACCACCGGCGTCGCGAACGGGCAGGTTGTCTTCATGGAGTACGCCGACCCGATGGACGTGCCTCGTCTCATGAAGCGCTGGCTCGTGGAGTTCAACGAGACGCTGGATCAGACGCGGCGCCCGGCGGATGCCATCGGTGCGTATATCCGGGCGCACATGAGTTTCGTGCGCATACACCCGTTTTTTGATGGTAATGGGCGTGTGGCGCGACTGGTTGCCAACATTCCTGTGCTGCGCGGCGGCCATCCGCCGATGATCGTCCCGAACGAGAGGCGCAGCGATTACATCGATCTGCTTTGGGAGTACCAGTACGCGGTCGGCAAGATACGACCCGACGCCCCACTCATGCCGCCGCACCCCGCCATCGAGCGCTTTAAGGCGCTGCTGGACGAGGAATGGCAGCGCACCCTCACCCACGTCGCGACGGCCCGCAAACGGGATGCCAAACGGCAAGAGGGAATGAAGAGAAACGCTGAAACGCGGAAACGCTGAAAAGCTGAAAGGCGCTGGCGCGAGGACGGGCAGGATGAGAAAAGCTGAAACGCTGAAAGCTGAAAGCGGAGAAAATGAGAAGGAAACGGTCTTAATTTCAGCTTTCAGCTTTCCGTTTTCAGCTTTTGTTATGAGCGTTGCACTTGCACAATTTCAGTTTTCAGCATTTCAGGGCTACGGCGTCCCGCCGCGCCGTAGGCAATAGGGAATGAAACTGCAAGCTGAAATCAAACGCACAACGTTCACCCACATACCCACACACATCCCCCACAAACCCGGAAGCGACATTTCGGCGCTTCCTGGTTTGCGGGGGAGGGGTATCTGGAACTCTGGAAATCAGGAAAATGAATGGGGAGAAGCCATCAGGATGGAGAGGCCCATGGAGCGGCTCAATGTCCGCCGTCCGGCGGCAGCCGGTGGCACCGCGCGGCGGATCGGGTCGCTCCGCAGGAGCCCGGACCGGGGTGCGTCAGAACGGGTCGGCTGCCAGGAAGCGGGGGCGGGCGCCAGACTCTCCGTCTGCGCCGCCCCCGGTGACGCCGCAGACGGCCCGTTATCACGCGCCCCGTGTCCGGCCCGATCCGCCACGCACAGGCTCGTCACGCACCGGTCACGTCAGCATTCCGCGATCTTCCTGAATGGACTCGGACAGAGATCTGAAGAAGATCCTGCGGTCTGGCTCGCGCCGTATCGCCTCGGCCTTCTGTTCCTCTGTCCAAGGATTTCCAACCCACTCGACAAACTGCCGCTCGATCGGTGTCTGCCGCTCCAGCCGTGTCAGCCTCTTTTCCCGCTTGCTCATGCCTCACCTCCTTTCCCCTTACCCGTCATTGCCTTCTCAAGGACGGTCAGGCGTTTTTCAAAATCCTCCAACTCGCGGACCTTCATGGCGTGCGCCAGAAGGTCGTTGCAGACCAGCCGGCGCAGCCGGTCGTCTTTCGCGCCCAGCAGTCCCGTCAGTTCGGACACGGCCCGCGCAGCCTGTGTCTTGACGCTGTCCAGCGCCGCCGAGAATGCCGCATCCCGCTGGCGCGCCAGTTCGTTCAGGAACGCCGGCTCCTTCATCCAGCGGTAGGCCGTCGTGCGGCTGACCTTGGCAGCCGCACAGGCCGTCTGAATGTCTGCGTCGCACGCGAGCGCCGCCAATAGCCTCAGTTGTTTTGGCGTCAGTCCATCTGTGATCATGTGATCCTCCAGTGTTACAGGTTTTATTACTGACCGGACGGCATCCGCCGACAGGTCCCTACACCATAAGAAAATTTTCAACACGTGGGTGCCGATTGTCAGCTTTTCAGTTTTTCAGCTTTTATTAGGAGGTTAATATTTTTTACCATTGACATGATATAAAAGTCATGTAAAAATGCCATCATGTATACCAGATTACTAAAAAAACCGATCTCACTGGATAGAAGTTTCTTCCTTTTTGGTCCGCGCGGGACAGGTAAAACAACGTGGCTGAATGAGCATTTTGGGTCCGCAATGGGTGCCCTGCGCATCGATCTTTTGAACGGTGACCTCTATACTGAGCTGTTGGCTCGTCCGCATCGGATTGATACGTTGATCGGAACGAATCATTCAGGATGGGTCGTTCTGGATGAGGTTCAACGGGTACCTTCTCTGTTAAATGAGGTGCATCGGCTGATCGAAAGCAGGGGTCTTCGGTTTGTTCTCACGGGGTCAAGCGCAAGAAGCCTTCGGAAGAAAGGGGTGAATCTCCTGGGTGGGCGCGCACTGACGTTCTACATGCATCCGTTGGTAGCAGAAGAATTAGGCGCGGAATTCAACCTGGACAGGGCTCTGCGGTTTGGACAACTTCCTTCAGTGCCTGGGAATCCTGATCCGCACCAGTATCTGAAATCGTATGTGCAGTCCTATTTGCGTGAGGAGGTTCAGCAGGAGGGGCTTGCTCGTAATCTGGCCAACTTCACACGCTTTCTCGAAGTCGCCAGTTTCTCCCAAGGGTCCCCCGTCAATGTAGCCGAAATTGCTCGTGAAACGGGGGTCGATCGAAAGGTTGTGGATAGTTATTTTGGTATTCTGGATGACCTGATGATCGGTATCCGCTTGCCGGTGTTCACCAAGAGAGCCAAGAGAAGGTTAATTGCGCATCCGAAGTTCTATTTCTTTGATGCGGGTGTCTATCGCGCGATACGTCCGAGGGGCCCGCTCGATACCCCTGAAGAGGCTGAGGGCGCTGCACTTGAAACGCTCTTTTTACAAGAACTGCGCGCCATCAATGATGCCTTGGGACTGGAGTACGAGCTTTCCTATTGGCGGACTGCGGACGGACATGAGGTTGATTTCGTTCTGTATGGTCCAGGAGGGCTTTATGGAATGGAGATCAAGCGTTCCAGTCGGTATACTCGCGCCGATCTTAAAGGGTTGCGAGCCTTTAAGGCTGATTATCCGATGGCGAATGTTTTTCTCTTTTATGGAGGGGAGCATGTTCGGCAGGAGGAGGGTGTTCAGATACTGCCCCTGACTTACGCCTTGACTCATCTCAGCCAGATACTAAAGTTGAAAGCAGAAAGCTGAAAGGCGCTGGCGCGAGAGCGGGGTTCAGGGAATGCGCGAAGCGCGAGGCGACGGCGTCCCGCCGCGCCGAAGGCGAGAGGGAATGAAGGGAAAAGGTGACAGGCGATGACGATACAAGAACTGATTTTTGATTTTCTGAAAGAATTGAGTGACTTTTCGTACGAGACGGATTCGCTGGATCGCGTGTGGCAGATTCTGTTCCCAGATAAGGATGGCGCCTGGCATCACGTGCGGGTCACGCACTATCGGGCTTGTTCCGGCGTATGCATCGCTGCACCGGGCCAACCAGCATTTCAGAAAAGAGCAGGGGGTGTATGACGTCATGCATTACGAGGACTTCGGCCGCGTCAAACGGCGGATCACTCCCTTTGTCGCTTGGGAGCCGTTACCGATTATTACTCAGTGGTCGCAAAGAGGGGAAGGCAAGGATGTTTGAGCTCAAGAAGATGATCAGCCAGTTTCTCATGCCGGTCCCCTTCGTGACGGTGGTGTTCCTGGCGGGGTGGGGCTTGGCCCGATTTTCGCGGTATCGGCGCACGGGCCGGGTGATGCAGGGGCTGGCGCTGCTCCTGTTTGTGGCGTTTGCCTATGGCGTGGGCACGGATCGGTATTTGTATCGGCTGGAACGGCGCTACCCGTCGGTCGAGCTGGAGGATGCGGGGTTTGAGCGGCTCCGCGGCGCGGCGATCGTGGTTTTGGGGCAGGGCTTTGCAGAGCAGTCCGATCTGCCGTATCGCTACCGCACGGGATCGGTGTTCCAGGCGCGGTTGCAGGAGGGGATGCGCCTGTTCCGGCGGATTCCCGAGGCGCAGATGATTGTGTCGGTGGCCGGAGAGGAGAAGCAGGCCCCCAAGGAGGCGTTTCTGGATGATGTTGCCCGGGAGTATGGGCTGGCGCGTGAACGGATGCATCTGATCGCCACGGGACGCGATACGACGGAGGAGGCGCGGCTGGCGTTGGATGTGATGATCACCAACACGTTTGTCATTGTCACGTCGGCCAGCCATGTTCCGCGGGCGGTGACGATCTTCAAGAAGGCGTTGAGGGGCCGCGATCGCGAGTGCCGCGTGATGCCGGCAGACCGGATAGCCGGTGAGGGACCTGCGGCCGGTCGCGTGATCGATCTGATTCCCGCCCCGTGTGACTATCAGATGGCCGGCAAGCCGCCCGTCCGTTTCAGGATATGGAACATTCCGCTTCCCTCGGTTGACGGGTTCGACAAATCCCAGCGCATGGTTTATGAGTGGATGGGAAATGTATTTGAGGGAGATGGGGAGTGAGGGCGGGGAGGGTGTGTGGGTGTGTGAGGGAAGCTGAGATTTTGCAAACGGAGAAGGGAGAAATGGCTTTGGACGGGAGAGGCGGTTAGGGAAGTCGGTGGGCTTTTGGCAACAGTTTCAGTGTGTTCAGTGTATTCTGTGGTTAATATTTTTTTGACCACGGAAGACACGGAAAAGAAAGAAATGGCTTTGGGCGGGAGATACGTTTAGGGCAGTCGGCGGCGTTTGGCAACAGTTTCAGTGTGTTCAGGGGGTTTAATAATTTTCTGACCAAGGGCACGGAAGAGGGAATGAACATTCTGCACATTGTGGCTGGTTTGCCTCCGGGAGGCGGGATCGCGGAGTCGGTGCCGGCGTTGTGTCGTCATCTGCTGAAGCAGGGACACACGGTGGTGCTGGCGACGGTGGCGCGGTCGGACGCGCCGCTCTCGGCTGCGGCGGAACAGGCGACTGAGGCAGGGGTGCGGGTGGTGCGGTTTAAGCCGTGTTCCCCGCACTTTTTGTTTTTCTCATCAGAAATGTGGCTCGGACTGAGACGGCTGGTGCGGGAGGCGGATATTGTGCATGTTCACTCCAACTGGACGTTTCCGGTGTGGTGGGGATGCTGGTGCGCACGGCGAGCCGGGAAGAAACTGGTGATGTCACCGCAAGGCTGTCTCGACCCGGTGCGGTTGCGTCATTCGGCCTGGAAGAAGCGCTTGGTGGGATGGATGGATCGCTATTTCTTGAGGCGGGCGGATGCGATTCATGCGACGAGCGCAATGGAGCGGGAGTGGGTGGAGAGATGGATGGAAAAGCTGAAAACGGAAAGCGGAAAGCTGAAAACGGAAAGCGGAAAGCGGAAGAGAAAAGGCGAATGGGGGCCGGTCGTGGTGATCCCCAATGGTGTGGAGGCGGTGGCATTTGCGGGAATCGGCGATCGGGAGGCGATCAGCCGGCGGTGGCCGGAGTGCCGGGGAAAGCGTGTGGCGCTGTTTCTCTCGCGCCTCCATCCGCTCAAGGGACTGGGGCTGCTGATTGACGCCTGGGCGGAAATTCCGCACGCGGGATGGCAGTTGCTGGTCGTCGGGGCTGATGAGGCCGGACACGAAGCGGAAATCAAGGCGCGTGTGGAGAGACGCGGTCTGGCGGGAGCCGTGACCTTTGGCGGTCCGCGCTACGGGGAAGAGAAGGTGGCGGTAATGAAGGCGGCGGATCTGTTTATTTTGCCGTCGCACAGCGAGAATTTTGGGATCGTGGTGGCTGAGGCGCTGGCGTGCGGCGTGCCGGTGATCACCACGAAGGGCGCGCCGTGGGAGGAGCTGCTGGGGGAGGAAGGTTCAAACGCGCCTGGCGGCGCTGGTTCAACCGGTCGCTGCGGCTGGTGGGTGGAGGTGGGCGTGGAGCCGCTGGCGGGGGCGCTGCGGGAGGCGATGGATCTGACGGACGACGAGCGCCGCGCGATGGGGGAGAACGGGCGGCGACTGGTCGAGGCGAAGTATCAGTGGCCGGGGATCGCGCGAGAAATGACTCTGGTGTACGAGGAGATTGTGAGCCGTAAGCCGTCAGTGATTCTGGAATGACCTCCTGCCTCCCATTCAAACAGGCGCTTCCGGGTTTGTGGGGGGATTTTAATCTGGAACTCTGGAAATCAGGAAAATGAATGGGGAGAAGCCATCAGGATGGAGAGGCCCATGGAGCGGCGAAATGTCCGCCCTCCGGCGGTAGCCGGTGGCACCGCGCGGCGGATCGGGTCGCTCCGTAGGAGCCCGGACCGGGGATGAAACATTTTCAGTTTTCAGTTTTCAGCATTTCAGCTTTTCAGAATAGTCGCCGCCCCCGGTGACGCCGTAGACGGCCCGTTATCACGCGCCCCGTGTCCGGCCCGATCCGCCACGCACAGGTTCGTCACGCACCTGCCACGTCAGCATTCCGCGTTCTTCCTGGATGCGTGGATCCCTTCACAATCTTCAATGAAAAATCTCCCCACAAGCCCGGAAGCGCCGTTTAATTTCAGCTTTCATGATTATTGGGTTTCTGTGCTATAATTAAAACGATGAGAAGCGAAGCGTTAAAAGCGTATATCCGGCAGCGTGGCGCGCTGTTCTGGTACTCGCCGGGCGACAAGGGTGAAACCGTCAGCGACGAGCTGCTGGTGGAGCACATCCTGAACTACGGGACGATGGATGACGTGCGCGAGCTGTTCCGCGTCATGGGCCTGCAGCGCGTGGCGGAGGTGTTTCGCGGCATGACGGGGCGCAAGGCGCTCAATTTCTTCCCTGAAATCTGGAACTATTTCAACCTGGTATTCATGCGCCATGCATAAGGATTACGTTGATTTGTTTTTCCTGCTTCGAGGCCGCTTCAGCCTGCCCGAAATCAGTGATCGCGCAGAAACTGTTTTTGGGGAGGAGTTCTCGGCGAAGTTGTTTCGGTCACAACTCTCTTACCACAAGGACATCGACTACTCGGAAGAGGTCGATTACATGCCGGGATTCGCGGTCGACGCCGAGACCGTGAAGGCGTTCCTGATCGACAAGGCGCTGGAGGGCGTGATGGGGTAGGAGAAAAACTGAAAAATGAGAAAGAGACGGATACAGGGAATGCGCGAAGCGAGGTAGGGCAGCGGCGTCCCGCCGCGCCGCAGGCAAAAGGGAATGAAGAGAAAAGCTGAAAGCCGAAATGCAAATGAGCGCTGCACTTGCATGATTTCAGCTTTCAGCATTTCAGCTTTTCTCTCCCGCTTTCAGCTTTCAGCTTTCAGCTTTGCTGCGTGTCCGTCTCGTCCTGAATGGACTCGGGCAGGGATCTGAAGAATATCCTGCGGTCTGGCTCGTGCCGTACCGCCTCGGCCTTCTGTTCCTCGATCCAAGGATTTCCAGCCCACTCGACAAACCGCCGCTCGATCGGTGCCTGCCGCTCCAGCCGTGTCAGCCTCGTTTCTCTCTTTTCCCGCTTGCTCATGCCTCACCTCCTTTTCCCTGACCCGCCAATAGCCCCAGTTGCTTGGGCGTCAGTCCATCTGTGATCATGTGATCCTCCAGTGTTACAGGTTTTAATACTGACCGGACGGCGTCCGCCGACAGGTCCCTTCACCATACGCAAGATAATCAACACGTGTTGGGAATGATATACTCAATAAATCGTCGTAAGTCTTTGTCGTGCAATGACATATAACTGTAGAAATGAATAACGGCAACCCAAACGGTGGGCCGCTTCGCGGCAAGCTGGTGCCGGGTTCGCAGTCTCTCATCCGTGTCATATTTTGTCCCGTTTTGTTCCGTCTGGGCGCACGAGAGGTTCAAACGCGCTCCGCTCTACACAGGACATCATCTATTCAAAGGAACGGGGTTCAATTTCAGCTTTCAGCTTTCAACTTTCCGTTTTCGCACTTTAAAACATATTAATTATGTCTTTAAAACATTATGTTGTTTTGGAGCAGTTTAGTGTCTGGGGCGGTGTCCCGCGGTATTGGGAACTTGCGGCGGTATTTAAAACACTGGGTGAAGCGGTGCAAGATCTGATTTTAGCTCCACAGGGAGTGCTTCACAACGAACCGCGCCACCTGCTCGTCGATGACATGAGCGATATTGTTCAAGCCTCATCTATTCTGGCGTTGGCGGGGCAAGGGTGTCATCGCCTGTCCGAGCTTGCCGCACGGCTTGGCAAGCCGGCCACCTCCATTGCTCGCCCTTTGGCAAAGCTGCAGGAATTGGGCCTGATTGTGCGTGAGATTCCTTTTGGGGCGGATGAGCGCAACGGGAAAAAATCGCTGTACCATCTGGCTGATCCATTTCTGGCTTATTGGTTCCGTTTTGTTCAGCCCAATCGCTCTCTCCTTGAAAGTGCGCCCGTCTCGACTGTCTATCGCAAGATTAGCCCAGCGTTCCGTCAACATACGGCCGAGATATTTGAAATGCTGGCACGACGCAGCGTTCCGCGTCTGGTCATTGCCGAACAGGAGTGGGGAATCGCGCGGCGCTGGTGGGGCAGTGCGGAGTCGGGTCAACCCATGGAGCTTGATGTTGTAGCAGAATCATCTGACGGCAAGGCCCTTTTGGTCGGCGAGGTCAAGCTTTCGGCAACAGCCCTCGAAATCGAGCGCATCCATAAGCAACTTCACGAAAAGGCGGATCAGTTGCCCTTCGCGAAGCATTATCAAAAAGTGGAAGCCGTCGTATTCTCAGCTTCAGGCAGTTACGTGAAAGAGCGTGCTCAAGCGGTTGGGCTCCCCGATTTATTGAGGGTCTTGGTCTGAGAGAGAATAGCTGAGAAACGCTGAAAGCTGAAATGAAAATGCAAACGAGCGTAGAGCTTGCACAATTTCTGCTTTCTGTATTCAGCTTTCAGCTTTCAGGTTTTTGTGTGAGAGGAAGTGCTTGCAATGAACCGCGGAATCGTCGATACTACCGCCTCACTTTAGCCCCGAAAGCGGATTTCAAGGAGGATGCAATGGGAACAGGACGCACACTTAACAAGAAGCCCCGCACGCGCCCCGTGAAGAGCGAAGGCGAGCGTCGGCGTCGTCAGAAGGTCCAGAAGAAGCGCCTGATCGGATTGGGCGTGGCCGTCGCCGATGCGCAGAAACTGGCGCCGGAGACGGTTCGCATCATGCTGAAGCGGCCGGCCAAGGTCAAGCTGGCTGTCGCACGCAAGGCGGCGAAGGCCGCCGCTGCGGCCGTGTGAGACAGAGACGGGTTGCGGGCAGGAGCGACGCCGCCGGAGCGCATCGCGCGTTCGGGCGGCGTTTTATTTTATTGGGAGAGACGGTATGATCACGGATCCTGCGTGCAATCGGTGCGAAGCGGTGCTGGCGGAGTGGCTGGAGCGGGCGTTTGCCGCGGCATTCGGGGAGGCGGCGGCGGGTTTGGCGATCCGTGTGCAGCCGACCATCGACGCCCAGTTCGGCGATTTCCAGTGCAACGACGCGATGCCGCTGGCCAAACGGCTCAAGCAGTCGCCGCGCGTGATCGCCGAGGCGGTCATCCGGGCGCTGCCTTTTCCCGAATGCATCGAGAAGGCCGAGGTGGCCGGCGCGGGATTCATCAACCTCACCCTCCATCCCGCCTGGCTGGCCGGCGAGGTGACGATCCTCCTGGCCGCGCCGCGCTGCGGCATCCCGTCCGTCGGCACCGGCCAGACGATCATCATGGATTACTCCAGCCCCAATGTTGCCAAGCCGATGCACATCGGCCACATCCGTTCGACGGTGATCGGCAACGCCCTGGATCGGATGTTCCGCGCACTGGGCTACACCGTCATCGCCGACAATCATCTCGGCGACTGGGGGACTCAGTTCGGCATCCTCATCATGGGCTACCGCACGTTCCTGGATCCCGCCCGCCTGGAGCAGTCGCCGATCGAGGAACTGGAGCGGGTCTATGTCGCCAGCTACAACCGGACGAAAGAGGATCCCGCCTGGCTCGAGACGTGCCGCGCGGAGCTGGTGAAGCTGCAGCAGGGCGATGCGGCGAACCTCGAAATCTGGAGGCGATTCATCAGTCTCAGCATGAGCGAGTTCGAACGGATCTACGCCCGCCTGGGCGTCTCCTTCGACCTGTGCCGCGGCGAAAGCTTCTACAACGACCGTCTGGGCGAGACCGTCGCGTTGCTGCACGCCCGGGGCCTGTCGTGCGAGAGCGAGGGCGCGGTGGTCGTCCGGCTGGAGGACGAGGGCATGCCCGTCTGCATCGTGCGCAAGAGTGACGGGGGCTTCAACTACGCGACGACCGACATCGCCACCGTGCGCAGCCGCGTGGAGGAGTTTGCCCCCAGCCGCATCATCTATGTCACCGACGAACGACAGCAGTTGCACTTCCGGCAGTTTTTCGCCGTCTGCCGCAAACTCGGCATCACGACCGATCTGGAGCACGTCTGGTTCGGCCTGATGCGGCTGCCCGAGGGGACGTTCTCGACGCGGCAGGGCAACGTGATCCGGCTCGACGCCCTGCTGGACGAGGCCGAGCGCCGCGCCCGTGCGATCATTGACGCCTCGGAGTCGGCCATGTCCGAGGCGGAGAAGCGCGAGCTGGCGGCGGTGATCGGCATCGGCGCCGTCAAATACGCCGACCTGAGCCACGATCCCCAGAACATGATCGTCTTCACCTGGGAGAAGGCGCTGGCGCTGGAGGGGAACTCGGGGCCGTACCTGCAATACGCCTACGCGCGCATTTGCAGCCTGCTCGATAAATATGCCGACCAGGTTCCCGGTCGCGAGCCGCGCGCCAACGCCCTGATCCTGGGCGACGCCATCGAAAAAGCGCTGGCGCTGCAACTGATGCAATTTCCGTCCGCAGTCGTTCGCGCCGCCAACGCCTGCAAGCCGAGCATTCTGGCCGACTACCTGTTTGCCCTGTCGCAGACCTACAGCAGTTTCTATCAGCGCTCGCCCGTGCTCAAGGCCGAGGCGGCGGTGCGCGACAGCCGCGTCTGCCTCTGCGCCCGCGTGGCCGACGTGCTGCGCGAAGGGCTGGGGTTGCTCGGCATCGGCACGCCGCGCCGGATTTGAAGCAACCGCCATCGCCACGTTCTACAACACCCGCCTGACCGTCATCCCGGACCGCTTCATCGCCCGCTGGGCGCCATGCGGCCAGCGGTCCTCATGACCGCCGACGACTTCGAGCGCACGCCCATCCGCGTGAACCTGGCGAGATGAAGAAGCCGACCTTCGACACGCGGCCCCGTTGAGCATGCCTGGCCCGTTCCGGCAGGGACTCGTTGTCCGGGGTGTGCGGAAGCTGGCAGGTCCGGCGCAGGCCGGCTCACAGGGCGGAACAGAGGCGGTAAAGCACGCCTGCGGCGACCGCCGAGCCGATGACGCCCGAGACGTTGGGCCCCATGGCGTGCATGAGCAGGTAGTTGGACGAGTCAGCCTCCAGGCCGACCTTGTTGGAGACCCGCGCGGCCATGGGTACGGCCGAGACGCCGGCCGAGCCGATGAGCGGGTTGATCTTCTCCCTCAGGAAGAGATTCATGAGCCGGGCCATCAGCACGCCCGCGGCGGTGCCGACCGCGAATGCGAACAGGCCGAGGAGAATGATGCCCAGCGTCTCGAGCGTCAGGAATTTATCGGAGGCCAGCTTGGAGCCGACCGCGAGGCCGAGGAGGATCGTGACGATATTGATCAGGCTGTTGGCCATGGTGTCGGAGAGGCGGTCCACCACGCCGCACTCGCGGGCGAGGTTGCCGAGCATCAGCGATCCGACGAGCGGAACGGCCGAGGGGATGAGCAGCGCGCATAACAGGGTCACGATCAGCGGGAAGACCACCTTCTCGATCCGCTTGACCGGGCGCAGCTGCTTCATGATGATCGTGCGGTCAGCCTTCGAGGTGCACCATTTCATGATCGGCGGCTGGATGATCGGCACCAGGGCCATATAGGAATAGGCGGCCACGGCAATCGCACCCAGCAGGTTGGGGGAGAGCTTGGTGGTCAGCCAGATCGCGGTCGGGCCGTCGGCGCCGCCGATAATGCCGATCGATGCGGCGTCTTGGATCGAGAAATTGATTCCTGGCACATAGTCGTCCAAGACCAGTGCGCCGAGCAGGGCGCAGAAGATGCCGAATTGGGCCGCGCCGCCCAGAAGCGACGTCTTGGGGTTGGCGATCAGCGGGCCGAAGTCGGTCATGGCGCCCACGCCCATGAAGATCAGCAGGGGGAACACCCCGGAGTTGACGCCCATGTCAAAGATGTAATAGAGGAAGCCGCCCGGCTCCAGCGTGATCGGCATGCAGACGCCGGTTGCGCTGTCGACCACCATCTTCATGACCGGCGCGGCGGTGAGGCCGGCGTTGGGGATGTTGGCCAGCAGCCCGCCGAAGCCGATCGGCAGCAGCAGCAGCGGCTCGAACCCCTTGATGAGCGCCAGGTAGATGAGGACCAGACAGACCACGACCATCACCCCCTGGCTGGCGCCGTAAGGCATCACGCCCGGCTTGTGCGCGGCCGCGACCTCGGCCTGATAGGTCGCGCTGTCGACGACGACCGGGGCGGCGGGGGCGCGCGGCTCGGCCGCGAGAAAGCCGTAAATGCCCGTTTCCATCCAGATGGTCTTCATGCGGCTGGCCAGGGAAGGAACGTCCCGATTGGTTTGAACCGCGAGGGGCGCGACCGCGGAGCCGGACGGCTCGGCGCGCGCGGACGGCTGGAGGACCAGCGCGGCGGCGACAATAAGAACGGAGAGGAACGTTTTCATAGGCGTGCAATCAATGGGGGCGGTTACGACGCTCACGAGCTTCAGAAGAGGCGGGCCATGAGGTCGCCGGTGTTGATTTTTTGTGCATGGTTGACGTCGATGGATGCCACGGTCCCGGCGGATGGCGCCTTGATGGGGATCTCCATCTTCATTGCCTCCATGATCAGGATTTCGTCGCCGGCCGTGACCACCTGGCCCACCTGGGCGGTGATGCGCAGGATGACGCCGGGAACCGGCGCGCGGATATGCACAGCGGCGGCGGCAGTCTCGGCAGCAGCGGCTGGCCTGGCTGGGGCGGCCGGCTCGGCAGCAGCGGCTGGCTTGGCTGCGGCGGCAGCAACTGGCCTGGCTGCGGCGACTGGCTCGGACACGCCGTCCTTGACCGAGAATGCATAGGTTTTGCCGTTGACGACCGCCTGGTCACCGGTGAACGTGACGGCATAAGCCTTGCCGTCAACCGTGACGGTGCAGGCGTCAGATCGGGGTGCGTCAGCTCCCGTCTCGACCTTTACCGGCCCATTCTTGCGGACGCCGACCGTGGCTTTGCCCTCCAGGAAGAGGATGCCCTTCTCCTGGCAGGCGGCGGCAATGAAGACGTTCTCATCGGTCAGCGGCAGGCCCTTGTCGGTCAGCATCTTTCTGAAATAGGTGAGAGACTTCTTGGGGTCGGCGTCATTGAGGGCCAACACGGGCTGGGTGGTCGGCGGGAGGCTGAGTTGCTCGGCGGCGATCCTGACGATCTCAGGGTCGGGCGCAATCGGTGTCCGGCCGAAATAGCCGAGCACCATCTTGCCATAGCCCGGGGCGATCTTCTTCCACGGCCCGTGCAGCACGTTGTTGAACGCCTGCTGGAAATAGAACTGCGAGACCGGGGTGACGGAGGTGCCGAACCCGCCGCGGCGGACCACCTCGGACATGGCCGCGATCATTTCGCCGTAGCGGCTCATGAGATTGTTGTCGCGCAGCATCTGGGTGTTGGCGGTGAGCGCGCCGCCCGGCATGGGCGACCACGGGATCAGCGGCTCGACCGCCAGCGCCTCGGGCGGGAGGAAGTAGTCCTTCATGCAGTCGCGGAAGACCCCCTCCGCTTCGCGCACCTTGTCGATATCCACCCCCAGATCGTAGTCGGTGCCGCGCAGGGCGTGCCACATGACGATCACGTCGGGCTGGCAGGTGCCGCCCGAGACCGGGGCGAGCGAGAGATCGATCACATCGGCGCCCGCGTCGAGGGCGGCCTTGTAGGAGAGGACGCCGCATCCGGCGGTCTCATGCGTATGATAGTGAAGCGGCGTGCCGCCGGGGAGGAGCTTGCGCGCGCGCCGGATCGTCTCGAAGACGACGGCCGGGATCGACGTGCCCGAGGCGTCCTTGAAGCAGACCGAATCAAACGGAATGCCGGCTTTCAGAATCTCGCGCAGCGTTTTTTCGTAGAAATCGGGATCATGGGCGCCGGTGCAACCGGGCGGCAGCGCCATCATGGTGACGACGACCTGGTGCCGGAGCCCCGCGTCATGGATGCACTGCCCCGAGTACACGAGGTTGTTGACATCGTTGAGGGCATCGAAGTTGCGGATCGTGGTGATGCCGTGCTTTTTGAAGAGCCGGGCATGCAGCGCGATCACGTCGGAAGAGGCCGAATCCAGGCAGACGATGTTCACGCCGCGGGCGAGCGTCTGCAAATTGGCATCGGGGCCGGCCACCTCGCGGAAGCGGTCCATCATGTGGAACGCGTCCTCATTGCCGTAAAAATAGGGCGACTGAAACATCGCGCCGCCGCCGGCTTCGAAATACGAGATACCGGCTTCGCGGGCCGCCTGGACGGCGGGCATGAAGTCTTCGGTCAGGACACGAGCGCCGTAGACGGATTGGAAGCCGTCACGAAAGGCGGTACACATGAATCGGACTTGTTTCTGGGCCACGGAAGGAACTCCTCTTGACGGGCATGCGGGTTGGGGGCGGGGGCGTTTTAAATCAGTGTCGGCGGGCAGTCGCAATGGCAATGGCGATCCGGACGGCATCATCGGATGCGTGTGCAACGGCCATCGGCTTGGCGGGCGCGGCTGGCTCGGCATCTGGCAGCAGATAGGCAAACCGCTCAAAGAATTTGGACAGGGACATCACGCCGATCATGACCAGCAAAAAGGCGTAGACGATCAGCATCCCGACAGCTAACAAGACGAAACCCTCTTTTAGCACGTATGATTGGTCCATGGCGCACCCTTTTCCGGCTTAAAAAACAGGCTTAATATAATAATGGAATCCACGAGGAATGTCCACCTAAATAGATGGTTACGTAGCGATTCGATTGAAACGGCTTTCGGAACGGGTTCCGTTCGCGCGGGTCAGAGTGCGCTCAGGAATGCGTCGAGGTGATCCGCAATCCGGCGTGTGCCGATCGCGTGGAGCCGTCCTTCCGTGGCGAGGATGCGCTCGGACAACGTCCGATAGCGGGCGTAGGGCGAGCCGCCGTCGCGCGCCCAGAGGGCGCGGGCGGCATCCGGGAATCGTCCGCGGTTGTGGATCAGTTCCCAGCACCGCGCAAATCCCTGCATACGCACAACGGCGTCAAAATCAAGCACATCGCTGCTGAGGAGCTCATAGGGTGGATGGGGATTGAACACCAGCCCCGGCGCGGCGCCGGGCGCCGTGAGGGGCGTTCCCGGCAGCCCCTTGAGCAGGTTCACCTGAAGCTCGGGGGGGTCGAGTTCGCGCACCAGCCGGTCGAAGCCGGCCGCGAACGATGCCTCATCCTCGCCGGGAAGGCCGAAGATCAGGTCGGCATGGACGGTCGCGCGGGCCTCGCGAATCAGGAATGCGAGCGTGTTCAGCACGGTCTCGACATCCGTACTGCGGCCGACGCGGTGCGCAACGGCGGGGTTGAGCGTTTGCACACCGACTTCGAGGTGGAGTGTGCCGGGGGGAAAGGCGGCGAGGGTTTGGCGCAACCGGTTGCCGAACCGTCGCGGCAGGATCTCCAGATGAATCTGAAACCGGCCCGGATGGCGCGCGAGAAACAGATCGAGCATGGCGCAGGCATGGTCCTCATCGGCGTTGAAGCTCCGGTCGAGGAAGCGGAACGCGCGCACGCCGCGCGCGATCAGGTCATCGAACGCCTCCGCCAATCGCGCGGGATCGAAACATCTGAAAGGCGTCCGGCAGGAGGTGCAGTACACGCAGCCGAAGGGGCAGCCGCGCGAACTTTCGACATAGACGGTGCGTCGCGCCAGATCGTCGGCCGTGTACAGCGCGTAGGGGAGTTCCAACTCGGACGGATCGGATGCGGCGCCGCCGACCGCGCGCGCGGAGCCGTCGGTCCCGCCGGGCGGGCCGCCGGCCAGCGCCTCGGCGCACAAGGCGCGAAAGGCGGACTCCCCTTCGCCCGTGACACAGGCATCGGCCACGCCGTTCCAGCGTGCGTGGTCACCCGGGACAATCTCCGGCCCGCCCAGCACGATCCGTGTGCGGGGCGACACCCGTCGCAGGATCAGCGCCGTCTCCCGCACGCACGCCGCATTCCACAGGTAGACGGAAAATCCGGCGATCCGGGGCCGTCGCGCCGCCACGGCGGCGGCGAGTTGGAACGGCTGCACGCCGGCGTCGGCTTCGATGATTTCGGCCCGATCCTGCATCGCCCCGAGATTGGCCATCAGGGAGCGCGCGCCGTACGCGCAATGGCTGTAACGCGCGTTGATCGCCACGATGATGATGTCCGACCCAACCGACACGCACGCTCCTTGGAAAACAGATTGAGACGACAAGTCGTTCCGTCATGCTGTGAGAAACAGGGTAAGCCGTTCTGGCACCTCCGTCAACGCCATTCTCACACGTCGCTCGATCCGGCGTTGCCGAACACGGCCCATTCGGTTACACTGATGCCTCTTCGGATTGGAAAGCGTTCGCGTGAACGGCGCGTCATCAAGGAATCGGATCTATGGCACAACAGACGAATCATTCGGCGGCGACGGCCGCTTTTGCGGCGATGTTGGACACGCAGACGGTCGCCTACCGCAAGGGATTTAATCCCGGCGAGCGGGTGAGCGCGCGCGTGCTGGCGCTGAACGACGTCTACGCGATTTTGGACGTGCAGGCCAAGAACGAGGGGCTGCTCCCGATTGCGGAGGTGCTGAACGAGGCGGGCGAGCCGACCGTCAGACCGGGTGACAGCCTGAATGTCATCTTCACCTCGATGCAGGGTGGCGCGTTCATGTTTGCCCTCCGGGTCTCGGGCACGCTGCTCATGGATCAAACCGTCGGCCGCGCTTTCGAAAGCGGCATGCCGGTCGAGGGTCTTGTCAAAAGCGAGGTCAACGGCGGCTATGAGGTGATGGTTGGGGCGACGCGCGCCTTCTGTCCTTATTCGCAGATCGATTTGCACAAGACCGAAGGGGCCGTGTATATCGGCCAGAAATTCGGCTTTGTGGTGAGCGAGTACGGCGAGGAGGGACACAATGTGGTGCTCAGCCGTCGCGCCTTGCTGGAAAAGGAGCGTGAAGCGCAGCGCGACACCTTGCTGGCGGAGCTGCGCGAAGGAGATGTGCGCAAGGGGGTGGTTTCGCGGCTGACCGATTTCGGCATTTTTGTCGATTTGGGCGGCATCGATGGCCTGATCCCGCTCCGGGAACTCTCCTGGGTGCGCGATACGAAGCCCGAAAACGTGGCCAAGGCGGGCGACAGGGTCGAAGTGCAGGTGCGCGAGATTGACCTGGAACGCAACCGCGTGTCGCTCAGTCTGCGCGCGACCCAGCGCGATCCGTGGCAGGACGCGGTCGAGCAGTATCCGGTCGGCAGCACGCTGACGGGCAAGGTCACGCACATCGAGCCGTTCGGGGCGTTTGTCGCCATCATCCCCGGGGTCGAGGGTCTGGTGCCGGTCAGCAAGCTGGGCGGCGGCCGCCGCATCGTCTCGGCCCGCGAGGCCGTGAGCGAGGGGCAGGAGCTTCTGCTCCAGGTCGAGACGATCGATCCCGAGCGGCGGCGGATCGGCTTGAAGCCGGTGGACGTGCGGGTGCAGGCGCTCAAGCCGGGCGAGCTGGCGCCGGGGAGCGAGGTCGAGGGGATCGTCGAGGGCATCAAGGATTTCGGCGTTTTCGTCCGCCTCTCCGAAGAGAAGACCGGCCTGCTGCACATCAGCGAGACCGATATCCCCAAGGGCGGCGCGCCGGCGGCGCGGCTGGAGCGGATGTTCGCCCCCGGTTCGTCTGTCAAGCTGATCGTGAAATCGATCGAAGGGGTCCGCATCTCGCTGACCACGCCCGCCAAGTGGCAGGCACGGACGTCGGGGGAGGGGCAGGATGCCGAGGTGTCGGCCTTCCTGGCCTCGTCCAAAGCCCCCGCAAAGGGCCTCGGAAACCTCGGCGATGTCTTCGGGTCTTTGAAGATGTAACCTATTCTCCTTGACCCGCCCGATGCGTTTTTACTATTCTCACGCCTTTCAAGCGCCGTTTTCAGGTCGGATGAGGCGGGGCGGACCCGTCCATGGCGACCCTTTTCCAACAAGGAGCATCTGCATGAGCGAACTCAGGGACATGAAGCATCTGCTGCACACGTGTGCGTACCATCCGATTGAAATCGAGCGGTACATGGATCCGAAGAATCCGGCCATCCTCAAGTTTGACGCGGAACTGGGCTATCTGCACCAGAACCATTGCATGAAGGATGGCATGGAGGGGACGGTCACCCTGGGAACGTATGATCGCCGCTATTATAACCGCACCCTGATCAACTACGCGGATCAGCCGTGCCGGATCAACACCTACGGCGACAGCTACACCCAGGGCGCGCAGGTGAGCAACGGCGAAACCTGGCAGGAATTTCTCGCCGCCAATTTCCGCGAGCCGATCCGGAACTTCGGCGTCGGCGGCTACGGTGTCTATCAGGCGTACCAGCGCGCCATGCGCATGGAGGCCATCCCGGAGATCGCCTCCGAATACATCATCCTCAACGTGTGGGATGACGACTACCTGCGCAACATCGACGCCGCCCGCTGGGTGCGCGTCGCCTGGATGTGCCGGGCCCTGCCGCGCGGCAAGAAGGACGGCTATCCGGTGCACGGATTCCCCTGGAACCACCTGCGCCTGGACACCGATACGGGCAACTGGGTCGAGCGTCCGGGCATGTTCAAGAAAACCGCGGATCTGCGGAAGCTCGTGGGTGCGGATAATTTTTACAACGTCTTCAAGGATGACCCGGTCGCGCAGTTGTACTGCCTGCGTGAAGGGGGCGAGGCGCCCATCGAGGCATCGGAGAAACTCGCCGAGGCGCTGGGCGTCAAAGTCAACCTGCGCAATGCCAAGACCCGTCAGGCGGATGCCCAGAAGCTGCATCTCGCCTACGGCATCCGCTCCACCATGTACACCGTGGACAAGTTCCGCGCCTGGTGCAAGGCCAACAAGCGCAAGTTCATGGTCATGCTGAGCTACGATGTGCCGACGCTGGAGAAGTACTTCAAGACCGGCAAGCGGTTCGATCAGGAGTTCGTGGACTTTCTGAACCGGGAGAAATACCTCTTCATCGACACGCTGCCGAAGTTCGCCGCGGAACGCAAGGTGTTCAAGGGAACCAACGAAGCATTCTTCAGCCGGTTCTTCGTGGCCCGTGCCGGCGCCCAGGTGTTCGGGCACCACACGCCGCCCGGAAACTTCTGGTTCGCCTACGCCATCCGCCCGGAACTGCTCAACTGGCTCGATCCCAAACCGCCGGCGTACCGGGGGTAGGCATCAGCGAGTTCTGAACCCACGAGGCGCTTGCAACACCCCCTGTGGCAGGAGCATCCCGCCCATGAATTACGGGCAGGATGCCCGTGCCACTTTGGCTGGCAGGGTTTTGCAAGAGCCTCGAACGTCCAACGCCCCGCACCCAACGAAGACGCTGTCAGAAGTGGGCGATGGTAATTTGAGAGCGACGCGACCGCAACGACTTTGCTATCATTCCCGGCGAGCCGATGCGTTTCGTCATCGACCCCATCGCGTTTCGGCGTCAGGCCCGACATGCTCGACACGGTCATAGCGCTGCTGAACGGCGAGTCCGGCGCGGAGATTGTCCGCGTTACGCGCGTGGCGTTTTACGTCCTGCTGGCCGTGTGCTGCGGGGCGTTCGTGATTACGTCGCGGCCCACGGGCGGCAGTTGGCGCGCCTTTTTTCTGCTCAAGCTGCTGGTCGCGGCGGCGCTGCTGGGTGTGCTGGGGTATCAGGCGGGCTGGCAGGTCGCGGGTTTTCGCAAGCCCGAATTCGTCGCGTTCATGCGGCGTTACAATCAGCGTCCCGATGCGGCTGGAAGGCTGGTGAAGCGAGGGACGATTTACGACTGCATGGGCGTCAAGCTGGCCGAGTCGGTCGCCGACGAGCCGTGGGGAAGGGCCTATCCGCTGGGGGCGGCCGCCGCCCACGTGGTCGGCTACTACCATCCGCGCTACGGCATCGCCGGTCTGGAACGCGCGGCCGATCCGCAGCTCGCGGGCTACGGGATGGCGACCCGGCGGGAGCGCGAGCGGTTCGGCCGCAACCTGCTCGATCGCCAGCAAGCCGAGGGGCTTCATCTCGCGCTGACCCTCGACGCGCGGCTGCAGCAAAAGGCGTATGATCTGCTGGCCGGGCGGCGCGGCGCGGTGGTGGTCTTGCGGCCGGGTGACGGCACGATTCTGGCGCTGGCCAGCTCGCCCGCGTTCGATCCCGCCGATCCCGCCCCGGCTCTGCAGGATGCCGAGGCGGCGCCGATGCTCAACCGGGCGCTGCACGGGCGCTATCCGCCCGGATCGACCTTCAAGGTGCTGGTTGCGGCAATGGCGGCGGCGCAAAAAAAGGCGCCGGTGTTCGATTGTCCGGGCGCCGGCTTCGCGGCCTCGCCGCACGCCTCGCCGATCCGCGACAGCGCCTTTTGGGCGTATGAGCGGCAGGGGCGGGTCTGGCCGGGATACGGCCGGATCGGCCTGCGTGATGGTTTCGTCCGCTCCTCCAACGTTTATTTCGCCCAGCTCGGCCTGGCGTGCGGCGCCGATCGGTTTAACACCGTCGCCGCCGCGGCGCACATCAACGAACGGGTGTCGGTGTTTGCGGGCGCGGATGGCGGTCTCCGGTCTTTTGAGGGGAATCTGCCGCCGGTAACGCGGCAGGACCGTGCGGCGGTGGCGCAACTGGCGATCGGCCAGGGGCCGTTGCTGGTGACGCCGCTGCACGTGGCGATGTTCACCGGCGCGATTGCGGCGGACGGGGTGTTGTGGCAGCCCCGGCTGGACGCGCGCGAAGAACCGCGGCCGATGAATCGCATCACCACGCCGGCGGCAGCGGCGACGGTGGCGGCGCTGATGCGCGAGACGGTGTTGTCGGGCACCGGTCGCGACGCAGACATCCCGGGGCTGGCGGTGTGCGGCAAGACGGGAACGGCCGAGGCGGCCGGCGGCGACGACCATGCGTGGTTCACCTGCTTTGCGCCCCAGGACCAGGCGCGGCTGGTGGTGACGGTGATCATCGAGCGGGGCGGCTTCGGCGCCGAGGCCGCGCTGCCGGTGGCCCGCGGCCTGCTGCAGGAGGCGGTCCGTATCGGGGTTTTTCGCCCGAAGGGCGCGGATAGGAATGCCGAACACTGAACGCGTCGCTGTGGCATGAGCCTCGGACGAGGCTCTTGGCAAGGGTAGACAAGCACGATGTTCTATGCTACAGTTTGGGAAGTCGCTTTGAGCGCGGCAGGGTGCCGCGCGGAAAACCATGGGGTGCAGGCCGAAGCGTTCTGACACCCACCGTGGGCAGCCGCAATCATTTTTATGGACACAATAGAACAATCGGGAACCTTTCAGATTCCCGGCTTTGAAATGATTGAGAAACTCGGTCAGGGCGGCATGGCTGTCGTCTGGAAAGCCCGCC
>CAZDLY010000040.1:0-22842 GCA_964506575.1 uncultured Akkermansia sp. | reverse complement strand
CCCACTTTCCGCTTTTGCTCGCTCCAAGAATTCCGCTTTTGAAAACTCCACGACATTCCAACATTTCGCGCTTGCAATCACTGCACCGGGGTTCTAAACTAAATCTAAACCCTATTTACGGATGTTTATGCAAAAGTTCAGCTACGTGGCCGTTGATTCAGCAGGCAAGGATGTCCGGGGCACGGTGGAGGCGCCGGATCAGTCCCAGGCGATCACCAAAATCCGCAGCCAGGGGATCTATCCCACGGCCATCGGCATGGTCGGCGGCGCGGGATCCGCCAAAGGGGCGCCCCGCCCCGCCGCGGCGGCTGCACCCAAGAAGGGGGGCTTGAACGTCGAAATCAAGCTGCCCGCCTTCCTGCGCGGCCGGGTCAGGCCCAAGGACCTGATGGTGCTGACGCGGCAGTTGGCCACGCTGGGCGAAGC
Source organism: uncultured Akkermansia sp. (assembly GCA_964506575.1). Classification (GTDB taxonomy): domain Bacteria; phylum Verrucomicrobiota; class Kiritimatiellia; order RFP12; family JAAYNR01; genus VGWG01. The sequence goes on along the minus strand of CAZDLY010000040.1, from coordinate 22,416 downwards.
CGGCCTGCCGCTCCTCCGCGGCCTGCGCGTCCTGCTGCGGCAGACCCAGAGCGTGCCGCTGCGGGAGGCGCTCGTCGGGATGTCGGAGTCGGTCGAGGGCGGCTCGACCTTCTCCGAATCGCTGGCCAACTACCCGCGCATCTTCAACAACCTGTACGTCAACATGGTCCGCGCGGGCGAGGCGGGCGGCATGCTCGAGGTGGTGCTCACCCGCCTGGCCGAGTTCATGGAGAAGGCCGAGAAGATCAAAAACAAGGTCAAGGGCGCCATGATCTACCCGGCCGTGGTGTTGACGGCGGCCATCGGCATCGTCACGTTCCTGATGTATTCGGTCATCCCCAAGTTCAGGGACATCTTCAACGACCTGTTGGAGGGCAAGGAACTCCCCCCCGTCACCCGGTTCGTCATTGGCGCCAGCAATGTGGTCAAGAACAATGCGCCGATTGTGGCGGTCGCGGTCGTTGCGCTGATCGTCGTCTACAAGTTGTGGAGCCGCACCACGAGCGGGCGCTATGTCGTTGACACGGTCAAAATGAGGCTGCCGGTCTTCGGCACCCTGATCAGCCGCACCGCGATCGCGCGCCTCACCCGCACGCTCGGCACCCTCCTCTCCTCCGGCGTGCCGGTCCTGCAGGCGCTCATGATCGTCCGCGACACGTCGGGCAACACCGTGATCGCGCGCGCCGTGCAGAACATCCACGACAGCGTCAAGGAGGGCGAAAGCATGACCGACCCCATGGCCGCGGCCAAGGTCTTCCCGCCGATGGTGGTCTCCATGGTCGAGGTCGGCGAGGAGACCGGCGCCCTTCCCGACATGCTCATCCGCGTCGCCAACACCTACGACGACGAGATCGACAACGCCGTGGCCGGGCTCACCTCGATCATCGAGCCGCTGCTCATCCTGTTCCTCGCCGTCATCGTCGGCACCATCGTCATCGCCATGTTCATGCCGCTGATCTCGATCATCGGCACGCTCAGCGGGCAAAACAGCTAGCGCCGGCAGGGGGTAGCGCATGAAGAAACAGGCATCAGAAGGTCCGGGCGGGGGCGGAAGCGCTTCCGCCCCCACTCCGCCGCGCCGCGGGCGCGGCGGCTTCACCCTCATCGAAATGCTCGTCGTGGTCCTGATCATGGCGCTGCTCATGGGCCTCCTCGTGCGCCACTTGGGCAACTCCGAAAACCGGGCCCGGCGCGCCGCCACGAGCAAGACCATCGAACAGGTCAGCGCCGCCCTCGAAGAGTTCTTCGCCGAATACGGCCAGTACCCGCCTGTTCCCGTCTACGCCGGGGATGGGTGCCAGCCCATCTATTTCGAGTTCCCGATGAAATACGAGGCTCCTGATCCGAGAGCGGGGCCTCCCGACGATTTAAGCGGTGCGGAATTAACAAAGCATGCTGATTTTATCCCCCCCAAAGATCCACCTCCAGAAAATCGTCTTTTCACGCTCGGACTGGTCTCTTTCTTGATTCCCCGCTATGCGACAGTAACGGAAAGTTCCGCCTACTTTAAAACAAACCCGTCTGCGTTCAACCTCGATGCGCAATGGACGTATCATACCCCCTCGCAAAATGATCAGCCTCGGGATCTCGCGGCCATCGCACGGTGGAAGCCTTTCCTGGACGGTGTGCTCCAGAGTGCGTCTTGGACGCGCACAAACGGCCTCGTTCACGATGGGAAACCATGGCTCAATCAGGGCTTTACCATCAATGACGCCTGGGGCGCCCCTTTGCGTTACGAGTCTGTCCCGCCCCACCAGTCGTACAGGCTCTGGTCTGTCAATTCGCACATGAATGATTGATTCCCCAGTGGTTATGTTTACACCATCATGCAAACGTGAAGGTCTCCGGTCGCCGCCTGCGTGCCCGCAGGCGGGCTTCACCCTGATCGAGATGCTGGCCGTGATCGCCGTCATCGGCCTCCTCCTCAGCGTCGGCGCCTTCACCTTTGGCCGGGCGAAGGATAATGCGCGCGCCGCCCTCACCCGCGACACCGCCAGGCAGATTGTCGACTCGTGGACCCTCTATCAGCAGACAAAATACGAATGGCCGGCCTCGATCCCCCCGACGGCGTCAGCGACCCCGCTGCAATCGTGGGCGTCGAATCTCGTCTCCAGCGTTGACCCGAAACTGTTTGATTTGAAGCTGGAAGAAAAAACGTCGGGCCTCAAGGACAGTTGGGGCAGCCTCTTCTCCATCTGGTTTGATACGGACTACGACGGCCAGATCATCTTCGATCCGAATCCATTTACCTCCCAACCCTCTTTCAAAGACCAGCCGATCCTGACCATCAAAGGCCCCGTCCTCGTCGCCTCGCCGGGCAAGGACAAGATCCTCTACACGCAGGATGATATCATTGTGCATTGAACCCGATCCCTAAAGGCGCCGCCATGAGACCGACAGACACATCCAGGCCGACCCCCGCCCCCGCCCGGCATTCCCGTCGCGGCTTCACCCTGGTCGAGATGCTCGCGGTCCTCTTCCTGATCGCCATGCTCCTCGCCATCGCCGTCACCGCCTCGCAGAAGATCTTTCGCCTCTCCCGCGAGAAACGGGTGGCCATGACCCGCGATGTCCTCGCCACCGCCGTGTATCGCTACCGCCATGAATACAAAAAGTGGCCGATACCGGACACGACCTACGTCACCGGCGTCTACAGTTACACCTTTGCCACCAATCAGAATCAACTCTGCTTCTCCATGCTCAGGCGCGATGCAACCGCCAATCCCAAAAAGGTCCAGTTTTTGGACGAAAGCGCCATTCTGGTCGAAAAAGCAGGCCAGGTGATCTCTCTGGCGGCCGCTGCCGCAGATTGTCCATTCGTCTACCGCGATGGCGGAAACAACAGGCAGTATTTCAGTGTGACCATAGACGTGGATGCGGAAACGGTGAAGGTGCAGTGAGGGGGAGTAGAAGGGTTCAGTGTTCAGTGTTCAGTGTTCAGTGTTCAGTGTTCAGTGTTCAGTGTTCAGTGTTCAAGGCAGCGCCAAGGTAGGGCAGCGGCGTCCCCGCCGCGCCGCAGGCAAATGGGTCGGCTCAAGGTTCAGGACTGGAGCCGGGGTGCCCCCACCCCGGCAGGAAAATGGGAAATGCACACGAGGATGTCTAGCGTGAAACGGGATACACTAAACGGGAACCGGGCTGCCGGACGCGCCGCCGCTCCTGCCGCGCCTCAGGCTGCGGCCGGCCGCCCGTCGCACGCGGGCTTCACCCTGATGGAACTCCTGGTGGTCATCACCATCATGGGGATCATCTCCACGATCGCCGTCAGTAGCTATTTCGGCATCACCCGCGCGGCCGCCTACGCCGCCGCGCATGACAACCTGTACAACACGCTGGTCCTCACCAAGCAGCGCGCCGTGATCGACGGCAAGGTGACCAGCCTGGTGATCCTCAACGCCTCCGACTATGTCGCCGTCCGCGCCGTCGGACGGATCTCGGATGTAAAACCAGATACCACTCCTCCGATCTCAGATGACAGTGTCTACGACGCCTACTCCGACCTTTCCGGCGCGGTTTCGGAAGGAGTTGAGGTTTATAACCTCGATGCTCCCAGTTCATTCGCCACTTTTTCAAAGACTGTCGAAATCAAGTATGTCACCACCTTCCATTTTTTTGACCCTTTTATCAACGCCGATTCTCCCAATGCTTCTTCCGCCTACCAGTTTGAGCCTGGTGGGATTGGCTTCTTCGCCGTCGGCGATCGCTACGGCTTCGCGCTCCATTCCAAGCAGAGCCTCCCGCGGGGCTACACCTTCAAGGCGGCAGAAGCTCCCGCCCCCCCTTTTCCACAGGAAGTCCGTTTCAACCCCGACGGATCATGCGCCGTCGACAACGAGATCAACGTCGTCGTCGTCGAGAAGATCCGGCCTTCCAATCAAATTATGTTTGCTATCGAAGCATCGGGAACCGTCACCGACAACAGCTCGGTGCGGTGAGGACGTGGAAGCGGCGACACGGGGTGCCCCCACCCCGGCAGGCACTAGGGAATGAACCTGAACCCGAAAAAGGGATTCACCACGAAGGACACGAAGGGCACGAAGGTGAGGAGAAAGCTTTGAACCCGACGAACCAACCATTTTTGCACGCGCCTCTCGGGATGCAGACTGGAAACGCGCTCCCTGAACCCCGAACCCTGGACCCTTCCCTTGAGCCAACCACGGGGTGTGCGCCCCCGCGCCGGCGCCGCGGCGGCTTCTCCCTCATCGAAGTCACCATCGCGCTCCTGGTCGTCGGAGTCGGCCTCGTCGCCCTGCTCGGGCTCTTCCCGGTCGGCCTCCGCGAGAGCGGCCTGGCCACGGCCGACACGACCCAGTCGATCTTCGCCAACCGCGTCCTCAACGCCATCCATGCCAACGCGGGTGAAATCACCAACCCGGCTGGTTGGTTGAATACCAATGCGGTGGCCTTTACCCAGGGGATCTACTCGAACATCACCGTCGGCTCGGTCCAGACCATCGTCGACGCATACGGCATTCCGGGCAACATCATCCGCTATAAACTGGACATCGGTTTTGTGTCCGGGTACCCCAACACCATCCGCTACGCCGCAATCCGCGTCTCCGAAAACAAGTATTCCAACATCGAAAGAAACCCGGTCTATTACACCGAGTTCAGGTACGAGGGGGAGTGAGAAGGGTTCAGTGTTCAGTGTTCAGTGTTCAGTGTTCAGTGTTCAGTGTTCAGTGTTCAGTGTTAAGGTAGGGCGGCGGCGTCCCGCCGCGCCGCAGGCAAAAGGGCAAGATCAGGGAGCCGCAGCGGACCGGATGGAACGGAGCTTGAGCAACATGCAACAGGCCACAGGACATCGGAGGCTCTTTCAAAACCCCCTCTGGGGTGTTTGCAAGAGAGAAGTCAGATTAATTGAACACGTTGCCCGTGAGAGGATTCCCATTCTGAAAACCGAATACTGGCTTCTGAATTTCGCCCCGGCCCCGTCACGCCTGCGCCGCGGCGGATTCTCCCTCGTCGAGATCCTCATCGCCGTCACCCTGCTGCTCGTCATCGTCATCATGATTTCGATGGTCTTCCAGCAGGCCAGCGGCGCGTGGGCGTCGGGTTCCACGCAGGCCAAGTCCGAAAGCGCGATCCGCGCGGTGCTCGGCAGCGTCGAACGCGATCTCCTCAACGCCGTTGACGCGCGGGACTATGCTGCATCCAATCCCTCCGTGCCCTCCGGGTCCCCGAATCTCACGTTCGTCGCTTTCCAACACCTGTACAATCACCGAAATCCGCGGCTCTCAGTCCGCCATCCCTGTCTGATCACCTACACGTTCGCGGATACGGATCTGAAGCGACGAATGACGTTAATGAACGCGGACGGCACATGGGGAATCACACTAACTAATTCCATCAACAGCGGCATGCCGCTCACCGCTCTCACCTTTACCTCCATACCCGCGTCAGACCCCGCCGGCCTGCCGCTGCGGGTGGACATCCGGGCCGAATCCCCGCGAGCCAGCAAGCTCTACACGATCAGCGGACGCAGCTTCGGCAAGAATAAGACCAACGATTCGGGCGACGGCGACGACATCGTGGTCGGAGGGAAGCTGTAAAACGACCCCCACTGGAGCCGGGGTGCCCCCACCCCGGCCGGCCACTGAAAATGAACCGGAATCCGGCGATGGGAGTCACCACGAAGCTCACGAAGATGAAAAAAGGTTGGATGGCATGAAACTGAAACTGAGGCGAGTCGGCTTCACCCTCGTGGAAATGCTGGTCGTGATGGCGATCCTCGGCATCCTCATGGGCGTGCTCGGCACGTCGCTCATCCAGGCCCGCAACCACGCGCGCCGGACCAAGAGCGAGACGCAGCTCCGCGAATTGATCACGGCCTACATCGCTTTTTACAACGCCTACGGCGAGTGGCCGGCCGGCTCGGGCGCCCCAGACACGTTAGTGCCTGTCACCGAGGCGATGCTTGAGCCGCTGACCACCACGAACAATCCTCTCGGACTCGTCCTCCTGAACAAGACCTTCACCACGATCGAGAAGGAAAAGAGCATAAATCTCCACGGCGGCATCGTCTATTACCTCGACCCGTGGGATCAGCCGTATCAGATGAAATTTGGCGCCCCCACAGGCACCACCAACCAGCTCGCGCAGACCGTCAGCGTCTGGTTCCCCAACAAGGACCGGCGATGGGAGGAGTAGGTGGAGAGAAGTCAGAATTCAGAATCCTGACTCCTGAATTCTGACTCCTGAATTCTTATTAAGAGGTCCGTCCCCATGATAACAACAGCACACACATCCCATACCGCGACCGGTCAGCGGACGCCTCGCGGCCGCCGCGGCGTCGCCCTCATCGTCGTGCTCGGCCTCCTGGGCCTGCTGCTGATCTCCGCGGTCAGCTTCGCGGTGCTCATGCGCACCGAGCGGAACGCCGCCACCAACTACCGCCACACGTCGTCGGCCCGCCAGATGCTCCACGCCGCGCTGGCGCGGGCGATCGAGGATGTCGACATCGCGATCGGGGATGAACTCTGCCCCGCGTGGAGCACGAACCGCTGGGTCACCGTCGGCGCGCGCAGCCTCAAATGCCCCGAGAATATGTTCTTCTCTTATTATGATGTTGGGGGAACGGGGAACGACCCGATCCCGGCGCGCCTCCTCACCCAGGACGTGATGACCTACATCCCCGCCCTGTATCACCGGCGGCTGACCGAAAACAGTTACAATCCACCCGAATGGATCCCGATCAAATACCCAACCGGAGGGTCGGTCATCGGCCGGTACGCCTACGCGGTCATTGACACCTCCGGTCTGCTCGATGCGAACCTGGTGTACGATCCCGCCACCAACCGCTGGCTCGGAACCTCTCTGGGGGAGGTTCGCCTCGATTCCTCCATCCTCAGCCGCAAAGACCTGATCGATAAAGACACCTTCGCCCTTGATCGCACGACGCACAAACGCTACGAAACGGTTTCCGAACTCGCCACGCTCAACGGCGGCATCAATTATTCCAACCTCGCGAACTTCGAAGTCTTCTCGCGATACAGCACCAGTGCCGTCGCAGGCGTGGCCACTGTCAACCTCTTCGGTCTGACGACGCCTCAGCTTGCCCCGCTCCAGACCCCCATCAAACAGGCATTTACAAATTCAGGCTGCACCGGCACCCCGCCTCTGGTAGTGAATTGGTCGCGCCAAGAAATTCTATACGCCGCGCTCGCCGATTATCTGGACAGCGATTCGGTCATGTTTAATCACCCTGGCGGGCAATTCAACCGCCCCATCACCGAGAAGCTGCCGATGCTGACCTGTTTTGGCGTAGCCATGACCTATCTCGTGACCTTCGATGGCACCAATTACACGCATAAAATTACCTATAATCCCATCATCAATTTCGCGGGATGGCCGGTCAGCGAATCCACGGCAACAGACTTCAATTTATCCTTCCGAGGCGCCCTGTGTTTTACCAACCAAGCCCCTGCGGGGTCGCTTGCTGCCATGATATCGCCCAGCGGTTCGAACATCTGCAAGTCCGCCGCCGTGTCATTGACCGCCGCACCTAATCTAGGTGCAGAACAACCCCTAGTATTTGCCCCCTCCACCTTTCCGGTCAGCGTCATAACCAACAGCCCCACGATAGCGCGGCCCCAGTTTGATATTTACGTCTGCACGGAGGTGTATAACAAAACCGGAAGCGCCAACTCCGAGCGTTGCACGGTTTTCCCGGCTGACAAAAATTTACCCCCCCAGTTGTCTAGCTTGCCGCTAGCCCCCACCTTTATCCCGCCTCCGGCTCCCAACACGTGGGCGCATTTTCGAGTGTCTCTTGTCGGAACAGACCCAACCATCTGGGCCAGTGGCAAAACCGTCACCTTCTGGGCGGAGTGCGTAGATCCCCGTTTCGCTTATAGCGCAGCCCCCGCCGCCAAGCAATGGCGTTCCTATTCCACTAACACGCCGACTTTCACCTGGCCCCTTTCTGATATTACCGGCGTGACAAGTCTTCTTTCTACCCAGCGTTACGCGCGCGCCACCGCCACCACGCCTCCTTATGTGGCCACCACGCCGCTTTATGTGTCGCTCTTGACCAACGCGACGCTTGCCAAAGCGGCTGGCCTCAGTTCGAACCAGATGGATGGTTGCTACGATATCGCCGGGACCGGGATACAATATGACGATCGGACTGCGCAGCTCAAGATGCACGTCGCCAATGCACCGTTGAAGACGGCGGGCGAGCTGGGATACCTGCTCTGTGGTCCGTGGGAGACGGTCCGGCTCTATGATCACTTCCCCTACGATGCGACGTCTAATGACTACCACCGGGTGCTCGACTCTTTCGAGATGCGCGATCCGAGTGTCGTGCCCGTCGGCAAGGTCAATCTCAACAGCGCGCCCGTCGATGTCCTGGCGCTCCTCTACCTCGGGATGCCGTTGCGCTCGGAGAAAGCTGGCAATTATAAAACTAGTTGGCTAACGGACGGGACAGATGCCGCCCGCCCGCTCACCACGGGCACCACCACACCCGCCTTGCCTGCGCCGCTGGCCACCAACCTCCACGCCGGCCTTCGCGCGAACGGCCCGGTCCGAGGCCTCTCCGACCTGGCCAGCGTCTACGCCGCCGGCAGCTCGTCGGCGCAGTTGCTTAAGACTCATCTCTCCTCTTTCGGCAGCAGTCCGAACGTCGGCGAGTTCGAGCGGGAGGCGCTGATCCGCAACCTCGCCGGCCTGCTCACCGTCAAGCAGCAGATGTTCACGATCATCCTCCGCGCCGACGCCTTCACCACGCGCTTTGCCTCCAACAAGCTCAAGGACGGCACGGTCCTCTCGTCGGCCACCGCCATCGCCCAGGTCTACCGCGACGCGGCGCCTCCGCACAAGGTCACGGTGCGGCTGCTGAAGATCCTGGAATAGGCCCTGGTCCGTGACCGGCGTCGATAATATCGATCATGTCGATAATATCGATATTATCGAAAACAACAAGAAAAGAGCCCCCACCGCATGAATCTCAAGCCCCTCTGCAGCATTCCCCTGGCCCTCCTCGCGCTTCTCTTTTTCTCCGGCTGTTCCAAGCCGCAGTATTCGAGCGTGTTGCTGATCACGGTCGACGGTCTGCGCGCCGACATGCCGGGCTGTTACGGCGGACCGGCGGCCACGCCCGCGCTCGACGGTCTGGCGCGCGAGAGTTTTCGCTTTGACAAGTTGTCGACCCCCGTTCCGTTGACCCTTCCGGCGCACGCCTCGCTCCTCACCGGCCTCAACCCGCCCGAAAACGGCCTGCGGATCGACGCCTTCGGCGGCCTGCCGCCGACCATCGCCACGATGACCGAATCATTTGCCGCGGCCGGCTTTCAGACCGCGGCCTTCCTCAGCTCCCCGCGTCTCGCGCCGATCCACGGCCTGGATCGCGGCTTCGCCGTCTATCACGCGCCCGTTCCCGGCGCGGAACACGCCATCCTGTTTCAGGCGCCGCTCGCGCTCACCCCGGAGGCCTCCGCGCCGCCGGCCGCCCCGCTTCCCACGCCCTTTCCGGAGCACACCGACCTCGCGGTGGCGGCCCGTTTCCGCTCGTGGTTCACGGCCCGCAAGCCCGAGGCGCCCTGGTTTGCGTGGGTTCAGTTTTCCGGCACAACCCTGCCGCGGCTTGACGGCTCGGGGATGCCGCTCGCCGCCGCCGACACCAACGCTTATCTGAAGGCCGTCGCCGCGGTCGACGCCGCCATCGGCTCCGTCCTCGACGCCCTGAACGCCACTCCCGACGCGGCGAAGACAGTCGTCCTCGTCACCGCCTCGTCGGGCGAGGCGCTCGGCGAGAACGGCGAATACGGCCATGGCCTGCTGCTCCGCGCGCCCACCCGCCGCGTCCCCGGCCTGCTGCGGCTGCCCATCCGCCGCGGCGCCGGCACGCGCATCCCCTACAGCGTCAGTCTCGTGCAGGCGGCCCCCACCCTCCTGGACCTCGCCGGCGTCCCCCCGACCCAGACACAGGCGGCCAACTGGTCATCCCGTCACCAGGTCAGCCTGCCCGCCCCCATTCCCATACCGGACCAGCTCGGAAAGACCTTTCAAGCCTCCCGTGTCGACTCGTTCGCACCCTATCTGCTCGGATATGCCGCAGGCGCCGACACCGCCGTCTATTCCGAAACCGAATACCCATTCGCGCTCTTCCGCTGGCGCACCCTGGCCGCCTATCAGGCGGGCAACTGGGTTTACATCGACAACGAGCCGCCGGAGATTTACGACCTGTCTGACGATCCCCTGGAGCGGAAAAATCTCGCCGAGACGCTCCCCGACAGCGTCCTGCGCCTCTCCATCCGTTTCGAAAGGCTCCGGGATGCGATGGCCATCCGCGCGCCCGTCGACACTTCGGCGTCCAACGCCGTCTGGCAGGCGCTGTCGACGTGGGGGCAGACCGGCCGGCCCAGCCGGAAAAGCCAGGCCGAACGCGCCCGGCCGCGCGTCGGGCTTACCGCGCAGGAGAACCAAGCCCCCCGCCCGGCGGTTGATGCGGATCTGGCGGCGGCCGCCGCCCGGCTCCATCCCCTGCTGGCCGGGAGCAATCAGGCGGAACGGGTTCGTGAACGCATCAACGCCTGCATCGACCGCTCACCCCGGACCGCCCGGTTCCTCCTGTGGCGGGCAACCCTGAATTCCGCCGACACCAATCTGCTGCCATCCGTCATTGCCGACCTCTCCCGCGCCGTTGAATGCGATCCGGATGATGACGCCATCGTGGCCTGGCTCGGGCGCTGCTGCTTGGCCGCGGGCGACTGGATCCACGCGCTCGAGCATCTGCGCCACGCGCGAAAACTCAACCCCGCCAATGCCACGGCCCTTGAGCTGCTCCCCCGCGTGTTGCAGGGCGCCGCGAACGCGGCGGCCCAGGCGGATGATACCGCAGCCTCCCTGAAACTCGTGGAGGAACTCCTCGCCTTCCAGCCCACCCTGGACAATCGCATGTGGCGGGTGCGCATTCTTCTCGCCCTCAACCGCAGCACGCAGGCCAAACAGGAACTCCGTAACATCCTGTATGCGAACCCCGACTACTATGCGGCCAAGGACATGCTGGAAAAAATACGGTGACCGAACGCCTACTCCCATTCGATCGTGGCGGGGGGTTTGGAACTGATGTCGAAGACGACCCGGTTGATGCCGCGCACCTCGTTGATGATGCGGTTGGAGATGCGGGCGAGGGTGTCGTAGGGGACGCGCGTCCAATCGGCCGTCATGGCGTCGATGCTGTCGACCACCCGCAGCGCGCAGACATTCTCGTAGGTCCGCTGATCGCCCATCACGCCCACCGAGCGCACGGGGAGGAGGACCGCGAATGACTGCCAGATCTGCTTGTAATTCGGGAGCTTGCGCATCTCCTCCTGCACCCGCAGGTCGGCCTGCTGCAGGAGGCGGACATTCTCGGCGTTGACCTCGCCGAGGATCCGCACGCCCAGTCCGGGGCCGGGGAACGGCTGGCGGTCCAGCAGCTCGGCGTCGAGGCCCAGCACGCGGCCGACGGCGCGCACCTCGTCCTTGAACAGCTCGCGCAGCGGCTCGACGAGCTCGAATTTCAGGTCGGGCGGCAGGCCGCCGACGTTGTGATGGCTCTTGATGGTATGGCTCGGACCCTTGAGCGGGCTCTGGCTCTCGATGACGTCGGGGTAGATCGTCCCCTGGCCGAGAAACTTGCAGTTCTTGAAACGGCGGGCCTGTTCCGAAAAGACGTCGATGAAGGCATGACCGATGATCTTGCGCTTGCGCTCCGGGTCGGTGACGCCCTTCAGCGCATCGTAAAAACGCTGTTTGGCGTCGATGACATGCAGGTCCATGCCGAGCTTGGCGCGGAACATCGTCTCGACCTGCCGATCCTCGCCGGCGCGGAGCAGCCCGTTGTCCACAAAGATGCAGTGCAGCCGGTTGCCGATCGCCCGGTGCAGGAGCGCCGCCACGACCGACGAATCGACGCCGCCGCTGAGTCCGAGCACCACCTCCTCGTCGCCGATCTGCCGTTTGAGCGTCGCGACCGTCTCATCCACCCACGAGGCCAGCTTCCAGTCGCCGGAGCAGCCGCAGACCGGGAAGAGGAAATTATGGAGAATCTGCTGGCCGTGCTGGGTATGGACCACTTCGGGGTGGAACTGCAGCGCGAACAGATTGCGCCCCTCGTGGCACATGGCGGCCACGGGGCAGGCGAGCGAGCGGGCGGAGGCCCTGAAGCCGGCGGGCATGGTCGTCACCTGGTCGCCGTGGCTCATCCAGACGTCGCTCTCATCGGGCAGGCCGGCGAAGAGGCGGTTGCCGGGCATCACGGCGATGCGGGTGTGGCCGTACTCCCGGTGGTCGCCCGGCGTGACGGCGCCCCCGAGCGTCCGGGCCGTGAGCTGCATGCCATAGCAGATGCCCAGGACCGGGATGCCGAGATCAAACAGGGCGGGGTCGCACTGCGGGGCGCCCGCCTCAAAGACGCTGTTCGGGCCGCCCGAGAGGATGATGCCGGCGGGCTGGCGCGCGCGCAACGCCTCCGCGGTCGTGTCAAACCGGATGATCTCGGAATAGACATGCTGTTCGCGAACCCGGCGGGCGATGAGCTGGGTGTACTGCGAACCGAAATCCAGAATGGCAATCCACGTGTGGGACATAAGCGCTCGACTGATGAGGGGTTGAGGACAAGTACACCTTGAAATATCGAAGAGTGGGGCGATTGTACAATAATCATGGCCGATGTCAATCAGGTAGTCGGCAAGCGGGCGCATGGCAGTTCTGATGAGGTCGTCAAATCGTAATCATAATCGTAATCTTGCTTTGACCATGCAAGGAATAACCCTCATCAGAACTGCCATGCGCCCACAGCAATTCAGCACATCTGTCCAATCGCTATCGAAATCGCTATCGCTATCGGGGTCGAATTCCTTGCTTTCTCGTCGATTTCGGTCCCGATCCCGATTTGGATCCCGATAGCGGCTGCCATAATTAGAATTGCTGGCCGATTACCAGCCCCCGTGACAAACGCCCCGGAATGTGCGATACTGCTCCCGCTCGTTTTGGGCGCGGCCTGTTGCCGTGCAGAAGACACTGGGGCATCGGGCGCCAGGGCGGCCGGTTTACGTTATGGGCATTATCGTCAATCATGAAGCGCGCCGGAGGGATATCTTGCAGAAGTCCCTCCGCCTGTTTGCCGAGCAGGGGTACCACGCCGTCACGTTCCAGAAGATCGCCGATCGCTGCGGCATTGCCCGCACCACGCTCTACACCTATTTCCGCCACAAGGGAGACATCTTCGATTACACCATCAGCCTCTCCACCGTGGAACTGGCGGAAAAATACGTGGAGATCTCCAGCGCGCCCCTGCCGGCATCCGAAAAGATCACCAACCTGCTGGAACACGTGCTGCGGGTCATTTTCCGCCACCGGGTGCTGCTGACGGTGATCCTCGACTACGTCCTCAGCGTGCAACGAACGGGTCGCAGCATGCGCAAGCCGATCGGGCGCCACACCATCGGGCTCAAATCGGTTCTGCGCCGCCTGCTCAAGGAGGGGATGGCGGCTGGCGAGATCGCGCGCCAGCCGGTCGGCGCGGCCACGGCCCTGCTGTACGGCATCATGGAATCGGCCATTCTGCGCATCACGATCAGCGAGAACGCCCAATTTGACGAATTGAAGGCGATGATCCACCAAACCATGGACGGGCTGCGCGCCAAAACCCGTTAAACACACTTATGCCTATTTACACCTACACCTGCAAAGCCTGCGCCAAGACCTTCGACCACCTCGCCCGCACGTTGTCGGACACGGCCAAAACCTGTCCGCTCTGCGGGGCGGCCAAGCCGGTCAAGGAACTCGCCGCTTTCGCGGCCGGCGTGTCCAAGTCTCCGGCACCCGCCTGCGGCTCCTGCGAGGCCGCCCCGAGCTGTCCGCACGCCTGTTCCGGCGGCTGCCACCATTAGGGGGCAGGGCTCGGGGTTCAGGAAAGGCGCAAGGCGTCAGGCAGAGCACGCGGAGGAGAAACACTGCTGCACGCTTCGCCATGTTCGATATCGGCGTCAGCCTGGAGCCGGCCTGCCCTCAGGCCGGCAGGTGTCTGGGATTGCCAACGGCCGGGGTGAGGGCACCCCGGCTCCAGGCCTGACTTTGAATGTTGGGTGTTGCGTGTTGGATGTTGGATGTTTCTCTCCCATTCACCTGCAGCGCGGCGAGACGCCGCCGCCCTACCTCGCTTCGCGCTTTCACCATTCACATCCACCCACACACCCACACACACACACACCCACACACACACACTCACACACTCACTCACGTGACTCCCCCACCCCGCGTCGCAGCTCCTTGATCTCATCCCGGAGCGCGGCGGCGCGCTCGAATTCCAGCGCCTCGGCCGCGGCCAGCATCTCGCGTTCAAGCTCCGCCAGCGCCTCCAGGACATCGTAGCGCTCGGGGGTTTCGGCAACGGCCTGTTCGACCTCGCGTCCGCGCGCCTCGGTCGCGAGCTGCCCGTGGATGGCCCGTTTCACGCTTTGCGGTTCGATGCCGTGCGCGGCGTTAAAGGCCTCCTGCGTGGCCCGGCGCGTCGCCGTGGTCGCGATCATCCGCCGCATCGCGTCGGTCACCGTGTCGGCGTAGAGGATCACCCGCCCGTTCACATGCCGTGCCGTGCGGCCCGCCGTCTGGATGAGCGCGGTCTCGGACCGCAGAAATCCCTCCTTGTCGGCGTCCAGCACGGCGACCAGCGCCACCTCGGGCAGGTCCAGCCCTTCGCGCAGCAGGTTGATGCCGACCAGGCAGTCGAACGCCCCCTTGCGCAGGCGGCCGAGGATCTCCACGCGGCGCATCGCGTCGATGTCGGCATGGAGATACTCCACCCGGAAGCCCGCCTCGTGCAGATACTGGGTCAGGTCCTCGGCCGTCCGCTTGGTCAGCGTCGTCACCAGCACGCGGTCTCCGCGCTCCGCGGTGCGGCGGATCTCCTCCATCACGTCGTCAATCTGGCCCCGCAGCGGGCGCACCTCGACCGGCGGGTCGAGCAGGCCGGTCGGGCGGATCACCTGCTGCACGGTGCAGGCGCTCACCTGCCGCTCGTACGGACCGGGCGTGGCCGACATGAACACGATCGGCCCGACGCGGCCGAGAAACTCGTCAAAGCTGAGCGGGCGGTTGTCCTTGGCCGACGGAAGCCGGAAGCCCCAGTCCACCAGCGTCTGCTTGCGGGCCTGATCGCCGTTGTACATGGCCCGGAGCTGCGGCAGGGTCACATGCGATTCATCGAGCACCGTCAGAAAATCGCCCTCGAAATAATCGATGAGACAGGCGGGCGGTTCGCCCGCCGGACGTCCGCTCAGGTGCCGCGAATAGTTCTCGATGCCGTTGCAATACCCCAGTTCGCGGAGCATCTCGATATCAAACTCGGTCCGCTGCTTGATTCGCTGCGCCTCCAGCAGCTTGCCCGCCGACTCCAACTCCCGCACACGGGCATCCAGTTCGTCACGAATCGCGCCGATGGACGCCTCGATCTTCTCGCGCGGCATGACGAAATGCCGGGCCGGCGAAATCAGCGCGCGCTTCAACTCCGGCCCCATGCGGCCGCTGACGGGATCGAGCATCCGCAGGGTCTCGACGGCATCGCCGAGAAACTCCAGGCGGATGCCGTCTGTGGCATACGAGGGAAAGACGTCCACGCAATCGCCGCGCACGCGGAACGTGCCGGGGGCGGGTTCGTAGTCGTTGCGCGCGTATTGGATCGCGACCAGCTTCTCCAGCAGCCGGTCGCGCCCGATCTCATCGCCCGGCCGCACATCCACGAGCATGGAGCGGTAATCCTCGGGCGACCCCAGGCCGTAGATGCAGGAGACCGAGGCGACAATGATCACGTCGCTCCGGCCGATCAGCGCGTTGGTGGCGGCCAGCCGGTAGCGCTCGATCTCCGCGTTGATCGAGGCGTCCTTTTCGATGAAGGTGTCGGTCTGCGGGATGTAGGCTTCGGGCTGATAATAATCGTAATAGCTGATGAAGAACTCCACCGCGTTGTGCGGGAAGAAGCTTTTCAGTTCGGCGAAGAGCTGCGCCGCCAGCGTCTTGTTGTGGCTGAGGATCAGCGTGGGACGGCCCCAGGCGCGGATGACATTCGCCAGCGTAAAGGTCTTGCCCGAACCGGTGACCCCCTCGAGCGTCAGCCGGGGCGTGCCCGACTCCAGACCGCGCACCAGCTCCGCGATCGCCTGCGACTGGTCGCCGGCCGGCTGGAACTCCGATTCCAACTGGAAGACTTCGGACGGCGGAGCCCCGTCCGGAGCGCGATCCTCCGGCGGATCGATCTGATTGACGCGCTTCATTTCGCAGGTCGCTGTTCGGGGCCGAACGGACGCAGCGCCACCAGCATCCAGGGAAGCAGGGTCAGGGCGCCCAGCAAGGCGACAACGATCGCCAGCGAGGTCAACAGGCCGAACAGGACGCTCGGCATGAATTTGGAGAACGTCAGCAGCGAGAACCCGACCACGACCGTCATCGAGGCGAAATACATGGCGCTGCCGACGCTCTGGTGCGACGCGCGCATGGCCTCCAGATAATTGCCGCAGGCGGCAAATTCACTGCGCATGCGATGGATGTAGTGGATCGTGTCGTCCACGGCGATGCCGATGCTGATGGAGGCGATGGTGATCGTCATCACATCCAGCGGAATACCGGCCGCCCCCAGAAAGCCCAGAACCGTCAGCGCGGATATGAGATTGGGAAACAGGGCGATCAGGGCGATCTTGAGCGAGCGGAACAGCACCAGAAACATCGCCAGCAGCAGCAGGAACGTCAGCCCCAAGGTCAGGATCTGCGAGCGAAACAAGCTTTGAAGCACCCCGTTGTACAGCACCATGGTGCCGGTCAGCCGGATGCTTCCCGGAGGCAGATTCAGGCCGCGCTTCAAGTCGCTTTCCAGCTCTTTGAGGAAGCGGGCGCGCCGCAGCCCCGGCTGGGAATCAAACACGCGCGCCGTGATTCGCAATTGATTGTGGGTCACGCTGACATACGGCGTCACCAGCATGCTGCTGGCGAATTCGGGAAGCTTGCTGATCAGGATGGCCAGCTCGAAGGCGTCGATGGGCTCCCCGTTGTTCAGTTCATCGGTCAGCTTCAACAGGGAGGCCAGCGAGGAGACCTTTCCGGTCTCGTGCCGCGCCTTGACGATCTCGTGCGCGCGGCGCGCCAGCGCCAGCTTGGCCGGCGTGTACCAATAGGCGTCCGAAGCCACGGTCTGGTCAATCTCCCCGAACTCCGCGAAATCGTCATCCGTCTTCCCCGCCGCCGCCGCCGCGCGCTTCGGGGCCGGATCGGCAGGCAATTGGATGATCACATCCACCGGCGTGGTTCCGCCCAGCTCCCGGTCGATGAACACCATGCCCCGATTAATCTCGGAGGTCTTGCGGAAATTCGCCGCGAAGCTGTTCTCGACCGTCAGGCCGCACATGCCCACCCCGATGAAGAGGATGACCAGCCCCGTGCACACGACAATCCAGCGTCCGGACCGGGCGGCCACGCGTCCCGCCCAGGCCGTCATCGGCCGTCCGACATCCCGCTCGCTGGTGGCCGGCTCCTTGGGGAAGAGGACGAGCATCGCGGGAAACAGGATGAACGAGGTCACCATGGAAACCACCAGCGCCAGGCTCATCATCAGTCCGAAGTCCTTGACCGGTTTGATGTCGCACAGCACCAGCGAGCTGAATCCCGCAATGGTCGTCAAGGTGCAGTACAGGCAGGGCGTCCACTTGCACATCACCGTCCGCCCGACGGCTTCGACCGCGTCCATATCGGGGTTCTCGCGGATGAACTCGCGGTATTGAACGATCAGGTGAATGACCAGCGACATGGTGATGATGAGCAGCAGGGAGATGAAATTGGATGAGATGATCGTCACCGGCCAGGAGCAGGCCCCCAACAGCCCCACCATCACCAGGGTCGAATAGGCGCAGCACAGAATCGCCAGCAGCACCCATCGCAGGCTGCCGAAGAAATACTTGAGAATCACGGCGATGCAGATGAAGATGGCGATTCCGAAGATGCGCAGGTCGCTCCGCACATAGGCCAGCATGTCGTCGGAAATCATGGAGCCGCCGCCGAGATGGACCCCCGCGGAATCGCGATAGCGATCCAGAACCGCGCGCAAGCCGGAGATCGTCTCGTGAACCCGCTTGCCGTCCTCCTTCTGCAAGCGCCGGAGATCCGGCGTCAGCCGATCGAAGGCGGCGCGGTTGGCGGCGACCGCCTCATGGCGGTCCAAAGCCATGAGAAGCGCGCTGCGGCGGTTATGGATCGCATCCAGTTCCGCGTTCTCATTCAGCGTAATCGCCAGCACGGCGGTACGTCCGTTGGTGCTGATCAACTGCTGCTGATAGACCTCGCTGTTGACGATCTCGTCGCGGGCCCGAGATCGGTCGACCCCCGGCTCCTCCAGCGTGCGCACGTTCTCCGTGACGCGCGACAACGGAACCGGCGGGTTGCGGAAAAGAGGCGCATCCAGCAGGGACAGCACGCCCTGCACGCCCGGCAGGGCGCGGATCTCGTCGCGCAGACGGGTCAGGCGCTGGAGATTGCCCGGGTCAAACACATCGCCCGAATGCGGGGTGTAGGTCACGGCCAGCAGGTCGGGCGATTGATAGCGGGCCGAGATCTCGCGAAACAGCCGCAGTTGCGGATCGTGTTCCAGAATGAGCGAATCGGCGGATGCGTCGAGAAAGAAGTTCCGGGCCTGCATGACGCACGCCCCGGCCACCGCCGTCATGACCAGCAGGGTCAGGATCGGCATGCGCAGCACGGCATGGCGGTAGATCTTGATGAAGAAAGGCATATAATCAATTCTTGGGCGGGGTGGGCGCGTCCCGTTTGGCCGCAAGTTCGCCGCCGCCTTTCTTCAATTCCGCGATCAGATCCGCCGGCGCATGTTTGGCGAGGTAGTCGTCAAATTGCGACCGGTAGGAGGCGACCAGACTGATCCCCTCCACCTCCACATCGTAAATGCCCCAGCGCTCCTCGCGCAGACAGAGCTTGTAGATGACCTCGATCTGCGTATCGGCCGACTTCATCACGGCCGTCAGCGCCCGTTTTCCCTTCCCCAGCGACTCATTGCGCGTGTATTCGGTCGTGAACGTCGCGGCATCCTGCCCGGCCAGCTTGTCGTAATAGGAGCGCTTCACCACGTCGGTGAAGGTTTTGATAAAGGCCGGGCGATCCGCCTCGCGCAGGCTCTCCCATCCGTTCTTGCCCAGCGCGAGCTTGGCCATCAGTTCCAGATGCCCCGACTCCTCGAGCAGGCCGTCAAACCGCTTTTGCTTGCCGGCGTCATCCAACTGCGGATCCTTCAGGATCGCAATGCCTTTCGCAATCATGCGCTCCAGCACCTGGCGGGTCTGTTCGGCCTCTTCCGCCAGGCACACCGAGGATGCGAGAACCGCCATCAGCACAATCCGTCCTGCCCGCATAGGTTTACTCCTGTATCTCTTTGATCCGTTTCTGCTCGTAGGCCCGCTTGAAGAAGCTGTAGGGATCCACCGCGTTCGCCTTCATTTTCTCGTAGAAGCCGATGGACAGCGAGGTGTCGTTGACGCGATCCACGGCGCTGACCGCCATCCCAACGGCCGCGGGATCAATATAACTGAGGGGATCCACAAAGTAGGCCGGGATTTTCCCGAGGGTATCGCGCAAATTGGACGGGCCGAAGATCGGCAGGTGCAGCGCAATTCCGGGCCCGGCGCCATAATGCGCAAACGTCTGCCCGAAATCCTCCCGGCACGGCCGCCAGCCCCACCGCCGATAGGCATAATCGGAGAACCCGAGCACGCCCACCGTCGAATTCACCGAGAAACGCCCCACTTCCGTGCCCGCGCCCTCCCACTTCAACTGCAGGACCGCATTGACCAGGCGCAAGGGGAATTGCAGGTTGTCAAAAAAATGCCCGACCGCTTCGCGTCCCGGCTTGGGGACCACGGCGCCATAGCCCTTCGCCAGAGGCTTGAGCACCCAGAAATAGAGCTTGTCGTTGCCCCAGTAAAATCCGCGGTTGAGCCGGATCAACGGGTCGGGAATGTTGGCATCCTCGACCTTGGCATGGATTTCCTCCTCGAATTCGTCAAATTCGCCCCCCCCCTGGCCAAGCGCCGGGGCCACCCCCAGACACACCACCAAACCGATTTGAATACCTGTCACGATGCGCATGGTTCTCACCTGAAAAAGAGACCGGCAAACAATCCGCTTCAGCGCGTGCCCGGGCTCATCGGGCGCCGATCGGTCACAGCCTGAAGACGGTTGGCATTATGTCAAAACAACGGCCGGATGTCAAACCGACACCCTACTTCTTCATCTGTTCGAGCTGCTTCCGGTATTTCGCGGCCTTCTCCGCATCACCCGCCTGCTCCCACGTCTGGACCAGCATCCGCACCGCCTCGGGCTTGAGCTCGTCGTAGGCGTACAGGATGTCGACCTTGAGAAACGCCTTGGCCGCCTCGTCATACGCCTTCATGGCCAGCCAGGCCTGTCCCTGTCCCAGAAGCGCGTGCGCCGCTTCACTGGTGTCGGTGAGCTTCACCACCTCGCCGTAGGCCTCGATCGCGTCCTGGTTCGCCCCCGCGTCGCGGTACGCATGGCCCAGTCCGAGCCACGTCTGCGCCTTCACCGTGGCGTCGGCGACGGTCTTGAGCAGTTCCCGGTAGGCGGCGACCGCCTCCTCCGCCCGCTTGCCGAGCCGCAGGCATTCGGCCCGGCCAAACGCCGCCCGCTCGCGGAAGGGGCCTGGAGGCACCGCCGCATAGGCCCCGACAGCCGCCTCCCAGGCGCCCTCCGCCTGCAGCAGCCGGGCTTCGCGATAGCGGGCCTCGCCCGCCAGCGCGCTGGCGGGGAACTCCGTCGCCAGCCGCCGGAACGCCGCGCGGGCCTCCGGGTTCTTCGCCTGCCGCTCGTAGGCCCAGCCGAGCTTGTAGAGCACCGTGTTGCTGAAGGCGACGCCCGCGGTGAGCGCGGCTTCGTAGGCGGCGGCCGCCCGGTCGAAGGCGTTGGTCTCATAGGCCAGCTCGCCGCTGCGGAACCGGGCGTCGCCGGCCAATGCGTGCTTGGGGAAGCGCCGGGCGAGTTCGTCGAACCGTTCCGCCGCCGCGTCCCGTTTCTTCAGTTCCTGAAGCGACCAGGCGAGGTCATACAGCGCCGCCGCCGCGAAGGCGCTGTCGGGGCGGGCCTTCACCAGCTCGGCGAAGGCGGCCTGCGCCGCCTCGGCGCCCCTGGCGCGCGACACCACCGCCGCGCGGCGATAGGCCGCCTCGTCGGCCAGCGGACCGGCCGCGCCGCCTTTCAGGAATTTCTCATAGCCCGCCTCGGCCCGCGCCGCGTCGCCCGCCTCGTCCCACGACCGCGCCGCCCAGAAGCCGTAGTCCGCCGCGGGCTCCTCCGCCGCCAGCGCCTCGAAGAGCGGGGCCGCCTCGGCCGGCTTGGACAATTTTCGCAACGCCCAGGCGCGGCCCGCCTTCGCCGCCCGTGTCACCGCCGCATCGCCGCCCGCCGTCTTGCCGTAGGCGTCCAACGCCTCCTGCGAACGACCGAGTTCCAGCAGCGCCTCGCCGGCGTAGAGCCAGGCGAACGGCAGCCGCTCCGCCGCCGCCGGGGTTTTTTCATAATTCTTGATGAACGCCTCGGCGCGGGTCAGGGCCTCGGCGTAGCGCTTGGCCCGGTGGTCAATCCTGATCCGCTCCAACGCCGCGCGCAGCCCCGCATCGCTCGCAGGCGCCAGCGCCGCCGCCCGGTCGAAATCCTCCGCCGCGCCCGCCGCATCTTCCGCCGCATCGGCGCAGCGGCCCGCCATGAAGGCCGCATCCGCCGCCACGGCGGCTTTGGGAAAGGACTCCACGACCTTGCGGAAGAACGGCCTGGCCTGGGCGGGCTTCTGGGTGCGCCAGCACGCCCACCCCGCCTTGTACCCGGCTTCGGCCGCGAGCTCGTGGCCGGGGTGCTCCTTCAAGAAGACCTCAAAGGCCACCACCGCATCTGCCAACCGCTCCAGCCGGTAACGGTATTCGCCCACCAGAAAGCGGATGGCCGCAAGCTGGGCGTGCTTGGGATAAGCCGCCGCGAATGCCGTCGCGGCTGCTTCGGCCGCAGCAATGTCCCCGGTTTTTTCAAGCGCTAACACCCGGCCAGCAGCCGCGTCTCCGGCCAGCGCGTGTGTGCCGTGGTCGCGG
This sequence comes from uncultured Akkermansia sp., assembly GCA_964506575.1. Classification (GTDB taxonomy): domain Bacteria; phylum Verrucomicrobiota; class Kiritimatiellia; order RFP12; family JAAYNR01; genus VGWG01. The sequence goes on along the minus strand of CAZDLY010000040.1, from coordinate 283 downwards.
TTGATCGCCGCGTAACACGCCGCAGCCTCCTTAAACCGCTCGCGCGCCAGCTCCGCCTCGGCCTGCAGCAACCAGGCGTCCACGGCCAGATCCGCAGGGAGTTTCCCAGCGGCGCGCAGCTTCTCCAACACCCCGCAGGCATCCTCATGGCGCTTGATCTTCACCAGGGACGCGGCCCGCCAATAGGCCGCATTGCGAATAAGCCCGGCATCGACCGCATTCGTCTGAACGCAGGCCGCAAAATCGCCCTCGGCTTCGGCGTAGGCCTGAACGGCGAACGCGG
>CAZDLY010000039.1:0-23825 GCA_964506575.1 uncultured Akkermansia sp. | reverse complement strand
GAATCCAGCAGACTGCGCAAACTGGCGAACGATTCAGAGAAATGGGAAAATTTGGCCTCCGCCGTTATCAACGCCAATTCCTCGCGCTTCCTCTTCTGCACATGCGGCAGCACGCACAGCACCTTCATCCGCAGGCGCTGCTCGATGTCGGCGATGTTCGTGATCTTGTCTTCCAGGTGATCAATCATGAGGACAAACAGGACGCCGATGAGCAGGCCGAGGATAGGCCCGGCCGGAAAAATGAGCATGGGTTGCGGGCTGACTGGCTTGCGCGGGATCATGCTCGTTTCGCCGACTTTTACGGTACACATGTTTTCGTCCTGGGCCAGTCGGGCCTCTTCCATCCGGTTCAGAAGCGCCTGATAGCTTTGTTCGTTGACATCGAGATCACGCTGGAGCTGGTGCAGGCGGAGCACCGCCTCGTCAATCTTGGTCTGCTTGTCGGAATAAACCTTGCTCAGTTCCGTCCGCCTGACCTTGAACGGCTCCATCTGACTCTTCAGCAGAGACAGGTTCGCCTCGGCCGTATCGCAGGCACGCTTCACCGTATCGGCGAACTGGGACTGGTAGACATCGACCTCTTTATTCTTGACCAGCACATCGGGATGCTTCGCAGTATAGCGGGCGAGCATCGCATTCCGCTCGGCAATCTGATCCTGCAGTTTCTGGTAGGTTTGGGCTATTTCTGCGGCCCGCGGTGTGCTGTCCGGCAGCGACCCAAAACGGTCTGGCGCGTTCTGTATCCGCTGCAACGTCAGCAGCATCTCCTCGGCCATCGTAATGCGCGACTCCAAATCGGTGATGTCGGCGTTGACGCGTGCGAGCGCCAGGCTCACGCCCTCCTTCTCTTTTTCAAAGGAGTCCACCTGTGTACTGACCTTGAAATCCAGAATCGCCTGATCGGCCTGTGACAGTTTCCGGCGCTGCACCTCCACAGTCGACCGCAACCACGCGACCGCTTCTTCGGAAACGGCCTTGTTCTCATCCTGGGTGAACGTCTCGGCCGTCAGCGCATACGCATTGGCCATGTCGGCCGCCAATTGCGCATTGACCGACCGGACGGAAACTGAGACCAGCCGCGAGCGGCGCTGCAGCGAGATTCGGGTGCCCCCCGACAATATGGCGATCAACTCCTCTTCGGGAACGGTCGAATTGGGGTGGTCGGTGTGATAGCGGGCCAGGACCTGCTCCAGCATGGCGCGGCTGCGCAACCGGGCCAGGCGGGTGTTGAACACCTCCTCCAGCGTGCCGCTCGTGTCGGTCTCGACGATCGCGCTGCGGGTGGCCAGGATCCGGCTCGGGCGGATGCTCATCTCCAGCATGCTGGTCGCCTCGTAAACCGTCGGCATGATCTTGAACACGAAGAACGCGCCGATCGCACCCAGAATCACGAAAACCAGAATGGTGACCCAGCGCTGCATGCACACGCGCAGCATCCGCCCGATCGTCACATCGCCAATGATCGACTCCTCGGCGTCATTCACGCCGCCCGGCCCGCCGCCGTAATTGGGCGAGCCATAACCATATGCGCCATACGCGCCATAGGGCGGTGGCCCGTAATAGCCAGGGCTGGACGGATACGGAGCGCGCCCGGAATACTGAACGGGGGTGTGCCCCGGATCCGCCTGGCCTTCCGGCATTTCACGGCCTTCGCCTCGGCCTGCATTCTCATTCATACGTTCATCATCCTGCCTGGCTCGCTGGTAGCCGTTGATCCTAAAAAACCGGGCAATGAGTTTACTAAATTAACCTGCGCATGGGAAGGAAACTTCCCAGACAGGTCACCGCCGCACACCAGGACAGCGAAACAATCGGACTGCGGAAGACAGCGCCTGAAAAACTCAGGACGACGACCAGCGCCGCGCCGAAGGTGAGCACAACCGCCATCGGCGTCAGCCGAAACAGCCAAACCCGATCCGGCATGGCGTCGGTCTCGCTTCTCACCTGCGGCACCAACGCCAGTCGCCGCATGTTTTCGACCACGATCCACCCCACCGCCACGGCGACCAACCCGCACCCCAGCAGCCCGTGCTCGCACAGGTACTCGACGAGGTCTTGTCCAACATGGCCGTCCTCCCGAAGGGATTCAACCAGCCCATACACGGGCGCAAAGGGCTTGAATCCACCCGCCCCGACGCCAACCCAGGGATGATCGCCCACCATTTGCCAGGCGGAACAGACCGCCTCGGAGGACGTCGACGCCCCTCCGACAAACCAGGCACCCCAGGAACCCGACGCCCGGACCGCGCGCAGCACCGGATTCTGGGTGAAATGTCCGAAATAGACCAGCCCGGCCAGAAAAAACGGGATGATTCCATAACTCCAGATGTGCGCAAGCTGACCGGTCAACAGCAACGGCCAGGTGAGATTGACGATGTAAATCCCGACGGCGCCCACGAACACCCACCCCGCCAGAATGGCTTGGGGATTGTTTGACAGGCAGACACCGGCGAAATTGAAGCACACCACCAGCATCATCCACCCCGCGGGCCGTTTGGCGATCAACGCAGTGATCGCCAATCCGCAACTGATGGCCACCATCAGCAGGTAAAACGCGCCGACCGTCTCGGTCTGTGCCGCAAACAAGAATTGGGGCAACCCGTAGAGCGCAAAACCGTTCTGAAGCGCCATCCGAACCAGCATCCAGAACGACAGCACGGCCGCATTCACGCCCATCACCTGGAGAAGCAGAAATTTTTCCGGCTTGCCGACCGCGTGTCGCAGTGTGGCGCAGACACACGTAAACACACAGGCGAGCGTGGAGGCGCGCCAAGCGTCCGCCGCAACCACATTCGACGGCCCCCACCGCCAGAACGGGAGGCTAAAGGTCCATTGCCCGGTCAACGGATCATAAATCAGAGCACGGCCCCCGTTTGCCGCCTGCACGACAAAGAAAAGGGTGGCAGCCAGCCCCGCCGCCAGAAATGGATCTCGCGTCAGACTCCGAAACACGCGGACACGCGCGTCCTCCGCAGACTCGTCATTCTTGGCCGATGGAAAGAGCAAACCGAGCGCCATCCCCATCAGCGCAAGCCAAAGCACCCCGGCCCAGAACCAGGTCCCTTCCGAACCGATCACCCAAGCCGCCAGGCAAAGCGTCAGACAGACATGCGCGATACAACTGTTCTTATGCATTGCGGTCCCACCTCTTCAACACATCCCCCGCAACGCAAACCCCGCCCGGTTGGAACAATCGGACGGGGCTATCGCTGTTTCATCCGGCGGATGCCGGCCACTTCGGATCAGTAGCGGAGATTCAATCCCATGTCCATGCGGAAGCGTTTGTACTCATTCGCGTCGATCGTTGAAACTTGCGCCACGGCCTCTCCGCCCAAACGGAGACTGGCATACTTGTTCAACCGGTAGTTCAGGTCTGTGCGAATGCCAAACTCGTTGTCCACACGATCCGTCAGGTTGCCCGTGGCCGGATCAACGACCTGAATTTCGTTGACGTCACACCGCCACAACGCCTTCGTCGCCACGCTCACCCGGCGATTGGGTTGATAGGTCGAACCCAGACCGAACGTATAGACGACGCCATAATTCCCCGCCGTTTCCTCGCTGTTCTGGTGCTGGCCCTGACCCGATGCCGACCATGACCATTTACGCGACGCCCGCCACGTCGCTCCCAATTGATAGTAGGGCGCGAGCGTCATGCTCTCGTTGGAACCTGTGGGATCAAACACCTCGCCGCCGACCGCGACGCGATAGGTCACCTTCTCCGTTGCGCGCGACGCCAAACCCATGTTCACGCGATACGATTTCGAAAATCCCGACGAACTCTCGCTTTCCTCCAGTGCCGTACCCACACCGACAAAGACATCGGACTTGGGCGTGAGCACGCGAGCCACCGACAAGTCCGCCGAATATTGCCGCCAGTCATACAACGCCGGATTCCTGTATTTGATGTCTTCCATTCCGAGATCCAACTGGATGCGGGTCTTCGGGGTCAACACATGCGCGATGCTCGCGTCCAAAGCAAATTCGCGGCGATCCTCCCACAATCCCCGCTCAAAGTCTGACTGGTAAATTTCCCCCCAGTAATGATCCACGCGCAACACGGTCCCCTGCGGGGTCTCATACAGGTAGCCAATCTTTTCGCGCCACTGGTTGCTGTCGAGGCGGCCCTCTCCCATGTACTTTTCCCACTGGTACCAGAACTGGCCAGCCCATTTGTGGCGATTGCCCCCATAGGAAAAATCAAATCCGCTCCGCAGACTCGGGCCGTGATTGCTTTCGCCCCCTTGGTCCACGCGGTCATAGTTTGAATCGTAGAAGTACAGCACCTCGGCAAAGGGTGAAACGGTGAGACCCTTCCAATGCAATCCAGCGCTTGGAGTCACCAAGTCAAGTGGCTCGGCGCGCGCAACCTGCGCGCCGATAAAAAGAACCGTCAGCAGAACGCACGCGCCTTGACGGAACAATCTGAAACAGGTGTTGGTAAAATGCATAACGATGTCCTTTGATCTGGGGTTACTTTGTCAAACGCGGCTTACGTCAATTTATGATCTGCCCGTTGTACGGCGGAGGCGGAGCCGGAGGCGGAATGGCGCCAGCCCCCCCTAAACCTGTACCACCAATACCCGATCCAAAGCCGCCATCCGTCCCCAACCACCCCATCTGGGTTCCCCACTGGGAAAGCAGGGGATATCCGGGCGCCTCCACGTGGCCGACAAACCAGTTGCCCGCCCCTGAACGATCAGCCTGATTTGCCTGAATCATGGGATCGTAATTTCCCTTGACCGCCGGACCGAGCACGTTTTTCACGACACCGGCGAGATCGGGGTCGGACAGGCAAGCCAGAAAGATCGGCTCAAAATCGACACTCGTGCCAGCCGCCCGCAGAAACGTGGCGATCGTCATCGTCACCCGGATCAGCGCATCGCGATCGCCTATGCTGGCCTCATGCACCCGCGTGATCACATTCGTGGCGATTTTCAGAAATTCATCCTGAGAGACACCGTTTCGGCTCATTTCCAAACCGACCGACAAGACATCCGAGAGGCCCGATAGGTAAGCGGGGTTTGCTTGGGTGAATATCGTCACCAGCACGTCCTGTTTGCCAGCGACTCCCTGGGATCCCGCAACCAGTTCATGGGCGATCCGCGCCATCCGCTGGTTTTTCTCGGCCGCCGACAGCGGCACCGTGTTGGCTGCGCGCAGCAGTTGCGCGGCAAACGTCTGTGCCTCCCCGCCGGGAAGACCGGCCATCACGGCGCGAACGCCTTGAGGATCCTGAACCAGCTCGCCCAATTGCGACTGCCAGGACGAACCTTTGGCCCCGACTGTCGCGGCGCACAAGGCGCCCAGAAGAAGCAGCGTAGCCATCCGTTCTTTCATCATGCCCTCCCCTTTCAATTCTGTGCTCTCATTGCACACGTTCGCGGCCGCAGCCCGCATTTCGGTGATCACGCGGGGTACTATGCGCCTGTTCCCAAAAAAAGGCAAGCCTTTTTTTAAAAAATACGGCGCCGGCACGCGCCCCTTTTACATGATCGTTTCGGGGACAAATACCACATCATCCGGCTGCAATACAATGTCCTGTCTCGTATCGCCATGGCGACCGATGGCGGTGAGGTTGATATCGATGCGCCGGCGCTGGGTTTCGGAAACCTTGCGGGTCACATAGACCTTGGAAAGGGCCGCCACCGGCGTGGTGCCCCCGGCCATCTGAATCGCCTTCAACACCGTCAGATCCCGCGTCGGCGGGATGTTGACCGGCCCCTTGCGGATGACCTCGCCCATCACGAGCACCGTCCCCCAGGGCGATAACCCGCCGCCTTCCGGCGAGTAGACGAAGCTCACGGAAATCTGCGGCTCGTGAATGTACTGTCCATAGAGTTCCTCCAGCTTCTTCTGCAGGTCCTGCAGCGAAAGGCCGTCGCAGGGAACCGCGCCGATCAGCGGCATCAGGATCTCGCCTTTGGCGGAGACGTCGTACATCTGTTCCTTCACCTCAGACTGGCCTGCGCCGCTCACAGCGATGCGTATGGAATGGCCTGCCCGGATGACCGGATCGACAATGGCGCCCGGAGGCAGCGCGCCATCCCCGCGTCCGCTTATCCCGCCGGGACCTTCGTTAAACAGCACGCATCCCGACAATACCGAGAAAAGGAGTGCGACGACTGCCAACCGCACACCCGCTTGTCCTGCTTCCTTCATCAATGCGCGCCTCCCTGCAACCTGAAATGCCCGTTGGGGCAAAAAACGCCCGTTCTGATATGAGCACGAGGGGATGATAGCAAAGAGGCCCACAATCCTCAAACATAATAATCGCCATAAAAATCGCCCCCAACCACCGTGTCGTTCTGAATGGACAAGCGTGCTTCATCTATGAGATACTCTTACGCGTAATTTCGAGTTCCTTCAGTGGCGCAGGAAAGGTCGAAGATGGCCCCCAAAATATATGTCGTGTGCGGTCATCCGGTGAAGGAGAGCTTTAACTGCGCCCTGGCGACGGCTTATGCGGATGCCGCGCTCGCTGCGGGGGCGGACGTTCGGCGGGTGCATCTGGCCGACCTGCAGTTTGATCCGGTGCTGCACCATGCGTATCTGAAGATCCAGGCCCTGGAGCCGGGTCTGCTCCAATGCCAGAACGATATCCGCTGGGCCACGAAGCTGGTTCTGTTTTATCCCATCTGGTGGGGCAGCGTCCCGGCGCTGATGAAAGGCTGGATTGACCGGGTGTTTCATCCCCAGTTTGCCTTCCGTTATGCCGCGGGGGCGATGTTTCCCGATCGGTTGCTCGCCGGCCGGTCGGGCCGGCTGGTGGTGACGATGGACAATCCTCCCTGGTGGTATGCGCTGCGCTACGGCAGCCCGGACCGGAAGATGATGAAAGGGATGATGATGGAGTTTTGCGGCATTTCACCGGTGCGGCATGTGGCCATCGGCTCGGTGAAGTTGTCCAATCAGGCGAAACGCCTGCGCTGGCTGGATGACCTGCGCGCCATCGGCCGCCGGGACGCGGCGCGCACATGAGGCTGCTATCGTGGAGAAGCGCAATGAACGCGTGGTGTGCAGGAGTTGTTGTCGGCGGGATGATGCTGAGCGCCGTTGCCGCGGGGAAAGCCCCGGCGGCCGCATCCGCAGCGGAAAGCCCGCAGGAGCGGGCCGACCGGCTGCAGGCGCAGTTCAAGGACGCCGAGGCGCTGCCGCTTTTCCGCGAGATCCAGAAGCAAAACCCGAACGCGTATGAACCGCTGCTGAAGCTCTGCCGGTGCCTCAACAACGTGGGAGAGGAGGCGGCGGCCCGCGGCGAGCCGTTCTTTGCGGAGGCCGTGGCGCTGGGGCGGACGCTGTGCGCACAGTTTCCCGACCGCAAGGAGGGACATTTCGAGCTGGCCGCCGCGGTCGGTAATCTGAGCGGATTCAAGGGCGGCAAAGAGAAGGTGAAGATGGCGAAGGAGATTGCCGACCACGCCCAGCGGGCGATTGACCTGGATCCGGCGTGGTCCTACGGCCATACGGTGCTCGGCGTCTATCACCGCGAGGCGGCTTCGGTGAACGGGTTTCTGAAATTTCTGGCCGACCAATTTCTGGACGGCGCCCCCCAGGGCAGTTTCGCGGAGTCCGAGATCTGCCTGCTGAAGGCGGTTGAACTCGACCCCGAGGCGATCTACCCGAGGTATCAGCTCGGCTTGACGCTGGTGGCGAGAAAGAAAAAGTCCGAGGCGATCGCGCAATTCCGCGCGGTCATCAGCCTCCCGGTGAAGGACCATCAGGACGCCCATCATCAGAAATTGGCGCAGCAGCAGATTCAGGAATTGGCCCGGTGAGCCGTTTGCAGATGATACCCCTTGCGCAACGCTTGAAGTGCCTGCAGTGGCATGCGGATCCCGAGGCGGGATCGCCGTATTGGATCGCCTATTTTGCCGGCCGCCCGGGGCTGCTGGAGGCGGTGGCGGAAAACCCGCTGACCGCGGGGCTGATGGCCGTGCAGGCGTTGCGTGATCAGCCGCTGGAGCAGTTTGTGTCCAAGGCCGTGCTGGCGCGCAACGGCCGTCTGATCACGGGCGAGACCTCCGGGTTTTCCGGGGCGCCGGTGCTGACCGTGTATCAGGAGCCGGAGTTTGATGCGGGGTTCGTGGAACCCTTTCTGGCCCGCGCGGCGCAGGTCGGGTTTCCGGTCAAGCGCCGGTGGCTGTGGGCGGGACCGGGCGGGCCCCATATCATCGGCAAGGCCGTGCATGCGATTCTGGCGAAGGTCGGCGGGATGGACCCGTACAGCATCGACTTTGATCCGCGCTGGTATCGCCGTCTGGATGAGGGGTCGATGTCGCGGCAGCGCTATTTCGCCCATGTGGAGGAACAGGTGCGGCGCCTGGCCTTGACCCAGAAAGTCGAGGTGATCTTCTCAACCCCGCCGGTTATTGCGAAGCTGTCGGAAGCGCTGCCGGAAGCCCTGCGCCTGGCGGTCGAGGGAGTCCATTACGGCGGCCTTGCGATCTCCGCGGCCGACTATGCCCGGTTCCGCGAACGCTTCCCGCGCGCCATCCACCTGTCGGGCTACGGCAATTCGCTCTTCGGCATGTTCCCCGAGACCGGTTGCGGTCCCGGGGGCATCGAGTATGGCACGGCATCCAACCGGGTGGATGTTCAAGTTGTGGAGCCGGCGGGCGCGGATGGCTGGCGTGTGTGCGAGGCCGGTGAAACCGGGCGCGTCCTGATGTCGCGCTATGACGAATCGGTCCTGCTGCTGAACCTGCTCGAGCGCGATGTGGCCGTGCGGACCGAGCGCGGCATCCGCAACCCGCATCCGTCGGAACGCCAGAAACCGCTTCAGGTCATCTATTAATTTTAGGAAGATCGCCCCATGCAGGCAATCCGTATAAATAAGCCCGAGTTGCTGGCGCCCGCCGGCAAGGAAGAGGTCTTCCTGGCCGCAATCGAGGCAGGAGCCGACGCCGTCTACCTGGCCGGCAAAAGTTTCAATATGCGCCGACACCGCACGGATTTCAATTTTACAGCCGAGGCAATCGAACGGTCGGTGGCGTTCGGCCATGCGCGCAACCGCAAAATCTATGTCACGGTCAATGCCCTCGTGGGCACATCGGAACTGGACGCGCTTCGCGACTACCTCCGGTATCTGGACGCGCTGGGGGTGGACGCCCTGATCGTCCAGGATCTGGCGGTGGTCGCGCTGCACCGGTCGCTCGGCCTGAAGGTGCCGCTGCACGCCAGCACGATGATGAATGTGGGCAGCGCCGATGCCGCGGCGTTTCTCGCGAGACACGGATTCACCCGGGTGGTCACCTCCCGCGACATCACCCTGGACGACGTGCGGCGGATCCGGGAGGCGGCCGGCATGGAGGTGGAGTATTTCATTCATGGCGACATGTGTGCCGCGCAGTCGGGCCAATGTTTTCAGAGCGGCCTGATATTCGGAAAAAGCGGCAACCGCGGGCAGTGCATGAAGCCCTGCCGGTGGAAGTACGATCTGATGTCGGGCGCGGCCGCCGATGAGCCGGTTGCAGCGGGCGTTCATTTGCTGGCGGCGAAGGACATGTGCCTGATCCAGCAGGTTCCGGAATTGGTCCGCGCCGGAGTGGATGCGCTCAAGATCGAGGGCCGGATGCGCCCGGCGCCCTTTGTGGCGGAGCTCGTGCGCCTGTACCGCAGTGCCATCGACCGCTATTGCGACAATCCCCTCGCAGCATCCCGCACATTCTCCGAGATTGCCGGGATGCATCAGAGCCGGGTCCGGAATCTGACCACCGGATTCGCCTTCCAGGCCCCCGACGCCCATTACATGGATCTCGATGGCGAACGCGAACCGATTTTTCTCTCGTACGCGGGCACGATGCCGGCCGTTCAGTCGTCGGATAGCGCTCCGTTCGTTCCTTATTCGGGAACAGGACTGGACCGCATCCCGGAAACACCCGTCGAGCTGACGGTCTTCGCGGGAACGCGGGCGCAGGCCGACGCGGCCCTGCCGTCGGCGGACAACCTCGTCCTGTGCTGGGAGGGCGACCTCCGGTCCGTTTCCCAGTGGGACCTCGCGGAAATCGGCGATCTGGCCAGACGGTGCAAGCTCGCCAATAAGCGGCTGTTGCTGGCATCGCCGCGGATCATCACCGAACGGGAAGCCCGTGAATGGCGGCTGGTTGCCGAGGCGCTGGCGGACGATCTCGCGGGCTTCTCGGTGACCTCGATCGCCGCGCTGGAAGCCGTGCGCGGCCTGGGCAGGCTGGTGTGGGGCGAGGCGTCGCTGAATGTGCTCAACCCAGAGGCCCTGAGGTTTCTGGCCGGCGAAGGCCTCACACGCCTGCTGCCGGCGCTGGAGTGCGGGTTCGAGGATCTGACCCTGCTGGCGGATCGCGGACTCACTCCCCTTCTGGAGCTTCCCGTGCAGGGTCCGCTTGTCGCGATGGTTTTGGAACATTGCCTGGTCGGCATGGCATTGCAGGGAATCAGCAAACGCGAGATCTGCCGGATGCCCTGCGCCATCGACACGTTTCACCTGCGCGACGCGCGCGGCAATGTGCGGCGGCTCTGCACCGACAACTATTGCCGCAATCACATTTTGATGGAGAACGATCTGTGCCTGATAACGGCTTTACCGGCCCTGATGTCGCTGCGTCCCGCATCTGTCCGCATCGACGCGCGCCTGACCGACCCCGCCACGCTTCCCGCGTGTCTGGCCGCTTACCGCAAAGCCCTGGCCGGTGACCCCGGCGGAGCCGCGGATTTTGCCGCCGCGCATGCTGGCGAGCTTTTCAATCAAGGCGCCTACCCCGCGGGAATCATCCACGATGTCGAAAAAACCATCACCCGTTTCGAACGGTAGGAAGGATTCCATGTTGAACTCGGACTCCCCTGCCGCGCGGCTGCTGGAACTCAAGCAGGAGTTTTTGATCCCCTGCGTCAATCACTTTTACCGCAATCCGCCCGTGTTGGTGCGCGGCGAGATGCAGTATCTCGTGGACACGGAGGGCAGACGCTACCTCGATTGCTACAGCGGCGTCACGGTGATGAATTGCGGTCATTGCAACCCGGCAATCACGGAGCCAGTGATCGAGCAGATCCGCGCGCTGCAGCACACCACCTCGATCTATCTGACGTCGCCCATGCTCGAACTCGCGCACGAGTTGATCGGCTTCATCAACGGCTCCCTGAAGCGGGTGTTCTTCGTCAATTCCGGGTCGGAGGCCAATGAGGGCGCGTTGTTGCTCGCGCGGCTGCACACCGGCAAGCCCGGATTCATTGCGGTGCGCGGAGGCCTCCATGGCCGGACCCACCTGACCATGAGCCTGACCGGCGTGCCGATGTGGCAGACCGATCCCTTTCCGTCACCCTCCGCGCGTTTGGCGCCGCGCCCCCACTGCGCCCAATGCGAGCTGGGGCAGAAGCCCGAGACGTGCCAATGGGCCTGCGCCACCGCGCTCGCCGCGCTGATCGATCACGACACCGCAGCGGTCATTGTGGAGCCGATCCAGGGCAACGGCGGCATCATTGTTCCCCCGGACGGCTATTTTCGCCGCCTTCGCGAGATCACCCGCGAACACGGCGTCCTGCTGATTTTCGACGAGATACAGACCGGGTTTGGCCGCACCGGCGCCGACTTCGCCTTTCAGCATCTGGGCGTCGAACCCGACATCCTGACGCTGGCCAAGGCGCTGGGCAACGGCTTTCCGATCGGCGCCTTCTGCACGACCGACCGCATCGCCGCCAGCTACACGAAACCGGGAGCCTCCACAACCGGCGGCAATGCGGTCTCGGCGACCGCCGCCCGGCAGGTGCTGCGCGTCCTGCGCGAACACGATCTCTCCCGGCGCGCCGCCCGCTTGGGCGAAGGGCTGCGGCAGCGGTTCGAGAGGACCGCCCGGACCGTCCGCGGCATCCGCGAAGTCCGGGGGCGCGGGCTCATGCAGGCGATGGAACTGGGCAGCGATGCCAACCCCATGACCGCCGAGACCGATGCCATCCTCGAAGCCATGAAAGATCGCGGATTCCTGATCGGCAAGACCGGCCTCCATCGCAACACCCTGACCGTCATGCCGCCGCTCGTGATTACCGAGGCCGAGATCACCGCGTTGGGCGATCAACTCGAACAAGTGATGGGGGAACTATGCGGCTGGGCATGATTCGCTATTTGAACGCGCTCCCGTTCCATTACGGAATTTCAACGGACGTGGAACTCGTCAAGGATGCGCCCGCGGCCCTGGCCGTCCGCATGGCTGCGGGGGATTTTGACGCCTCGCTGGTGCCCGCCGCCGCCTTCATCAGGGAGGGACTGAAGCTCGGCTGGTCGCGAGCCGAGGGATTGGGAATCGCCTCCACCGGCAGCGTCGGGTCCGTCTACATCCGCGCGGCCGTGCCCGCCGCGGACATCCGCACCTTGCGCCTTTCCCCCGAATCCCGGACCTCGAATCTGCTGGCTCAGCTCATTTTGCGCCGCCGCTATCGCACGTCGCCGCACATCATCCCCTCCGGCGCTCCCGCCGCTCCGGTTGACGGGGAGGTGATCATCGGCGATGCCGCCCTCGGCCATGTGCCGGGGGGGGGCGAAACGCTGATCGACATCGGCCGGGAGTGGCTGCTGCTGACGGGACTGCCCGTGGTCTTTGCCGTCGTCGTCGGCCGGAATCCCGCCGCCGCCCGCGCTGTTGACGCGCTGCTCGCGCCGATGGTCGCCCGAAATCTGACTCACTTGGACACGATGCTCGCGGCGCTCCACCTGGTCCGTCATCGCGATTATTTCTACCGAATCCAATACCGTCTCGAGGCCGGCCACCAGGACGCGTTGCGCACGTTCGCGGCGATGCTGGAGGAAGAGGGCTTATGACGCGGCATCTCTTCGTGACCGGCGCGACCGGGCTTGTGGCCGCCTATTTTCTCGCGGAGCTGCTGCGGCGTCACCCGGACATCCGCCTGTCCGCTTTGATTCGCGCCGATACGGTCCCGCACGCCCGGCGCCGGCTTCGCACGCTCGGCCGGCACTTTGGCGACGAACACCTCTTTGACCGCCTGACCCCTGTCCTCGGGGATCTCCTGAAGGCGGACCTGGGCCTGGATCCGGCTGTTGCCGCCGGTTTGCGCACGGAGATCACCGACATCCTCCACTGCGGCGCGACCGTCGCCTTTCTCAACTCCGCCGCCCGGATCACCACCCGGACAAACCGCGATGGCACGTTGAATATTCTCCGGTTGGCGGCGCCCCAGGTTCGCTTCTTTCATGTCAGCACGGCCTATGTCGCGGGGGATTGGCAGGGCGATTTCCCGGAGACCGCGCTGGATCTCGGCCAACGGGCCAGGAACGATTATGAAGCCAGCAAGTTCAGCGCCGAACAGTCGGTCCGCGCCCATTTTGCGGGCGATCCGTCGCGGCTGACCGTCTTCAGGCCCTCCATCGTGCTCGGCGAATACGAATCGGGGCGCACGCTCCAGTTTGGCACGTTCTATGAGGTGATCGCGCGATTACACCTGATTCGCCGGCGTTTCGGCAAGACGGTGCTGCCGCTGGACCAGGACGAAACCGCCGGCCAGAACTTCATCCCGGTGGATCACGTGGCCGAACAGATGAACGATGTCTTTGAGAATCCCGCGAACTGGGGAATAACCTATCACCTCGTCAATCCCCGGCCGACCCCCATGGGAGAGCTGATGCGGCTCAGCCAGGACTATTTCGGGCTCGAGATCCGGCAACGTCAGCCCGCGGATCCGCCGTCGCCCGCCGCCCGCCTCTTCACCCAGTCCCTGGCGGCCTATCTCCCCTATTTCACGGGTGCCGCCCGCTTTGGCACGACCAACCGCGACCGCCTGTCATCGGCCAGACCGAGCCTGCTGGACGCGCGTTATTTTAACAAGATGGTCGATTATTTTGCCGGCCAGGGCTGGAAAGCGCGTAACTATGAACACGACCTGTGAAACGTATTTCACCCGCTTTCTCGCGTCGCGGTTGCACCGCGATCTGCTGGAGGGCTACGACGGACTCTCAACCACGTTCCGGATTGCCTTTCGGGACACCGGCAAATCCTGGTCCCTGACGCTGGAGCGAGGGCAGATTCGTTCGCTGATTGCCGATTCCACAGACCCCTGCCGGGTGGTCTTCCAGGTGGATGAACCGGTCTTCCTCGACCTGATCGCCGGGCGCATCTCTCCGCAGAGCGCCTTCTTCCAGCGCCGCACCGACATTCAGGGAAACTGGGTCGAGGGGATGAAGCTCGCCCGCATTCTCGGCCTGTTCTTTGATAAACACCCCTATCCCGGTCAGGAATCCGAAACATGAACACCCCGGAATGGAGCGCGGAGAAACTCCGCTTGGCCGTGGAGCCCGGTCTGGATATCGGCATGACGCTGGGCTATCCCGAATTTCCGCTGCGCGACCGGATCATTGTCATCTTTCCGCCGCATCCGAGCCTCGGCGGAGACTCGGCCAACAACGTGGTCGAGGCGGTCTTCGCCGCCGCCCTCGCCAGCGGCCGGATGGCGATCAAGCTCAACTACCGGGGCGCGGAGACCGGCGTCATCCGGGGCGAATCCGCGTTGACGGTCTGGGACCGGATGGAGGCGGCGAATGATTATTCGGTCGTCTATTCCGATTCCGCCAAGCTGTTGGCGCTAGCGATGGAAACCGCCGGGCCGGTTGAGCAGGTGGTCTTCGTCGGCTATTCGTTCGGCGCCTACGCGGCGCTGGAGACGGCCGGTCCGGCCGGTGTGCGCCGGGTGGTTGGGATTTCGCCCCCGCTGCTGTCACATCCGTTCGCGGAGCGGCTGTCGCCGGGGCTGCGAACCGTTTTTCTGTCGGGCGCGGCCGATCCCTTCTGTCCCATCGAGACCTTGCGCGGCCTGGCGGGCGCCCGGTGTTCCGTTGTGGAATTGACGGTGGAGGATCATTTCTACCGGGGCGACGAGCCGCGCGTCGCCCAGGCCGCGCTTCGGGAGGCATTATGTTGAGACGCATTCAGGAGACGGTGGCGGCGCGGGGCCGCCTCACCCCCGCACAGGCGCTCTGGCTGCTGCATGACGCCGATCTCATGGATCTGGCGGAGCTGGCCAGCCTGCGGCGACGACACTGGGTGGGCGACCGCGCCTTCTACCAGTATAACTTCAACGTCAATCACACCAATATCTGCGGCAACAAATGCAAGCTGTGCGCCTTCTATCGTGAGGGTGAGAAGGGGTATACGCTGACCCCCGAAGCTGTTGGCAGCGCCGTCGCCCAGGTCTATGCGCGCGGCGTCGACGAGGTGCATGTCGTCGGCGGACTCAATGACCGGATGCCCTATTCCTACTACTTGGACCTGGTCCGGGCGATCAAGGCGGTGTCGCCTTCCATCCACATACAGGGCTTTACGGCGGTGGAAATCGATTTCTTCGCCAGGCTCAAAGGCAGCAGCTCGTTGGACGTCTTGACCGAGTTCAAGGCCGCGGGTCTGGATTCCCTGCCGGGCGGCGGTTCGGAAATCTTCTCCGAACGGGTGCGTACGCTCATCTGCGAGACCAAGGCCCCGGCCGAGGTCTGGCTGCGCATCCACGAGGAGGCCCACCGGCTCGGCATGACCTCCAACGCCACCATGCTCTATGGCCATGTCGAGACCGATGAGGAAATCATCGACCACCTGGATCGTCTCCGCGGGGTTCAGGATCGCACCCGCGGATTCCGCGCCTTTGTCCCCCTCAAATTCTTTCCGCACAACACCGAGCTGGGCACGGGCGGCCGCGGCTCAAGCGGCGTGTTCGACGCCCGGCTGCTCGCCACCGCCCGCCTCTTTCTCGATAATTTCCCGCACCTCAAGTCGCTGTGGATGATCTATGGGTACAAGGGTGCTCAGGTCGGACTCGCCTTCGGCGCCGACGACATCGGAGGCACCTACTTTGACGAAACCATCGTGCATGCCGCGGGCGCCAGGACGCCCAAAAGCCTGACCGAAGCGGAGATCTGCGGACTGCTTCAACGCGCGGGCCGCACGCCCGTCAAGGTCAACAGTTGCTACCAGGGGGTCGTGTATGGATGATCGCGTGAGGACGAAGGCGCTGGCCGGCGAACGGCTCACGCCCGACGAGGGGCTGGCGCTCTTTGCCTGGGATCTTGCGGATCTGGGGCGTCTCGCCCAGGCCGCCCGGCAGCGCCACAACCCCGGCCGCATCGTGACGTTTGTGCTGGATCTGAATCTCAATCTGACCAATGTCTGCACGCATGAATGCGCCTTTTGCGCGTTCTGGCGGAATGAAACCAGCCCCGACGCCTATCTGCTGTCGGATCAGGAAATATCCGGCGCTGTGGCTGCCGCCGTCGCGGCGGGCGCCTCGCAGGTGATGATCCAGGGCGGCGTCCACCCGCGCCTGCGCCTCTCCGACTATGAGCGGATCTTGCGGATGCTGAGGACGGCGCATCCTCCGCTGACGCTCCATGTGCTCTCGCCAACCGAGATCGCCGCTCTCGCGCGTGCCGGCAATCTCACCATACGGGAGACGCTGACGCGCCTGCGGGCGGCAGGCATGGATTCCCTGCCAGGCGGCGGCGCGGAGATCCTGGTAGACCGCGTGCGCAACCAGGTCAGCCCGCGCAAGATCTCCGCAATCGGCTGGCTCGACGTCATGGAGACCGCTCACCAGATGGGGATGCGATCCACCGCCACCATGATGTTTGGCGGCATCGAAACCCGGCCGGAACGGATCGACCACCTCGACAAGATCCGCCGCCTTCAGGATCGCACAGGCGGTTTCCGGGCCTTCATTCCGTGGACGTTCTCGCCGGCCAACACCCGGCTCGCGCACGTGCCGCGGGCGGGTGGCCTGGACTACCTCCAAACCCTCGCGATTTCGCGCATCTATCTCGACAACATCCAGCATGTCGCCACCGGCTGGCTCACGGAAGGGATCGATGTCGCCCAGCTCGGACTGCTCCTGGGCGCCGACGATTTTGGCGGGACGCTCGCACGTGAAGAGGTCATTCATGCGGCTGGCGGCGGCGCCCAAACCTCCCGGGAGGAGATTGAGCGCGCCATCCGTCTCGCCGGTTTCACGCCGGCGATCCGGAACACCGCCTACGAAGTCATCACGGCGTGCTGACAGCGCGCGTCACGCCGGAGGCGAATGCGTGGGCATTGCGGAACATCCGCATCCACGGGCCGGCCTCGCCGGTGAACAACCCGTCCGGCTTGTACGAGAGCTGCACCGATCGGAACCCGCGCTCGGGGTGCGGCATCATGATCGTCACCCGTCCGTCAGGGGTGGTGAAACCGGTCAGCCCGCCCGCCGAGCCATTGGGATTCCACGGGTAGCGCTCGGTCGGCCGGCCGCGGCCATCCACGAAACGCAGCGCGGCGGCGGCCGCCGCCACGTCCGCGGGCGTGTCGAAAACCGCCAGCCCCTCGCCATGGGCCACGGCGATCGGCAGGCGCGAACCGGCCATACCCCGCAGCAGCACCGACGGCGAATCGAGCACCTCCACCGTGGCATAGCGCGCCTCGAACTGCTCCGAGATGTTGCGCCGGAACTGCGGCCACCGGGCCGCGCCCGGAATGATCGCCTTGAGTTGCGATACCATCTGGCATCCGTTGCAGACGCCGAGCGTAAAGGTGTCGGAACGGTTGAAGAAGGCGGAGAACATTTCCATCAGCCGCGCGTTGAACAGGATGCTCCGCGCCCAGCCCGAACCGGCGCCCAGCACGTCGCCGTAGGAGAACCCGCCGCAGGCGACCAGCCCGTCGAACGCGCGCAGATCGGTCCGGCCCGTCAACAGGTCGGTCATGTGAACATCGCGCGCATCAAAACCGGCGAGGCTGAACGCGGCGGCCATCTCCACATGGCCGTTGACACCCTGCTCGCGCAGCACGGCCACACGCGGCGGCTCCCGGAGCGTCACCGCACCGGGAATCTCATCGGACCGATAGGTCAGGTGGAAGGTCATTCCGGGATCGTCGACGTCGCTGCCGTTGTCATATTCCTGCCGGACGCAATCGGGGTTGTCACGCAGCGCCTGCATCCGGAAGGTCAGCGCCGACCACAGCGACCGCAGCCGGGTGATGTCGGTCGCCACGGCCCGCGCGCCCGCCGCCGAAAGGGTGAACGAGCGGTCCGAGACCGGCTCGCCGATGACATGGGTCATGGCCCCCAGACCGTGCCGGGCGAAGACGCCGCAGACGGCGGCGACTTGCGGCGCGGCGACCTGCAGCACCGCGCCGAGTTCCTCGCTGAACAGCGCCTCGAGGGCGTTCCGTCCCGGAAGCTCCGCGCTCAGGCCGCGCCCGCCGGTCATCGCCATCTCGGCCAGGGTCACGGCCGCGCCGCCGTCTGACCGGTCGTGATAGGCCAGCACCAGCCCCTGAGCCACCAGCTCCTGCATCGCGTCGAAGAAGGCGCGGAGCATTCGGGGATCGTCGCAGTCGGGCGCGTCGTCGCCGACCTGATTGAAGACCTGCGCCAGGGCGCTTGCGCCCAGCCGGTTGCGGCCCTGTCCGAGATCGATCAGCAGCAGTTGGCTCGGACCCGGCTTGAGGTCGGGCGTCACCGTCTTGCGCACGTCGGCGACAGGCGCAAAGGCGCTGACGATCAGGCTGAGCGGTGCGACCTGGCGATGCACCGCGCCCGCGGCGTCGGCCCACACGGTGCGCATGGAGAGCGAATCCTTGCCGACCGGAATCGACACGCCGAGCGCAGGACAAAAATCGATCCCCACGGCCTTGACCGTGTCAAACAAGGCCGCATCCTCGCCCGCCTCGCCGCAGGCGCACATCCAGTTGGCCGAGAGCTTGATGGCGCCGATCGGGCCGATCGCCACGCCGGCGCAGTTGGTGATGGCTTCCCCCACCGCCAGCCGTCCCGAGGCCGGCGCGTTGATGAGCGCCACCGGGGTCCGTTCGCCCGTCGCCATGCAGGCGCCCGTGAACGCGGTGTAGCCGTGAACCGTCACCGCGCAATCCGCCGCAGGCAACTGATACCGCCCCACCATCTGGTCCCGGCAGACCAGGCCGGTGACCGAGCGGTCAGCGATGGTGATGAGAAACGTCTTGTCGGCGACGGCGGGCAGTTGCAGCACCCGTTCGAGCGCCTCGGGGCACCGGACGTGCGCCAGGTCGAGCGGCACGGCGGTCGGGACGGCGCGCGTCACGTCGCGCACCATCCGCGGCGGCTTGCCCAGCAAAACGCTCACATCCATGTCGATCGGCCGGTCGCCGAAGTGCGCGTCCTCCAGGATCAGCCGCCGGTCGTCACGCGTCACGCCGATGAACGCGGCGGGACAGCGCTCGCGGGCGCAGACCTGCTCGAACCACGCGCGGTCTTCGGGCCGGATGGCCAGAACATAACGCTCCTGCGCCTCGCAGCACCAGATCTCCATGGGCTTCATCGAGGGTTCTTCATTATGAACCGCGCGCAACTGAAAGGTCGCGCCGGTGGCTTCAACCAGCTCCGGGCAGCCGTTGGACAATCCGCCGGCGCCGATGTCATGAATGCTGAGGATCGGATTGCCTTCGCCCATCGCCGTGCAGGCGTCGATCACCTCCTGGCAGCGGCGCTCCATCTCGGCATTGCCGCGTTGCACCGAATCAAAGTCGAGCGCCTCGTCATTGCTGCCGGTGACCATGGACGACGCCGCGCCGCCGCCCAGCCCGATCCGCATGGCCGACCCGCCCAGTTGAACGATCAGCGCGCCGGGCGGAACGGGCTTTTTCCACACATGACTGCGGCGGATGCTCCCCATGCCGCCCGCCAGCATGATCGGCTTGTGATAGCCCCGGTGGCGGCCGGCGACGCAATCCTCATACGTGCGGAAGAACCCGGTCAACTGGGGCCGGCCGAACTCGTTGCCGAACGCCGCGCCACCGAGAGGCCCCTCGGTCATGATCGCCAGCGGTGAAGCCAGCCGGCGTGGAAACTCGGCGATCTCCTGCTCCCAGGGCATCACATAACCGGGTATGCGAAGGTTGGAGACCATGAACCCCGAAAGGCCGGCCCGGCTCTTGCTCCCCGTGCCGGTGGCCGCCTCATCGCGGATCTCGCCGCCCACGCCGGTCGCCGCCCCGGGAAACGGCGAGATCGCCGTCGGGTGGTTGTGCGTCTCGACCTTCATCAGCAGGTCGATCTGATCGGCATGGAAACTGTAGCGGCGTGTCTGGGGATCGATCCGGAAAGCATCGACCGCAAACCCCTCCGCCACGCCCGAGTTGTCCGAATACGCGACGAGCGTTCCCTCCGGATGACGGGCGTGGGTGTGCTTGATCATCTTGAAGAGCGAAAGGTCCTCGGCATGGCCATCCACCACCCAGGCGGCGTTGAAGATCTTGTGGCGGCAATGCTCGGAGTTCACCTGGCCGAACATCACCAGCTCGGTGTCGGTGGGGTTGCGTCCGCTGCGGGTGTAGTTGTCGCAGAGGTAGTCCATCTCGTCGTCGCTCAGCGCCAACCCCATGCCGACGTTGGCTTCTTCCAGCGCGGTACGGCCGCGGCCGAGCACATCGAACGAGCGGCCGGGAGCAGGCGGGGGATGCGCAAAAAAATCGCCCAGATCGGCATAGACGCCCTCGGTCATCCGGTCGTGCAGCGCGTCAAGGACCGGCCGCAGCCGCTCGCACGACACCTCGCGTCCGTCGGCGCGGACGATCAGGCGCACGGCGCGCTCGACCCGCCGCACCGCCGTCAGCCCGCAGTTGGTGAAGATGTCGGTCGCCTTGGAAGACCAGGGCGAAATCGTCCCCTTGCGGGGCGAGATAAAGAACCCGCCGGACGCCGGCGCCGACGCCGACGCCGACGCGCCGAGCAGGGCCTGCGCATGGGCCATGTTTTCGGCATCCAGATCCCGATCCAGGTCCAGCAGATACACGAACGCCGCCTCGACGGCGACCCCGTCGCCCAGGCCCTCAACCCGTTGCCGAATGACATTCTTCAGCGCCTCCAGCCGAAAAGAGGAGAATGCCGCGCACCCTTCAAGCATCATCATAACGTACCGCCCGTATCCCAAACAAATCGCAGAGGGCCGTATTTTGGCATTCAGGAACCCGGAAAGCAAGAGCAAGTCATGCGAAATAAAATATGCGGTTGACAGAACGGCCGTCCGCGTGATTTAATGTCGCCCGTTTCACCCGTTACGGGACGTCTTGGTGTGGGGGTATAGCTCAGTTGGTAGAGCGCTTGAATGGCATTCAAGAGGTCAGGAGTTCGACCCTCCTTACCTCCACCACTTTTAAGACCTGAAACCTGTGTTCCATGCCGACTTACGAATATTTATGCGCCGGTTGCGGCACGTTTGATGTGTTCCAAAGCATGAAGGACAATCCGCTCAAGGTTTGCCCGACGTGCAAAAGCCGCAAAATCAAGCGCCAAATCAGTTGCGGCGCCGGCATCATTTTCAAGGGTAGCGGATTTTATCAGACCGATTACCGCAGCGCCGGCTACCACTCGGATGTCAAGGCCGACACCGCCGCCAAATCAGCCGGTTCCGAAGCACCCAAAACCGAAAACGCCTCCAAAGCCCCGAATTCCCAAGCACCCAAAACCGAAAGCGCTCCGGCGAAGACCGGCACGGGCAAGACCCCGGCGGATAAGTGACCCAGACCCCCAATGGGGAGCGCGTGAGATCTCATGAAGTGCAGGTGCCCCGGTGCGAGCAACGACGTGTTTGATCCGATCCGCCTGACCCGCGCCTTGCTCGCCTGGTATCGCGCCAATCGCCGCGAGATGCCCTGGCGCGGCCATCCCGACCCCTATGCCGTCTGGGTCAGCGAAATCATGCTGCAACAGACCCAGGTCGACACCGTGCGCCCTTTTTTCGCCCGTTTCATGGCCCGCTTCCCCACGGTCGCCAGCCTCGCCGCCGCACCGGATGACGCGCTGCTCAAGCCGTGGGAAGGGCTGGGGTATTACACACGGGCACGCAATCTGCGCAAGGCCGCGCAGGTCGTGCTCGACCGCCACGACGGAAAACTTCCCCAAACACTGCAGGAACTGGCCGCGCTGCCGGGGATCGGACCCTACACCGCCGCCGCCATCTCCAGCATCTGCTTCGGGGTGTGCGAGCCGGTGGTGGATGGCAACGTGGCGCGCGTCTTCTCGCGCTTCTGGCTGCTGGCCGATGACTTTCGCAAACCGGGACCGCGCGCGGCGCTGGCCGACCGGTTGCGTCCGGCGATCACCGGCTGCGGCGATCCCGGCGACTTCAACCAGGCCATCATGGAACTCGGCGCACTCCTCTGCTCACCCCGTTCTCCCGCGTGCGCGGCGTGTCCGCTCCGCCCGGCATGCGCCGCGGCCGAAACGGGCCGGCAAAGCGATTTCCCGGTCAGACCCGCAGCAGCGGCTATCCCCGAGCGCCACGCGGTCGGATTCATTTTCCGTGACGCCCGCAACCGGGTGCTGCTGGTGCGCCGCGACAGCGCCGGTCTTCTCGGCGGACTCTGGGAACTTCCCGGTGGTGAGATTCCAAAAAAGCACACATCGGCCGCCGCAGCCCGCCTGGTGCACGAACAAACCGGCCTCGCGCCCGCCGCCATCCGGCCTGCGGGCGCGATCAGCCACACCTTCTCCCACTTCCGCCTCCGGCTCAGCCTCTACACGGCGACCGTCGCCTCTGGCCGCATCGGCCCCGGCCTGCGCGACCGCGTCCGCTGGTCGCCCCTCCCGTCCGATCTCCCACTCACCACCGCCACGCGCCGCGCGCTGGCGAACGCCGCCGCCCTACCCGCGCAGAGCGCCCGCACCAATCACCGATGCTTCGCGCTGACCCATTCACCTGCGGCGCGGCGGGACGCCGCTGCCCTACCCGCGTAGAGCGCCCGCACCAATCCCCGAGCCTAGCCTCTTCCGCCGCAGTGTCAGGTAGGGCGACGGCGTCCCGCCGCGCCGCTGATGATGGAGCGGAATCAGGGAAAGATGAAAGCTGAAATTGTGCAAGCGCTAGCTCATTTGCATTTTCTTTTCTGCTTTCTGCTTTCCGCTTTCCGCTTTTCTCTTCATCCCCATTCACCTGCGGCGCGGCGGGACGCCGCTGCCCTACCCGCGAACATCCTGCTCATAGGGGCGCATTTAGTCTGTCAATTGACCCCCGATTTTTTTACGATTTTCGCTTGACCAAACAAGGTAAATAGTGTTAATCTGCTCCCCACAACAGGGAAGGAGTCTTTTTAAAATGAAAAAAACGAGTTTGATTATTGCGGCGCTGATCGCGTTGACAGGGGCTGCGCAGGCGGAGACGACCACAGAGGTACAGACTCAAATCGTTGCCCAACACAAGCCCAATCAGAACACGGCTCTGACGTTCAACACGTTCAACACGGCAGATACGGCGTTTCAAACGGGTCGGACGCTCACCGCAATAACCATTTCCTGTTCTCTGGAATGGTGGGGCGGCTACTTCGCGGTCGATAATGATTCGGCTTCGGCATCATCAGGAACGTTATCGTTGACAGGCGGTGCGAGCCTTTCATCGCTCGACGTCCGAGGTATGCCTACGGCAGCGACGACAGTGAGTCATAGCATGTCGGCAATCTTTAATCTCACTGCCAACAATGGCGATGCCGGTAATGAGTTCAACACGGACGCAGCGGGCCTTGACTATGCGCGTATCGATGGTCCGACGTATGCGAACCGTGAAATAGTATCGGGATCAGGCGATGTCGCCGCAAATAGGCGGTCGGATTATGTGAGCTCAGGAGTCGGCACTTTCGTGATAACGTATGCATCGTCGCAAAGCCAGGCCTGGAGTGGCCTAGGCGGCCCCTCCACATCAAGCACGGCCATGAACGCGTTGGGGGCTGTAACCATCACCTATACCTACGACTACGTTCCTGAGCCCACTAGCGCGGCGTTGCTCGCGATGGGGTGCGCGGTTATTTGCATGCGCCGTCGCGGCCGTCGTGCGCCGAAGGCTTAAGCGATGTTTTGCT
>CAZDLY010000038.1:0-23918 GCA_964506575.1 uncultured Akkermansia sp. | reverse complement strand
CACCCCGCCTTGTACCCGGCTTCGGCCGCGAGCTCGTGGCCGGGGTGCTCCTTCAGGAAGGCCTCAAAGGCCGCCACCGCATCCGCGAACCGCTCCAGCCGGTAGCGGTATTCGCCCGTTAGAAAGCGGATGGCCGCGAGCTGGGCGTGCTTGGGATATGCCGCCGCAAACGCCGTCGCGGCCGCTTCGGCCGCGGCAATGTCCCCGGCCTTCTCAAGCGCCAGCACCCGCCCCGCAGCCGCGTCGCCGGCCAGCGCGTGCGCGCCGTGGTCACGGCCGACCGCCGCATAACACGCCGCCGCCTCCTTGAACCGCCCGCGCGCCAGTTCCGCCTCGGCCTGCAGCAGCCAGGCATCCACCGCCAGATCCGCAGGGAGTTTCCCGGCGGCGCGCAGCTTCTCCAATACCCCGCAGGCATCCTCGTGGCGCTTCAGCTTCACCAGGGACGCGGCCCGCCAATAGGCCGCATTGCGTACAAGCCCGGCGTCAACCGCGTTCGTCTGGACGCAGGCCGCAAAATCGGCCTCGGCCTCGGCGTACGCCTGGGCGGCGAACGCCGCGTTGCCGGCGTTGTAGCGCAGGAGCGCGGACTGGGGCGCCGGGCCGAAGGCCGCCGCCGCCTCGCGGAAGGCGGCCGCCGCCTCGTTCGTGCGCCCCGTGTCGTAGAGACACCACGCCCGCCCCGCCAGCGCCGCCGGCCGGTGCGGCGAGCCGGCCTTGCCCGCCACCGCCGCGTAGTCTCCCGCCGCCGCGTCGTAACGCTTCAGGCGATAGAGACAGTCGCCCCGCTTGAGCCGGCACTCGTCCACGAGCGCATGGGCGGCGTGACGGGTGACAAAGTCGCCGAAGAGCCGCTCCGCCGCCGCATAGTCCTCCGCCTTGAAGGCGCACCACCCCTGCCCGTTGAGCGCCTGCGCCGCAAACTTGCTATCGGGAAACCGCTTCAGCAAACCGGCATACGCCTCGCCGGCCGCCTTCCACTCGGCGGCCTGGTAGAGCGCCTCGGCCTGCCCGAACAAAGCCGGTTCGGCCAGCGCCCCCCCGGCATCCCCCTCCGCCGCCGCGGCAAAACACGCGGCGGCGCGTTTGGGATCCTCGGCGGCCAGCATCTGCCCCAGAAGATAATTCGCGCGAGGCGTCCGCTCGGACTTGGGATACTGCTTCACGACGCGCTCGAACGCCTCGCGCGCACCCGCCGCATCCTTCGTCTTCTGCAGCGCCTCGCCCAGCCGGTACCACGCGACATCCGCCTGCGGAAAGTCGGGATGGGCCTTCAACAATTTGCGGTACTCGCCCGCCGCCAGTTCCGGCTCGTCCTTGATCAGCAGTCCCGTCGCAAAATTGAACTGATCGACCGCCTCGTCCGCCCAGACGCAGGCCGCCGCGCCCACGCACAATACGACGCCAATCATCCGCCTGACCATACCCGCCTCCCCCTGATTTACAGATTCGAGATACTATGGAGCATAAATCGGGCCGAAACTCATTCTGTGAGGTTCAAGCACACCGTCTCTTCCAGATCGCGAACCGTCTGACAGGCTCCGGCGCGGCGGAGCGTCGCGTCGTTGAACGAACTGCACACGCCGATCACGCGCATTCCGGCCGCCCGTGCCGCGCGTATCCCCGAGACGGCGTCCTCGAAGACCACGCAGGCTTCGGGAGCGACGCCGATCCGGTCGGCGGCGAGGAGAAAGATGTCGGGTTCGGGTTTCTTCCGCGCCACCATCGAGCCGTCAATCACGGCGTCAAACGCGCCGTGCGCCAACCCGATCTGTGCCAGGTTGCCGTCGACCTTCATCCGGTCGGCGCTGCTCGCCACGGCCAGTTTCAATCCCCGGCTGCGGCAGGCGCGGACAAACGCCACCGCGCCGGCCATGGGCTGCAGTCGGCCGCGAATCAGCTCCAAGTAGCGTTCATAGGTGAACACCTTGTCCGCCTCGCGGTCCAGGATCACGCCATATTTCTCGGCCACGCCCCCCAGAAAACGATCCTCGCCCGTGCCGGTGAAGGGATGAAAATCCGAAGCCTGGACCGTCACGCCGTGCCGTTCGCGGAACATGGCCACCGCCGCCTCGCAGATAAAAGGCTCGGAATCGCACAACACGCCGTCCATGTCAAATATCACGCCTGCGGTCTTCTCGCCCACATCAGCCCCCTTTTTGAAGAAAGGTATACCCCAACCCGCCCGTCGCTGTCAATACGGAGGGCATGACCTTGACAACGGCCCCCCGCTTCTGGCATGCTGCAACCATGAATAGGGATCTCCATCCCCGTGGGGACGGTATCTCGGCAGGTGCGCGCCTGTGCCGCAAGATAGGCGGACCATGATACACCACACTGAACGCCTTTTTCGTCCGCCCGCCGAGGCGGAGAGCCTGATCTTCCAGGTCGCCCTGGGCTGTCCGCACAACACCTGCCGCTTCTGCGGCATGTACAAGGGGGTGCCGTACCGCGTGCGGCCGCAGCAGGAGGTGCTCGCCGAATTCGCACACGCCGCGCGCCGGTGGCCGGAGGCGCGGCGGGTGTTTCTCGCGGACGGCGACGTGATGGCGCTCTCCTTCGAGCGGCTGCGGACGATGCTGGAGGCGTTGAATCGCCTCTTCCCGCAGCTCGCGCGGGTGAATCTCTACGCCAATGGCAGTTCCATCAACGCCGCGAGCGACGTCGAGTTGGCCGCGCTCCGGGAGCTCAAGCTCAACACGCTCTACGTGGGGCTCGAGAGCGGCGACGAGGAGCTGCTGCGGCGCGTGGCGAAGGGGGAGACCGCGGCCGGCATGTGCGAGGCCGTGCGGCGGGCGCAGGCGGCCGGTCTCAAATGCTCGGTGATGGTGCTGCTCGGCTTGGGGGGCAAAGCCGGGACGGCGCGGCATGCGGACGCGACCGCGGCGGCGCTGAACCGGATGCAGCCGCGCCTCCTGTCCGCCCTGCGGTTTGTGGAGGTGCCGGGCGCCGACATGTTTGAGGGCTACCGGACGGCCTCGGAATACGACGCCGTCGCCGAATTGATCCGGCTTCTGCGCGGACTGGAACTCACGCAGACCGTCTTCCGCGCCAACCACACCTCGAACCCCGTGCCGCTGGAAGGCCGGCTGCCCCGGGATCGCGAGGCGCTGGTCGCGCAGTTGGAGCGCCTCCTCCCCCGCCTCGATCGGAGCGGACCGGGCCGCCTCCCCTTCTCGCTGTGAACGGGGATGGAAAGGCGTGATCGAATTTGATAAAATTATCTTTTATCATAAAGTCAGGAGACAGGCTGTGTTGAGCAGGTGTTACGACCCGCGATCTCACCACGATGGACACGAACCGCACGCAGGCGAAGGCCTCGCCCGGCCCGTCGTTCCCCGGGTGAATTTCGTGGTGCAGGTGCGCCAGCCATTCTGGCGCGCCAGGGTGCGCGCGGCGTGCTTCGTCTGGCTCGTTGGCGCGTCCTGCGCGCTGGCGCAGGACGTATGCACCAACGACCAACCGGCTGCGATCAATGCGATCGTCGAGCCGGACGCGGAGGTCAATTTCTCGTTGCTCCGCATCACGATGGCGCTGCGGTCGGGGAATCCGGATCGCGCGATATCGCTGCTCCTGGAGGTTCTGCGAACCCGCCCGGAGGCCATGGTCTCCACCAATGGCGTCGTCTTCCGGCCGGCGCGGAAGGTGGCCTTTGACCTGCTCCGCACGCTTCCGGAACGAACCCTGGCGGTCTATCGGCTTCAGCAGAACGTGTCGGAAAGGAACCCGGTACGGACAGCGCCGATGGATGCGGCGTCGCTGGAGGCCATGTATCGGAAGGGGATTCCCGGCCCGGCGACCGCCGCCGCCGGTCTGCGCCTGGCCGGTCTCCTGCTCGATCAGGCACGCTTCCGGGACGCGCGCCGGGTGTTGCTCGACCTGCTCGATGAAAGCCCGGGGGCGGGTGTGCCGCGTTCCGAACTGCTGGCGCGACTCCTGGTGGCCTGCGCGCGGGTCGGGGATGCGGCCGAGGCGGAAAGGGCCTGGGTCGAACTCCAGAAGAGTGGCGACACCGAGCGCTGGTCATCCCTCGGCGCGGAACTCCGCCCGGCGGCGGCATCCCCGTCGAACGCCTGGACGATGGCCTACGGCGGGCCGTCGCGCGACGGCGTCTCCGGGTTGGGCTGCCCGGACCCGACGGCGGATGACGCCTGGGTCATACGCTGGGGAACGAACCTGGATCCGGGAGCGGTTCGCGGCACGCCCGGCGACGGCGTCCGGACCAACCTGCCTCCGCAGTTCAGCCTGAGCCGCGGATACGCGGCGGCGTGCATGACGGACCGGCGCCTGCGGCCCGCCGCAGAACCGATCTTCAGCGGGAACAGGGCCTGGATCAACGGCTTTGACGCGCTTGCCTTGATCGAATTGGACACTGGCCGAGACCTTCAGTGCACGGCGCATGCCTCCGAGACCGCGCCGGAGCGCGCGGCGGCATTCACGGTCCAGATGTCCCGGGGCGCCTCGCCGGGGGCCGCCGAGGCGTGGGTGTTCGGCAACCGGCTGAACCGCGCGGCAAGCCTCGTCAGAGGGCGCGTGTATTGCGTCGAGGAGAACTACCGCGCATCTCTGGACGCGGACGTGTGGGAGCAGCAGAACGAAATCGAGGAAGCCTACGCGAAGGGCCAGCAGCCCTGTGGGAATGCCCTGGCTGCCTATGACGCCGGCACGGGCTCTCGGCTGTGGCGCGTGGGTCGCGAGGTCGCGGCGGCGGCGTCGGAGCCGAAGACGCAGAGGCCCTGGCGCGCCAACGGGATCCGCTTCGCGGCGGCGCCCGTGCCCTGCGCCGGCCTGCTGCTCGCGCCGGTCGAGGATGATGGCGGGCTCAGCGTGGTCGGACTCGACGCGGACTGCGGCAGCCTGGTCTGGTGGACACGACTGACCGACGCGTTCCCCTTCGGGCCGCCCCGCGCCGCGCCCCTGACCATCACCGTGGACGGCGCGCAAGCCTATCTCAGCGACGGCAATGGTTCTGTGAGCGCCTTGGACGGCGGCGACGGATCCGCCCTGTGGACCGCCCTCTACGAAACGTGGACGGAATCTTCATCCACGAACGCCGGCAGCGCGGAGATCACGAAAGCGGATGTTCCGACGGCGCTCGCGGGCCCGACGCTCCCGGCCAATCCGGAGACGTGGGAAGAGAGTCTGGTGCTGGTCACGGGCGAGACGGTGGTGGCGATGCCGGAGGGCTCTCAGCAGATCCTGGCGTTCGACCGGCGGAGGGGAACACGGCTGTGGACGAGGGGCAAGCCCGAAGGTGTGGACTACGTCGTAGGCCGCCAGGGCGCTTCAGTGATTGTGGCCGGCGGTCGGACCGTGGCCTGCCTGGACGTGACGGACGGGCGGGAGCGGTGGCGGATGCCGCTCGCGGGAAGCACGGGACGCGGCACGCTGTACGGCTGCGAAGTCCTGATCCCATGCGGACGGGAGATTCTGCGCCTGAAAGCCGCCGACGGAACGGCGCTCGGTTCGCTCCGCGCGCAGACGATGGACGACCTGCCGTTGGGCAACCTGTACGTGAACGGCGAGCAACTGCTGGTGGCCGGGCCTGAACGGCTGTATGCCCTTGTCAACGCCCGTCGAACACTCGCCAGTCTGGATGAACGCCTGATGCGGAACCCGACGGCAGACGCCTACGCGGAACGGGGCAAACTGAAAGCGCTCCTCGGTCGTTACACGGAGGCAGTCGCGGATTTCCGGGAGGCCCGGAAACGGCAGCGCGGCGGCGGCGGCGAGGACCCCGTCCGCAGCTCGCTGCTGTCGGCGCTGTGGCATGCCGCAGAACAGGATGCCGGCGCGGCGCAGGCGTCATACGCGGAGGCGCTGGAGGTGGCCGCCACGGTGGCGGAGCGCGCCGAATCGATCTGGCGACAGGCGCAACACCGCGAGCGGACCGGCGACACCAACGGGGCGCTGACCTTGTACACGGCGCTTGTCACCGGATCCGGCGTGACCATATCGCCGAACCTGGACAATCCGAACTGGGAGGTGTCGGCGCCGCGACTGGCCTCACGTCGGATCCGCACGCTGACAGCCGGCGATGCCAGAGGTTTGGCGCTCCTGGAGGAACCGGCCTCGAACGCGCTGACCCGGCTCGGTCCGGCGCCCGCCTGCATGGCGCTCGTCGAGGTGGCCACGGTCTTTGCGGGAACGGCCGCAGGACGGGATGCGGCGCTCAAGGCCGCGCAAGTCGCGGTCGATCACGGAGACCTGGGCACGGCTGAGGTCATTCTGCAACGGTCGCTGGCGCTGTCGAAGCCTTCGGGCGGGAGTGCGATTACGGACGCATTGTTGCATCTCTACGAGCGGATGCACTGGCCTTCAGGCGTGGTGAAGCTGTGCAACGACTGGCCACGGCTGTTTGCCGGGGGCCGCGTGCCGGAGAACCTGGAGCGTGCGGCCATGAAGGCGGCGGACCAGCGCACGGCCACTGCGGTGGCCCCGCCCCCGTGGCGGTTGCGCTGGCGCAAGAAGCTGGCGCCCAGTTCAACGCTCCAGATTATCCCTGCCGGCCTGTTCTACCGGACCCAGGACGGCAAGCAGATGGCGTGCCTGGCTTTGGATACCGGCCTGCCACGCTGGCAGATGGAAGGAGACCTCAACGTGGCGATGGACGGCCGCATGCTATGGGATGAGACCTCCGTCGTGTCGATGTGCGCCAGCAACAGCACCACGATCCTCGATCTCTGGTCAGGCGCCAGCACGACGAACGCGCTGCTCCGTCCCGACCCCGCAATCCGGTACCACCGGTATCCCGTCCTGAGCGAGGTCGGTCTGGCGGGGGTCGGTTCGCAGACGGATGGCAGCGTGCTGACAAGCGTGGATATGCTGACCGGCCAGGTCGTCTGGCGGCGCCGGGAGATGGAAACGTTGCAGGGCGCCGGGGTGCTGCCGGTGCCGCTCGCGTATGCTCCGACAGGCGTCTTTCTCATGCGCTGTGAGCCGAACGGGGACGCCGCGTTCCTGACGCTGGATCCTTGGACAGGCGACGTCGCATTCAGCCGCCCTTTGACGTCGAATGCACGCTTAAACGGACTTTCTGCCTCGCAGGGAGGAATGTGGACGCTGACGTTCCCCCGCACCCCGGAACGGGAGATTCCTGTGATCACAAATCAAGTACTGAGCGTGCGGGACCGTCGGACCGGCACAGTGCTCTGGACCACGCCGCCGGACCTGGCCATTTCCAAGTTGCAAGGGATGCCGAACGGCACGGTGCTGGCCGAGACCACCAATCACACCGCATTGCTGTTCGACGGCGGGAACGGGCGGATACTCTGCCGATCGCACGGCGACCCGTTCTCTTTCGATTACGGCGTGCAAGGCATGGGCAATGATGCCGTCATTGCGTCTCGTAGAATGGATGGCGGGACCAACGAGGAGGTGCTGGTGCTCGATCCCCATGCCGGTTCGATCAGCCCGCGCTGGCGGCTGAATGCGCAGGCGCGACCCCTGAGCGCCTTCGGACCGGGGAGGCCGGATCAGCTTCTGGTGCACGTGCAAGGGAAGCTCGCCGTCCACGCGCAGGGCGGGAACGCCCGCTGGCGCCTGCCGCGTAACGAGGATATCGGCGGCGATGCCCCCGCTTCGGCTAACTACACCCCCCTCTTCGCCGACGGTCTGATCCTGATGGTCAATTCGACCTCCGGAGACGTGCTGGCCTACGAACACGATCCGGAAGGCGAAGGGACGTCGGTTGGAGAGTCAGGCGAGTCCTCCCTGGGCGACGCGGCTCTTCAACTTACAAAACCCCTCGGACGCTAGCCGTCAGGCGCAGCGTCCGGGGGGTTTTGCAAGAGCCTCATATGTTCAAGATACTCCACCAGCCCTTCCCGCCACGGCATGGGCGTGACACCGAGCAGCGCGGTGATCTTGTCCTTGGACAAGACCGAATAGGCGGGGCGCCGCGCCCGCGTGGGATACGCCGCCGTGGCGCACGGTTCGACGCGGCAGGTGCCCGGAATCAGGCCCAGCCGCCGCCCCTCCTCGGCGATGGCCGCAGCAAATTCATGCCAGGAAGCCTCGCCGCCGTCGGTGACATGGTAGATGCCGGAGGCGTCGGGAAAGCGGGTGATGAGCGCCAGGATCACGGCGCAGAGCGAGGTGACGCGGGTGGGCGTGCCAAACTGGTCTGCGACCACCTGGAGGCGCTCACGCTCGCGCATCAGGCGCAGCATCGTATGAACGAAGTTGCCGCCGTGGCGCCCGTAGAGCCACGCGGTGCGGAGAATGATCGCGCCGGGACAGGCCTCCAGAACCAGCCGCTCCCCGTCCGCCTTGGTCTGCGCATAGACGCCGATCGGACAGACCGGATCATCCTCGGCATACGGCCGGCGTCCCGTTCCGTCAAAGACATAGTCCGTTGAGAGGTGGATCAGCCGCGCCCCGCAGGCGGTTGCGATCATCGCGCAATTGGCCGCGCCCCGGGCATTCAGCCGCCGCGCCTGGTCGGGCTCATCCTCCGCCCGGTCAACCGCCGTGTAGGCGGCCGCGTTCACGATCCAGCCGATCCGCCGCCCCGACGCAAACGCCCGCAGCGCCGACGCATCGCCGATGTCGCACTCGCGGTCCGTCCCCACGCAAGGCCACCCGGCGGCGGCCAGCGTTTCCGTCAGCTCGCGCCCCAGCATCCCCAGGCAGCCGACCACCCACACCGCCGCCTGTTCGGCACGCGGTCGGGGTTCATTCATCAGCGGGGGGTTCCACGGCCGGGACGGCCTCCGGAGCCGCCGTGTCCGCAACAGGCGCCACGGGCGCATCCGAAAGCGCGGCCTCGATGGACGGCGTTTCTTCTTTGACAACGGGGGCCGGTGCCGCCGGGGCTGCAGGCGCCCGCGGTCGCTGCGCGGGCGGGCGCTTCGGCTCATCCCGGCGCGGACCCGTCTCGCCGCGCGCGCCGCCGCCCGGCCGCTCGCCCGGCAGGTAGCGGAACGCCGGGTTCTCGGCCGGCAGACTGAGCACGCCGTTGTAATATTCGATCAGGTGGCCGCGTTCGATGAGCCAGTTGGCCGAGGTGGCGGCCGCCTGCTGTTTCGCCTCATCCGCCGGCGCGACGGCGGCGAACACGTGCTGGCGGGTGGAGCCGGGATGGTCGGCCACGAAGCCGAGGATCGCGCGCAGCTCCTCGGTGGCGTGCTGGACATCCAGGGCGGCGGGCGTCGTGATCACGACAAAATCGGGGCCGCGCGGATCATTCGCCTTGAAGATGTGGAGCTTGCGGTGGCGGAAGGCGCCGCGGAGCGCAAAAAAGAGCGACGCCGGAAACTTCTGCTCCCGGAAAAGCGCTTCGCGCAGCGCGTAGGCGATCTTCGGGCTGGGGGTTTTGCGGACGACATCGACCGTGGCGACCAGCGAACGGGCCGCCGTGATCTGCCGGGGCGCGATCTCGCGCTGCAGCAGCCGCTCGGCGGCGTCACGCTCCAGCGCGGGCGCGGGCGCCACGTCCGCGGCGGGGGCGGGCTGCCCGGCGTCTTCCGCCGGGGCCGCCCCGTCGGCAGGCGCCGGACGCTCGGCAGGCGCGGCCTGCTTGAGCCGGTAGATCCGCTTTTTTCTCGCCTGTTCGCGCCACTGTTCGATCACCTCCGGCTCGCGCACCATCTCGATCCGGGATTGATAGGCCTCGGGAGACAGGTTGGCGTAGCGGAAGCGCAACTGCTCCTGGACCTTGACCGCATAACTGTGATGATTGGGCGGCCCGAGCAGCACACCCGAAAGGCCGCAGCGGGCGACACACGTGAAGTGACCGGCGGGCGCATCGCCCTCGATGTCGGCGATATCGAAAAAGTGATCGAGATGCGTGGCCACGACATGCGCGGCAATCTCCGCTTCGGTCAGCGCGGGGAGTCCGCAGACCTTGCACTGGAACAAGCGCGCATTCGGGGGCTGATCCTTGTTCAGCTCCATCCGCGCCAGGCAGGAGGCGGGATTGTCGAGAAACAGGTGCGCGATATCGCGGAGCGGATAGGCGCGGTGCGACGTCTGAATGCGCCGGATGATCGCGCCCAACGCCTTTTGTTCCGGCAGCAGGCGCAGTTCGAAAGGGAGCGGTTCGGGCTCGGGAGCCTGCTGGGGGGCGTAATGGCCGCGCGGCGCGCCGCGATCGGCAGCCTCGGCGAACCGCACGGGAGCGGGTCCGGCGGGACGCACCAGGGGATCGCGGACGCCGCTGGGCGGCGGCAGCGGCCGCTCGACGCGGGAGCGCCGGTCGATCTTCTCGAAACCGCCGCGCCGGTCGTCCCGCCGCGGCGGCCGGTCCCGGCGCTCGCCGGGATCACCCCGGCGATCCCGGCTCTCGCGCCCGTCGTGGCCGCCATCCTGCGATTCCCTCGCATAGCGCTTCTGCTGTTCTTCAGGTGATTGGCGCGCCCAGCTGGGGGCAAAAACCAAATCGAGGGAGATCGGCTCGTTATTTTCTTGTGACATGTCCATCCCGTGTTCCCGCTGACCACACCGGTGTGTGCGCATTGATCGACATAG
Source organism: uncultured Akkermansia sp. (assembly GCA_964506575.1). Taxonomy (GTDB): domain Bacteria; phylum Verrucomicrobiota; class Kiritimatiellia; order RFP12; family JAAYNR01; genus VGWG01. Next base: position 13,448 of record CAZDLY010000038.1, on the reverse strand, counting down.
CATATCGGCTCAAGGGGTTCCGGGTCAATAACAGATTTGCGGAACCAACCCGCGCGGGCGCATGGCAGTTCTGATGAGGGTTACTCCTAACTCGTAATCGTAATCTTAATCTTAATCCCCCAACCCTTGCCGATTCGACTCGTAGACGGCTCCCTGCTCATGCACACGATCAGGAGATGTGCTGCGGATCAATCCGACCAAAGGAAGGGACGTCGAAGCCCTGTCCAACTGGCCATGGACTGCCAATCCCTTGGGCAGGGTCTCCACTATCTTGTCGGCCCAAGCGACAAATCTGACCGCCTCCTGATAGACCGTCAACTTCTCATGATCAAAACCCGTATTCATGGGCTACAGTATACGATCGCGTGCAGGGTCAAAGCAAGATTACGATTACGATTATGATTACGATTACGATTATGATTACGATTACGATTATGATTACGAATCAACGACCTCATCAGAACTGCCATGCGCCCAACCCGTGCTTGACCGCGTCCGCGTCCCCTGATATAACTACACGCGCCGTCCGGATCCTCTTAAGGTCTGTGCCGTCCCGCGCGCGCGGGCCGTCCGGACTGCGCGCCGGCACACTGAAAGGATCGCTCAGATGAATCTCGTCTCCATGTTCGTCGGGTTGATCGCGCTCGCGGTCGCGGTTTTTGCCGCGTTTGGCGGGCCTGCCGCGGGTGTCGCCAGGACCGGCTGGACCGCCGCGGGTCTCGCCACGCTGGGCGTTCTGCTGGCGTGCGTACAGTTCCGGCGCCCCAGCCGCCGGACGGGACTGTTGATCGCCGGCCTGGTTTTTGCGGTCGCGGCCGGCGGGATGGTCTTCTGGCAGAAGCATGCGGCAGAGGCCCCGACCAATACCGACATCCCGACGAAACGGCTGCTCAAATTGCACAACGCCTATTATCACTACGACGAGGAGCAGGACTCCGGATGGTTCAGCGCGGAGATCGAGAACATCTCGGGCAAGACGATCTCCGCCTTCGAGGCGAAGATCACGCTGCTGGCCCCCAAAGGCGAGATTCTGCACGAGGAGGCCCTCTCGTCTCTGGAGCCGCTGGGAGCGGGGGAACGGCTTTTCGTCTTCACGCCGTATCTCAACATCCGCCTGGACAGGAAGTCCAACACCTATCTGGAGAAGTCCTTTGAAAAGATGTGCAACTGGGCTTTTGGCCTGGACGAAACCCCGCGCGAACTGCTGGACGCCCGCCTCGCCGAAATCCACAAGCAGTTCGCCAAGGCCCGACACACCGGCAAATCCGAATTCATCTGCACGTTCATCACAACCGAATAGGCGGGATCGGCGCGTCGCCCAGTCCCTCGTCCCTGCATGAATCGCCTGTTTTACCTGTTGCGGCGGCTGGTTCTGGCCGTTCCGACGTTCATCGGCATCACGCTGGTGTGCTTCGCCCTCACCCGCGCGCTCCCCGGCGGGCCCGTGGAGATGCGCCTGCTGCGCATGCGCGGCATCGGCGATTCGAGCACGGCCGCCGAGGCGCGACCGGGAGCGTCGATCACCGAAGACCAGCGTCGCGCGCTCAACGCCAAGTTTGGTTTCGACCAGCCGTTCTTCACCCAGTACGCCAACTGGCTCGTGCGCGACCGGATGGGTCTGCGGATGACCTCCTACGACTTTCCCAACCGCACGGCCTGGGATCTGATCGCCTCGCGCTTCCCCGTCTCCCTCTGGTTCGGCATCACCGGATTCTTCCTCTCCTACCTGGTCTGCATCCCGCTCGGCATCGCCAAGGCTCTGCGCCACGGCACCCGCTTTGATGCGGCCTCGAGCGTGGCGGTCTTCATCGGCTATGCCCTGCCCTCGTTCGCCGTGGCGATGCTGCTGCGAACGACGCTCTGTGGCGTGGTGGACGGCCTGTGGAACCTCTTTCCGCTCGGCGGGTTTGCATCCGCCGATGCCGACACCCTGGCCTTCTGGAGCCGTCTCCGCGACCACGCCTGGCACATGACCCTGCCCGTCATCTGCTACATGGCGGGAAGTTTCGCGGTGCTGACCCTGATGATGAAAAACGCCGCGCTCGACCAGATCTCCAGCGACTATGTGCGAACGGTCTTGGCCAAGGGCGCCTCGTTCCGGCGCGCGGTCTGGTGTCACGCCTTCCGCAATGCGCTCATCCCGATCGCGACGGGCGTGGGCGGCATCCTGACGGTGTTCTTCGCCGGCTCGATCATCATCGAGTCGATCTTTGAAATTCCCGGCATGGGACAGCTCAGCCTGAACGCCATCACCCGGCGCGATTACGCCGTCTTCATGGCCCTCCTGTCGCTCACCGCCTCGCTCCAGTTGATCGGCAACCTGATCTCGGATGTCTGCTACATGATCATCGACCCCCGCATCCATTTCGACCGCTCATGAACGCCACACCCCCGCCACCACGCTCCCTCAACGCCAAACGGTTCGCCGCCTTCCGCCGCAACCGGCGGGCGTGGTGCGCCGTCTGGACGCTCGGCGCCCTGGCGTTGGTCAGCCTCATCGCCGACGGCATCTGCAACAGCCGTCCGCTCTTTCTCCGTCTGGACGGCAAGGCCTTCTTCCCCGCGTTCCACTTTTACACGGAGCATGATCTGCTGCAGAATGGACGCTTCACCCGGGTGGACTACCACGCCGTGGTTCGTTCCGAACGCTTCACCGCCAATCCCGCCAACACGGTCTGGTTCACCCCCATCCCCTACGGACCCAACGCCATCCTGTCCGCCGACGACTTTTCCGGGTATCGCCGCCTGCGCGTGACGGTCGCGCCGGCCCCCCGCATGGGCCGTCTGAACCTCTCCCCCGACGGGGTGATCTCGCGGCCCGTGGCGTGCGACACGTTCTTCCCGGGCCTCGCCCAGGCCGAGGGCGCCGTTCTCGCCGAGCACTGGCCGCTGACCGATGCCGCGGCCGCCGCGATCCGCCTCCGTTTTGACAACCGCCCCGCCCCGGCGTTCGAGGCCGTGCTGCGCCACGCGGGCGCCTCCGGGCCGGAGGCCGTCTTTTCCCTGGCCGCCTACGAGCCGCGCGACACGCCCCCGGCCACCGTGCGCCTCTCGCTCCGCGCGACGGACTCGGCCGCCTTCAAGCCGCTGACCCGGCAGATCGCCGCCGCCGACGCGCGGCGGGCCGTGGCCGACGGGTCGCTGCCGCTTCTCCTCGGCCGCCACTTCGGCGGCGACACGGCGCTGGCCGAATCCCTGACGCCCGTGGTGGCCGGCGCGCTGCAGTCCGGCTCGGCCGAAGCCGCCGGCGCCTGGAACGGGTCCGACGCCTCGTTCACCTGCGTCTCGCCCCCCGTCTCGTGGCCGCACCGCCCGGTTCCCGGCCATTGGATGGGCGTCGACGGCTCGGGACGGGATGTCCTGGCCCGTGTCCTGTTCGGCCTGCGCACCGGCCTGCTGTTCGGCGCGCTCCTGGTGGTCTGGGCCATGTGCCTCGGCCTCGTCATCGGGGCGATTCAGGGCTATTTCGGCGGCCTCCTCGACCTGTTCGGCCAGCGGCTGATCGAGATCTGGTCGGCCCTCCCCTTTCTGTACATCATGATCCTGATCGGCTCGGTCCTCGGCCGGAGCTTCCTGCTGCTGCTGATCTGTTTCGGGCTCTTCAACTGGATCGGCATCTCGACCTACATGCGCGCCGAATTCCTCCGCCTCCGCGGCCGGCCGTTCATCGAATCGGCCCGATGCCAGGGTCTCGGCCCGATCCGCATCATCTTCCGCCACATCCTCCCCAATGCCCTCACGCCGCTGATCACCCTGTTCCCCTTCAGCCTGGTCGGCGCCATCGCGGCGCTCTCGGCCTTGGACTTCCTCGGCTTCGGCCTGCCGCCGCTCGCGCCCAGTTGGGGCGAGCTCCTCAATCAGGCCCAGGCGCACCGCGGCGCCTGGTGGCTCGTCGTCTTCCCCTCGTCCGCGCTGTTTGTCGTCATGATCCTCGCCGTCCTGATCGGCGAGGGGCTGCGCGATGCGTTCGACCCCAAACCCAAAAGCCGGATGGAGTGATGCCCGATGCCGCCCCTGCTCCAGATCGAACACCTCTCCGTGCGCTTCGACACCGATGACGGCGTCGTCGCCGCGGTTGACGATGTGTCGCTCGCGCTCAACCGCGGCGAGATTCTGGGCGTCGTCGGCGAGTCGGGCTGCGGCAAATCCGCCACCGCACTGGCCATTCCCCGCCTGCTCCCCATGCCGCCCGCCCGCCTGTCGCCGGCCTCGTCCATCCGCCTGGAGGGCCTGGAACTGACGTCCCTTCCCGTTCCCGCGCTGCGCGCCATCCGCGGCGCGCGCATCGGCATGGTTTTTCAGGACCCCATGACCGCGCTCTCGCCGCTCCGGCGCGTGCGCGATCAGATCGCCGAGGCCCTGCGCCTCCACCGCCGCCTCTCCGCCGCGGAGGCGCGGCAACGGGCGCTGGACTGGCTCGTGCGCGTGGGCATCGATAACCCGGAGCGCTGCGCCCGCGCCTATCCGTACGAACTCTCGGGCGGCATGCAGCAGCGGGTGATGATCGCGATCGCCCTGTGCCACGACCCCGACCTGCTCATCGCCGACGAGCCGACGACCGCGCTCGATGTCACAACCCAGGCGCAGGTGCTCGACCTGATGCAGGCCCTCTGCCGCAAGACCACCGCGCTGCTGCTGATCACCCATGACATGGGCGTCGTCTGGCGGATGTGCACCCAGGTCGCCGTGATGTATGCCGGCGAGATCGTGGAACAGGCACCGGCGCCGGCGTTTTTTGCCCGTCCGCTCCATCCTTACGCGATCGCGCTGCTCGAGGCGATTCCCTCAGCCGCGACTCGCGGACGCCCGCTCCGAGCCATTCCGGGACAGGTGCCCTCGGCGCTGGCGTGGCCCGGCGGCTGCCGATTCGCCGAGCGCTGCCCCTGCGCCCGCCCCGATTGTCTCACCCAGCACCCCACCCTCGCCGCAGCCCGGTCCGACGCCGCGCGTCAGGTCCGCTGCCCCTATGCCGATGAAAACACTCCTTGATATCCGCGATCTGCGCACCTGGTACCCGCTGCGGAGCGGCCTGTTCGGCCGCGTGCACGGCCACGTCCGCGCCGTGGACGGCGTCTCGCTGCAGGTGCGGGCGGGCGAAACGCTCGGCATCGTCGGCGAGTCCGGCTGCGGCAAGACGACCCTCGCCCGCACCATCCTCCTGCTCGCCAAGCCCCATTCCGGCGAAATCCTGCTCGAGGGGCGCGACATCACGACGCTTGACGCCGCCGGGCGCGCGGCCTACCGGCGCGCCGTGCAGGTCGTCTTCCAGGATCCCTTCGCCTCGCTCAATCCGCGCCACACCATCCTGGATGCGCTCACCGAAGCCCTGCTGGCGCACGGCCTGATCAGCCGCCGCGAACGCCGCGAGACGGCGGTCGGCCTCCTGGCCGATGTCGGCCTCGGCCCCGAGGCGCTCGACCGCTACCCGCACGCCTTTTCGGGCGGACAGCGCCAGCGGATCTGCATCGCCCGCGCGCTCGCCCTCAAGCCCCGCCTCCTGATCTGTGACGAGGCGGTCAGCGCCCTCGACCTCTCCGTGCGCGCCCAGATCCTCAACCTGCTCGAGTCCCTCCGCGCCAAGCACAACCTCGCCTACCTCTTCATCACCCACGATATCGGCGTGGTCCGGCATCTGGCCGACCGCATCGCGGTGATGTACAAGGGCCGGATCATCGAGACCGGACCCGCCGAGACGGTCCTCGGCTCGCCCCAGGATCCCTACACCCGCGCGCTGCTCGACGCCGTGCCGGTGGTCGGGGACGCTCACAGCGCCGCATTGTCAATCAACCGCGTCCTGCCCGCGAATGCCGCGACGAGCGCGACCTGACCGTGCGCCAGCGCGGCGACGGGCTCGAGCGTCTCGGCGTCCACAATCGCGACATAATCCACCCGCAAGCCCCGCGCTTCCAGATGCGCGCGCATCCGCCCCCTCACCGCCGCCGCGTCGCGCTCCCCGGCCGCCGCCGCGTCGCGGGCCAGCGCCAGCGCCTGGCTCAGCCCGAGCCCCATCCGCCGCTCGTCGGCCGAAAGGTAGGCGTTGCGCGAACTCATCGCCAGGCCGTCCGGGTCGCGCAGAATCGGCGCGACGACGATCTCGACCGGAAAGTTCAGGTCCCGCACCATCCGCCGGATCACGGCGACCTGCTGGTAATCCTTCTGACCGAACACCGCCACATCGGGCAGCGCGATGTTGAACAGCTTGGCGACCACCGTGCAGACCCCCCGGAAATGCCCCGGCCGCGACGCGCCGCACAATCCCGCCGACAGCCGCTCCTCCACCACCGCCACGCTCGCGTCCGGCGCGTACATCCCCCCCGCCTGCGGCAGGAACACCGCGTCCACGCCCGCGTCGCGGCACAGCTCCAGATCGCGCGCAACCGCCCGCGGGTACGTGCCGAAATCCTCGCCGGGGCCGAACTGCGTCGGATTGACGAAGAGGCTCAGGACCACGGCGCCGCACCGCTCCCGCGCCAGCCGCACCAGCGAGAGGTGCCCCGCGTGCAAAAATCCCATGGTCGGCACCAGGCCCAGCCGCACGCCCGCACGCTTGGTCTCCGTCGCCCACGCCTGCATCGCTTCCGGCTTTTCGATCACCCGCATGCCGTCCGTCTCCCCTGTTTCACGCCGGTCACCCGATCATCAGCCGCACCTGCCGCACCGGCACGTCACCCGCAAACGTCCGCACCGCCCGTTCCAGCGCCGGCAGATCGTTGCGCCGGATGTTGAACAGATCCACGCTGTTGCGCACATAGACGTAGAGAATGCCGTTGTGAAATTTGCCCGGCCTGCATTTGGCCGCGGTCGCCGCGCCGGCGACGGACGGCCACTCTGCGGCCAGCCGTTCGAGCCAGGGCGACGCCTCGATCCCCAGCCTCCGGAGCAACCGCTCCACGGCCACCGCGACCGCCTGCTCGCGCGGCCGGCGCAGCTCGCGCGCGGTTATGTCGTACGGCAGTTGCGACGACGCCTTCAACGGCGGTTCGTACGACAACGCCTCGAGATCCTCCTCAACCGCTGCGGACCCGTCGTCGCCGCCTTCCGCGGCCTCCTGTTTGCTCCTGGCCATGCCGAAACTTTACCACAACCGCCGACCGGCCCGGAAGCGGAATCGGTTCGCGACCGGGCGCATGGCAGTTCTGTTGAGGCTACTTAATCTTAATCGTAATCGTAATCATAATCGTAATCTTAATCCCCCAACCCTCGCCGATCTGACTCGTAGACGACTCCCTGCTCATGCACACGATCAGGGGATGTGCTGCGGATCAATCCGACCAAAGGAATGGACGTCGAAGCCCTGTCCAACTGGCCATGGACTGCCAATCCCTTGGGCAGGGTCTCCAATATCTCGTCGGCCCAAGCGACAAATCTGACCGCCTCCTGATAGACAGTCAACTTCTCATGATCAAAACCCGAATTCATGGGTGACAGTATACGATCGCATGCAGGGTCCAAGCAAGATTACGATTACGATTATGATTATGATTATGATTACGAATCAACGACAACATCAGAACTGCCATGCGCTCTGGCGCGGGGGAGAAGCGATCAAAATGGAGAAGCACATGGAGCGGCAGAATGTCCGCCCCCCGGCGGTAGCCGGTGGCACCGCGTGGCGGATCGGGTCGCTCCGCAGGAGCCCGGACCGGGGTGCGTCAGAACGGGTCGGCTGCCAGGAAGCGGGGGCGGGCGCCAAACTCTCCGTCTGCGCCGCCCCCGCTGACGCCGCAGACGGCCCGTTATCACGCGCCCCGTGTCCGGCCCGATCCGCCACGCACAGGCTCGTCACACACCTGCCACGTCAGAATATTCAGCGCCCTTTCGCCTCTCCTCGCACAGCCCCCCTGTCGCTTGCCGATGACTTGGATTTTCCGTTTGCCAGTTCCCGTGCCTCTGCGCTATAGTCTGGGCGGCCCGTTCGTCCACACCCGGAGACTCGCGCAGGAGATTCACGTATGACCCCAGGCAACATGCTCATCGCCCAGAGCGGCGGCCCCTCAATGGTGATCAACCAGAGCCTCGTCGGCGCGGTGCTCGCCGCCCGTGACGCGACGGCCATCGGCCGGATCTACGGGGCGCTTCACGGCATCCAGGGAATTTTGGAGGAGCGCCTCATCGACCTGCGCAAGCCGAGCCGCAAGACCCTCGAGGCCGTCGCCGCAACCCCCTCCTCGGCGCTCGGCTCGGTGCGGCGCAAGCCGTCCCCCGAGGACTGCGCCGCGATCTTCCGCGTGCTGCACGCCCGCGACGTCCGCTATTTCTTCTACATCGGCGGCAATGACTCGGCCGAAACGGTCCACATCATCAATCAAGAGGCCCGCCGCGCCCGTTACGGCATCGCCTGCTTCCACATCCCCAAGACGATCGACAACGACCTGTGCGAAAACGACCACACGCCCGGCTTCGGCTCGGCCGCCCGCTTCGTCGCCTCGGCGATCATGGGCGACAACCTCGACAACCGCGCCCTGGGCGGAGTGAAGATCGACGTCATCATGGGCCGCCACGCCGGCTTCCTCACCGCCGCCTCGGCGCTGGCCCGCGTCTATCCCGACGACGGACCGCACCTGATCTACCTCCCCGAGCGCCCCTTCTCCCTCGACCGTTTCGCCGCCGACGTGCGGCGGGTGATGAAGACGACGGGGCGGTGCGTGGTGGCGGTTTCCGAAGGCATTTGCGACGCCGACGGCACGCCGATCATCGCCAAATTCATCTCCGAGACCGACTCCCACGGCAACGTCCAGCTCTCCGGAACCGGCGCGCTGGGCGACCTGCTGGCCCGGGTCGTCAAGGAGAAAGCAGGCGTCTCGCGGGTCCGCGCCGACACCTTCGGCTACCTCCAGCGCAGCTTCCCCGGCGTCGTTTCGCCGACCGACGCGCGCGAGGCCCGGCTGGTCGGCGCCACCGCCGTGGCCGCCGCCCTCTCGGGGAAGCACGCCAGCGGCTCCGTGGCGATCAAGCGCAAGCCCGGCCGCCGCTACGCGGTCACCTTCACGATCGTTCCGCTCCGCGCCGTCGCCAAGAACACCCGCCACATGCCGGCGGCCTTCATCAACAAGGCCGGCAATGACGTGACCCGGGCGTTCCTCGATTACGCCCGCCCCCTCGTCGGTCCCCTGCCCGCCATTGGCCGCCTGACGTAATAGCGCCTTTCTAGGCCCGTCCCGAATGGCGCTAAGTTAAGGGGCTACTGCCATCGTAATCGTAATCTTAATCTTAATCTCTTGGTGGATAACGGATTATGATTACGATTACGATTATGATTAGGATCGGAAGCATCGCTTACTTAGCGCCATTCAGGACAAATCTGCTCTCACCCTCACATTCTCTCTTTGTGTTCCTTGTGCTCTTTGTGGTTGATGATTTGCCCGCGCCTCGGGGGGCAAAGACCAAGGGCGCGTTGCCCGCTTGCACGGTCAACGCGCCCGCTCTCTTCTGAAGGCCGAACACTTCCCCGTCCGCCCGCCTACCGCAGCAGGATCATTGTCTCCTTGGGCAGAAGGGCTGTCCAGTTGACGTTCTCCGCGTCGCTGACGTTGGAGCCGACGGCGCCGCGGAAGGTGAGGTCGGTTGTATTGGTGCCGGCGTGACTGTCGTACACCGTCACCACGCCCACGTCCTGGAAGCCGGTACCCGGCTTGCGCAGATGCCACTGCGTGTTGTCCAGGGTCGATCTCAGCGTCACGTTGCTGAACGCCGGCGTGCCAATGACCGTGTTGGTCTTGCCCGCCTGGAAGGATACGACCTTGCCTGCGCCGGCGATGGTCAGGTTCGGCGACGCCGTGTTCCCATAGATCCGGCCGGCGACGCCTGCGTTCACGAATGCCACCGTGCCGCCTGCGTTGGTGGAGAGCCCGTAGCCGGCGGCAGCGCTGTTGCTCCACACCCCGCTCACCTGCAGGGTCTGCCCGGCGCCCACCTCCAGCAACCCATTGTTGCGCAGGCGCACCTCGCCGACCGTCTTGTTGACGGTGTTGCTGCTCAACAGGGTTGTCGTGGTGGTGCCGATCGTGCTGTTGTCAACGATCAGGATGCCGTCGTTCGGGTCCACCCCGTACCCGCGCAGGTAGACCGTCCCCGCCGAGCCACTGTAGGTGCCAGCACCGCCGTACGCGGTGATCAGGCCGTTGTGGTTGGTGAACGACGCTCCCGGCGCGGTCAACACGATGGCCACCCGCCCGCCGCCGCCCTCGTCCCAGCCCCCCCCGCCGCCGTTGGCTCGGATATTGCCCGTCCCTTCCAAGGCGCCGGTTGTCAGGAAGACGCTGCCGCCGGCGCCGGTCTGATTTCCGTTCCCACCCTGGGCCGAATTGTCGCCTATTGAAGTGATGTCGCCATTGAGCAGCGTCTTGCCCGTCACGGTCAGCTTCACCGCGCCGCCACCGTTGTTCTGACTCCACCCTCCCGCCCCGCAGTTGGTAGGAGCGTGGAGCGACCCGTAGGTCGCCGTCCCCGGCCCGCGGCCGCCTCCTATCCCCCCGTGAGACGCGATGGCATTCGCAACGGGCCATTGGCCGGGGCCAAACCCCTTGGCCGTGACGTCAATCTTGCCCCCCGCGGTGATCGTCAGGTCGCCGCCCACCTCCACGAACAGACGGTGGGTTTCGAGGGTGGTGTTGGCCGTGTGCGTCAGCGTGCCGGATGCGCCGATGGTGACGTTGCTGCTGACGGTGAGCTTCTTGTCCGTCATGTTACCGCTGTCCACGGTGAGAATCGAGGCGCTCCTGGGTCCGAGAATCAGGGACTTGACCGTGACCGGGCCGCCCGCGAGGTTCAGGGTCGGGTGCCGCCCGTTCGGCGCGCCGACGATGAAAACATCGTCCGTCAGGCCCGGCACGCCGCCGGACCAGTTGCCGGCGGTGCCCCAGTCAGTGCTCGCGGCGCCGGTCCAGACTTTGCCCGAGATCGGCAGGATGGTCACCGTGGCGGAGTTCATCGTGCCGGTCGGGTAGTTCGCGCCCCCGTCCAGCGTCAGGACGACCTCCTCGTTGGTCGTATCCCCATCGCCGATGGCGGTCACGGTAATCGTCCGGTTGCTCTCGCCGGCGGCGAAGGTCACGCTGCTCCACGACGAGAGCGTGTAGTCCACGTTGCCAACCGCGCTGCCGCTTATCGCGAAGGTGACGGTCAGCGCCGCGTTGGTGCACGTTGCCGGCCGGCGGATCGTGAACAGGCCATTGGTGGTGGGGTAGTAACTTGCGGTGTTGGTTGTGGCCTCGACCGTCACCAAACCGGTGATGAAACTCTTTGACGGTGTGCCCCAGTAGGTGGCGGCCGTGTTGGTCGCCCGGAACGTGTACCAGTACCCGCCGTCGGGGGCGAGTCCGTTGGTCGCCAGGTAGGCGATGTTCGTGGAGGTCGTGGCGCCCGTCAGCGCGATCTCGCCCACGTAGTTCGAGCTCACCCACCCCGTCGGGTCGTTTGTGCCGTCGGTCGGGCCCCAGAACGCCCACACGGAGAAGGTCGAATTGCTGCCCTTCAACCTCGCCTGCAGCGTTGCCGAGTTGGTGGTGACGTCCGTCGCGAAGGTGTTGGCGATGCTCTCGACGGGCTCGGGCGGCCACAGAATGGCGCGAGTGTCCGACGTGATGGCATCATAAGCATAGCCGACGATGTTGCCGTTGGCGTCGATTCCGGTGGCAACGCCATTAGTGTACCCCTCTGGCACAGGCAAGATCTCGTAATCGTAACTGCCCTCCGTGTTCTTCTTCCACAACAACGGGACTGTAGCTCCTGAGATGAAGAAGTCATAACCATAACCCACCACCTGACCACCGTTGATGCCGTACGCATACGAGTAGTCGTACCCGCTGGGGGCGCGGAGGCTCACGGGGGCGGTCGCCGTGTTCGTCCACAACAACGCGACTTCGTCCCAGTCCGGGTCGACACCATTACCCACCACCTGACCGCCGTCGATGCCTGAGACGGCAGGAGATACATTTACATTCAATAAATACACACCTAGAGGCAAGATCTCGCCAACGTCCGCCGTGCCGTTTGTCCACAAGAACGCGACATTGGTCGACCATGACGTGTCGGCACCACTACCCACCACCCGGCCGCCGTCGATGCCAGTGACGCCACCATACCACGAACCGAACATATACCCCTCTGGCAGAAGCAAGATCCCGGAACTGGACGCCGTCCCGTTCGTCCACAACAACGCGACCTCAACCGAGAGACCGTCGAAACCATTACCCACCATCTTGCCGCCGTCGATGCCGGTCGCTTGCGAAGACATGAACCCGCTGGGGTGGAGGTTCACGGGGGCGGTCGCCGTGTTCGTCCACAACAACGCGACGTTCTTGGCCCCGTCGTAACCCAAGCCCACCACCTGGCCGCCGTCGATGCCGGTCGCTTGCGCAGACGTGAACCCGCTGCGGGGGAGGCTCACGGGTTCGGTCGCCGTGTTCGTCCACAACAACGGGGAACTGGAGGACCAGGATTCGTCCCAAACAGTACCCACCACCTGGCCGCCGTCGACGCCTGTGGCATAAGTATGAACAAAACCATCGGGGCGGGGCAAAACAATGGGAGTCCGCGCCGCCTGCGCGCTGACGGCCGACGTCAGCCCCACGATCATGGCCAATCCGAGAACTCGCAGCGTCTTCTTCATCGGTATCTGCATGTGTAACTCCTCCGTGTTCAGGTGTGTCGGGCGTCAGGCCTTGTCCGGCCTACGGCTGAATCCATCCACAATGACTTGTTGACTACACCCTGCGGGCTGCGCAGTCAATCCCAAACGAGGAATCGGGGACAAGCGGGCGCATCCCCGTTTCACTGACCTTGCGACCAATGGATCACAGCGGCGAAGGTAGGGCGGGGCCGCCGGACCCGCCGTCTTCTGCGGCGAGCGTGCTCGTCGCAGCGCCGCAAGCCAGCGGCGGGTCCGGCGGCCCCGCCCTACCTTGCTTTTCATGCGCAAGTCAGTGAAACGGGGATGCGCCCGGGACAAGCCAATAGTATGCGCGTCCTCAGTGAGCGAAGCGAACGGTCCTCGTCCTCGTCCTCGTCCTCGTCCTCGGCTGGACAAGGAAGATGATCGACGACGACGACGAGGACGACGACGAGGACGACGACGAGGACGACGACGACGAGGACGAGGACGAGGACGAGACACCAAAAGGTCCGCCCCGTTGAAACTGCAAAGCCCGCGCTCGGCAAGCGCGGGCTACAGATGCAGATGGCTACTCAGCAACCTGCAGCCCGCTTCCGGCAGAAGCGGGCTACAGGCTGCCTGGGGGTCTGGCACCTCCGGACCGGCTACCGAACCATAATGATCGTGCCACGAGAGCGGACGATCGTCAGTTGCGTAGCGGTGCGCACCAACCTGCACCCGTCCGGCATGCCGGTGACCGTGATGGTGCCAACGTCGAGACCGCTGGCCGCCGTGGCGATGACGTAACTGGCTTGGTTCGGAGTCGAGACCTGATTGATCGCCAGGTTTATCCCGC
>CAZDLY010000037.1:0-24845 GCA_964506575.1 uncultured Akkermansia sp. | reverse complement strand
GAAATGATTGAGAAACTCGGTCAGGGCGGCATGGCTGTCGTCTGGAAAGCCCGCCAGGTTTCTCTCGACCGGATTGTCGCGATCAAAGTGCTTTCGGCCCAGTACAAATACGACGCAGCCGACGTCCAGCGGTTTCAAAGCGAGGCGCAACAAGCGGCCAAGTTAAAAAATGCCAGCATTGTTCAGGTTTATGATACCGGCGTGGTGAATGGCGTCTATTACATCGTCATGGAGTATGTGGCGGGCCATACGGTCGGCGACTGGGTCCGGCGCACGGGGTCGCTTCCTGAGAAGGAGGCCCTGCAAGTCTGCGAACACGTGGCCAGCGCCCTGGACTATGCCTGGCAGAAGGCCGGAATCATTCATTGCGATGTCAAACCGGACAATGTCATTGTGGATTCTGACGGCAGTGTGAAGGTTTCCGATCTGGGCCTTTCACGCACCATCAAAGCCATGAGCGCGACTCTGGCCGACGGGGATATCATGGGGACGCCGGCCTATATCTCCCCCGAGCAGGCCACGGGCGTGCCCGACCTCGATTGCCGGGCCGACATCTATTCCCTGGGCGCCATGCTGTACCATCTGGTGACCGGAAAACCGCTTTTTGAAGGGAGACCCGACGCCTTGGTCATGGAGCTTCAGGTTTCGGACACGGTGCCGAACGTCCTGGATGTCAACCCGAAGGTCTCCCGCCATCTGTGTACACTGATTGAACGGATGCTGGCCAAGAACAGGGATGCCCGGTATCACGACTGGACTGCCGTGCGCGCCGACATGGCGAGGATCAAGAAGGGGTTGCCGCTCATCCGACCGGCGCCCCCGGGCGGCAGCACCATGCGGCCGCCATCCCGATCGAAGAGCAGGTTTATTCCTCAGCAGGCGAACCTTCAGGCGCAAAAACCGGTTTTGCCGATCGCGGTCCCCGTCCTGATCGCGGTGGCGATGGCGGTGCTGGTTGGGGTTATCGTGCTGGTCCAGTCCGGGCCCTATGGGCAGTCGCGCGTCGTCGATCCGCAGACGCCGCCGCGCCCGGATGTGCCGCCCGTCCACACGACAGCCGTTTACCAGGCCGGGACGCCGGCGCAAACGAATCCTTCGCCGGGCTCCGGAATATCCAGCCCGCCCACGGTGCAGGAAGAGGAAGCGGAAGCCCGGAAGAGACAAGCCGCCATCGACCAGGCCCGCGAGGAAGACCGGCGCATCGAGCAGGCCCGCGAGGAAGCCCGGCGCGCGCAAAGCATTCAAACGGAAAACAAAATGTCAAACCTGCTGGAGCGCCTGACACTGGAACTCACATCCGGGGGTGTGGCGCCCTCCCTCAAGGTGGTGAACGAGGCTATTGAGGACCCGGATCTGGAACCGAGACGGGACGTGATCGGCACGGTGAAGGGGCAGTTGGAAGCCGCGGTGAACACGGATCAAAGAATCATCGAAGGCTTTAAGGCGGAGCGGGGGCAGGAGATTTCAGTCCAATTGATCAACGGCGTCAAAAAGCTGACCATTATCAGCGTGAAGGATGGCAAGGTTTCCGGGCAGCAGACGGTTGGAACAGGCGGATCTTTGATCACGATCCCGGTGACATTCGAGGCGCGGGATTTGTCACCGCGGGAAAAGCTCGCGCGCATGGGATCGGAGGAATCCCGGCCCGATGTCGCCTTGGTCAAGGGGCTGATGGCTTGGAATGTGAAGGCCTATCCCCAGGCGCGGAAGTTTTTTGCCTTCACGCATCCGCTGCTGGCTGACCGGCTGGTCGCCTGTGTGGCGGCTGCTGAGAAAACGCGGGCCGATGAGGAAAGAAAAGCCGCCGTGGCGCAAGCCGTCGAGAAGGCCGGTGACGGACCGGATGGGGTGAAAACCAGCGCGCCTGCCATCAAGCCCCCGCCGCTTCCCGCGAAATTGGCGGCCCTGGAGGGAAAAGCCGAGGCCATTCGAGGCTATCTGCTGGACCGGAATCCCGATTTGCTCGCACGGGATTGCGTCTTCAAGACCGACAAGGCCGGGCAGGTGTATGGCGTGGAGATCTGGTCGGATCATCTGTTGGACATCAGAGCGCTGGCCGCTTGCCGGGATTTGAGGGAACTGGTCTGCGGCGCACGGGGACGCGCGTGCAAACTCAGCGACCTGTCTGCCGTGAGGGGCCTGCCGCTGGAAATCCTGCACGTGGAATCCGCCCTGGTGCGGGATATATCCTGCCTCAAGGGAATGGCGCTGACGCGGATAACCATCCGAAAGTGCCCGCTGGCCGATCTCTCCCCGCTGAAGGACATGACCACCCTGGAAGAACTCCAGTTGTGGGGGACGGAGGTCAAGGACCTGTTGCCACTCCGGGGCCTGAAGATCAGACGGCTGGAGTTGGCATCCACGCGGGTGGCGGATATCCGCCTGTTGTCAGGCATGCCGCTGGAGGTCCTGGATATCAGTGATACCACGATCAAGGACATCTCCGCGATCAAGGGCATGCCGCTGAACACCCTGAATCTGGCCCGGTCCGGGGTGTACAACTTCGCGACGCTCACGGGCATGGCGCTGACCAGCCTGAATGTGGAGGGGACGCAGTTCCGGGATTTGTCACGGCTCAAGGGCATGCCGTTGAAGTCGCTGGGCTTGGGCCATGTCAGCGTGGCGGACTTGAGCCTCTTGCGCGGATACCAATTGGCCGAGGTCTCCCTGGCCGGCAGTCTGGCGAGAGACTACTCCGTCCTCAAGGACATGCCAATACGCGTTCTGAATGTGAGCGGGTCACGGGCCGAAGACCTGTCCTTTGTGAAAGACATGCCATTGGACCGGCTGGACATCTCGAACACAAAAATCTCGGATTTGACGCTCCTGAAAGGCAAGCCGCTGACCGTGCTGCAGATCAACGGCTCGCAGGTGAAGGATCTCCGGCCGCTTGAGGGCCTCGCGCTCCGGTATCTGAACTGCCGGAATACGGCCGTGACGAGTTTAGACCCGCTGAAGAACATGCCGTTGATAAGCATCGACATGGATGAGCCGGATGGCGCCGCGAAGAAGGTATTGCGGACCCTGCCGAACCTGCGGTACGTGAACGGACAAACCTACGAGCACTAGCCGCGCCGCCACGACGGCACGCTTCCCCACCCACGATGGGGGGGGGGGGGGGGGGAAGCGCAGGGGCTGCACGGGTCGTCAGCCGTAGACCGGGCCGAGGAACTGGCAGGCGCGGAAGTCGTCACCGCCGAAACGATCCCACAGGGTCGGACGGAACACATCGGATTTTCCGACGTTGTGCATGTCGACCGGAATGCGGAGCATCGCGTTGAAGGTGAGGAAATCGGCGCCGATCAAGCCGAAGGAGTTGGCGTCGTGGTTGGGGCCGATGCGGGTCATGTACTCGAACGAGGTCATGCCGCGCGGCGTCCAGTAGGTCTCGGGCCAGGTGGCGTCCGTGACACGGGAGATATGGTCTGCGACCTTCTTCGGCAGTTCGACCGTGTCGCCCTCGATGACCGAGCAGGTGAGCAGATCGCCCACGACGTTGTAGCGGTAGGAGGTGAGCGGGATGCCGCCGGGCGAGCGATAATGCGAGGAGAGGCCGTCGCCCGGGAAGTAGGTGAGGTTGGCACCCATGTAGCGCGTCCCCTGGATGGCTTCGGCGATCAGCTTCTTCTGCGCCTTCGGATCGTTGCGAATGGCGTCCAGCACCTGCTGCACCGTCAGCTTCGAGCCGCCTTTGACCAGTGAGAAGATGTCGAGCGCGTAGTCCAGCGCGCCCGCGCCGGAGTTGCGCTTGTCGATGATGCCGTTCGGGCAGATCTTCTTCACATCCACACCGGTCGCCTGTTTGATCGATGCGGGCGTCCAATTGGTGCGGATGTCGGCGAAGAGCTGCGCGGCGCCGCCGGACAGGAGGTTGCCGACGAGCATGCCGATCCCGTTCTTGGAGTCGTTCTCGGTCGCGACGATCAGGGGCGCGCGGAAGCCGTTCCAGTCAAACGACGAGTTCAGAATCGACTCGGTCAGGTCGAAGTTCGGATAGAAGTCGGTCCACTGCCGCTGCCCTTGCGTGCCCGAGGCGATGGCGTTGTAGCCCTGCGCGTATTCGACATTGGCCGCGAATCCCTGCTTCCGGGCGACCGCGGGATCGGCGAGGCGGGGATTGCCGATCATCAGATCACGCACAATCAGGGCGATCTTGACATTCTCCATGAGCAGTTCGTCGGCCGGCAGGGGGCGCTTCCCGGAACCGTAGTCGATGGCAAAGGATTTCTTGAAGAAGGCAAACGCCTTCGCGGCCTCCTCGTGGTCGTAGAAGCCCAGCGCGAGGCGGCCGCGGATGCCGGCCATGTCGAAATTGCAGGTGCCCATGCCGAGGTAGTCGAGCATGGTGTTGCGGCGGGAGTCGGAGCCGATGATGCCCATCGAGACCGATCCGATGTTGAGGTAGTTCTTGCCGCGGATCATGGCGACGGCCGCGGCGCAGCGGGCGAAGCGGAGGATGCGCTCGCTGACGAAGGCGGAGCAGGGCTGGGTCTCGTCCTCGAGATCGGGGGAGTAGATGGCAAAGATGGGACGCTTCTTCTCATCCATGGCCGCCGTGAAGGCCTTGAGCCACACGGCGCCGGGACGGTCTGTCTGGTTGAGACCGTAGGCGGCCTGCTGCCACTCCGAAGAACCGATCCCCTGGCAGGCGGACATCAGTTCGTCGGAATACGACCAGGAGCGGGAGACCCAGATGTTGGCGCTGACGCCCTGCGTGGCGTAATAGGCCTGGGCGCGGGCGCCGGAGCGCGGGCCGTAGACGATTTCGGGAGCGACGACGACCCGGACCGGCGTGCCGTCGGGAAGCTTCACGTTCCGGGTGATCAGGTCGTAGAGCTTCTCGGTCAGTTTCCAGGTGCGCGCCTGGTTGTCGTCGTACGCGCCAGCACGGCCGTCGGCGACGGGCGTCAGCGCGATCGTCGGAACCGGGCCGATCAGCGCGCAACCGGCATCTTCAAACGTCCGGGGCTCGGAAGCCCGCTTTTCAAAATCGGGGCGGCAGGAACAGCAGCCATTCATGATGCACTCCTCGGGATTGAGCCACGCTCAGGCGTTCAAGGTGTTTAGGAAAAACGGAGAGAGTTTAACCGAGGCGGAAGCGACATGCAAGCGCGGAAACGGCGGACATGTGCGGCTACGGTTTCGGTTTGGCGTTCGCACGCGCCGCCCAGCAGGCCTGCCGGGCGACCCCCATGAGGATGTTCACGTCGTCGGTGGTGAAGGCGCCGCGGGAGAAGATGCGTTGGACGCCCTGCATCATGTGGTCGGCCTTCTCCGGGGTCATGAAGCCGATCAGCAGCAGCATCTCGCGCCAGAGTTCGAGGAGCCTCAGCCGGTGCGCAGCCGGGGCCGGTGGCGCCTTTTCGCAGGGCGGGTCGTACGAGTCGCTGGCGAGAAACAGCTCGTAGGCGCAGAGCAGGACCGCCTGCCCGAGGTTGATCGAGGTGTAGTCCGTTCCCGTCGGGATGCGGAGCAGATGGGTGCAGCGCGCGACCTCGTCGTTGAGCAGCCCCTTGTCCTCGCGTCCGAAGACCAGCGCGACCGAGCCGCCGCCGGCCAGCGCGAGCAGTCCCGGCGCAGCCTCGCGCGGAGTGCGGACATGCTGACGGTAGAGGCCGAGCCGGGCGGTGGTGCCGACCACGGCCACGCAATCGGAGACCGCCTCGTCAAAGGTTGCCACGGTGCGGCGGCCTTCCAGCACAGCCGCCCCGTGGACGGCGAACTTGGACGCCTCGGCCCAGCCGTCGGCGCAAACCGGGTTGACGAGCACCAGGTCCGTGAGCCCAAAGTTGGCCATGGCGCGGCAGACCGAGCCGATGTTGCCGCTGTAGAGGGTGCCGATCAGCACGATTCGGATGTTGGAGATCATAGGCAGAAAATAGACTCGTTATGCGTTGAATCGCCCGGCATTGAGTACAGGCATCAGACCGGTTCCGAGGTGCTCGGCAAAGGGAAGACGGGGGAATAGTAGCACAATCGGCGTCCGATTGGCCACTATCCATCATTCCCAACGCGGGCAACGGCGTTGGTTTCGTCCCCGTTGGGACTGTTGTCGGGGGGCATGATCTCGAACTCCAGCTTCGGTGTGGCTGGAAGGTCGATGAGCCCCTTGCCCTTCAGCTCGCCGGCCTGAGGCCCCAAGAACTGAACCGTATACTTGCCCGGCTTGTCCAAGCGGTAAGGTTCGTCATCGAGATCGACCAGGCAGAGGTGGAGAACTTGGCCCGCGTGGATCCAGGTATTGAACCGCAGGTCATGGCAGCATTGCGTCAATTCCTTTCCGCTGCCATCGGTGACGGCTAGGCTGCCTCGATAACCACCGCCAATCGAATTCTGTGCCCATTCCTTTCCATCCTTATGACGAAGTTCCACGCGGAGCGGCATGGGACTGCCCTGCACGGCGCGACGAACCATGAAGATCAGACGCGTTTGCAGACCGTGCTCGTCCGCCGCGGACCACTCGGAGGCGGGAGCGTCGGGCGGCGGCGACGTGGGCCAATACCTGGCTGGCTTCGGCCGCGCCGCGAGCGATAACCGAATCGTATTCGAGTCAAGCCGCCCGTTCCAGCACTGGACAATTTGGCCGTTCCCATCTCGGACCGCCGGCCACCCGATCAAGGTTGCCTGGATCTCATATGTCTTTCCGGCGGGATCAAAAAGGATCCAGCGAGTATCTTCGGGGAGGCAATCTTTGCCAGGGCGATACGGGTTGATAGCGCGGCCGTAAAGGAGGGTATAGTGTTTTGCGATCGAGCAGGTCAATGTCGCCCTTGGCTGGAGCACGTAGGGAGTCGCCTCGTCTGGTTCGGCGGTGTGTGCCGAGTCCAGTTCACCAGATCCGTACCCCGAGACACGGAACGTGAGCATGGGCGTGCCAGCGTTCCAGGTGGAGAGGGTGATCGGGTCTTGGGTGATGTTGCGCACCGCGAACGTCAATGCGTCGACGGCTTGGCGTCTGACCGGATCCTGTTCGGCAAAATACAGGCGGCATTGCAGACCGTTCAGGGGCTTTGACCACGGCATGCCGGCATTGGGCGACGGCCGCGCCGCGTCGGCCCCTTGTTTCTCCGCCCGCCGCACCAACTTGCCCTCCTTGTATTCCTCAGAAGCAGCAGGCCGGTATGCCCACGACAGCACCTCGCCGTCTATCGGGGGCAGATGCTCGGATCCGCCGTTGGACATCGTGACCAGCGGTGCCGGCGTGCCCGGCCTGTAGCGGACGACAAGGACGCCTTGGCCGTCTTCGTAGCGGGCTTCGGGCGAGACGTCCATCGCGTGCAAGTCATACTTCGACCGCACGCCGGTCGCCTCTGCAATCAGCTGCTCCGCCTCGACCCGCTTCATGCCGACGGCCAGCTTGACCCGCCGCAGCGGCGAATCGCCATTGCTCGTCTTAGTGCTCTCGTCCTCGCGGGTAAATGCCGCGGGTTTGTCGGCTCTGCCCGGTGCGGCAGCAGACCATGCTTTCGGACGCGGATCGGGTTGCGTGTCCGTCGGCTGCGCGGTGGGAGAGTTGCGGATTTCCCAACGCGAAACAACGAAGTACCGGTAGTCATCCGGGACAGGCTTGCCAAGCCGATCGGGCTCAGAGGGGGGCTTGCCCCCCGGGGCCGATTGGATAGTCCCGAACCGGCCATGCAGCGTCAACGCGCTGGTTAACGCATTGCCTTGCGGCGCCGACACATCCTTGGGAAACACCACGTGAAACTCAGTCGCTGTGTCGGGATTCCTGAACACCATCTCCATCCCGTCGGGGAAGTGTCGCCCCGGGCCGCACAGCAACGGCCGCTGGGTCCGGTAGGTTGGAGCATGCATGTCAACGTGGGTCACTCCTTCCAGCATATCCTCAGCCGTTGCGCGGACTCCCGCGGCGGGCGCAGCCAGCGGCCGGCCGTCCTTCTCCCACCAATCGCGCCAAGCCTGCTGCCGTTTTCGTGCAGCTTCCAACTGGGTCCGGTCCAGCGGCGACCCGGCGGGAAAATCCAAGGATTCTCGGGGCCTGTCAATCGCCGGCGGAAACTTCTCGCCCGTTATCGCGCACAGCAACGGGTAGGCCATGTGGTGGGCCAGCGTCACCGGCCCGTCATAGGGGGTCTCGTTCCGCACCTCGGAGGCATCCGTTAGCCGCTCGATGAGCATCGGAACCAGCCGCAGTTTCTGCTGGGCGCTCAGCGCGCCCTTGACATAGGGGCTCTGCAGGGCGACGTAGGCCCAATAGGCCGGACGACCCGCACACATGTCACGCATGCCGTCCTCGGCCGGAGCGGCAGCCGCCAGGCAGTTGATGGCCGCATCGATATTCCTCGGCGGGTCGGCGTTCAATTCCTTCAACCGACCGGCCATCGCCACGAAAATGGTGTGCAGTTCTTCCCCGAACCGACCCCTGCCGTCGGGACGGGGCGTTACGGTGACCAGATGCATGGAAAGAGGACCATCGCCCGTGGGCAGGTCGGTGACCTGCTTGCGGACCACCGTGTGGCGATTCTCAACGTGATCCCGTGTCACTTCCTCAATGTGGGCAATGTCCTTGTCCGGACGTCCGATGGCGAAGACCCGATGCGGATTGGTCCCGACAACAACCCATAGGATCAACCCGTCGCCGCGCGGGATGTCGGCCCGGCCCCGGTCGGTCTCCAGCGGCTTCAGCCCGCCGATGATGAGAATGTGCGATCCCAGCGGCGCCGGACAACGGACGGCTTTCGCCGCCTTGACCCCATTCCGTCCGACTAACGGGTGGTCAGGATATCTGTCCGCCAGCTTCGCGAGGTAGTCCCGCAGGAGTTCCTCAGCGGCGGCGAGCAGCTTGTCGGGGTCGATGAATCGGTTTTCCAGATGGATCCGCTGGGCGACGTGAATCGCCTTGCGAAGTCCCTGGCGGGCGGCTGGTGTGTCCGGAATCGTGGCGATCTGCGCCGGGCCGAGCCGCGCCAGAAGCACCTTGTCCCCCTTGCCCGCCCGGAAGTATTCCTTATCAACCTCGATGGTTCTGAGGCTCGGATCGCCAAAGAAGACCTCGCTCACCGCAGCCGTCTGGACGACTGGGGTCCCGTGGCCGACCTTGCGGGTCACGCCGTCATCCAGGAACTCGCAGGCGCAGACCAGGTCGGCCGCAGATAGGTAAGCGGCGAAATCCGCCGTGAGGGTTCTGCCGGTCGCGTCCGGTGGACCGTCGTATCCCGGCGGTTCCGTGCCCCAAGCAGTCGGTGCACAGATCAGCAGGTTCAGACCCGCGACCATCGCGCACAAGAGGTGTACGTTCATCGTCCCTCTCCTGACCGGTACTATTTCCGAGGGCCATGCAACGTCCGGAGTTCGTCATCGGTCAGCACGCGGTTGTAGATCATCACCTCGTCGATCAGGCCGTTGAAATTATGAGTGACCTGTTCGAACGCCCAGCCGTTGCCGATCAGGCTGCGCCGATCGCCGACATAAGCCAGCGTCCCGGCGCTGGTCGGCTGGCTGGCATCGCGAGCGCCGTCAATGTAGTACGTCGCCTGGGTGCCGTTCCAGGTGAGCGCCACATGGTGCCAGCGGCCGTCTCGGAAGAAGGAGGCCGGCTTGGTGGGTGCAATGGCGAACGATTCGCGGCCGCCGGCGTCTTTGTCGATCAACACGCGCGAGTGCGTGTTGTCCCCCAGGCCCGTCTTGCTGAACCACAGAAAGCAGACCGGCGTCTGGACGTTTCCTTCTTCCGTGCTGCAGCCGATGATCTCTTCCCAGTCTCCGGAGTCCCCAAAACTCTTGAACCAGGCCGACACCGTCACCGCCCGGCTGCCCGCCAGCGCCTTCGGATCGAAACTCACGCTGGCGCCCTCGTTGCCGCTGAAATCATACGCGCCGCCGTTCTTCCCCGCGGAAGAGAATTTGGCGCCCGTGACCGTCCCGTGGTTTCCACCAGCGCTCAGGTCCGTCACCTTGCCGCCCTCGTCCCGGTCGAATGAATAGTAAAGGACCAGGCCTTTCCGGAGGGACTCGGACAACGCGCCTCCGGTGGCTCTGACGGATAGCACCCGGATGTGCTCGGAGCTGATGGCCACTTTCCCGAACACGGTCTCAAGCGTGATCGGGACGAGCGTGATGACGCCATTCAGCCTATCGCCGTTTTGAAGGGAAATGGCGGCGGTTTCGTGGTCTTCACCCATCGTGATGGTCCGGATCTGCTTCAACGGGACGTTCATCTTGGCGTACGGCGTTTGAACGGCCACCGTCTCGACGCCGGGCGTGCCGATGACGCGGGAGCCGTCCGTCAGATCCAGAATCACGGTCAGTGTTGCATTGGACTGGGGATCGGATCCCCAAGCCCGATGAGTGATGGTCATAATGACCGATGCGGCGAGAAGGAGTCGTGTGAGTTTCATTTTGTTCTCCTTTAGTTCCGCGATTGCGATAGTTCCGCGTCTTGCACATTCACTCCGGGTGTGTCGCGGGCTTGAGTGCGGTCTCGAGCTCGGCGGGCGTCAGGAGCCGGACGCTGCCGTCGCAAAAGGCGGCGCAGAGGGGCTGCTGCGCAGCCGGGGCGGGGGGTCCGTAGTAGGCCAGCACCGTCCCGTTGGGATTCTTGATCGAAGCCAGCGTCTGGCCGGCCACCGCCGGATTCAGCCGGATGGGCTGTCCGCTCCGGGGATCGCGCCAGGCGCTGTCGGGTTCTTTGAGATAGGTTTTGACATCCGTGAGCGCCGCGGGCAGCTTCTCCTGCTCGGCTTCATACTGGATGCAGGCTAACGCGACCATGCGCAGGTTGTTCAGCGCCTGAGTCTGCATGGCCTGCGCGGAGGCGGTACGACCGGCGGAGGCGATCAGCCGCACCATGCCTGCGGCGAGTTTGGGGCCGCCACCCGCGACCCGAATCACCACCCACCGTCCGTCCGGGCCCACCGTCAATCCCGCCGTCAGCCGTTCAAAACCCGACTGCGGGAAGCACCGGGCGCCGTCCAGCGTCGCGAATGTGGTGGCTCCGGCCTGACGGGACGCCACGATCTTGCGCAGTCCCTCTCCGCCTTTAATGAAGTGCGTCAGCAGGCGCTCGGTCACCGCTTTCGCCTCGCCCCGACACGGGGCTACCATTGCCACCTTGCCCTTCAGCGCGTACAGGGTGTCGCCCGTGCGCCACACCTGAACCCCCTCCCGGTTCTCAGGCTCCGCCGAGACCTCCCTGTGTTCCTTCGCCTTTGCCAGAATCGCCTGCACCAGGGTCAGCATGCGCGCGGGGTCCTTGCCCTCGAAATAGAGCGCCCCGCCCCGATCCATCCTCAGCCCGCGGGCGGGATCGGTGATCACCACGGCCGCCGCGACCAGGTTGGAAACCACGTCCCGCTGGATATCCAGCCCGGAGCCTCTCTGGAAATCGCGGATGAACTCCTCCTTCGGATTATTTCCGCGCTCGAAGAGGGCCACGTGGCTGAATCCCGCCTCACAGAGATTCCAGATCTTGGAGGCATCCCGGACGCTGACAACCGCAGCCAGCCCCGAGTCCGCCGGAATCGCATCGATCAGCTCCAGACTGGGGGGGGGCTGCAGCGCGGCCGCCAGCGGACTGCCCGGATCAATCTCCGCCCGGAGTACGATGGCATCCCGATGCATGCGCACGGTGACGCCACGCCAGGCCGGCAAGTCAACGAACGCGCCGGCGGCCATGAACTCGGCCCGGTCGTGGTCGCCCATGGCGGGCAACAGGCCGTTCACGAGGGTGCCCACATCGGCTTTCATTTCGAGGAGCGGAGGCACCAAGCCCGACAGGGACACCCGGGCGGCCGGCGGCGTTTGGGCGCCCGCGCCCGCCTGAAGCAGAAACGTCTCCGCCGCCAGCGCGTCGGACGCCAGCACCACCATGCCGTTGAACTCGGCGAGCCAGAGCGCCTCCCGTGGATCACGGCCCACAGCGTAGATCGTGCGTCCCGCGTAGACTACGGTGCGGGGGGCGTTGGCGTCGGCTCCGTCCGCGGCCGGACGGTTGGCCAACAGCCGGGGCAGAATGTCGGGGGCATCCCCGCGATCAAACACGACAACAAAACGCGGCTGCCGGCGGTCGGCCATCCCCAGAGCCCAGAACCCGACGGCGTGCACAGGGGCGATGGCGTCGCGAAGCGCCGCGGGATCCACGCGCGTCCGCTCGCTCATGGCTTCAATGGCCTCGCCGTAGGCCGCCTCCGGCGTGCGACCATCGAACAGATCCTTGGCCAGGTCGGGGTCATTCCGTATCATCGCGCGCAACTGCTTCACGTCGAGCACGGCGGAGGCAACGGCCCCGGCCGGCGCCAGGGCTTCGAGCGCGGGCCCCCGCCCCGCATTCTGCGGCGCGTCCTTCACGCTGAGAAACAGCACGAGAAGCAGTTTGAAAAGCGAGCCTATTCCTGCGGGTTGCATGTGCGCCTCCTTCTGATTATGGCCTAATCTACCACACGTGACCGTCGCGGTCTTCATCTCCTTCTTGCCTGCCTGCGGCTTCTCAATTCATCGAGCCCAAATTCGGCCGACACGTTCATCACCGGAAGAAATCAACCCATTCGATCATCAGCGTCTTCGCCGTCTTTAGCATCGCCTGGGGGATCGCCATCTTGAGCCCCCCCTGATCGCGCTCGATCTCCATCCAAAGCGGGTTACCTTTCGCTATCGCTCCAGTGCCGTCCGCTTCCAGCCTCGTCTCGCCATTTCGGTCGACAAAGCCTGACAGTCGTGTCTGACCGTTTGAAATCACGATTCCTTCCAGTCCTTTCAGATCCAGTCGAAGGATGACGGACGCCGGCCATGCGGGCCCCGTTCGTTCGATGCTTGCCGAGCCAATGCCGCTTGGACTGGTGACCGTGAAGCTCGTGGTGTCAGCCCCGACGGTTACGGCAACGTGATCCGCCGGCTTCCTGCACTGAATTCGAAAGGCGTCCGCGTGGGGAAGCGTCGCCGAACCGGCGGCCTTCACACCCTCGGCCGGCAACCGGGCGGCTGCGCGATTGCTTTGGGTGTCAGACATTGCGACACAGGTTGGCGGGACGATCTGCCCATCCGGTCGCGCGGCAGGCGTTCCGGTTACGCCCCGGGCGTGATCGACAAGGATATCTCCCGACCGGCCATCCAGCACGACATAATGGCCGAGGCTCTGATACTTTTGGGGATCGTTCACCCAGGGAACGACCCACACGTTCTCCATCTCACGCGCCTCGGTTCGCACCTTCTTTCCGGCAGAAATATCTCCCGCCGTCGCCACGTCCACCTCGACCTTCACCGTGTTGTAGAACACGGCTGTTCCCGGATGGCTCGCATCGCCCGCTTCAAGTTTGACCGAGTTCTTCACCACTGTCTCGACGTGTACGGCCGTCAGTGATCGCGCCAAGCTGGCTTCCGGCTGGCCAATCGCAGGGCGGTCTGCCGTCGCTCGAATGGCGAGAAATAGAGCCGTTAGTATCGGTACTGCGAACCTGTTCATCACTGATCCTGCTGCCGGTTTTTGTTTTACTCGCGGTCACGGTCGTTGAAGTCCGTCTTGGCATAGCTCCAGATTTTGAGGTTGTCGAAGACCACGCTTCCGCTTGGTGTGCCCTGATGGGCGAGCAGTCCGAAACGGGCGGTCTTCGGGATGGTCAAGCTGCCGCCTTCTCCGTTCCAGAATCCGGTGTTGAGCTTGCCGTCCACGAAGATGGCGGTGCGTCGCTTGCCATTATCTACACCGGGGATGCCATCGCCGGCCCACACCAGCGCGTAATGATGCCAGCCCTCCGCCGTGCCGGCCCCCAGGGCCTTGGCGTAAGGCCAGGATCCATACCGGCCGGTCCCGCCGTTGCCCGCGACTTGGAAACAGAGTCCTCCAGCGGAGCCGCCGTCGTTCGCGCAGAAGTGCATGAGAAATCCTACGGGGCCTTTGTCGTCAACGCCCGCAATCAGGCTGGGCCAGGCGCCGCCCGGTTGCCGGATGTCCGCAGGGAAGTTGATCAGTCTTGCCCAGAACTCGATGCATCCGTCAGGGCCGGAAACGCTTTCGGACGGGAATGTGACACCGAACTGCTCCTGCATGTTCAGTTCGATGCCCTTCCCGAAGCGCCCCTCCACGAAACGGCCGGCATTCAGCTTTCCTCCCAGGCCGACACGGCTATTCTTGACTTCGCTTTCCGACCCGAGCCGGTTCCACAGGACCAGCCCCTTCTGACCCGTTCCGCCGCTCAGCACGATATCCAGCTGCTGGATCTGCTCGATGCCGACCGCCACCGTACCGAACACGGTTTTCAGCTCAATCGGCTTGAGACTGATCACGCCGGTCAGCTTGTCGCCGTTGAGCAGGTCCAGGGTCACGGTCTCGTGGTCGTCGCCGATCTTCAGAGACTGGATTTGCGCCAGCGGCACATCCATCTTGGCGTAGGCCGTCTGCACCGGCACGGTCGCAATTGCGGGGGTGCCGATGAGACGCGAGCCGTCGACCAGATCGATGGCGAGGCGGAGCGTGGCGTTGGTCTGCGCCTCTTCGCCCCAGGATGAGACGGCGAGGGCGACGATCATTCCGACGGCCAGCACGTGTTTGCGGCTGCTCATGGTTTTCATGGTGGTCCTTCTGTTTGGGTGTTTGTCTACTCGTTGTCGCGGTCGTTGAAATCCGTCTTGGCGTAGTTCCAGATCTTCAGATTGTCGAATACGATGCGGCCGCTTGGCATGCCTTGATGACAGAGTAATCCGAGGCGACTGCCAGTGGGCAGCGTCCAAGGACCGGGTGGCAACACAGCGCCGTTCCATGAGCCTGTGTTGAGCCGGCCATCGACGAATATGGCGACACAACGCGTGCCATCGATCACGCCGGGGATGCCGGCGGGATTCCATACGAGTGCGTAGTGGTGCCAGTCACCCACAGCGTCCGTGCCCAAAGCCCGCGCGTAGGTCCAGCCTCCATATTGAGCCGTTCCTGCCGAGCCGATGCTCCCAAGCCGGGCGCACAGCCCGCCATTGGCTGCGCCATCGTTGCCGTTGAAGTGAATGCAAGGGCCTCCCGGAACGTTCTCTTTTTCGCTCACGCCGACGAGGCCGGGCTTTTCGCCCGATGGCAGGGCTTGCGGGAAGTCCATCAGTTTCGCCCAGAATTCGATACACCCGGCCGATGCGGGAACGATTTCAGCGGGGAACGTGACACCGAACGGCTCCTGCATGTTCAGTTCGATACCCTTCCCGAAGCGCCCCTCCACGAAACGGCCGGCATTCAGCTTTCCTCCCAGGCCGACACGGCTATTCTTGACTTCGCTTTCCGACCCGAGCCGGTTCCACAGGACCAGCCCCTTCTGACCCGTTCCGCCGCTCAGCACGATATCCAACTGCTGGATATGCTCGATGCCGACCGCAACCGTTCCGAACACGGTCTTCAACTCAATCGGCTTGAGACTGATCACGCCGGTCAGTTTGTCGCCGTTGCGCAAGTTCAGGGTCACGGTCTCATGATCGTCGCCAAGCTTCAGAGACTGGATCTGCGTCAGCGGCACATCCATCTTGGCGTATGCCGTCTGCACGGGCACCGTCGCGATGACGGGTGTGCCGATGATGCGCGAGCCGTCAACCAGATTCACCTCCAAACGCAGAGGCGGTTCCTTTGGAACAATTTCATCTCCAGCCGCTGTGATCAGCGCCGCAGCCGCCCATACGCCTATCCAGAACAGGTGTCTTTTCATGTCATCCATCCTTGTACGCTCACTTCGGCAGGTCGCCCAATGGCTTGATTTATATAAAAAGTGCCCGCTTCCATCATAATCGTAACTTATAGAGCTGTTCAATTTCGGCACCGCTCAGTGCGCGGTTGAAAATCATCAGATCATCGAGATCACCCTGATAAAGGTAGCCCGCCGAATAGTAGCCGCCCACAACCAGAGGGTTGGCGTCGTTCTGAATGGGCTGCTGATACGGTTGCGTTCCCGAAAGCTTGCCATTCACATAAATCTTCTGTTCGCCGTCCGCATACGTGCCAACCAGATGCGTCCACTTTTCCATGTAGCCGGCCATGGATTCGCGTGTCGATACCTGTCCCCGTCCATCTTCGATTCCTCCGTTCAAGCGAAACAGTCCATTTCCGCCGTGCGAATCCGGATTAAACACCAGGCTGTAGCTTCCCTGGGATTCGGTCAGGGGACCTTTCATGACGATTCCCTTGTTCTGATGGGTTGTGGCCTTGATCCAAACCGATAGGGTGATGCTCTTTTCCGGATTGAGCGATGCGCTGTTCGGGACCGAGATATAGGTGCTTCCCTGAAACGACGCATTTCCGTCGACGGTGACGCCTCGGACGGCGGATGAGTGGTTCTTGCAATCGCTGGCATCTTTCACGGCACCCTCCTGAAGTCCATCAAACGTGTAGTACAGCACCAGCCCCTTGCTCAGGTTCGCCGGCAGTTTGGTGCCCCCATGGCCCGCTCGGCAATCGATCTTGCGGATGAGCACGGGCTTGATGGTGACGTCCCCAAAAAGGGTTTTCATCCGCAACTCGCCCAGACTCTGGACGCCGGTCAGGCGGTCGCCATTGTTCAACGCGACGGTGATGCCCTCATGGTCGTCCTGAAACGTCATCGTCTTCACCTGCGCCAGCGGCACGTCGATCTTGCCGATCGCCGTGATGATGGGGGCCGAGGTCTGGGCCGGAACGCCGATGAGGCGACAGCCGTCGGACAACTCGACCGTCAGTTGAATGGGGGCTGCTGCCGGGTCCGGCTCAGCCCCTGCCGCGCCAGCGAGCGCCACGGCCGCACATATACCGATCCAGAACGTGTGTCTGCACATGTCGCCCTCCTGTTTGCCGAGTCGCCTATTTCTGGGCGCTGAAAAGCTGCCGGACTTCGTTGTCGGACAGCGCCCGGTTGTAGATCATCACTTCGTCCACCAGTCCGTTGACGGTGAAATTATTGCCCCAGTCGACACCCATCAGCTTGCCGCCGCCCACATGGACCGGTGCCTTGTCGGAACGGAGCGGGCCGGAATAGGCTTCCGTCTTTTCGAGATTCCCGTTGACATAGAGCTTGACCGTGGCGCCGTCGTAAACGCCCGCCAGATGATACCATTTGCCGAGTTCCATCCGGGCGGCGCTTCCGGCGCTCTTGCCCCCGCCCTGCTGCGGATCGGTGGCGTTGCAGACGTGGAAAAAGGGTTCCCCTCCTCCCTTGCCATAGCCCAGGCTGAAGGCCGGGTTCCACCAGAGGTCGTCCCCCTTGTTGATGATGTAGCCCACTTCGTTGCCGTATCCGCCGGGGTTCAACGAGGTCAGATTGACCCAGATCGCGAGGGTGAGTTTGTCCTTGATTTCGAGGCTGTCGCTGTTGGGCGCGGTGATGTGATCATTGCTGCCGCTGAGGCTGTAGGCGCCGCCGTTTTTGCCGTCGGCGAATGTGGCGCCCACGACCGTGCCGTTGTTCTTCTTGTCGCTCTGGTCAGTCACGATCCCGTCTTCTTTCTTGTCGAACGTGTAGTGCAGCACCAGCCCCTTTCTCAGCATCTCCCGCGTTTCCGAGTCTGTCGTGGATACACGGATCTTGCGGATGTGTTCGAGACCGACCGACACCTTCCCGAAGGACGTTGTCAGCTCAATCGGTTTGGTGGTGATCACGCCGGTGAGCTTGTCGCCGTTGCGGAGGTTGAGTTCGAGCGACTCGTGATCGTCGCCGATCCCGATGGTCTGTATCTGAGCCAGGGGAATGTTCATCAGGGCGAAGGATGTCTGCACGGGCACGTTCGTGATGCCGGGAATGCCGATCAGGTGTGACCCGTCCACCAGATCCAGTTCCAGCCCCAGCGGCGGCTCCGGCTTGTTCCCGTCCGCCCAGCCCGTTACGGCCCACGCCACCAACCCGGCCACCGCAATCACACACACGCACTTTTTCATGGCACTTCTTCTCCCGAGACACACACCTGAACTTTTAGACGCCTCTGGCATCCCTTTTGTTCCCGATTGCTTAAACATCATAGCGATACCCGGCATTGTGAACGGTGAGGATGATGCGCGGCTTGGCCGGGTTGACCTCGATGCGCTTGCGCAATTGCGAGATATGCTGATCGAGCGACCGGCTGTTGGGCATGTAGTTCATCCCCCAGCAGGTGTCGAAGAGGGTGTTGCGATCCAGCACCCGTCCCCGGTTGTCGTACAGCATCTGCAGGATGCGCATGTCCCGCAGGCTGACCTCGATCGCCTGCTTGCCGCGATAGACGCGGAGTTCCGCCGGAACGACCTTGAGATCGGCCATTGTAAACGAAACGGCCGGCGTGGCGGACGGACGCGCCGCCAGGCACCGCCGCGTGACCGCGCGAATCCGCGCCACCACCTCCTTCACGCCGAACGGCTTGGAGATGTAGTCATCCGCGCCCAGTTCCAGGCCGAGCACCTTGTCAACCTCCTCGGACTTGGCGCTGATGAACAGGATGGGGACGCGGCTGTTCGTCTTGCGGATCTCGCGGCAGACATCGTATCCGCTCAGGCCCGGCATCATGATGTCGAGGCAGAGGGCGTCGGGCGACTCCCTCGCAAAGACGGCCAGCGCGTCGCTGCCGTTCGCGGCGGAGCAGGTCTCGTACCCTTCGTTGGCGAGAATCTCCAGCAATCCCTTGCGGGTGCGGGCGTCATCTTCGACGACCAGGATCTTCATGTGGCCTCCGTCCCGGTAATCGCGGGCGTGCGCACGACCACCCGGAAACACGCGCCGGCCTCCGCGTGCTCCAGCGTGAGGTCGCCACCGTGCAGGCGCGCCAGATCACGGGCGATGGTGAGACCGATGCCCGTTCCGGAGACGCCGTCGGTGAGCGTGTTGCTCAGCCGGACGAACGGCTTGAAGATGTCGTCCGCGTACGCGGCGGGAATTCCCGGACCGCGGTCGGCGACCCGGATTTCGGTGCGATCGCCCGTCTGCCGGCTGGTCACCTCCAGCGCCTGGCCGCCCAGGGCGTATTTCTCGACGTTGCTGAACAAATTACCGAGGATCTGCGTGAGCGCGTCGGCGTCCAGCATCACCGGCCGCCCGGCGCCGGGGGTGAACGTGATCCGCACGCCGGCCTCCTGCAAGACCGGACGAAAGCTTTCCAGCGTGTCGGCGATGATCGCATCCACGGTGCCTGCGGCCGGATGAAGCGTCAGGCGGGCCTTTTGCTGCCGGGCGAAGATCAGGATGTTGCCGATCAGCCGGCCGAGACGGCGGCTCTCGGCAATGACGATGCCGATGTGGCCGCGCGCCTGCTCATCGTCTTCGGGAATGCGTTCCGCCAGCAATTCGGCGTACATGCAAATGTTGGTCAGCGGGGTCTTGAGCTCGTGCGACACCTGATTGACAAAGCTCACCTTCTGCGCCGCGGCGCGCAGTTCGCCGGTGCTGGCGCGGTAGAGGGCGTGGGCCAGCGCGGCGAGGGCGAGCGCGACCACGCCCACCGCCGCGCCCACGTTGAAGCGCGCGCTGCCGCTCACGGTCCGGCCGGCCTGGGCGGCGGGCACGTAGTATTCCAGGCTCCACGCATTCAGCGGCGGAGCGAACGCCAGGCGGGCGAGCGGAAGTTCCTGCGCCTCCGGCCGGTAGCCGCCCCACTGGTACAGCGGGATATTCCGGGCGTCCTGCAGCACGATGCGGCCCGCGGGCAGGTCGGCCGGGCCGTCGTCGGAGGCGGGCAGCAGGGCGATGACATCCGCCAGCAGGGCGGCGCTTTCCAGTTCGACCCCGACCAGCCGGCCGTCCGGCAGGCGCCGCCAGTAGAACAGCTGCACGCCGTCGTCCGCGAACCAGGTGTGCCAGCCCGATTGCGCCCGGGATGCGACGCTCTCCGCCCCGGCCGGATGGAAAACCTCAGCCGATCTCCAGACCGGCGCCAGCCGCTGGAGCGCCTCGCGCTCCCGCTCGCTCGACCCGCCGGGCGGCGGGAACAGGAATGCACCGTCGGGGGCGAGCACAAACACCTGCCGGATCAGGCGCCGCCCCCGCACGAGCGCGCGGAGGGCCTCCGCCTCGGACGCCTGGAGATCGGTCAGGCGCTGCAAGTCCCGCGTCTCCTTTTCCATCAGACGGCCGACGGTGTCCCGGAGATCCGTCAGACGCGCCGTCAGCGCCTGCTGCATGCGCTGCTGCACACGCTCCCGCTCCTGGCGCGCGATTCCGACGCCCAGCCAGGCGATCAGCCCCACCGGGAGCAGCACCAGGAGCAGAAGCATGACGATCAGCTTGGGTTTCATGTTGGCTCAATAGCTCTGCTGCGCCTCAGAAGACCGCTGCATGTAGCGCATGTCCTTGCGTTGCCGGGTCCAGTTGGCGTCGTCCAGATTCCGCGCATCCACGACGTTGCGCTCAGCGTACAGCCCCAGCGCCGCGGAGTCAAGCTTCGACGCGTTGAGCTTCAGGTAGCCCGCATTGGCGGTCAGGGCGGCGTGCGCCTCGTCGATCCGGCCCTTGTCGCGCAGTTCCACCGCCAGCTTGTTCCGCTCAACGGCGATCTGGGTGACCACGGCGATCATGACGTCGCGGTTGACGCTCCGTTCCGCCTCCGACGGCGAATCGGTGAACCGGACGCTGGTCGTCGCCGAGAGCGTGTCGGTTGACCGCGTCATCATGTTCGCATAGGAGGCCGTGACGGCGGCGACCTCGCGCGTCTGATTGGCGCGCGTGGCGGGCACCTCCACCTCGAGCAGCACGTACTTTTCCTGTCCGGCATTGAGCTGGTTGATCAGGACCCGCACCGTGCCGCCGGTGATGTCGGCCTCGCGGCCGAGCACGCGCACCGGGCGGATTCCCGCCGCGCAATCGATGCGCACGCTGAGTTCCTGGGCCACGACCGCCAGGACATCGCCGAATTCGGCCCTCATCAGCCGGACCAGGTCGTCGCTGCTGTTGGCAAAGCCGCTGTTGCCGTCGCTCTTGCGGGCGAGCTGGGTCATCAGGTCCTCGTTGTAGTCGAGGCCGAGGCCGATCGTGGTCACGCAGATGCGCTCCTTGGCCAGCGACTCGCCCAGCTCCGCCAGGGCGGAGGTCGAGGAGGGGCCCACGTTGGCCTGGCCGTCCGAAACCAGGATCACGCGGTTGACGCGGTCGCGCGAGAGGAACTTGCGAACCTCGTCGGCGCCCTTGCTGACGCCCGCGAAGAGCGCCGTGGAGCCGAAGGCGTCGAGGCGCTCGATGCCGGCGCGAATGGCCGATTTGTCGGACACCTTCGTGGCGGGCACCAGAACCGACACGGTGTCGTTATAGGCCACCACCGAGACGATGTCGTCGGCATTGAGCCGGTCCACGGCCATCAGGGCCGCTTCGCGGGCCTTGACGATCTTGTCGCCCGCCATCGAACCCGACCGGTCGATGATGATCGCCACATTGACGGGCGTGCGCCGCTCCCGTTCGGGCGCAAATCCGGTCAGCCCGACCTTGATGTAGCCGATCTGCTTCTTGTTCGCTTCCAGATGGGTGGTCGCCATGCCGACGTCCAGCCTCACCCGGTCCGCCAGCGCCGCGCGCTGGAACCCGCACAGCGCGACCACCAACAGGGCGGTACGCGCCACTAATCCAAACTTGGTTCTCATGATTGTCCTCCCGTTGTTATTACACGGCGGCATTTAAGCACAGTTCAGGCGCGGAAGGGTCAGAATGGCGTAAAAAGATTGTAAGAAGCGCGTCAGGCTACTCCGCATCGGTCCCGGCGGGAAGGGCGAGGGCGTCGCGGACGGCGGCCTCGTCGGCCGACTCCACGAGGCGGAGCCGCTTGCCGATGATCTCGGTGTCGCTGCGGGCGTCATCCAGGGCCTTGTCGGCCTCCTGGATCTTCTTCTGGACGCGGCTGAAGGTCTCGCCAAAGCCCTCAAACTTCTTTTTGACCGCGGCCAGCAGTTTCCAGACCTCGCTGCTGCGTTTCTGGATGGCGAGGGTGCGAAAGCCCATCTGCAGGCTGTTGAGCAGGGCGGCGAGGGTGGTGGGACCGGCGACGACCACGCGGCAGTCGCGTTGCAGGAAATCGGCGAGGCCCGGCCGGCGCAGCACTTCCGCGTAAAGCCCCTCGGTCGGCAGGTAGAGGATTGCAAAATCGGTGGTGTCGGGCGGCGCGATGTATTTGTCGCGGATGTCGCGCGCCTCCTGCCGGATGCGCGCTTCGAGCTGGCGCACCGCAGTCTCCACGCCCGCAGCGTCGCCCCGCTCGGCGGCGTCCGAGAGGCGTTCGTAGTCCTCCTTGGGGAACTTGGCGTCAATCGGCAGCCACACCGGCGTATCGCCGTCGTCGCGTCCCGGCAGGCGGATGGCGAAATCGACGATTTCGGTCGAGCGGGGGCGGACTCGGACCTGGGCGGCGTACTGGTCGGCGGTGAGCAGTTGCTCGAGCAGGGCGCCGAGCTGGACCTCGCCCCACGAGCCGCGGGTCTTGACGTTGGTCAGCACCTTCTTCAGATCGCCGACGCCGACCGCCAGCGCCTGCATTTCGCCGAGGCCCTTGTGGACCTGTTCGAGGCGTTCGCTGACCTGCTTGAACGATTCGCCCAGGCGTTTTTCGAGCGTGTCGTGCAGTTTCTCGTCCACGGTGCGGCGCATCTCCTCGAGCTTGACGGCATTGTCCTGGCGGACCTTGTCGAGCTGCTCCCCGACCGAGCTGCGGAGCGACTCCAGCCTGCTGTCGAGCGTCTGGCGGACGGCATCGAACTGCGCCTGCTGCGCGGCGGTGAGTTCGGCGATGCGGCGTTGCTGCCCCTCGCCGAGGGTCGAGAGGAGGGCGTGCAGGGTGCGCCCGAGCTCCTGCATCTGGGCGAGCAGCTCGTGGCGCTGCGCGGCGGCCGCCTCGGCCGCCTCCTGCCGCGCGGCGGCCAGCGCCTGCTGCAGCCGCTCGTTGAGGCGGGCGAGGTCGTCCGCGACGGAGCGGCTCTCCGTCGTCTCCCGCGCGCGCCGGATGAGGGCGTACACGTTCAGGCCGATGAGAACAACCAGAACGAGCAGGATGAGTGCGTCTGCGAGCGTCATCTTGCGGCCTCCTTCAGGTTTGCAGGAGCGCGTCGGCAAACGCGCCCGCGGTGGGCCAGCGGTCGGCGGGGTCAAAGGCCAACGCCCGGCCGATCACCGCGGCGGCGGCCTCCGAAATGCCGACGAGGGGCGGCCGGGGCTGGTTGGCGAGGTCGTCCAGCGTGGCGTCGGCCATCTGCGGCAGAAAATTGGCGAGCATCTGGTAGGCGATCACGCCGAGCGCGAAAATATCGGTGGCGGGCCCGACCGGCTCGCCGCGGAGCTGCTCGGGACTCATGTAGGACGGCGTTCCAGCGATGAGCTCGCCGGGAGCGGCCTGCTGGTTCGCGAGGGCGGCGATGCCGAAGTCGATGATCTTGGGCACGCCCGAGGAATTGATCAGGATGTTGCCCGGGGTGAGGTCGCTGTGGGTCACGCCGCTGCGGTGGGCCTCGTCGAGCGCCGCGGCGACAGCCTGGATCACGCCGCGAAACAACGCGGGTTCGGGCGTGGGATTGGATTGGATGAGGGTGTGCAGATTCGGTCCGTCGATGTATTCCATGACGAGCAGGTAGTGGCTGCTCCGCTTGTCCAGGTTGTAGAGACGAACGATATTGGGGTGGGTGAGGGTCATGCAGATGCGGGCTTCGGACTGCAGATCGCCCAACGCCTGGGCGTTGCGGTACAGGGCCGGGTGGAGCAGCTTAATGGCGATCTGCATGTCGAGCAGGAGGTCATGCGCGCGATAGACGCAGCCTGCCCCGCCCTCGCCGAGCTTCTCGTCCAAGCGGTAGCGCCCGTCGAGATCTTCGGTCTCACTGACGGGGGCGGGCCGCTTCCCGGCGCGGAAGCGTCGGGTGGCCGTCTGCTTCAATGTGCGTTCCGCGGCGGCCTTGACCCTTTCCCCCGCGTGCGGCAACAAGCTTGCAATGACGTCTGGAGCCGCGATGAGCTGCCACGGCTTCGGAAAAAAGGCGGAAACGAGTTTTTGCTCGATCAATCGGAGGGCTTGCAGGCGGCAGATCGGCGGTCCCGTAAACAGAACCCGCGTGCCGGGCGAGAGCCTGTGCGCCTGCTCGGCGATGGCGCGCCCCGACACCTCGCTCGCGCTGACATCGCAAATCAGCAGATCCGGCTTCAACCGCTGCAAGGCGGGGCCAAGCTGGGAGACGGAAGGCACAAAGGCAAGCACCGCCTGAAGGCCGGCCAGCGCCTTGTGTGCGCTCGTCGGGTACGGATCCAAAATGAGAATGGTGGTCATCCGGAAAAGGGCTCCTGCGGGGTCCTGGGCGACGCCGTGCAAAAAAATACCATACCGCATCCCTGATGGCAAGCCGTGCCCCGGGGCAGCCAGGGCAGACACAGCATACTGAGGCTCTTGCAACCCCCCCCGGACGCTGCGCCTGACGGCTTGCGTCCGAGGGTTTTTGCAGGATTTTTTGCTGAAGCGGCGGGTCCGACGCTAAACAAACGGACTCGACAGGGCCACCGTTGATGTACGCCGTGCACAGCGCCAGCCGGTCACTGGGCGGACAGCCGTTGCCGCACCAGCGATAGGCGGCCATGTGATCTTGCGGAGCGCACAGTTCGCACACCGCGACGAACTGCCGGTGCTTATCGTCCAGCGCTCCGATTTCGTCCTCCAGCATGGGGAAGAGCCACGACTGGATGCTGCTCCACAACTGGCCCATCGGGGTTTGTGGTCCCGTGTTCTGCATGCGCACGTCTCCTTTCTGCGTGTCCACACCCGTTCTTTTGAGTGACGGATACTTATTAAATATTGCGCTGCAACAGGATACAACCATTTCAAGAATAAATATCGGGGGATAGACAAACGCCTCGGAATGTGCGACCATTTTCCCGTTTGTGGTTGATACCGAATCTGTGCTGGCTGGGTCAAGTTATAGACGGAGGCTCTTGCAAAACCCCCCGGACGCTGCGCCTGACGGCTTGCGTCCGAGG
>CAZDLY010000036.1:0-26457 GCA_964506575.1 uncultured Akkermansia sp. | reverse complement strand
AAACACGGGCGTTCGAAGCCAAGCTCCGGTCCGAAGAGGCCGCGCGCCTGCCGAATCTCGAAGTCGCCGCAGGCGTGCGGCGCTTGGAGGCGTCCGACGGTTTCGGTCTGGTCGCTGGAGTCGGCTTCGAACTGCCGCTGATCAATCGCAACCGCGAGGCCGTGCGCGCCGCCGCAGCCGACGCGGAAGCCGCCCGGCTGGAGGCCGACGCCGCGCGGCTCAAGAATGAAGGTCAACTCCGCCGGCTCTATGCTCGCCTCCAGGCGCTCGCCGCCAAAGACGCGCGCTTGCGTGAAACGGCCATCCCCTCGGCTGAACGCGTGTTGGCCTTAGTCAAACAGGCGCATGAACAGGGCAAAGCAGGATACCTCGACGTGCTCGAAGCCCGCCGCACCTTGGCCGAAGCGCGGCGCAGCGTCAGCGACGCCGCAATCGACTATCACGCCTGCCGGATCGAACTGGATCGACTATCCGCCAGCACAGCCGAAAACCACACGGGCGACTAACAATTGGACCCTTCACTCAACCTATCAACACGGACACCGCTTATGAAAAACAAAACCCTTCTCTCACTGATCTCCCTGCTCGTCTTCCCGTTGCTCGCGGATGAGTGCCATCCGGGCGCCGCACCTCAGGAGCGCACGCTGGACGACCTCTTCACCGTCGAGTGCGAATGCAAGATCCCGCATTACTCCTGCGACGAATGTCGCTACGAACTCGGCCTCGTGAAGCTGGATCCCTCGTTGATCCGCACGCCGGGTAAAACCAACGGACTGGTGACAATCCTCCCCGTCACCCTGCAAAACGCTCAGTCGCTGTTGCCGCTCCACGGGGAGATCGTGCTAAACGACACGTCTTTGACGCATATTTCGCCCCGCGTGGCCGGCACCGTCCGCGCCATCAAGGCTGCTTTGGGCAAAGCGGTCAAAGCCGGCGACGTGTTGTTCGAGATCGAAAGCCCCGAACTCGGGCTTGCCATCGGCGCCTACCGCAAGAACAAGACGCTCGCCGCCCTCGCGATGAAGAATCTTGATCGTGAAAAATCGCTCGTCGCCCAGAAGCTCAGTCCCGAGGCCGACGGGGTGGATGCGCAGATGAAATACGACGAATACCGCGTGGAACTCGAGTCGGCCGGGAACGCTCTCGCCGTCATGGGGCTGGACGCTACAGCCATCGACACGCTGACGGCGGACGGACAGGCCGGCAAACCGAGCGTGCTGCCGGTGCTGGCGCCTCAGAACGGCACCGTGATCCAGAAACACCTGAACAACGGCGAAACCATCGAAAGGGGCAAGGACGTCCTAACCGTCGCGGATCTATCGTCCGTCTGGGTCTGGCTGGAGGTCTACGAGAACGACCTCCCCGCCCTGACCGCTGCGGCGAACAAAGGCGCCCTTCGTGTGCAGGTCAAGGTGTCTTCGCTCCCGGAACGGATTTTCGAAGGCACCATCGACCTGATCGGAGCGATCATGGACGAGGACACCCGCACGGTCAAAATCCGCGCCGTTCTGAGTAACGCCGAGTGTCTCTTGCGCCCCGGCATGTTCTGCGCGGCCAACGTCGTGTTTGAGACGCCGGAGCAAGTGATCGCCGTCCCAAAAAGCGCACTGATGTCCGACGAGGGGAAAAACTTCGTGTTTTGCATGGTTCGCGACGGCTTTGCACTGCGCACGGATGTTGACTGTGGCCGGTATTTCGCCGACAGCGTCGAGATTATCCAAGGGCTGAAGAAAGGCGCGCAGATCGTCACGGAAGGTGCGTTCGTCCTCAAGTCCGACGTTCTGCGTGCAAAAATGGGAGCCGGCTGCGCAGACTAAGCGTATGAATGAAGGAGCACGCGTATGTTGAACACTTTCATCAAATTCATTTTGACGCAGCGGCTCATGGTCCTCATGGCCGCCGCCGCCGTATCCGTGGCTGGCGTGGTCGCCTGGCGGATGCTGCCCATCGACGCATTTCCAGACGTCACCAACGTTCAGGTCATGGTGTTGGCTGATGCGCCCGGTCTCGCCTCGGTCGATGTCGAACAGCGGGTCACGTTCCCCGTGGAGAAGGCGCTACAGGGGCTGCCCAAAGTCCGCCAGGTGCGCTCCATGTCCAAGGCGGGCTTCTCGCAGGTCATCGTCGTCTTTGAGGACGACGTCGACACCTATTTCGCGCGGCAACTGGTCTTTGAGCGACTGCAGGCCGCGAAGGATGAACTCCCCGCCGGCGTCGAGCCGGAAATGGGGCCGATCAGCACGGGGCTCGGCGAGATCTACCAGTACACGCTGGAAAGCGCCAGCCGTTCGCCCATGGAACTGCGGACCCTCCAGGACTGGCTGGTCTCGCCGCAACTGCGTTCGCTGGTCGGTGTCAACGAAGTCAACAGCTTCGGCGGATTCGTCAAGCAGTACCAGGTGCTGGTCGATCCCGCGCGTCTGCTGAAGTATAAGCTTACGCTGCCGGACGTGCTTGTAGGGATCGAGCGGAACAACGCCAATTCCGGTGGCAGCTTTCTCACGCGGGGCTGGGAACAGTCGTATGTCCGAGGCGTCGGCCTGTTTCAGTCCATCGCCGATATCGAGGATGTCGTGCTCCACGCGAAAGACGGGACACCCGTCTATTTGAAAGATGTGGCCGACGTGCGGATCGGACCCCAGACGCGACAGGGCGCAGTCTCCAAGGACGGCAAAGGCGAGACGGTCGCTGGCATGGTGATCATGCTGCGCGGGGCGAACTCCAAGTTCGTCGTGGACAGCGTCAAGAAAGCCATCCCGGCGATTCAAGCCAGCCTTCCCAAGGACGTCATCCTCAAACCGTTCTACGACCGCACCGCGCTGATTCAGGCCTGCATCAAGACCGTCAGCGACGCGCTGATGCAAGGCGGCCTTTTCGTGGTGCTCGTCCTGTTCATGTTCCTGGGCAACGCCCGCGGCGCAATCATCGTGGCGCTGTCTCTGCCCTTCACGGCCTTCATCACCTTCATCCTCATGGGCTGGCAAGGCGTCACGGCCAACCTCATGAGCCTGGGCGGACTCGCGCTCGCCCTCGGCATGGTGGTCGACGCATCCATCGTGGTCACCGAGAATATCGCCCGGCTCCTGTCCGAGCGGGCGGGCACGAAAGCCAATAAAAACACGATTGTCTTCGAGTCTATCTCGGAAATCGCCCGTCCCATCGTGTTTGCAATCCTGATTATCATCGTCGTCCTCTTGCCGCTCTTCACGCTGGAGCAGATGGAGGGCAAGATGTTCAAGCCGCTGGCGACGACGATGTGCTTCGCCATGGCCGGGTCACTGGTGGCTGCCCTCACCATCGTGCCGGTTCTGTGCTCGCTCTTCCTGAAGGTCCGCCCGACGACGCGCGACAACTTCAGCATCCGCGTCCTGAAGATCGTGTACCTGCCGGTTCTATCTCTCGCGCTGCGTTTCAGGTGGGCCACGGTTGCGATCGCGGTCATTCTCTTTTCCGCGACGATGTTTCTGATCCCCCGACTCGGAACGGAGTTCTTGCCGCAACTGGACGAGGGATCGCTCGCGATCAACTGCGTGCGCCTGCCGTCCGCCTCGTTGGAGGGGTCGGTCGCCGTGGGGACCGTGATGGAGCAGCGCCTGCTTACGTTTCCGGAGGTTGAGACCGTGGTCACGAAAACCGGACGCGCCGAGATTTCCGAGGACCCCATGGGACCGGAGCAGAACGATTTCGTCATTATGCTGCACCCCGAGAAGGAGTGGACCACGGGCCGCAGCAAAGAAGCCCTGGTCGACGCCATCAAGGCGAACCTTGCGGTCGTTCCCGGCGTGCGCCTGTCCTTCTCCCAACCCATCGCCTTGCGCGTCAACGAACTGATTTCCGGCGTCAAGAGCGACCTCGCCGTGAAAGTGTACGGGGGTGACCTGACCGTGCTCAAGACACAGGCGGACACGGTGGCCTCCCTCATGAGCGGCATCCGCGGCGCAGAGGACGTCAAGGTCGAGCAAATCTCCGGTGCGGCTCAGATCGAGATCGTCGTGGACCGCAAGGCCATCGCACGCTATAAGATCGATCTCGCCGACATCAACGACCTGATTGAAACTGCGGTCGGCGGCAAGGTCGCGACCACGATGATCGAAGGCCAGATGCGTTTCGCCGTAGTTGTCCGGTTCCCCGAGAGCGCCCGCAACGACCTCACGGCGTTGGGACGGCTGCTGGTGGTCGCCCCCGACGGCACACGGGTTCCGCTGTCCCGCCTGGCTCAGATCCGTGAGACGGAAAGCCCCGCTCAGGTGAGCCGCGAAAAAGGGATGCGCCGCGTGGTCGTCGAATGCAACATCCGGGGACGCGACATGGGCAGCTTCGTGGCGGAGACTCAGGCCAGCCTTCAGGCGCTCACGCTGGCGCTGCCGACCGGTTACTTTATCGAATACGGCGGCCAGTTCGAAAACCAGCAGCGCGCCATGAAGCGGCTGGGGGTGGTCGTTCCCGTCTCGATCCTCCTCATCTTCCTGATGCTGTTTTCCGCCCTCGGCTCCGTCAGGAGCGCCTTTCTCGTCATCGTCAACCTGCCGTTCGCCCTCGTCGGCGGCATCCTCACGATGATTGCGCTCAAGATCACCCTCAGCGTCTCGACGGCCATCGGGTTCATCGTGCTGTTCGGAACGGCCGTCGAAAACGGGGTGATGCTCGTGACCTTCTTCAACCAGCTCCGCCAGGAAGGCATGAGCACCGCCGACGCCGTCCGCAAAGGCTGCGAGCTGCGGCTGAGGCCCCTCATGATGACCACGCTGACGACCTTGCTGGGACTTGTTCCGATGATCTACGCCACCGGAAGCGGGTCGGAGATTCAGCGCCCCCTTGCCGCGGTCATCCTGGGCGGCCTGGCGTCGTCACTGGCGCTGACACTGATCGTGCTGCCGGCGATCTACTATATCTCCGAGTCACGTCGCGAACGGGCCGAAGCCAACGCCTGAACCCACACAACTGAAAACGAGAGGAAACACCGATGAAACAGATCACCGCTTACATCCAGCCGGTCTTGTCCGGCAAAGCGCGCCCAGTCGTATTCGGAACCCTGTCGTCTTTCGTCAGAAGTCTCTCCATCATCAGCGGCGCGGCGGGACGCCGCCGCCCTACCCAAATTCTTCGACTTGCCCCCTGACGGGTCCTACACCCATAAACGGATGGAGGTGGTGCAGACTATGCGGGCGTTCGAGACCGTGCGCGTCCATGAGCGACTCGTCGTTCAGCACGTCAACCGTCGGCCCTTCGGCCACGATCCGGCCGGCATCCATCACGAGCACGCGGGTGCAGACCTCAACGACCAATTCCAGATCGTGCGTGGCGATGATGCGGGTGTGCGCAAAGCCCCGAAGCCATCCGATCAGCCGGCGTCGGCCACGCGGATCGAGATTGGATGACGGCTCGTCCATCACCAGAATGTCCGGATCCATCGCCAGCACGGTCGCAATAGCCACGGCCCTTTTCTCGCCCGCCGAGAGTTTGTGCGGGGGGCGGTCATGCAGGTGCGTCATCCCCACGCGCTCCAGAGCGGCCATGGCACGCGCTTCGGCGGCGTCATCCGAAAGCCCCTGATTCAAGGGGCCAAACGCGACATCCTCAAAGACCGTCGGCATGAACAGCTGGTCGTCCGGGTCCTGAAAAACGAGCCCCACCGCTTTTCGCGCTGCCGCCACGGTCTGTCGCGTCACCGGCACATCGCCGATCCGCACCTCGCCCCGCGTGGGGGCCAGGCAGCCGTTCAGGTGCAGCAGCAGCGTGGACTTGCCGGCCCCGTTACAACCGATGATCCCCACCGCTTCGCCCTGCGCGATGCGGAACGACACGCCGCACAGCGCCTCCGCACCGCCGGGATAGGCGAAGCCGAGGTCGCGGATTTCAAGGAGCGGATGGCTCATAGACTCCCACCTGTCACCCAGGCGCCGAGCCCGCGCGCGATGTTCACGCTCCGGGCGACGGCAAAAAAAGCGATCCACCCGGCCAGGAAGGCATAATCGCCGCCCCGCAGCACGGTGGGGCGCAACACACGCACCCGCCCGTCAAAACCGCGCGCGTTCATCGC
This sequence comes from uncultured Akkermansia sp., assembly GCA_964506575.1. GTDB lineage: Bacteria > Verrucomicrobiota > Kiritimatiellia > RFP12 > JAAYNR01 > VGWG01. The sequence goes on along the minus strand of CAZDLY010000036.1, from coordinate 20,417 downwards.
CTGATAGACCCGTTGCGCGCGGTCCATGGACCGCAACAGCAGATTCCCGACCACTGCGGCATACGTGCGCAACCGCAGCGTACGACGACCGGCGGAGCGCAGTTCGGCGGCGCGCGTCATGCGCGATCCCTCCCCGACGATGACGAAGAGATACCGGTAGAGCATCTCCAACTGGATCGTGAAGACCTGAGGCGCTCCCAATCGTTCCAGTCCGGCGCAGAGCCGGTGGATGCCCGTGCAGGCCACCAGGACCAGCGCCGCACTCACCGTCAGCATGAATCGCACGGCGATGGAGGTCAGGGAAAGCCAGCCGCCGGAAAGGGGGTGCGTGCCCAGGGTCGCGACCGCCTGACGGTCCAACAGGGGGTTGAAGATGCCGACGGCCAGCGCAAAGGGCGCGGCCAGCAGGAGTTTTCTCACGATGCAGCCCAGAGGAATGCCGCCCACCGCCATGAGCGTCACCGGATAGAGGACGAACGGCAGCAACGCCGAAACCTCGTAGCGGGGAAAGGACATCACCGCCACCAGAAAAGCCGCCGTGGTCAACGCCTTCACACGGGCGTCAAGCCGGTGAACGGGCGAGTCCATGCGCCCGAGTTCGTCCATCCGTCCGACGTCCGAGTAATGCCCGAATCCCATGTGTGCTCCGCGTACGATTTGATCAGGCGGCGCTCCGCCGTCGACGCAAACCCCTTCCCGCCAACCCCGCCAGGACCAGCACGATCAGTCCTCCCGCGAGGCCGGCCACGGTCGTGCCGGCGCTGACCGAGGGCCAGCGGTCGGCCGCCGAGGCGTCATCAGTCGAACGCGCCGTGAACTCGTAGCCGGGCAGAAATGCGGTCTGCTTCTGAACGTTCGCCAGCCGCGCGTGCACACCCTCGTTCGGGCTTGCGAGCGCCTCTCGCCCGCTGGTCTTCCCCACCGCCCATTCGAGACCGTCCGGGTGCGTCGATGCGAACCAACTGACACCGCCGCCGATAACGACTGTGGCGATGAGGAAGCCGGCGGCCACGCGGCGCCTGCTGACGGCGACGACCGGACCGGCCTTCGCGTCGGCCATCGCCTCCGGCCGGGTCCGCAGCACAAAGGCCACCACCGCCGCCGTGGCCACTCCTTCCACAACCCCGATGGCCAGATGAATCGGCAGCATCAGCAGCGCAAAGGACCGAAAAGGCAGATCGGACAAGCCCGACAGGGTCGTCTCGATCACGACGCCACACGCGCCCAGTTGCAGGCCGAGGACCGCCGCCAGCACCGATCCCGCCCACAGCCGGGCGCCTCCCCTCGCCCGCCCCAGGATCGGCTTGAAGACCAACGGGTACGCGACAAATGCCGGAAAGAATCCCAGGTTGAAGATATTGCAACCCAACGCCAGCAGTCCGCCGTCGGCGAAGAACATCGCCTGGACGGCCAGCACCGACGCGAGGGTGACGAAAGCCGCATGCGGACCGAGGAGTATCGCCAGAATCAGGCCGCCGCCCAGATGACCGCTCGATCCCGTGGCCGGGATCGAAAAGTTGATCATCTGGGCGGTGAAGATGAATGCGCCGATCACGCCCATCAACGGAACCCGGGTGTCATCAAGGGTCTTTCTGACCCGGCGCGCGCAGTGCGCGAGCAACCCGGCGCTCGCCACCCACAGGATCCCGCCAACCGCGGGTGAAATCAACGCATCGGCCATGTGCATAAGTTATCGAACGGACGAATTACTCTCCGTAAACGGTCGTGATCACTTCGCTGTAGATGAACAGGATGTTCTTCACGTTGTAATCCACGTGATGCACCTTGGTGATGCCGCCGGCCTTCATGGCCGTCTGGATGGACGCATCGCCGGTTCCGAAGAACAAGATGGCCGACGCCTTCGCCTCGCCATGCTTGGTGGGACGCACCGCGTTGTCAACACCCGGATCCGACACCACATGATCCAGCGTGATCGGTGCCATGACCGAACCGCGCATCGGCATGACGCACCCCGTGCCCAGAACCGACAACGCGACTGCCGCACAACCCATGACTGCCCATGTCTTCATACCTGTTCCTCCTTTCATTTTCAGCGCAGCGACATGCCACACTTAAACGAACGTTTCGAGTATTGCACGTTTCCGTGGGCATGTCCAGCCATCCTCTATTTAATTCTCTATTCTCAGCGTGCTCTTCATCCTTTCCCGCGCGGCGCGGATGTGTTATAAGGTGGCTCCATATGAGCAATATCCAGGCATCCAATGACCGTTGCGCCCACGGGGTTCCGCTCAGGGGCGGTCTTTTTGCGCTTTTGCGCCATGACGTCCACCCCGTGGTGCAGTTCATCAAGTATGGCATCGTCGGGGGGATGGCGACCGCCGTGCATATCGTCACGTTTTTTCTCTGCGGCTGGTTTCTATTGCCCTGCCTGACGCAGAATGACATCGCCGTGCGTCTGCTCGGGCTCACGGCGCCGGCGGTTTCGGAGACCGTGCGCGCGTGGCACGCCATTTACTGCAACGCCATCGCCTTCACCCTGTCCAACACCGTCTGCTATCTCTTGAATCGCCTGTTCGTGTTCAAGCCCGGACGGCACCACTGGGCGCTGGAATTCCTGTTTTTCTTCGGCGCATCGGGCGTCAGCCTGGCCATCGGCACCGGCATCCAGACCTTCCTGATCACCCATCACGGAATGCAAACCACCTATGCGTTCGGGGCCAACCTCGTCAGCGCGCTGCTGATCAACTTCGCGATGCGCAAATATGTCATCTTCAAAGGCTGAAATGGATGTGCCCATGTTTCCTGTCAAGCTCGATCGCCCCCTGTGTTTTCTGGACGTGGAGGCCACCGGCGTCACGCCGCGCGCCGACCGCATTGTCGAACTCGCGATCATCAAGGTCAACCCCGACGGTTCCGAGGTGGCCCACACCTGGTTGCTGAATCCGGGTCTGCCGATCCCGCTCGAAACCGTGGCCATCCACGGGATCACGGACGAGGTCGTCAAAAATTGTCCGCGCTTCGCCGATGTCGCCCGCGACATCCGGACGTTCATCGGCGACGCCGATCTCGGCGGTTTCAACATCGCCCGCTTCGATATCCCCATGCTGTGCGAGGAGTTCAGCCGCGCCGGCATCGCCTTCGAGGCCGATTCCCGCCGCGTGCTCGACGCCCAGCGGATTTTTCACACGCGCGAGCCGCGCAATCTCGCGGCGGCGCTGACGTTCTATTGCGGCAAGGAGCATACCGATGCGCACGGCGCCGAAGCCGACACCCGCGCGACGATCGATGTGGTCGTCGGCCAGTTCAAGCGCTATCCCGACCTGCCAACCGACCTCGAAACGCTCGACCAGATGTTGAATCCGCGCGACCCTTTCAACGCCGACCGCGCGGGCCGCTTCCGCTGGATCGACGGCCAGCTCGCCATCAATTTCGGCAAGAAAAAGGGAACGCGCGTTCTGGACCTCATGCGCGACGACCCCGGCTTCCTCAAATGGATCGTCCGCAGCGACTTCCCCATGGACACGCGCGCGATCGCCGAAAACGCCCTTGCCGGCGTCTTGCCCGATCCGCCGCGTCTCAAGGCGCCAGCGCCGCCCCCGACCGAGGAATAAGCCCCATGCCGGCCACGGTTACCCCCAGAAAGAAGACGCCGATCCTCCGCGCGCTGGACGCCCTGTCCGGCGCGAAATCGCTGCTGATCTCGGGTCACGTGCGCCCCGACGGCGACGCACTGGGCAGCGCCGTGGCTCTGGGCCGCCTGCTGGCCCGCAGCGGCAACCGGATCACGGTCTGCGCCGATCCGACCCACCTCGGCAGCCCCGGTTTTCTCAAGAGCGCCGGGCCGCTTGTTTCGCCCGCGAATGCGGCTGGCGGCGCGTATGACCTGGTGGTCGTGCTCGACTGCGGCGCCCTGGACCGGATCCCCGAGCCGCTGCAGCCCCTCGCCCGCACCCTCCCGCTCCTGAACATCGACCACCACCGCACCAACGACCGCTTCGGCGCGCTGAACTGGATCGACGCCGCGGCCAGCTCGACCAGCGAGATGATCTGGAAGCTGGCCCGGTGCGCCGGCTGGCGCCTGGACCGCGCCGCCGCCGAGGCGCTCTGGGTGGGACTTATCACCGACACCGGCCGCTTCGCCCACGATCAGACCCGTCCCTCGACCCTCCGCTGCGGCGCCGACCTCCTGAAGCATGGCGTGCGCACCGCCTGGATCAACGACCGGCTGTACGGGTTCTTCTCGCGCGAGGTGCTCGAGCTCAAGCGCCGCGCCTTCAACACCCTCGCCGTCTGGCGCGGCGGCGACGTCGCCGTGATCTCGCTGACCGACCGCGACTTCGCCGAAACCGGCTGCGTCAAGGCCGACGCCGAGGACGTGATCGAAATTCCGCGCTCCCTCGCCGGCAGCCGCGTCGCCCTCTTCTTTTACGAGGGCAACCCTGCCGAACGCGTCACCCGCCTGAGCATCCGCACCCGCGCGCCGATCGAGGCGACCGCGCTCGCCCAGCGCTTCGGCGGCGGCGGACATGCGCGCGCCGCGGGATGCACCCTCCACGCGCCCCTCGCCGAAGCGATCACCCGCGTCCAAACCGCCGTTGACGAATGGCTCGACGCCTGCCCTCAGGAGCCCGCATGACCCCCGAAAACCCCCTCGCCGCTTCCACCTTCTTTCCCGCCTTTGACCGCATCGCGCCCGAGCATGCCGTCCCCGCCGTCCGCGCAGCCATCGCCACCGCGACCACCGCCGCAGACGCGCTGGAGGCCGCCTTCACACCGACGTGGGACGGCCTCATGGCGCCGCTCCATCGCCTGTGCGAACCGCTGCATGACGCCTGGGGCATTGTGAACCACCTGCTCAGCGTGATGAACAACGACGCCTGGCGCGAAGCCCAGCAGACCCTTCAGCCCGACGTCGTCGCCTTCTCCCTTCGCATCGCCCAGAGCAGGCGCTTCTATGACGGCTATCGCGCCATCCGTTCCGCCGGCCTCTCCGACCCCGCTCAGCGCCGTGTCCTCGATGCCGCCATCCGCGCGGCCGAACAAACCGGTGTCGGCCTCGATGGCGAACCCCGTGACCGCTTCAACGCCATCCAGCGCGACCTGGCCGAGGCCGGCAACGCCTTCACCAACGCCGTCCTCGACGCCATCAAGGCCTACAGCCTCTGGATCCGCGATGCCGACGGCATCGCCGGACTGCCCCCGACGGTCCGTTCCCTGGCCGCCCAGGCCGCGCGCGCAGCCGACGAACCCGCCGCCACCCCCGAAGCCGGACCGTGGCGCATCACCCTGGACGCCGCCGTCACCGCACCCTTCCTCATGCATGCCCGCAACCGCGGTCATCGCGAAACGCTCTTCCGCGCCATGGCCGCCAAGGCGTCATCCGCCCCGTGCGACAACTCCTCCCGCGTCGAACAGATTCTCGCCCTCCGCCGAGAAAAGGCCACGCTGCTGGGCTATCCCCACTTCGCTGCCGTCAGCCTCGCCAACAAGATGGCCGGCACCGTCGAGGCGGTCGACGCCCTGACCGCGCAGCTTGCCGACGCCTCACGCGACGCCGCCGCGCGCGAGACCGCCCTGCTGCTCGACTTCGCCCGGGAACACGGCTTCGCCGACACCGAACTCCGCCCCTGGGATCGGGCCTTCTGGGTTGAACGGCTCATCGAAGCGCGCTACCGCTACAGCGACGAGGAGTTGCGCGCCTACTTTCAATTCCCGCTCGTGCTCGACGGTCTCTTCGCCCTCGCCCAGCGCCTCTTCGACATCCGCATCGTACCCGCCGACGGCGACGCACCGGTCTGGCATCCCGACGTCCGCTTGTTCCGGGTTGAAGACCCCGACGGCGCCCCGCGCGCCTGGTTCTACGTCGACCCCTACTCGCGCCCGGCGACCAAGCGCTCCGGCGCCTGGATGAACGACTTCCACACCCGCGCCCGCCTTCCCGGCGGCGGGCTGCGCCATCCCCTCGCGCTGATCGTCTGCAATCAGACGCCCCCCGCCGACGGGCGCCCCTCGCTCATGCGGCTGTCCGAAGTGCAGACCCTTTTCCACGAATTCGGCCACGCCCTCCAGCACATGCTGACCACCATTGACGAGCCCGAGGCCTCGGGGATCAACACCGTCGAATGGGATGCCGTGGAGATCGCCAGCCAGTTCATGGAGAATTGGTGCTACGACCGCGCCACGCTTACCTCCCTCTCGCGTCATATCGAGACCGGCACGACGCTTCCCGGCTCCCTCTTCGACGCCATCATCGCGGCCAGGAACGTCATGGCCGCATCGGGAATGCTCCGGCAGCTCTATCTCGGCGCGACCGACATGGACCTGCATGCCCGGTATCCGCGACCCGGCGCGGCCGACGCCGACGCCGTTAAACGCGCCACCGCAGCCCGGTTTCTTCCCTTTTCGCTGCTTCCCGAAGACCGCCTGCTCTGCTCCTTCTCTCACATCTTCGCGGGCGGCTACGCGGCCGGCTACTACAGCTACAAGTGGGCCGAGGTGCTCGCCGCCGACGCCTTCGCCGCGTTTGAAGAGGCCGGTCTCGACAACAACGACGCCATCCGAGCCACCGGCCGGCGCTTCCGCGACACCTTCCTCGCCCTCGGCGGCAGCGTCCACCCCATGGCGGTCTTCCAGTCCTTCCGCGGCCGCCCCCCCGCAATCGAGCCGCTCCTGAGGCATGCGGGATTGCGGTGATGCGCCAGCCAACGCCATTGATAATTCCCACACTTTCGAAAGTGTGAGAAGAGGCGGGCCGGATCGAACGTTGCCAAAAACCTTCATTTAAACATATAACGCCATGCAACATTCCCACACTTTCGAAAGTGTGAGAAGAGGCGGGCCGGACCGAAGGGCGCGCGTCCCGCTGCATGGATGCCCGTCTACAGGGATGATCCGGCCGATTTGACTGTCCGCAGGAATCTATCAAAGAAGATCCGCCCCGCATCCAGCGAGGGGGTGCCTTGAATCACCTTTTCCGGGTCGTATCCATGGGCCCGCAACTCGTCGGACAACCCGGCAAAGATCTGATTCCCTTCTTCCCGGTCGAATTCGGGATGGAACTGCACGCCCAACAGACGCCGCTCCCGATCGATAAAGGTCTGGATTGCCGTATGCGGACTCGTCGCCATCACCTCCGCTCCGGGGGGGACACGGGTCACCTCGTCGAAGTGATGCTGCCACACGCGCTCCCGGCGCGCGACACCGAGCCGCGTCCGGCCGGAGTCTGAAAATTCAACCTCGCACCACCCGGCCTCCAATCCCTTGGGCGAGGCCCGCACCGCGTCCCGTCCCGCCAACGTCTTGCACAGCAGTTGATGGCCGTAACAGATTCCCATCTGCGCAATCCCGCAGGCGCAGGCGTCCCGTATCAGAGCCGCGATCGTCTCCTCAAAAGGCGCCTCATTCAGGATCGACCGCGCCGACCCGGAGTGCACAATATGGGTGAAGCCTCCCAACTCCGCGCCAGCCGGAAGCCTGAAACCTGCATCCACGAAACAAGACACAACCGCCGCCTGCGGCGGCAGCCAGCGCCGGATCGCCGCCGTTTCGGTGCGGTCAATCGAATAATCCAAGACCAGGATGTTCATGCGCGACGCCTCTTCCGGCCGTTCAGAACGGCTCGGCGAGCAGCTCGAAGTAATCGACCGGATGGAGGCAGGCCGGACACCGCTTGGGCGCGGACGCCCCCTCGTGGATGTAGCCGCAGTTGGTGCAGTACCACGTCACCGCCGTCGGGCGGACACACACTCGACCCGCCGCAATGTTGGCTGCCAATGCCTGGTAGCGCTTCTCATGGTACTGCTCTGCAATCGCAATCTTTTCATACATCGTGGCCACGTCCATAAAACCCTCTGCGCGGGCGACCTGGGCGAACCCGGGATACAGCAGCGTCCACTCCTCATGCTCGCCCGCCGCAGCGGCCTGAAGATTGTCGAGCGTCTTGCCGATCACCCCGGCCGGATACGCCGCTTTGATCTCGACCATGCCCCCCTCGAGAAACGTAAACATCCGCTTGGCGTGTTCCTTCTCCTGCTCTGCCGTCTCCAGAAAGAGATTGGCAATGGGCACAAACCCCTCTTTCCGGGCCGCGCTCGAAAAGAACGTGTAACGATTCCGCGCCTGCGACTCGCCCGCAAAACTGGTCAGCAAATTGATCTCCGTCTTCGATCCCTTGATGCTTGTCATGGTTGAACTCCTTTGGATGGTCCGTCCTCCGCTCTCATTCCGCCCGGACTGACCGGGCGAGACGAACGACGATAAAGTACCATTTTCAGCCGCAATCAGCAAAATTAATTGATCTCCCGTTCATTTGAGCGTATTGTTCTGTTCGTCTCCGTTCAATGCGGCACATCGTGCGGCAAGAGCGCGAGCAATTGAATAAAATGTCCAATACGCCGGACGCGAGGGACGTATCAGATGTGCAACGACCCGTAGAGGAATGCATATGCCTCCCCCAACGGATGTAACAGAACCGGCCCCGGACCTGCGGCAGCAACGCATCGCCGCCGTCGTCCGGGACTACCAGCAGCCCTTGTTGCGCTACACCTCCCGGTTGTTGCGCAATGCCACACTTGCCCAGGATGTCGTGCAAACGGTGTTCATCAAACTCTGCCGCAACTGGAGCCCCCGGCAGGAAGCTGGCGGGGATCTCAAGCCGTGGCTCTTCCGCGTCGCCCACAATGAGGCGGTGGACCTCATCCGCAGCGAGGCGCGCCGCAATCGACTCCATACCTGCGGCGCGGCCGAGGCCGAAATCCTCCACGGTGGAATCCACACCGACGCGGTGAACGACGACGACCGCCGCGCCCTGGTCCTCGGATGCCTCGACGCGCTTGACCCGTCCGAGCGCCAGGTCATTCTGCTGCGCCTGCAGCAGAACATGAGCTATGACGAGATCGCCGCGATCGTGAACCGGCCCCGCGGCACCGTCGGCGCCCTGCTCCACACCGCCGTCAAAAAGCTGGCCCGCCAGGTCCGCCGCAAGGAGGGTGCATGAATACCTGCCCGACCGAACCCCGCCTCACCGCCTGCCTCCTCGGCGACCTTCCGAAGGCCGAGGCCGACGCCGTCCACGCCCATATCGAGACCTGCCCCGCCTGCCGCGCCGCAGCCGCCGAACTCGCGCCAATGCTCGACACCCTCCGCGCCGCCCTCGCCTCCGATGCCGCCGCGCCCCTCACGCTCGATCCCGTCCGGCTGGCCGCCATACTCGCCACACCGCCACCGCATCGCGCACGCCGCCGCCGCACCCGCTTCTGGCTCGCGCCCGTCATCGGCCTCGCCGCCACCCTCGTCATTATCCTCAGCGCCGCCCTGTTCTTCTCATCCTTCGAATCCCGCCCCTATCGTGTGCCCAAAGGCAGCGGAACTCCACAGCAGACGGGTCCGTTCATTGGCAGTGAACACAAGGAAGCCGCCGATGGTGACGCCGCTTGCATCAGCGATGAGACTGAGTTCAGAGCTGGCGAAAAGAAACCCGTTGTCGTCAATAAGCCAAAAAAGAGGCCCATTGTCGACGGAGAGAGAGATCTGTCCGTCGAAACCGATACGAAAGAGGAAAACGGCTGGACAAGCGAGGCATGGATCAAGGATGGCCGGGGAGACAAAGACGACACGTACTCAGTGGATTCTAAAGCGGGCCATGGGGAGCGTGTTGACGTTACAGGGAGAGCTGAAAGTGATTCCAATGATGGCGGCATCGCCCACGAAGAGGGGAAAATAGAATACCGTTTTGGTGGCGTCGCAGATCCTAAATCCGGCCAAGCCGGTCCGACCAAACACGACGAATTGAAGATCGCCGAAAATGGGCGGTTGATGCTCCAAAAAAAGGACGGGGGCTCCAGAGCCTCACCGGGAGAAAGAAATGCCATCGTTTTTTGGTTTCCGGAGCTTGAAAATTCGTCCGTCGCCTTTGAAGAGGATAAAGCAGCGCAAGTGACCGACGGAGCCTATGTTGGCCGTGTTCTTTCCAAAGACGGCAAGATGGGCGTGGACGGCGGCAGGACGGGCGGCTGGCCCGACGGCATGCAGGATGGCATCGTGCGTTATAGGGAACTGACTCGCAAATTCCGCAACGGAGAGAAGCCGGATACGCCCGCAATGCCCGATCCCCCGACACCCGTGCCCGCGCCAGCCGCGCCCCCGAAGGCGACTTCGACGCCCGTCAAGCCGCGCGGGCCGGCCGTCTTCAACCCCTTTATCGTCGCCGCCGAGCAGCCGCTCTCGACGTTTGCCATTGACGTCGACACCGCCTCCTATACGCGAACGCGCCAGGCCATCCTCGCCGGTCAGCTCCCGGAACCGGAGGCGGTCCGCACCGAAGAGGTGGTCAACGCCTTTGACTATGGCGACCGCGCCCCCGATCACGCCACCTTCCGAATCTTCGTCGAAGGTTCGCCCGCGCCGTTCGGACACGGAACCTCGCTCGTCCGCCTCGGCATCAAGGGGCGCCGCCTGGGCCGCGAGGAGGCCCGCCCCGCCGTCCTGACCTTTGTTGTCGACGCCTCGGGCTCGATGGCCCGGCCCGACCGGTTCGGCCTCGCCCGGCTGGCGCTCGACGAACTGCTCGGCCGCCTCGGCCCGGATGACCGCATCCAGCTCATCGCCTTCAACGACACCGCCCGCGTCCTTGCCGATCCCGTCGCGCCCACCGGGCGAAAAGAGATCCTCGCCGCCTTCGACCGCATCCAATGCACCGGGTCCACCCATCTGGAGTCGGGCCTCCGTCTCGCCTATGACCGTGCCGCCGCCGCCTTCCGGCCCGGCGCCGAAAACCGCGTCATCCTCATCTCCGACGGCGTGGCCAACCTCGGCACCGGTGCCGCCGCAGACATCCTCACGCACATTGACGCCGCTCGCCGCCAGGGGATTACCCTCGCCGTCTTTGGCGTCGGCCGCGGCACCTACAACGATGAGATGCTGGAACAGCTCGCCAACCGCGGTGACGGCACCTACCGCTTCCTCGACTCTGCGGACGAGGTGCGCCGCGCCTTTGTTGACGATCTCGCCGCGACCCTGTACAACATCGCCTCGGACGTCAAGATCCAGGTCGAATGGCTCCCCGCCGCCGTCTCCCGCTACCGCCAGCTCGGCTACGAAAACCGTGCCCTCACGGCGGAGCAGTTCCGCGACGACACCGTCGACGCCGGCGAGGTCGGCTCGGGGCAGTCGGTCACCGCACTCTATGAAATCGAACGCGCCGCCCTCGCCCCCCGCGCCGCCGCCGAAGCGCCGCTCGGCATGGTGCGCGTCCGCTACCGCCCCGCGACGGGCGGGCCGGTGGCCGAGATCAGCCGCCCGATCCTCGCCGCCGACCTGGCCGCCACGTTCCAGTCCACCCGCCCGCAATTCCGCCTCGCCGCCTGCGCGGCGGCCTTTGCCGAACGGCTCCGCGGCAGCCCCTACGCCAACGGGTTCAGCTTCGCCGACGTGGCCAACGCCCTCCGCCCCGCCGTCATGGAATTCACCCTCGACGCCCGCCTCGCCGATCTTCTCCGCCTCATTGAAACCGCCGACCGCCTGACAAAGTGAACAACCCTGTATGCCGCCTTTTTTTATTCATTGCGGCGCCCCACCGCGACCGCCACGCCGCCATCGAGGGGGAGGTTCTATGACCGGCGCCAATCCGACGCTTGTGTTTCGCCGTCGACGGCTCCCGCACTGGCTGGTGGCCGAACATGCCTATTTTGTGACCCTCTGCCGCAAGGGGTGTCTGCCCGCGCGCGTAACGGCCGAATTGCGCGCGGAGCGCGAAGCAGTAGCGCGGGACGTATCGGACCGCGCGGGTGGCATGAGCGGCGATGGACGGTCCGATACGTCCCGTCCTACGCGCTCGCGCACAGACGTCTGCGGCAGCCCAGTGGCGCGGGACGTATCGGACCGCGCGGACGGCATGAGCGGCGGTGGACGGTCCGATACGTCCCGTCCTACTTGCTCGCGCACAGACGTCGGCGGCAGCCCAGTGGCGCGGGACGTATCGGACCGCGCGGACGATCATGTGGCCCGGAATGACCGCCGACTCGCCGAGCGGCGGCGGCGCTTCCTGCAGATCGACGCCATTCTCGATGCCGCCGCGCGGAGCCCGCGCGACCTGTGCGCTCCGGCGGTTTCGGTTGTGGTCCTCGGCAATCTCGACTGGATGCGCGGGCGCGGCTGGCGCATCTGGGCCGCGACGCTGATGCCCAGCCACATGCACCTGGTCTTGCGCAACACCGAAGGCCGGAATGATGCGCTCTGCTCCGACTTGGCGCTATTCATGTCCTGGACGGCGCGACAGGTCAACGCTGCGATGGATACGCACGGCAGCTTCTGGCAACCCGAACCGTTCGACCACTGGTGCCGTGACGCCGACGCGTGGCTGCGGAGCGTCGGCTACACGCTGCACAATCCCGTCAAGGCGGGGTTGTGTGTGGCATGGCGTGACTGGCCCCACACGGTGGTCGATCCCGAAGTGGAGGGGCTGATCCCATGATGCATGGCGGTCATATCGGCTCACGCCTGGACGAAAGCGGCAGCCCGGTAGCGCGGGACGTATCGGACCGCGCATCCCGCGGTGGACGGGCCGATACGTCCCGTCCTACTTGCTCACACCTGGACGAAGGCGGCAGCCCAGTGGCGCGGGACGTATCGGACCGCGCATCCCGCGGTGGACGGGCCGATACGTCCCGTCCTACTTGCTCACACCTGGACGAAAGCGGCAGCCCAGTGGCGCGGGACGTATCGGACCGCGCGGGCGGCATGAGCGGCGGTGGACGGGCCGATACGTCCCGTCCTACACGCTGCTCTTTTTCCAAGACACCGCCCGTGAGAAGCGTATAATAATAGGCATGTCAACTCGGAAAGGATCATCAATGAACACGTTTCGCTGTCTCCGCTTCCCCCTCATCCTCCTCGCCACCTCTGCCGTTTCCGCCGCCGCCGCCGCGCACTGGAACGGCTTCGCCCTCGATGGCGCCGTCACGGGGGATAATGCCGCATTCGTGCTGCGGCTCGACCTCAAGGACCTCGCCCGCGGCGAGTCCATCGAAGTGGTTCGCGGCGCGGTCGCCGTCCTTAGCTCAGAGCTGCCGTCCGGCGTCGCCCTCGTGCGGCAGGACGACGCCCTCTGTCTCACGCTCGCCCCCGGCGGCAGCCGCACGCGCAGCGGCCGCGTGATCGTCCGTTTCGCCGCCCGCACCACGGTGAGCAATGACTGGCGCTGCGCCGGTTTCGCCCTGCCCGTGCTGCCGGTCCGGCGCGTCACGATCACCGCCGACCAGCCGAACCTGCAGATCGAGATTCCCCGCGCAGCCAACAGCGAGACCCGGCGTGATCCCGAAGGCCGGCCGACCACCGACGCCAATCTGGCGCTGACCCCCGATTTCGCCGTTCTGTGGAAACCGGAGATCCGTCAGGCCGATTCCGAGCTCGTCGCCACCTGCGACATCCACACCGTCGCCTCGGCCAGCCCCGGGACGCTCCGCGTCGACACCATCTTTTCCTATCGCGTCGCCCAGGGCCAGCTCGCCGAGCTGCTGTTTGACGTCCCCGACGTGAATATCGTCAGCGTCACGGGCGCCGACATTCAGGACTGGCGCATCGACCGCACCGATCCCGTCCGGCCGCGGCTGCGCGTGCAGCTCGCCCGCCCCCGGCGTGACGACTACCGGCTGGGCGTGGTCTGCGAGCGTCCCCTCGCCGCCTTCCCCTGCCAGGCCGACATTCCTGTTCTCGTCCCGGTCAACGTCATCCGCGCCGGCGGCAGCCTCCTGCTCGGCACCGACAGCGCCGTCAAGCTCCAGGTCGCCGACTCGACCGGGCTTACCCAGATCGACCCCTCGGCCTTTCCGCGCGCCAATGCCGTGGAATCCACCGTCCCGCGCCATGTCCCGACGCGCGGCCTCTTTTCCTGGCAATACGCCGCCGTCCCCTACGCCATCAAGCTCGCCGCCGACAACGTCGCTTCGGCCATCCACGCCGACATCAATCTGCTGTTGAACGTCGCCAACGGCGTGGCGGTCGCCGAGGCCTCCATCCAGCTCGACATCCGCGACGCCCCGGCCCGCGAGATCCGGATCGCCATCCCGGCCGATCCCCGCTGGTCGGTGGTCGCGGTCGCCGGACGGCTGTTTTCCGAGAGCGACGTGGACACGCGCGCCATGGACACCGGCCGCGAAATCGTCATCCCCTTCCGCACGCCGGTTGAGGGTCAGGCCCTCGTGACCGTCCGTCTGGAAGCCAGCCTCTCCGCGCTGGGCGACCATTTCGCCGTGCCCACCTTCGCCGTGGCCGACGCCCGCGCGCTCCGCGGCACACTCGTCGCCGCCGCCGAACAGGGCATCCGCCTCTCGCCGCGCGCGCCGGTCGAACTTAACGACATCCATACGGCCTCCGCCCCTTTCAAAGCCGAGGGGGCTCAGCTCGCCTACCGCTTCCGCGACGCCGCCTGGTCGCTCGGCATCCAGCTCGAGTACGCGCAATCCGCGATCCATTCGGAGGTCTTCCACCTCGTCTCCATCGGGCCGGGCGTCGTGTATGTTTCCGCCGCGGTGAATGGCCACGTCAGCGGCGCACCCGTTCAGACCCTCCGTTTTCACGTCCCGGCCTCGATCCCCGTGATCGACGTCACGGGTGTCGGCATCGAATCCTGGTCGCGCAGCAACGACGTCTGCACCGTCCGCCTCGCCAACCGCGTCCTCGGCGATTTCACCGTCCTGCTCAGCTACGACCACCCGGTCGCCTATGACAACGCCGAGATCACCGTGGGCGAGATCGAGACGCTCGACACCGCCAGCGAGCTGGGTTTCATCGCCATTGCCACCTCCGCGCCTCTCCGCGTGGATGAGGGGGGCGCCGCTCCCGTCACGCTCATCCGCATCCCGCGCGACGAGATTCCCGCCGGCTACGCGGCCACGGTCACCGCTCCGGTCGTCAGCGCCTGGAAATACACCCGCAAGCCCCATGCCGCGACCCTGCGCCTGAGCGCGCTCGACAGCAGCCGTCCGATCGATCAGGTGGTGGACTATCTCGCGCTCTCCTCCACCATTGGCCGTGATGGCGAATCGGTCACCAAGGCCGTCTGGCACGTGAAGAACACCTCGCGCCAATTTCTAGACATCCAGTTGCCGCCCGGCGCCACCGCGTGGAGCGTGCGGCAAGCCGCCGCCGCCGAGGTCCCGGCCCGCGATCTGCCGGCGCAGCAGACGGGCGACCGCATCCTCATTCCGGTCGAACGGCCGCGCGACCCCAATCAGGCCATTCCCATCGAAGTCATCTACGCCCAGCCGTCGGCCCGCGCCCGCCGCTTTGGCGCCGTGACCCTCGCGGCGCCGCGGCTTCCCGGCGCGCCCATCACCTTTGCCACGTGGGAGGTCTCCACCTCGGACCGCGTCGCGATGAGCCGCGCCACGGGGGGCGGCGCCATGACCGCCGAACGGCCGCGCGACATCGTCTTCCCCTTCGCCATTCCCAGACGCAATCACCAGACGCAGCGCTTCTACCGCACCGCCACCCTCACGGGCGAGGCGTCGCTCGGCCTGACCGTCACCGTCGTGCCGCGTTTTCTCGGCGGCACGGCCCTGCCTCTGGTCGCATCGGCCGCCGGCCTCGCGCTCGCCGGCCTGCTGCTCGCGCTCCGCCGCCGCCGCATCGGCGCCGCGCTCGCCCTGGCCGCCCTGTGGCTGGTCGCGCTCCAGCTTCCCGGTTTCGCCGAACCCGCCGCCGGGGCTGGCCTGCTCGTGATCGGCCTCGCCTGCGTCGCCGCCTTCCTGCGCCGGATCATCCGCGCCTGCCGCCGTCAGTCGCCGCCGCCGCCGCTGCACGACGCGCCCGAATCCGCTGAAGCGGCGCCCGAACCGCCCGCGCCGCCAGTCCTTCCGCCGCCCGTGGCGCCTGCTGATCCGGAGGCCGGCTGCGCCGCGCCGCGTCTGCTCATCGCCCTGGCGCTCCTGGGCGTGGTCCTGTGCGCCGCCGCGCCGCGCCTCGCCGCAGCCGATTCCGCACCGGCGCAACCGCAGCCCCTGCCGATGCTGGATGCGCTGGCCGTCGTCATCCGTTCGCCGCTCCCGACCCCGCACGACGAGCCGACCGCCGCCGTCCGCTGGACCCTGCAATTTCGAACCACCCAGCGGAATAAGATCTTCATCCTGCCGCACCAGTCGGTGCTGATGGAGTCCGACGCCGACGGGGCCCGTTACACGTTGTCGCCCGCCGGAGACAATCTGGTGCTGACCGTCCGCGACCGCGGCGCGCATGCGTTCTCCTACACCACGCGCGAACCTCTGACCCTTCAGGAGAAGTCGACCGGCCTGACCCTCCCGTGGTTCCCGACGCTCGTCAACACGCTCACGCTCACCGTTCCGGCGACCGACCTCGACATCCGGGCGGACCAGGCCGCCTGGCTCGAATCCACGGTGACGGACGGCTCGACAACCGCCGAAATCGCCTGTGTTCCCGCCACTTCGGTCACGCTCACCTGGCGACCCCGCGCCCGCGACACCCGCTCCGAGGAGACGGTCGTTTATGCCGACATCTCCACGGTCGCCCGGGTCCGGCCGGGCGTCATTGAAGCCACGGCCCGCGCGATCTTCAACGTGGTTCAGGGCGAGACCCGCGTCTTCGCCCTCCGTCTGCCCGGAACGGCCACGGCGACCGACGTCTCCGCGCCGGGTCTCGCCACCTGGCGCTTCGATCCCGCCACGCGCCGCATCGAGGCGGTCATGGCCAAGCCCCAGACCGGACCCGTCACCCTGACGCTCACGCTGCAGACGCCCTGCAGCACGCCACCCGTTGCGTTCAGCCTCGCCGCGCCGATTGCCGAAGGGGTCGCCCGCCAGCGCGGTCGATTCGCCGTTGCCGCGCCCGAGTCGCTCCTGCTCCGCTTCGGCGAGACGGTCGGCGTCACGCCCATTGACACCGCCGATTTCGCCGCCCGCGGCACGGGCGCGGCGGCCGACGACGCCGCCAAACGGCAGGCGGCGGCGATTGTGGACGCCGAGCCGCTGCGCCGCGCCTTCCGCTACGACGACCCCGAGCCGGTCCGCATCGCCCTCCACGTCGAGGAGGTGCAGCCCGAACTTCGGGTTGCCGAGTCGGCCGCATACAGTCTCGGCGACGAGCGCAGCGTCCTCAGTTCCACCTTGCAGATCACCGTGGCCCGCGCGGGCGTATTCGGCGTGCAGTTGGCGATTCCGGAAGGCTATGAAATCGAGTCCCTTTCCGGCCCGGCGGTCAGCCATTGGGACGATGGGCGGCGCGCCGGGCGCGGCATCGACATCTGGTTCAAGCGCCGCATCCAGGACACCACGCCCGTCGCCATCGTTCTGGCCGCGCCCATGCGCGGCATTCCGGCCGTGCTCGCCATTCCGCGCGTCACCGTCACCCACGCCCGCCGCCACACCGGCAGCCTCGCCATTTCAGCCGAGCGCGGCATCCGGCTCGCGGTGGATCAGCAGACCGGCGTGACCATCCGCCGCGACGAGACGCCGATGCAGACCGCGATGATCTTTGATCTGCTGAGGCCCGACTGGTCGCTGACCCTCCGCACCGAGGTGATGCCGCCGGTGCTCAAGCCCGACCTGCTCCACCGCGTCGAACTCGCCGAGGGGATGCTCAGCCATCGCATTCATCTGCATTACCGCATCGCCAACGCGGGGGTGCGCTTCTTCCGGGTCCGCGTCCCGGTGCGTGACGCCACGCTCACCGTCAGCGGACGCCAGATCGCGCGCGTGCGGCCGCTCGATGAAACCGCGGGCGCCGACGGCCGCGTCTGGGAGATTGAGTTGCATGGCAAAGTCGAAGGCGCCTACGACCTGGTCTGCCAGTATCAGGAGCCCTACGATCCCGCCGCCGGAAGCGTCGTGATCAAGCCCTTTACGCTGCTGGACACCGCGCGCCAGGCCACCTGGCTGGCGGTCACCTGCCCCGGTCGCGTCGAAGTCGCCATACGGGGCGACACCACCGGGCTCCAGCCCGAGAACGCCCGGTCGCTCCCCGACGTCTTCAACGCCGGCGACCTCTCGTCCGCCATCCTCTGCTACCGCGCCATGCGTGACGATTACACGCTGCCCCTGTCGGTGACCCGCCACGCCGCTGCGCAGGTGCTTCCCGCAACGGTCGAAGACGTGCGGATTGTGACGGTCGTCTCCGGCAGCGGGCGCCTCCTCGCCCAGGCGACCATGACCCTCGATCCCGGTCACATGCGCTTCCTGCGCGTGACACTGCCCTCCCCGGAGGCGGTCCTCTGGTCCGCCCTGGTCAACGGGGCCGAAGTCCCCTGCGCCCGCGCCGACGGTATCCTCAACATTCCGCTCGAAACCGCGGCCGTGGGTCAGCGGGCGACGGTTTCGCTCGTCTATGCCGACGCCCTCCCCGGCGGCGCGCTGGCGGGGCGTCAGGCGCTCCGCGCGCCATCCTTCCCCGATCTGCCGCTCCGTGACATCGAATGGCAGCTCTTTGTTCCGCCCGAGTTCGCGCTCGATTTTGTCCGCGGCGCGTTCGAGCGCGAGGATATGGCCCCCCGGTTCCGCACCTTCGGCAAGGGCGACTACGAAACCTTCAACAAGAACACCAAGGCGTCCAGCCTCACGACGGCTCGCAGGAATCTCGCCCAGTTGGACGAATTGCTGAAATCGGGACAGCAGCAGGAGGCGCGCAAGGTCCTGCAGCAGGCGGTGACCCTGTCGCAGGCCGAGCAATCCCTAAACGAAGACGCCCGCGTGCAATTCCGCAACGTGGTGCAGCAGCAGGTCAAGATGGGCATCGTCAACCGCCGCGCGGCCCTGCGTACGGACAACAATATCTTTGACGAAGGTCAGCAGAGCCAGGCCGGTTGGAACGGCGGCAATTTCGATGCCCAGTACGCCCGCAACGTAGAAGAGCAGCTCGACGCGCGGGATCGCGATGGGCTGGAACTCGTGGCTCAAAAAATGATGGATGTGCAGGCTGGCGCCGCCGCGTCGGGCGCCGCGATTCAGATTGCCATGCCCGAGCACGGCCACGAGTTCCGCTTCCGCCGGCCGCTGAACAACGAACCCGGCGGCGCGCTGGTTCTGGCCTTTCACGCCAGCCGTCCCCGTCCCTGGGGTGCCGCCCTGGCCCTCTGGCCGATCATCCCCGGGTTCCTGATCTTCTGGGGCCTCATCCGCCTCGCCTGCGGCCCGGCGCGCCGCCCAACCTGACACGCCGCACATGCAGCCACGTATGAAATCTTCCAGACCCCAGCACCCGCCCCGCAATCCGAATGCGCCCAACGCGCTGCTCGGCCTGTTGGACCGTCGTTTGTTGGCACGCATGTCCCGCGACTGCCGCTCGCGCTGGGGTGTCGGTCTGCTCGCCGTAGACTGCGAGGGACGTGTGGTGTTTGGCACGCCGCGCCGCATGTCCGCCGACGTCCGCGCCACCAGCCGAGACCTCTGGCGCCGCCTGGTGGCCGAGTCCTGGCAATGGGGCGAACCGGCCCTGTCGCTGACCGCCGACGGCCTGCTGGCGTGTTGCGTGCCGCTGATGTGCAACGACCTGCTGCTGGGCGGCCTGGTTGCCGACGGCCTGCCCGATACCGCCTGCGCCACAACCGTGCCGGGGTCTCCGCCGAGCGTGGCCGACACGCTGCTCGCCTGGGTCACCGATCACAACCTGACCAATCGCGCCCACCTGATCCGCCAGCGCGAGGCCTCGGGCCGCGAACGCGAAAAGGCCGAGGCCATTCATGAACTGAAGACCGGCGGCTATGACTCCATTCGCGAGGCCTATCTCCGCGAGGAACCGGCGCTGCTGGCCGCGGTCAAGCGCGGCGACCGCCGCGCCGCCCGCGAGATCCTCAACCGGCTGCTCGTGGGCATCTACCATCTCGCGGGCAATCGTCTGGAACTGCTCAAGAGTTTGACCCTCGAACTCGTTGTGATGATGTACCGCGCCGCCGTCGAGAGCGGCGCTCGGCCGACCGAGTTGCTGGGCATGAACTACGACGGCGTGCGCCGTCTGGCCGCCATCACCGACGAGGCCGATCTCTGTCACTGGCTGATCGACACCCTCGAACGGCTGATGGACGGCATTCGCGAATACCGTGACCACCCCAACACCGTGCTGCTGCAGCAGGCGCTGCGCTTCATGGAGGAGAACCTTGCCCGTGACCTCTCGCGCGACGAGGCGGCCCGCATCGCCTGCCTCTCGCCGAGCCACTTCTCGCACCTGCTCACCCAGAAGACCGGCCGCAGTTTCCGCGACACCCTGCTCGACTATCGGATGAACCGCGCCGCCGAGACCCTGCGGCGAACCAGCCTCAGCATCGCCGAAGTCGCACGGCAGTGCGGTTTTCCAGACCCCAGCCACTTCGGCAAGACCTTTCTCCGCCGCATGGGCGCCACCCCGCTCGCCTACCGCCGACAGGGCAAGGGAATATAATGGTCGAGAGAGGCGCTTGCAAAACTCCTCGTGGCATGGGCGTCCCGCCCATGAATCACGGGCAAGATGCCCGTGCCACT
>CAZDLY010000035.1:0-28326 GCA_964506575.1 uncultured Akkermansia sp. | reverse complement strand
CTGCGTCGCGTTGGTGGTCCCGTCCATTGGCCCCCAGTACACCCACACCGCCGTGGCGGACGTGCCGGTGCTGGTCAGATAGCCGTTGAGGTTGGCCGAGGTCGTGGTGATGTTCGTCGCCGGATCGTTGCTGATGGCGGGCAAGTTGGGATCGCCGGTAAGATACCGCACGATCACGATGCCGGAACCGCCATTGCCGCCGATACCGCTGTTGTCACTCAATTTCCATGCTCCCCCGCCGCCACCGCCGCCGGTGTTGATTCCTCCCGCGGCGCCAATGGCGCCGTTGCCGGCCACCAACGCGTCGCCGCCGGCATTCAGCGCGTTCGTTCCGCCGTAACCGCCGCCCGAGACGCCAGAACTCGCGCCGCCACCGCCGCCGCCGAGACCCCCGTTACCACTTAAATAGTCAGAGTAAGCGGCGCCTCCTCCTCCGCCCCCCCAGTAGTAATTCGTGCCCAAAATCGCGTTGGTGATGCCATTGCCGCCACTGCCCGCATTGACTGTTGACGCCGCGCCACTGGTCGCCGCCGCGCCTGCGCCGCCGCCACCGCGTGAGGAGGTGGGAGTACCGACCCGGCCGGGGGTCACACTGCCGCCGGAATTGCCGTACACGATCCCCGCATTCCCGGTGCCGAGGGATGAGCCTGTGGCGCTTCCGCCCGCAGGGGTATCCCCCTCCCCGTTGGACGCCCCCGCCCCGCCGCCGGAACCGCCGGCCTTGCCCGCTTTTTGAGCGTTGCCGAGCGCTCCGCCGCCGCCGCCACCGGCTGCAACAGCGCCAAAAGCGGTCGAGTTCGTGCCGTTCCCACCCGGCGCGGTGGTAGTGGTGTACACGCCGTAACCTTTGACGCCGCCGCCGCCGACGACGATCGTGTAGTTGCTGCCGGCCACCACCGGCGCGTTGGTTAGCCAAACCACGCCACCTCCGCCACCTCCGCCGCCGAGACCACCTCCGCCGCCGCCGCCACCACCCACCAGCAGCACTTCGACATTACCGCCACCGCCGACATTGACGACGAAGTTGCTGGCCGTGGCGCTATTGGTGAACACGTGGATACGGTATCCGCCGATGTCGCTGGTGTAATTCCCGCCCGAGGCCGACACCTGCGCCTGCGCCCGCGGCGCGAGCGCGGCGAGGAGGAGCGCGAGGAGTAGAATTGAAGATCGAAGATTGCCGATTGCCGATTGCATGATCCACCTCCCGATTCCGACTGTTGTTCCGACGCGTGTTGACTGGTTCATTGGCTTAGCCCCTATTGTTTTCCGTGTTCAGTGTTCATCGGGTAATGGTTTGGCGTGGCATTCGCCTCGCCATCCGTCCCGTTGTTGTCCCTGCGGCCGGTTGCCCGGCCGTTGATCCGCTCGCTGGGTAGTCCCCAACATGAGAGATAGTATACACCCTGCAGGTTGCGAAGGATATACTGTTTTGCGCCAATCTTATCCGATTTTGCGACAGTCGAAAATACGGGTGTTTTGTTGAGATATGGCTGGCCGAGAGCAGTCTCGACAAAGTCTTGCGACGAAGCGTAAACGACAACGCGTGGGACGAAGAAAGCGACGAAGTGTGGCGTGGCATGGATAGGAGCAGCAGGTATGGCAGAGCACTTCAGGCAAGTCTCAAAGACGGTCAGGGATGACATCTAGCTCCCACACATCGTCGCACACTTTGTCGCACACTTTGTCGTCTACGCTTCGTCGCACACTTTGTCGGCTCTTCCAGTTCGGCGGCTTGAGCATGGTCCCGCTTCCCCTTTAATGAAAAATCCGCCCATAAACCCGGAAGCGCCTGGAAAGGAAGGGGATCGAGGACGAGGACGGGGACGACGAGGCTATTGTTGGGGTTGGTGCGCCATGCGATAGGCTCGCGGCGTCATCCCCGTCACGCGCTGGAACACGTCAAACAGGCGGGCGGTGGACGGGAAGCCGCTGCGTTCCGCCACCTGATCCACGGGGAGCGTGGTGACACGCAGGAGATGCAGGGCGGTGCGCATACGCACCCGTTCGATCGCCCGGCGGGGCGAGAGCCCCATCTCCCGGCACCCGCGCGTCAATGAGCAAGTAAAGGCCCGTCCCTCGGAGCAAGTAAAGGCCCGTCCCTCGTGGGTCCCATTGTGGGGCCGAAATCAGGAAGGCCGGCATGCGCGGGTTCAGGGGCGTGCGGAGACGACCTTGCCGTCCTGCACGTAGTAAATGGGCGTGCCGTAACGGCGGGCGGTCTTGCGTGCGACCACGGCGGCGCGGCGAAGGGCGCGTCCGGCGTTGGTGGCAAGGGTGGTGGCAGTGGGGCGCAGTTGGGGTTTTTGTTTCATGGACTTTTCTCCAGTAGAACGGGTTTGCGACCGGTATTGTCGTAGACCGCCCACGCATCGGCGATGGCGCAGTAAACAGGAAATAGTGCGCGTCCGCGCGCGATACGACGGATTACATCAGCACGGGGGACGGCGTGGCCACCCTGGCGGACACGCGCTGCAATCCGGCGCAGGGCCACGGCAGGAGAGTTGAGGCGCAGAAAGACGATTTCGATACGGTAACCGACACTCTTCCAGCGTTTGAGTGAAGCGAGATAGGTGCGACCGCTCATAGTGGTTTCGAAGGCGAAACTGACGCGCGAACGCGCCAATCGGTCCAGTTCTGTCAGAACGAGTCGGCCGGCGATCAAACGTGCGAGACTAGGATCGAGCGGGGAAAGGCCGGCGGCAATGAGGTCCGCATTGACGAAGTTCACTACACCTGCCTCTTTAGGCAGAAACTCGCGCGCAAAGGTTGTCTTACCGGCGCCGTTGGGGCCGGCAATGACGATGCAGACGGGTTGGTGTTCGGTATAGGCGTGGCGTTTCATTTGAAAATCAGGTGGCCTCTGAATGAGGCACGAAGGCAAGGTTGGCGATAGCTTTGGATTTGTCGATTTATCGGACGAACGATCTCCTGTGACATGAGTGCAAAACAGGGGGGGCACAGTGACGCACGATGTGGAGCATCAATGTAATGGTGAGAAGAATGGCAGAAGCTGGGATAAAAGGCAATCAGCAATTCTTGAAAATCTGGCAGAAAGTTGAGGCCGCAAGGAAGGCCGCAAGGGACGGGCCTTGCGTCCGCTCTTCCCGACGCCCTTACTCGCTTACCGCACGGACTTCGATCCGGCAGGCGCGCGTGCCAACCATCCGTATCGGAATCGATCCCGGTAATGACCGCGCGTGACGGATCGCGATCGTCCTCGTCCTCAGTGAGCGAAGCGAACGGTCCTCGTCCTCGTACTCGGCGGGACGAGGACGATGACGAGGACGATGACGATGAGGCTATTGTTGGGGTTGGTGCGCCACGCGATAGGCTCGCGGCGTCATCCCCGTCACGCGCTGGAACACGTCAAACAGTCGGGCGGTGGACGGGAAGCCGCTGCGTTCCGCCACCCGATCCACGGGGAGCGTGGTGACACGCAGGAGATGCAGGGCGGTGCGCATACGCACCCGTTCGATCGCCCGGCGGGGCGAGAGCCCCATCTCCCGGCTAAAACGCCGTTCCAGGCCCCGCCGGGAGACGCCTGCCGCCCGCGCGACCGACGCCATGGAACACCCCTCGTGCGCGTGCGCCTGAATGTGGCGGTAGGCGCGCAGCACCACCTCATCCGAGGTGGCATAGGCGTCGGACGACTGACGCACCACCACTTCGGCGGGACGGATCACGGGCAGCGGCGCGGGCGCCGGCCTCCCCTCCAGCAGCGCGCGCATCCGGGCGCCCATGAGGCGTCCGACCTCTTCCCACGGCACGCTGACGCTGGAGAGCGGCGGGTCGCACATCTCGCAGAAGAGTTCGTCGTTATCCACGCCCACCACCGCCACATCTTCCGGCACCCGCGCGTCAATCAGGCGGCAGGCCTCGACCACCTGCCTCGCGCGCAAGTCACGGCAGGCCATGATGCCCAGCGGGCGCGGCAGGGACTTGAGCCAACGGGCCACCGCGCGCAGGTCCGAGCCCCATCCCAGGCCCGGATCGAAAACAAAATCCCGGGTATGAAACGTGGCGGCCGGCGCCGCGCCGCAGGTCTGTTGCCACTGCGCACGGAAGCCGTCCCGGCGGGCCGCGGAAAAGCCGGCGCCGCGTTCGCCGAGAAACGCCAGGTGGCGGAACCCCCGCTCCAGCAGATGGTCCGCGGCCATGCGGCCGACCGCGTCGTCGTCGAGGACGCAGGCCCCTCCCCTCAGCGGCACAAGAGGCGACACGCCGGGAACGCCGGCCAGGCGAGAGGGGAGTCCGATCAGGCCGTCGGGCTTCCACCGCCGCAGCATCCGCCACGTGGCCGGCGTATCCGAACCGCCGGCGAACACCCACGGCAAGTGATTCTCCCGCGTGTAGGCGAGCACCCCGCGCACCTCGGCCCGCGCGTACCCGAACCACGGGGCAAAGATCATTCCGATGCGAATGGTTTTCATCGAACCCTTTCACGCCCGGACGGGCGAATCCGCCAACCGCACAACCCAGGCGCGTGCACAACCTCTTGTGGCTTCATTTCTGGAACATTTCGATCAGGACGCCGAGCACTCGATCACACGCGGCCGGAGAAAGACGGCCCAGTCTCTTGACAAGTCGTGACTTGCCAACCGTCCGAAGCTGATCCAACACAACCTGACCCTCGACGCCCTGGAATGTGCAAGGCACCCGTGATGGATAGTCACGGCCCCGGGTCGTCATCGGCGCGATGGTGACGGTGCCTATGTGGTGGTTCATCTCGTCCGGCGAGATGACGGTGCAGGGCCGCGTCTTCTTGATCTCGTGTCCGACCGTCGGGTCGAGGGCCACGAGCAACACGTCGAAGCGGTTTACTTCCATTGCCAGTCCTCCTCGTCCCAACGGGTCAAGGCCGGCTGGCCGTCCTGAAGCTTGTCGTCCCCGGCACGGGCCATCCGCGCAAAAGCAGCCCCCCAGCCGGCGCGGGGTTGTCGCGGCGCGTGAATGAGGATCATGCAATCCTGCACGTCCATTTCCACGTGTTCTCCCAGGCCGCACTGCTCGATGAAAGGTTTGGGGATGCGGACGCCACGCGAGTTGCCAATCGGGATCAATTTCGTTTTCATGAGATCACTGTATCCACATTGTGATTACGTGTCAACAATCGCCCAGCCGGGCCACCCACTGGATCTCGTACTCCCGCTCGGGCAGACTGCCGAACGAGAGGGTCACGCCGGTGAGAGAGAGGCTGACCATCTCGGCGGCAAACGGCGTGACCGTCACGCCGGGCGCGGACCACCTCTTGCCGACCTCGTCCCGCACCACGAAGTCGTAGGTGCCGCCCACGGCCAGACCGGGCACGACAAACCGGCAGACGTACCGGGCGCCGGCCAGCACGTTCGTGATGCCCGACCAGACCACGCTGCCGTCGGCCCCGAGCACGTACAACAGGGCCGTTCCGTCGTACTCCACATCGTAAGCCACGAACTCCACCCCATGCGTTGACAAGCAGCATATTGTGGTGCCTAAAATTATCGAGATGGTCGAATCCTGCTATAAGGGCGCACGCACGCATTAAGAACTGAGCCAGTGCGCGCACTAATTGTGAGCCACTGCCGACAGTTATAGCTCTTCTTGAGGGCGCATTACAACAGCACAATGCATGTTGGAGCAGCAACACGGGCGCATCCCCGTTTCGGTGCTTTTTTGGGAGCGCGGGCGTCCCGCCCGCTACGTTGGCAGTTATGCGTGCTTCCCAAAGCGGGCGAGACGCCCGCGCTCCCATCAAGAACGCGTCAAATCAACGAAACGGGGATGCGCCCCAGCAACACCGATGCGGTTATTGAGAATTGCTGTTCGACATCCGCCCCCGGTTCTGGCATACTTTCCGCCGCAAATTCACCGCTTTCCGTCCGTTTGCCAGGGTCCCCGCAGGCGCGTGCCTGTGTCGGCCGGAAGGCGGTATTCATTTCCTTGCAGGCAGACCGATATGAACGGACAGGCGGTATTTTTTGATTTGGACGGCACGCTCGTGGACACGGAATTGCTGTGGGCGCGCGCGCTGGCCGGATTGCTGGCCGATCACGGCCAGCCGGCCGACGAGTCGATGATCGTGCGCATCGTCTACGGCCATGCGTGGTCGGCGATCCATCGCGAGATCGTCACGCGGTTTCCGGCGCTGGCCGGCATCGGCATGGCCGCGATGGCCGACGAATTGCGTCCGTATTATCTGCGTCTGCGCGAGTCGGGCAGCATCGCCATTCCCGAATCGGTCGCCTGCCTGCGGCGGCTGGCCGCCGCCTACCCCGTGGCCATCGTCTCCGGCTCGCCGCGGCTGGAGATCGGCGATGCCCTGGACCTGATCGGCCTCGCCGACTGCGTGCGGTTCTACATCGGCTCGGAGGATTACCGCGAGGGAAAGCCTGATCCCGCCTGTTATCAACAGGCGGCCGGTCGTCTCGGCGTCGAGCCCCGGCGCTGCCTGGTGATCGAGGACTCCCGGGCCGGCGTGCGCGCCGCCAAGGCCGCGGGGATGAAATGCGTGGCGCTGGCCCGGCCGTTCGCCATCCCCCAGGATGTGCGGATGGCCGATCGGATTGTCGCCTCCCTGGAGGCGTTTTCATGCGCGGATGTGGAAGGATTGGTGTCGCCATGAGTGCCAGGAAGAAAAAGGACGCGCTGCGACTGGCGCATCTGTTTACGGATCACGCGGTCTTGCAGCGCGACCTGCCGGCGCCGGTCTGGGGCTGGACCGCGCCGGGGCTGCGCGTGCGCGTCACGCTCGGGCCATACACGGCCGAGACGCGTTCGGGTGACGACGGCCGGTTTCTGACCCGCCTGCCGCCGATGCCCGCCGGCGGCCCCTACGTGCTGGAGGTCAACACGCCCGACCCCGACGCCCATGCGCGGCTCACGGACGTGATGGTGGGCGAGGTGTGGGTCTGCTCCGGACAGTCCAACATGGAATGGCCGGTCAGCCAGACCCGCTTCGACGCGCAGACACTCGCCACGGCAGACCGGAACATCCGGTCGCTGCGGGTGCCGCAGCGGGCGCTGCTCGGCCGCCAGTCGGATGTCCAGGCGGCGTGGCAGGTCGCCAGCCCGGAGACCGTCGCCGGTTTCACGGCGGTCGGTTTCTTCTTCGGCCGGCGCCTGGCGCAGGAGCTGGACGTGGCCGTCGGGCTGATCAATACATCATGGGGCGGCTCGCGGATCGAGACGTGGATCAGCCGCGAGGAGCTGGTGCTCCACGGCCGGACCCGCGACGAGGTGTCGCGCTACGAGGCGTCGGTGGCCGGCGCCGGGTACTGGGGACGGTTCGATCCGTTCGACCCCGACAGCCCGCAGGCGCAGGATCGGCTGCTGCTTGAATCCCACTACCCCCGCGACCCGGGCAACACCGGCGCGGCCGGCGGGTTGCTGGTGAAGCCGCCAGCGCTGCCGGAGGGGCTGGGCAATCACCAGTCGCCCTACATGCTCAACGACAACATGATCCAGCCGCTGATTCCATACGCCATCCGGGGCGCCGCCTGGTATCAGGGCGAATCCAACGGCGCCATCAGCCGCGAATACGGCTGGATGCTCCGCGCGCTGATCCGCGACTGGCGCCGGGCGTGGGGTCAGGGCGATTTCACCTTCCTGACCGTGCAGTTGGCGAACTTCCATCCGCCGATGGCCTATCAAGCGAACAGCACCTGGGCGACAGTGCGTGAAGGGCAGATGTCGTCCCTGCAGGAGGCAAACACCGGCGTGGCGGTGGCCATCGATATCGGCGAATCCCACGATATCCATCCGCGCAACAAGCAGGACGTCGGCTTGCGCCTCGCGCAGTGGGCGCTGGCGCGCACGTACGGCAGGCCGCTGGTCCCCTCGGGGCCGCTGTACCGCGACCACCTCATCGCGGGCGACCGCATCCGTCTGCGGTTTGACCACACGGGCGGCGGACTGGTCGCGCGCGGCGGCGATCTGAAGACGTTTGTGATCGCCGGGGCGGACGGAAAATTCGTGCCCGCCGCGGCGGAAATCGACGGGGACGCGGTGTGGGTCCGCTCGCCCGACGTCCCGGAGCCTGTCGCCGTTCGCTACGCCTGGGCCGACAATCCGGACGGCTGCAACCTGTACAACCAGGAGGGGCTGCCGGCGTCGCCCTTCCGAACGGACGCGTGGTGAACCATGACCCGATACTCCGCGGACCATGTGTGGGTGCGGATCGCCGACGGCGTGGCGACCGTCGGCATCACCGGTCATGCGCAGGCGGCGTTGGGCGAGATCACGTATGTCGCCCTGAAGAAACCGGGGACGGCGGTCGCTCAGGGCGGCACGCTCGGCGTGCTTGAATCGGCCAAGACGGCGAGTGATTTCGTCGCCCCGATCTCCGGGCGGATCCGGCGGGTGAATCCGGTGGTGATGAAGAAACCCGGGCGGATCAACGACGCGCCGCTCGGCGAAGGCTGGATCTGCGAACTCGCTCCCGACGATCCGGCGCAAGCCGAGGCGCTGCTGGATGAGGCGGCGTACCACCGGTTATGCTGAGACGCATTAGTCTCGCGTTGACAACCGGGCAGAAATGTGCAACTCTTGTTGTACAAGACAGGAGAGACTCCCATGAAGTCATTGAATATTTCGGCTGTGCGGAACCGCCTTCCCAGACTCATAGAAGGGGTTGAGCACACGCGCGAGTCGGTGATGGTCATGCGTTACGGAACACCGGTCGCCATGATCGTCCCGGTCCGGCCAGGCAAAAACCGTCAGACGCGCCACCCGCTTCGTGGTCGAACCGTCGTTCTGGCCGATGACTTCGATGCGCCCATGCCCGAACTGTGGCAGGCGTTGACGGTCGCGGAACCGTCCGGCGCATATACGACTGTCAAACGTCTCCGACCAAATAAGGGCGCCCCGTCATGATCGTGTTGGACACACAGGCATGGATCTGGTGGTTGCACGAACCGTCGCACCTCTCGTTGCGGGCGCGCCGTGCCATTCAGGATGCGGAGCGAACGGACGGCATGTGCGTTTCGGTCATCTCGGTTTGGGAAATCGCCGTGAAGCATGCGTTGGGCAAACTGATACTCCCGATGGACATGGATGCGTGGTTTCAGTTGGCGAGTGGGTACCCCAATCTGGCAATCGAACCGGTTTGCGCGCGCGATGCCATGGCCAGCGCGAGTCTGCCAGGCGAGTTTCACAGGGACCCTGCGGACAGGATCATTGTGGCGATGAGTCGCCGAATCGGCGCTCCGCTGGTTACATCGGACGCATTGATTCGCGCCTATCCCCACGTCGTGACGATCTGGTAACGATGTTTAAGGGCGCGCGCGCGATCAGCAATTCTAATTGTGGAGATGGTCCCATCTCCAAAATTAGAATTGCTGCCCCCGGGGACGTCGGATATACTCACACCATTGCAGCTTGTGGTGAAGCGGGAGGTTTGGCATGGCAGATTTGACGGATGCGCAACGAAACGCGGTGCGGCAATGGGTGGAGGGGGGGGCGTCGCTCTCCGATGTTCAGCGGCGCTTGAAAGAGGAATTCGGCGTCTCGCTGACGTATATGGACGTGCGGCTGCTGACGCTCGACGTCGGCGCGCAGGTGAAGGACAAGCCGGAGCCGAAGAAAACGCCCGCGCCGCCGCCCGCCGCTGCCGCAGCAGACGACGACGCCGGGGATGATATGGTGGACGATGTGCCTGAAGGCGGTACGCCCGCCGGCGCCGCGCCGGCGCCGCCTGCAGGCGGCGGTTCGGTCTCGGTCTCGGTCGACCGTCTGATACGCCCCGGTTCGATGGTCAGCGGCGACGTCACGTTCTCGGACGGCAAGAAGGCTCGCTGGCTGCTCGATCAGACGGGCCGCCTGGGCCTTGACGGCGTGCCCGCAGGCTACCGGCCGGCAGCGGAGGATGTCCGCGAATTCCAAATCCAGTTGCAAAAGCTGCTGGCGTCCAAGGGCTATTAGAGCGGCCCGCCGTTTGCCGAACATCGAACACGGGGACAAGCCATGACAATCGGATTTCTGGGGGCGGGCAAGATGGCCGAGGCGATTCTGGCCGCGCTGCTCCGCGAGGGCGGCACGAAGGCGTGCGACCTGACGGCGTGTGACGTGGTGCCTGATCGGTTGCGGGCGCTTCGCAAACGGTATCGCGTGTCGGTTACCGCATCGCCGGAGGCGCTGATGCGGCGATGCGATGTCGTGGTGCTGGCCGTCAAACCGCAGGACCTCGACGCGCTGTTGCGGCGGATTGCTCCGGAGGTCGTCAAACGCCATCTGCTGATCTCCATTGCGGCGGGTAAGACGCTGGCGGGAATGCAGGGAATGGTGGGCGACGGTGCGCGCTTGGTCCGGGTGATGCCCAATCTGGGACTCATGGTCGGTGCCGGGATGAGCGCGTATTGTCTTGGGACTGCGGCCCGCGCGGTCGATGGCAGGACCGCGCGCAAGATCTTGGGTGCGGCCGGCCGGGTCATCGAGCTGGCTGAGGCGCATTTTGACGCCGTGACCGCCCTGAGCGGATCGGGGCCTGCGTTCTTCGCCTATGCGATGCAGGCGCTTGCCGACGGCGCCGTGGCACAGGGGTTGCCCGCCGCGACGGCGCGCGAACTGGCGGCGCAGACGATGCTCGGCGCGGCCAAGGTTCTGATCGAGACCGCGCAGGACCCGGAGACGTTCATCCGGGCGGTGGCTTCGCCGAAGGGGACGACGGCGGCCGGGCTGGCGGTTCTTGAAAAATCGGCGTTGCGCGGCATTCTGGCCCGGACGGTGCGGGCGGCGGCCAGACGGAGCGCGGAACTCAGCCGGATCTGATTGCAGACAGGGGGCTGCCATGGAACGACGGATCGGTTTTGTCGGAATCATCGTCGAGAAACGGGAGACGGCCGGTCCGCTGGTCAACCGCGTGCTGGCCGATCACGCCGACCTCATTCTGGCGCGCGTCGGCCTCCCCTGCCGCGAGCGCAAGGTCTCGGTGATCACGCTGGTGGTCGACGCGACCACCGATGAAATAGGGCGGCTCACGGGCCGGCTGGGTCAAATCGCCGATGTGTCGGTCAAGTCAGGCCTCGCCAAATGATCCTGACACGAAAAAAGACAGGTTCGCCTATGATCACGTCGTTAATGGAATTCAGCGTTGCGCGTTCCAGGATGCGCACCCTAGGCTTGATCGGCGCGCTGCTGTGGTGCGTTGGAGCGGCTGCGGCGGAGCGGCCCCGGATCGTGGTCGGAATCGCACCGTTGAAATGGGTAGTCGAGTCGATCGCCAGCAATGCGGTGGATGTTACGGTGTTTCTCAAACCGGGACAGAATCCGCACACGTTCGAACCCTCGGGGCGTCAGGTCTCCGAAATGGCTCGCGCGTCGGCGTTCCTTTATGTCGGGATGGAAGTGGAGTCGCTGCTGGCGAACCGGGTGTCGGCGCAAAATCCAAAACTGCTCTGCCGGGCGGTGGGTGGTTTGCCGGAGATGCCGGAGGGGCATGCCCACGGCCAGGACTGTCCGTGCCTGCAGCAAGGGCGCGACCCGCATGTGTGGCTCTCGCCGACGCAGATGGAGGGCATCGCCGAACGGTGTGCGTCGGTGCTTCAAGCACTGCTGCCCGATCAGACGGCTGCGCTGGACGCGGGACTGGCGCGCACCCGGAAGCGGATCCACGAAGTTCACGCCGAAATCGGCGAAATCCTGAAACCAGTAGCGGGCCGGACGCTGTTGGTCTACCACCCCTCGTGGGGCGTGTTCGCACGGGAATACGGCCTTAACCAGTTTGCGCTGGAAGAAGAGGGACGGACGCCTTCGGCCAAGCACCTGGCCGGTGTCGTGACGCGCGCAAGCCAGGATGGCGTGCGGGTGCTCTTCAGCAACCCCGAAGCGCCTGAGGCGGTCGTTAAACGAGCGGCGGCGGCGCTGGGGTGCCGGGTGGAGGTGGTCGACCCGCTCGCGTCGGCGTGGGACACCAACCTGCTGAACGTGACGCGGCGAATCGCCACCGCGCTGGCGTCGGAAAGGGCCCCATGAGCGGCGGGATCGGAGACGGGCCGGCGGCGGGCGGCCCGGTGCTGTCGTTTGCAGGCGTCTGCTTCGCCTACGGAACGAGCGAGGCGCTGCACAACGTTACCTTCGACGTTCCGGAGCGGTCGCTGGTGGCTGTCGTGGGTCCCAACGGCGGCGGCAAAACAACGCTGCTCCGCTTGATCCTCGGATTGGAGCGTCCCCTGTACGGGGCGGTGCGGGTGTTCGGCCGGCCTCCGGAGTCCGCGAGGCGGCGGGTGGGCTATGTGCCGCAGGTGCTCGCCTACGACACGCATTTTCCGGTTAATGTGAATGACGTGGTGCTCATGGGGACGCTGGGTGGCGGACTCGCCGGGGCGTATGGCCGGCCTGAACGGCAGGCCGCTGCGGCGGCGTTGGAGCGGGTCGGGCTTGCGGGACTGGAGCGTCGTCCGTTTGCCGAGCTTTCGGGAGGCGAGCGGCAGCGGACCCTGATTGCTCAGGCACTGGCCGGCGGACCCCAGTTGCTGCTATTAGATGAGCCGACGGCCAGTGTGGATCCCCCCACGGCGGACCGTCTGCATGATCTGTTCGGCCAACTTGCCGAGACGCTGACCGTCCTCTTCGTATCACACAATCTCAGCGTGGTCACCGCGCGCGCGACCCATGTGCTGTGCGTCAACCGCACAGCCGATCTCCATCCGGCGTCCGACGTCGTGTCAGAGACCTTCCGCGCCGCATACGGCGGCGGTCGGATGGTCATGCTGCAGCACGGCGCCTCGTGCCAGGTGGTTGACGCCTCGGCGGCGCTGACCTCGCCGCACCATCATTGTGGAGACGAGGGGTGCGCACAGGAGGTCGAACCGTGAGTTTTCTGGGCGATCTCCAGCAACACGCCTTTCTGCAATACGCCGTGGCGGCCTGCGCGCTGGCGGCGGTGGCGGCTGGCGTCGTCGGCAGCCTGGTGGTGGTTCGCCGAACCACCTACACGGCGGCGGCGGTTTCGCACTGCGTACTTGCCGGGCTGGGCCTGGCGCGGTTACTGCAGCGGCGGTTCGACGTGGCGTGGTTCACACCCATGCTGGGTGCGCTCTTGACCGCGCTGATTGTGGCGGTGGTGCTGGCGCGGATGAACGAGCGCCACGGCCAGCGGCGCGACGCGGTGTTGAGCGTCTTGTGGTCGGTCGGCATGGCGCTGGGAATCACGTTTCTGGCGCTGACGCCCGGCTATCAGGAGGACTTGAACGGCTACCTGTTCGGCTCGATCCTGCTGGTCGGAGGCGGCGACCTGGCCGCGATGGCGCTGCTCAATGCCGTGACCGTTGCGGTGGTGCTGCTGTTTTACAACCGGCTCGTCTGCGTGGCGTTCAACGACGAGCTGGCCCGGCTGCGCGGCCTGCGCGTCGGCTTTTATGAAGGGGTGCTGCAAGTCATCACGGCGCTGACGGTGGTGATGCTGGTGCGGGTGGCGGGGATTGTGCTGGCGGTGGCGCTGCTGACGTTGCCTGCGGCGACGGCGGGGCTGCTCACGCGGCGGCTGGGACGGATGATGGCGCTAGCGACGGCGCTGGCGCTGGCGGTGTCGCTGGGCGGGCTGGCGCTGAGCTACGGACCGGAACTGCCGCCGGGGGCGACGATCGTCGAATTGGCGGCGGTGGTCTATGTGTTCGTGCTGATCGTCACGCGCCACCGATCGCGCGGAGGAAACGGGCGATGACCGAGCCGTTGCTGCGAGTAGACAATTTGCACGTCCGCTTCAAGCGAGACGGCACGCTGATCCATCCCGTGCGGGGAGTGTCGCTGCGGGTTTGCACGGGCGAGTGCGTCGCCGTGGTGGGAGAGAGCGGCTGCGGCAAGAGTCTCACGGCCCTGTCCATCGCGCGGCTGCCGCCCACCGACCGGGCCGACGTGACGGGGCGGGTGGTGCTGGACGGCATCGACATTTCGGCGGGGCGGGCGGCCGAGTTGGCGAGCGTGCGCGGGCGGCGGGTGGCGTATGTGTTCCAGGATCCGGCGGGAAGCCTCAACCCGGTGATGCGGGTGGGCGACCAGATCGGCGAAAGCCTGCGCGAGCTGCCGTCGGCGGCGCGGCGGGCGCGGGTTGCGGACCTGCTGGGCAAGGTCGGGCTTGCCGACCCCGGGCGGTGCGCCCGCGCCTATCCGTGTATGCTCAGCGGCGGGATGCAGCAGCGGGTGATGCTGGCGATGGCGCTGGCCCGGCGGCCCAGGCTGCTGATCGCCGACGAGCCGACGACGGCGCTCGATGTGGTGACGCAACAGGGCGTGCTCGACCTGATCGGGGCGCTGGCGGCATCAGAAGGTCTGGCGGTGCTGCTCATCACCCACAACCTCGCGCTGGTCGCGGGCCGCGCCGACCGGGTGTATGTGATGTACGGGGGACAGGTGATCGAGTCGGGGGCGACGGCCGCGCTCCTGGCGGCGCCGCGGCACCCCTACACCTGCGGGTTGCTGGCATCGGCGCCGCGCCTCGACGACCCGCCCGGCCGGCGCCTGCCGGACATACCGGGCATCGTGCCCGGCGCCGACGCCTGGCCGGCTGGGTGCGCCTTCGCGCCACGCCATCCGTGCGCCGACGCCCGCTGCCACCGCGACCCACCGCCCGAATCCTCGTCACCCGACGGCCGCACCTGCCGCTGCTGGCAGGATGCGGGCTGATTTGAATTGTTGCCAGCTTGACAGCGTTGTATTCGGGAGGCATGAACTATGCGATGTGGCAGATCCCCCCGGCTTCTGAGGCACTGACGAGTAAAAATCGGTATGCCGCATGTGCCTTTTCCAAAAAATATTTCGCGAACGATGTAATATATCCGTTTTTCTCGGAAAGAGGGTTATGGAAGCTATTGTAAACAACACTGAACCCGATCCCTAGAGCGCGGCGGCAATCGTGCAGAACCGCGAGTGGCTTACTGCCTATGTGCTGGGCATGGTCGGAAACCACGGAACGGCAGACGACCTGGTGCAGGAGGTTTTCCGGATCGCGTTCGTCAAACGCGACAGCTTCGAGGCTGGGCGGAGTTTCGGTGCCTGGCTGCGGGGCATCGCCCGCAACGTGGTCTTGCGCCACATCGAGCAATCGTATCGGGAACCGATACTGCTGACCGAAGAAAGCCTGGACGTCTTTGAGCAGGCCGCGGCTCAGGCGGAGGCATCGGTCTTGTCCCCTGATGCGCGTGAGCGGCGGTATGTTTTCCTGAGCGAGTGTCTGGAAGCGCTCGGCCGCCGAGCGCGGCAATTAATCGAAATGCGCTACACCAGGGAGGAGAGCGCCGCCACCATGGCCGAGCAACTCGGCATGAGCGTCTCCGCCGTCAACGTCGGCGTCTTCCGCGCCCGGGCCGCCCTGGCTGACTGCATCACCCGCAAGGAGGCCCGATCATGAGCCTACCATCCTCCCGCGTGGCTGAACTGATCGAGAAGCATCTCACCGGCGAGATGAGTCCCGCCGAGGCCGCGGAACTGCGGCAGGAGTTCACCGCCCATCCAGAATTGGCTCAGCACCTGTATAGCGCCGCCCTCATGCACAGATACCTGCAAACCAGCCTGGGCGCCACCGGGCGCTCCGGTGGTGTCCGTGGCGGCGAGAGCAAACCGAAGCGTTCTCGCCGGATGCTGCGCCTGCTCCTGCCGCTGGCCGCAGCAGCGGCGCTCATCCTCGGGATATTCGGCTGGTATTTCGCGGCCTCGAAGCCGCTTGGGCAAGCGCAGAGCCCGGGCCTGTTCGTGACCCGCGACAACCGCGAGCTGCCCCTGGCCGCCGGCACCCCCCTCTTCGCCGGTGACCGGCTCCGCGCCGGCGTTAGGGCCGACCTCGTGCTCGCGGATGGAAGCTCCGTGCGGCTCGATGCCGGCACAACGCTCGTCATGGCGAAGCCGAGGTCGGAAGAACGAGCGCGACTTGATCTTGCGGCAGGGCGTGTCTTCCTGCGCGTCGCCAAGGCGCCGGAACGGTTCCGGGTCGAGGCCGGCGCGGCCACCGTTGATGTGCTCGGCACGGTCTTCGGTGTTGCTCGTGCGGACAACGACGCGGTCGCAAGCGTGTACGAGGGGCGGGTGCGCCTCGGCACCGACGCCGGGCAGGTCGAGCTCGGACGCGGCGAGGCGGCCCGCGCGAACGCTGGCGCCGCGCCGGTCCGCATTGCCGAGGCCCCGGCCGAGACTCTCGCCTGGGCTCGCGACTGGACCCGCTTCGAAGACCGCCCGCTCGGCGAGGTCCTGGACTGGATCGCCGCCAACAGCCCCTACCGCTTCAACGCCCCGGCCGCGGTCCGCGCACAGCGCGTCTCGATCGCGATCGCCGACGAACCCCTGCATCGGGTCGTCGCGACGCTGCTTATCACCTGCGATCTTCGCAATTCAACTCAGAACAACGATATCACCATCCAAGGAGAAAACCCGTGAAGTACCGTATCATGCCCGTTCTCGCATCGTTCACTTGTGTCGCCGCCATGACCCTGAACGCGGCGCCAGCCTCGACCACCGCGCCTGCGGAGTCCGCACGCATCACGGTGAACTACGCCCAGACCCCGTTCAAGACTGCGCTCAAGGAGTTCGAGGCGAAGAGCGGGCTCAAGCTCGGCTACGCCGACAAGCTCGTCGCCGACGCCGCGCCGGTCACACTGAAGCGCGAGAACGCGGCGGCGGACAAGGTCCTGGCGGAACTCCTGCGACCGCAGGGGCTCGAAGCGATCATGACCGACAAGAACCTCGCCGCCATCGTCCCGGCCTGGAGCGACCAGGGCATGGCTAAGGCCTTCGGCCGCGCGCTCGCCACCGGTCTCCGGCTCGTGAACAAGCTCGACGCCGCCGTGACCGAGGGCGATGAGGTGAAGGTGCCGGGCTGGACCGCCGAGGATGACGAGGACCTGGCGCTCGGCATCACGGACCTCATCGTCTCCATCGTCTACGCGGAGAGTCGGTCGTGGACAAGCGGTCAGGTCGGCCAGGAGGAGCGCGTGGAGGCGATCCGGGCACTGCTGCAATCCTCCGATCCTCTGGTGCGGGCCGGTGCGCTGACGCTGCTGGCAAGCTATGGACTGATGGATAGTGGGATTCGAGAGTTCGGACGCGAGATCGAGCAGGGATTTGCCGATCCGCACCCGGTCGTGCGGACCGCGAGCGCGCTCATGTTTGCCGCAGGCGCAGGCCGCGGGAATGGGCAGTGGCAAGGCCAGAAATTGTCGGCGGCGGATGCGACGGAGACGCTGCGCAAGCTCGCGGCCGACCCTGAGGCCGGGGTGCGCATGGCGGCAGCCATCGCCTTGCTCATCAGCAGTCACCATGTGCTCAACCCTGCCATGGATCCCGACGGTGCGTTGCTGGACCAGCTCCTCGCCGATCGTTCGGCCTTCGTGCGCCAGACGCTCCGGCTCGGTGCCCTGGCCTTGAACAATCCGCGTGCCGGCGCACCGGGAGGCCCGGCCAAGGCGAAGTGGCTCGCCCTGAACGCGGACGAAGGTCTGAAGACAACCCTGCGCGACCCGAACCCGATTGCGCGCGCGGTCAGCTTCGCGTTGGCGAAGATCATGCAACTGGATCAGCAGCTGCGTGACAAGTCCGCGCCCCGCGATCGGGTGGCGGAAATCTGGACCGAAGCGGAACTGGCCAAGGATCCGTGGATGAAGACGGTTCACGGCCTGCTCACCCCGGCGTTGGCCGGCGACTATTCGGCCGCCCTGGACAAGGTGGTCGCTGCCGCAGGCTCGGACAAGCCCTCGCATCTGGTGGCGGCAGTGCTCGTGGTTGGTGTTGGCTCAAGGGTTGTCGGGCAGGGCATGCCGCAGGCCGCAGCTCGCGGGGAGAAGCCAGCTCCGCCGCAGATCCCGGACCTGGCCCCGCTGGCCGCCCGCCTCGCGGCCTCGAACTGGCTCTGGTTGCGGCTGTCCAGCATCGCCCTGGATGCCGCCCTGCCGTTCGTGGGCCCCCCTGTCGGCAAAGCCGCTTACGCCCGAGGCGCTCAAGGCGGCTGAAGACCGGCAACAGGCCGCGCGGCGCGACCCGTCCGAGCCGGTGCGCCTCGTGGCGCTCTTCGCCCTTTACGGCCGGACCCTGGCGGGGCAGCCCTGCCAGCCCCAGCAATTCCTGCCCATGCTGCGCAGCCGCAGTGTGCCCGAAATGCTGCTCGGGGCGATGATCGCCAGCCGGCAGCTCGATGCCGATGCGTATGTCACCGAACTGCGGGCTGCCCTCGCCGATTCCCGCCGCCGCGGTGCGGCCATGGGCATGATCCAAAACCTGGCCTTCAACCGTGACCTGCAGAAGCGCTCACCTGAGACTCAGAAGGACTTCGGGATCCAGTTGGCGGAGAGCGTCATTGCCGCCCAGGATCGGGCCCTCGAAATGGCGCTCATGAAAGCCACCCAGGTGAGCCTCGCGGGTGTGTTCGCGGGCGTGGACGAGGGGTTGAAGGCCAAGGGGAGCTTCCAGGCGGCAAGCCAGACGCTGGACGCCAAGTTCTTCAATGACGAGATGGCGCAGCAGACCCTGTGCGCACGGCTGGCCGACGCGGCCGCCGATCCCGCGCGGCGCATCGAGGTGCTCGAGGCCTGGACGCGATTCGCGGGATATTGGACCTTCTTCCGCCCCGGCGGCCGGAAGGCGCTCGATGTGGCGCTCGATGCGGCGCTGGCCGGCAAAACACCCGCAGACGCGCGGGAGGCCAAAGCGCGCCTGAAGGCGTTGACGAAGCGGGTCGAACAGGTCGGGATCATGGAAAGTGAAAATGAAAGTCGCTCCCAGCTTGCCCGGCTCACACCCAACGTGGCGCGCGCCTATGCCCAATGCCTGGCGCTGGCCGGTGACCCGGCCTATGCCCCCGATGCGGCGATCCTGCTTGGCCAGACGCTCCGGCCACTCTCCGGCTCCTGTGCAGACGGGGAAACGCTGCGCGAGGCGTGGACCGCGAACCACCCGGAGCTGCTGCAGGCGCTCGATGCCGCGGTCGCGAAGGTGCTCGCCGGCAACCGGCTGGAGGACAAGATCGAGGTGTGGTCTGGGCAGGGCGACAAGCCTGCCTTCGACGCGCTGGCGCAGCTCGTGATCGCCGGCAAGGCGACGACGCCTGACCTGCTCAGCAGGGTCACTCGCGCAATGGATAGGATGCCTCCAGCAGCCAAGGCCATCGTCCCGGCCGAGTACGGCGCCGCCCTGCTCGTGATCGTTCGCGATTCCCGGCAGGACGCTCGGATGCGGTCAATCGCGCTGAGTGGCGTCTCCAGGTGCGGTGAAGCCATGGCCCGCGAAGTCACAGCCATAATCTTTGATCCCGCATTCAGCGCCGAGCTGCGTCAGCAGGCGGCCCGCAACTCATCGGCCGCAGCCCTTGCGCTTGGCAAGGCGCTCGAGAGCTACGACGCACTACCGCTGGGCGTGACGGTGGAGCTCGCGTATTCCGCCCTCTTCACGCTCGCCTCTTTTCAGGACGCCGCGACCGGCGCCGAAGACCTGGTCCTCCGTGTGCTTGGTGACAAACGCCTGCTCACCGACAAAGAATTGCAAGACAAGACCCTCTTCCTACTTATCGAACAGTGTGAGAACAAAATGGAGGTCGCGACCCATAACAAATTCCTGAACATTCGGAAGGAGCGCTGGCAGCAGGCGCTCGACACGCTCGAGAAGGCGCAGTGTCCGGCCCAGTATCGGGGACGCCTGGATTCCAGGCTGCAGGAACTGCGCCAGAAGCTCGACCAGCTCAAGCCCGCGGTCAACAACCCTCGCCCCTGACGCCGCCCAGACCGGCGGTGTTGTGGGCGCTTCGTTGGCGCGCGAACCAGGAACGGCGGCTGGAAGAGGCCGCCGTTCGAGGTGACGGATTGACAAGGATTGACAAGGGACGGGTCTGAATGGCGCTTTGTCTTAACCGACCGAAATCGGCCCCCTGCATCTCAACCCGGCAGCAGGATTCACCTCAACGAAAAACTCGAAGAATTGGGGACAAGGAAAGCAGGAAAGAGAAACGCGGGAAGACTCGTCCCTGGTGAACAACGCCCAACGTCCAACAAAAAACAACCAACGCCCGCGCTCCCAAATATAACATTCCCCGTCGCCGCCCTATTGAGAATTGCTGGAGGGCGCGGTTTCCACCCGCGTTGCGGGGTTTTTGCAATCGCCTCGCTGGAAAAGAAAAAAGCCCGGTTTTATTGGTGGTTTCCAACAAAACCGGGCTTCAAACTGGTCGGGGAGAGGGGATTTGAACCCACGCGGGCGGTTTTTTCGAGTTAAATGCGAGATGAAAAGTGCGAAAATGCTGGGTTTTTGATGGGTCGGTAACGGTCGAGTTATGCTGATTAATGTGTTTTAGCCATACCTTAGCTATACCCGCAAAAGGTGCTGATTTTAACCCCTGCCGAGCCGTGCGGACAGGGGTCGCGAGACCCCCGTTTTGTTCGGCACCCCGTTGGATCGCGTGAGGCGATCTTCATTTTTTCGACCCGCGGCCGGAGGCGGATGGTGTT
This sequence comes from uncultured Akkermansia sp., assembly GCA_964506575.1. Taxonomy (GTDB): domain Bacteria; phylum Verrucomicrobiota; class Kiritimatiellia; order RFP12; family JAAYNR01; genus VGWG01. The sequence goes on along the minus strand of CAZDLY010000035.1, from coordinate 7,936 downwards.
TCGATTTGCGCCTCGGAGGCGATCACCGCATCGGTTAAAACCTTTGCGATGTAGTTCGACCGGTTGCGCTGAACGAGTTTCGCCGCTGTGTCAATCCGAGCACGAAGCTCTTTCTTGAGCGATACCGTGATGGTGGTCGCGTCCGGCGCACGTACACGTTTTTCTGTTTTCATGCGTGTATTTTAACATATTTAATGCGCGTGTGTCACTAGGTATGAATTATAAATTTTGCGCTTGTGTGTCATAACACTTATTGCTACGTTGCGAGACATGAAAGGTTTAACTGTTTGTTTGAATGATGCTGTAACACGCGTCAAGATAACTAAATTTCCCAAGCCTTTGCTTGAGAAGTTAGATCGTCTGGCGCGTGAGGATGGGCGCTCGCGCTCTTCCCTGATCCGGTATCTTTTAGTCAAAAAACTGGAGGAACAAGATGACGGTCGTGCTACAGGTTGAGCCGACGTGGGGTACCACGGAAACGGTGATCGCTCTCTATGGAATCCCGCGGAGCCGGCTGCTGGCGCTGGCGAAGGCGGGATTTATCCGGGCGCGTAAGCTGTCGCCGAATAGCCGATCGGCGACGATCGTCTACCGGATGGCGGATGTGAAGGACTGGCTCGAGAATGAGGCGCCACAGCCACGGGAGCAGGCGTTTGAGCCGCGACGGGGAGCCGCGGCGGATGCCGCGCAAGAAAAGCTGAAAGCGGAAAGCTGAAAGCTGAAGGCGAAAAGCTGAAAACAGCGAAGCTGAAAACTGAAAGCGGAAAGGAGCTTCGGTTGAAGCTGCCCCCGGCGCCTGGGTTGGGCGTCCGGGGGCGTTCTGAAAGCTGAAAACGGAAAGCTGAAAGTTGAAATGCTGAAAAGCGAGAGAGAAAAGCTGAAATGCTGAAAGGAGATGTGGCTGAATGGGACTCCCGGAGCATACGGTGAGCAGGCGGGGGCGGGCGTTCGCGGTTTCGGCGGGCGGCCAGGTCGTGGGAATGTGGACGGATGCGTCGGCGGCCGAGGGCGGGGTCTATCTGTGGCGGCCCGGATCGGAATGGAGCCGGGAGATGATCGCGGCGGCCGCGCAGGCCGCGGCGGTGGCCGGGATCGCCGAGGGTGTGGCAGCAGGACCCGCGGCGGGCGGCGGGGCGACCACCAGGCGCCTCGGAGAGGCGCTGAAACGGGGCCTGGGCGGCGGGGGCGGGGGGGGACACAGAGACGCTACGCGTTAGACGCGTCTGAGAATGGGTTTAGGGGCGATATTGCACGGGCGGCAACGAAAACTTCGGCTGTATCTCTTTCATAGTTTTATTCAAAACCGATAGCGCACTGCCGCATGCCATCATTACTACCAGAGCAAGGGCAAGGCTGACATAGCCAAGAACCAGCCCTGTAACTGCGAAGCCTTTGCCAGTGAGTTTTGGGTTATATCTCCGGATGTTTGAAAGTGAGATGTGCGCAAAGACTAGCGCTAAACCAGGCAGTAGAATGCCCGACCAGACCCAACCCCCGCACATGGCGAGAATCCCGATAACCATGCTGGCCACGGCCAGCCCCGATGTCTCTTTATAGGCAGTGGTTCCGCTCTTGGGGAGTGCCGTACATGGAGAAGGTGCCGGTGACGGCAAAGCGGGGGGCGCCACCGGAATCGGATCGGGAGTCATTGATAGACCGATCAAAATTTTGTTGCCGCACTTCGGACAAGAAATTTCCAGCCCTGACATGTCGTCCTCAGCTTCAAGATGCTGGCGGCACTTTTCACATTGAAAGCGTATAGCCATCTTTGACTCCTTTAGCGACAGTCTATCAACCCACGCTTGCCTCGCGCGTTGAAAGCTTAGAACCGAAGGGGCAAAGTGTCAACCCAAGGATTGCGCAAATGCTGAACATTCGGGGGCGGGCGGCCGGGCGGAAGGAAGGAAGGAAGGCCCGTCCCTAGGCTGGCTCCTAGGCTCCGTCGATCAAAACGGTAATGACGTTCATGCGTGACATAATATAGCCTATAGGCTATATTATCAAACCGAAAGGGGGCACTATGCTAAGGAAACAGGAAAAACCGTCCGCCGCAACTTACCCGCTGCGGATACAGGCCATCAGAACCAAGGGGCAGAACGTGAGGTTCTTCGTCTACATCCCCATGCCGCTTGCGGCGGCGCTGGGCGTCGAGGGCGGTGAGAACGTGTCTTGGGAGTTACTCGACCGCAAGGAACTCCACCTGGTGCGCGCGGCCCCGCCGCCGGTCAAGGCGAGGAGACGGAAATGATAAAGGGCGGCGGGCGGCTATGCCGCTTACCGCCAGACTTTTTCAGCGCAACCTAATGTCTAATTACGACCCCTATGACCCCTCTAATTACGACCCCTATTGACCACCCCTATTGACCTGACCCCTATTGACCGATTTGTGGGTGACCACGGCCTCTTTGAGTGCCTTGGCGGCAGAGACCAAGCGGGCGAGGTCGGCGGTGGCTATGGGAGATTTGGGCCGATTCTTTGTGATGTAGTCCGCGGTCTGCTCGATGCGGAGGCAGATGGCCGGGCCTGTTGTACCCCACTTGGCCTCGACCCGGGTGTGAGGGAAGACGAAGAGGCACTGGACGTAGGGGTCAAGTCGAGCAAGCGCTCTTAGACGTTCTTTGAGATCCATGGTACGCGCCGTGAAGGCCCGCACCTGCGGCTTGTCCGTGGGGCGACCGTTGCAGAGGAGTTCGCCCTTGCCATCAGCCGCGACAGTGCCGCGCCAATTTTTCACGTCAATAGCAAAGACACCGGTGGGGCCGATGACCAAGTGGTCGATATTGCCGTAACTGTCAGCGAAGTCGAGGTCGCTGATGACGGTGTAGGTGTCTGGAAGCGCTCTGAGATAGGGGATGATTGACCGTTCGCCTTCCGCGCCGTCCTCGTCCTTGCGCGCAAGACGGAGTTGCCTATCGAAGCGTTTGTCCAAATACTTGAAGACCGGCACGGCGGACACCAGAGCGATAAGAACGAGAGCATGGCTCCATTGAGGTCGTTTGCCCCAGCAAAAGCCAGAAATCCATCCGAGCGCGAACAGTACGATGGAGAAGATCACAAAAATAGCCATTACGGCGTTGAGACGGCGATTAAGCGCACGCTCTTTCTGATAGTCGCCGGCTTGTCCGATGAAATGGGCCATGGTTGCTGTTTTCCTAGCTGTGAGCGAGCAGTTGGGGCAGAAGTTGCGGATCGCGGCAGGGCTTGAAGTCCCAGACGCCCAGGCGCCCCCAGTTGTTGACCGCCGTGACCCAGCGACGGGCGGCTTGGTATTTGGCCCGGTCCCGGTCGTCCTCTTCGCCTTTGGGCTCCAGAATGAGGGTCTTGCCGTTTTTCAGGCGTACGAGATAGTCGGGTTCGAAGTGGTGTTGCACGCCCTCGTATTCGTACGGAATGAGAAGGAATGGGCGGTCGTTACGCACGTAGCAGAAGACGTGGTCGGTCTGCTGTTCGAGGTAGAAAGCCGCCATTTGCTCCCATGAACTGTCGAGAACGACCGCGCTGACATGGGAATGCGCGGTGCCGTGGACCTCACGCTTGGTGGTGAAATCGACATCGGCGGACGTGCCGATCGGCTTGTAACGGTTGAGAATCGGCAAGAGCGGGATTTCGCCTTCGCTCTCGTCCGGGACGATGGCGTCCAAAAGACGCTCTTTGATCCGGCGGACGTATTTCTCCAACCCCAGTTCGCATTTGTTCGCCCCTCGGAAATCGACCTTCCGGGCAACGAACTGACGCACGATGCGCAGCACCTGGGGGAAAAGCTCGTGGCGGGCCAGACCGCGCGCCTTGGCCGAGCCTTTGACCGGCGCCTGGGAGCCCTCGCCGACAAGGGAGGCCACAACCTGGCGCGCGATTTCGAATTCGATCTCCTGAATGTGGTGGAGCGCGTAGTAGGCGGAACGGTTATGTTCGACGTAATCGCCGATGCCGCCGCCCCGGGTGCCGCCTTCGAGATGGTCGGTGATGATGCGCAGGAACGTGGCGGTGGGCGTCGTTTCAGGCTCGATGACAAGCCGTTCCAGTGTGGAGAAGTCCGCCTTTACCGAAGGCCGTCGCAGGGCGTACACGTATCCTTCGACGTTCGGGAAGCGCATCTCGTAGGCGGCGCGCTCGGGCAGGGCGACCACATGGTTGACCGGGCGGTCGATGGGCGTGCGCGAGGTCTTGCCTTTGTACGGGATGACCGAGAACGGGATACCGTAAATGTCGACGTATTCCTCGGGCAGGAGTTCCGTGGCGGGGTCTGGCGTGTAGTTCATCCGGCGCAACCCCCGGCCGACCACCTGCTCGCAGAGCAACTGGCTGCCGAAAGCCCTGACCCCGAGGATGTGCGTAACGTTGTTGGCGTCCCAGCCTTCCGAGAGCATGGCGACGGAGACCACGCAGCGGACGTCGCGGCCCGGTTTGCCCGGCCGGCCGACCGTATTGACGATCTCGCGCAACTCGCGGGCGGCCTCGTCGCGGGTGGCCTCCGGATCCTCGCTCTCGACCTTTTCGAGGCGTTTGCTGTCGATGCGGATCGACCACAGCCGCCCTTTGTCGTTCTGGAACAGCTCGGGAAAGACTTTGCCGGCGCTGTAGGTGACGGTCGGCTTCGGTTTCTTGGGCTTTGCGGCGGCCCCCTCCTGACCCTCCCCTTCGTCCTCGGCGGAGACGGACTCGGTCTCCGCCTGGCCGGAGATGTTCTCAAAGAACACCTGGGCGATGTCCGTGTTGTCGCAGACCACGATCATGACGGGCGGCGCCTTGAAGGCGGTGTCGCTGGCGCCTTGAATGGCGTCAAAGGTCTTCTTGTACTCGCCCGCAAGTTGCACAACAGCCTCGTGTGCCCGCTCCCAGACGACGTCGGGCTTCGGCCGCTTGTTGGAGAGGCGTTGGGCGGACGCCAGATCCTTGGTGATGTTGCGCCAGAGGCGGAAATATTTGGGATCGGGCTGCCCGGTGGTGTCGCTCACGGGGAGGCGGGGGATCTTGGTGATGCCGCTCTCGATCGCGTCCACCAGGCCGAAGTCGCTGACGATCCATGGGAACGGCTCGCCCTCGGGGAAACCGCTGCCTTTGATGTAGAAGGGCGTGGCCGAGAGGTCGATGCAGAAGCGGATGCCGCAGGCAGAGGCGATGCGGTCCAGACCCTGTATCCACAGCGTGGCCTCCTCGCGCTCCTTTTTGGCTTCGGCGTCGGTGCGGCGCAGCTCCTCCTCGGACATGGGGCGCGGACGGTAGGCGTGGTGCCCCTCGTCGTTCAGGACCATGATCGGACCGCGCTCGAACAGTTCGCCGAGGCGGTTGCGGGCGAAGGCCTCGTCGGTCTCGGCGCCCTTCTTGACCACGTTGTAGCTTTTGCCGCCCTCGCTGTGCTCCGATTCGGGCGCAAAGAAGTGCCAGTTGGTGACCAGCACCTTGCCGGTGCGGATCAGGTCGCGGTACTGGGGCGGCACGATGTCGAACTGGGTGTAATAGTCCTCGCCGCCGACATCGGTGCGCAGAACCTGCAAACGTTCCTTGATCGTCAGGTTCGGGCAGATGATCAGCGCCGCGTTGGGGAAGCGCTCGTCACTCGGCACCCGCGCCCGGTTGCAGAAGGCCCAGGCGATGAGCATGGACATGACCACCGTCTTGCCGCTGCCGGTGGCCATCTTGCAGGCATAGCGGGGCAACGGCTCGGGGTTGCCCTCGCTGTTCCAGAGCAAGGCGAAGTCGGCGTCGGAAAACTCCGGGTTCCAGCGCGGCTGTCCGCGCTGGCCGTCACGCCGGAAGCCGCGGATCTCGTTCAGGAAGATGGCCGTCTCCGCGGCCTCGACCTGGCAGAAGAACAGCCGCCGCGCCCGGTCTTTGCGCCACCAGTGGCGCAGCAGGTCCTTGGTGACGTTCGTCGCGCCTTCCCAGTTGGACGCCCGCCAGCGCTTCACGTCGGCCCGCAGCTTGTTGACGCACACCAGGTCGCGCCGGTCCTCTTCCAGCTCAAGCGTCATCTGGCCGCGCCGGATGTCGGCGGACGGGTCCTTGTACCAATAGGCGGAAGGTCGGCGGCCCTCGCGCTTGTTCGCCCGGCCCGTGGTCCGCTCATACTCCCAGTAGTGGGTCGGCTCATAGTACGGCTTGCAGATCACCGGGCTTTCGACGGGCTGGATGGGGATGGGATCGCTCATGGCAACGGTTCCGTTCCTTCGGACAGGATTTTCAGATAGCGGTCGTAGCAGAACAGGCGGTTCCGCTTCTGTCCGGTGAGTTCTTTGATCAGCCCGATCTCCGCCATGGCCGCAAGCGCGTTTGAGACGGAACTCGAGACGATGCCGGTTTCCTGGTTGATCTGCGCCACGGTCACGAGGGGTTTCCGGGCCATGACATCCAACACGCGCAGTGAAGACCCCGCCAGTTTCTTCAGAACCCGGATGTGCTCCCTGTCCTGCCGGATCATCTCGCTCAGCCTGCTGGCCGTCGAAACGGCCTGCCGCGCGGTTTCCCGCGTGGCGTCCACGAAGAAGGCCAGCCACGACTCCCAGTCGCCTTCCGTGCGGACCTGCTGGAGCAGTTCGTAGTACGTCTGCCGGTTCTGCTTGAAGTAGAGGCTGAGGTAGAGCAGCGGCTCGCGCATGATCTTCTCGTGGCAGAAAAGCAGCGTGATCAGCAACCGTCCGAGACGCCCGTTGCCGTCGAGAAACGGATGGATCGTCTCGAACTGGACATGCGAAAGCGCCGCTTTGATCAGTGTCGGCGTGCGCTCCGGCTCGTCGTTCAGGAATTTCTCGAACGCGCCCAGGCACTCCGCCAGCCGCTCCGGCGGAGGTGGCACGAACCGCGCGTTGCCGGGCCGCGTCCCGCCGATCCAGTTCTGGCTCCGCCGGAACTCGCCGGGCTGCTTCTCGGACCCGCGCCCCTTGGCCAGGAGCTTCTCGTGAATCTCGCAGATCAGCCGGTTGCAGAGCGGAAAGCCCTCCCGCAGCCGCTTGAGGCCGTGCTCCATGGCGGCGACGTAGTTGGAGACCTCCTGCACGTCGGAGACCGGCACGCCCGGCGCGGCGTCGTTCTCGAAAAGCAGCAGGTCGGACAGGGAGGATTGCGTGCCTTCGATCTGGGAGGAGAGCACCGCCTCCTTGCGGATGTACATGTAGAGGAAAAGCGAGGTGTCCGGCAGGATCGAGGTGATGCCGTCCAGCCGCCCCAGCTCCATGTGCGCCTGGTCCAGCGCGTCCCGCACCGGCCCGGTCAGATCGAGCGCCGGCGCGGGCGGCAGCGCGCGGGGCACGAAGGCCTTGACCTTTTCCCCCGTCGTGGATGATTCCACATAGTCGCCTGTCTGTTGTCTCTTCATAGCGTTGTTTTGCTTTTCAACATAGCGCAATCCGTTATTTTGCGATAAGCGTTTGCGCAAAATAAGGCTATTCGTACTTGCCGTCCAGCCGGTGGACGCGCAGCACCTCGTTACCGCGCGGGTCGATAACTTTGACCGCCACCCGCTTGTTCTCCCCCGCCGGGAAAGGCAGCGAGACCGTGCCGGAGAGCTTCGCGAAGGCGTCCTCGTCCAGCGTGCCGCCCAGCGCCTTGCCCAGCTTCTCCCACGCGCCCTTGTCGGGAAAGAACGCCTGGCACACGCAGAAGCACCGTCCGTCGTAGTCGCTGTCGAGGAACCACGCCGCCACCTTCTCCGCCCCGGTCGAGCGCACGGTGTTGGTGACCGGGTTGTAGATGTCCACGCCCTCCATGCGGACCGTGTACTGGCCGTCCTTCTCCCGCTCCAGTTGCGTGCGGGGGGAGCCTGATACCGTGAAAAGCTGGCTCGACGCCGTGGTCTTGAGCAGGTCGCCCATGTTCACGTCCGGCCGGATCTGCGCCATGTGGATGCGCAGTTTCGGGTCCGGATCGTCCTGGATCAGGGCCTGCGCCGCGCCGTCGAAGCTGAACGCCGCGAAGACCAGGTCGTCGTACCCGCCGCGCC
>CAZDLY010000034.1:0-28521 GCA_964506575.1 uncultured Akkermansia sp. | reverse complement strand
CGGTCATCACGCAAAAGCGGGCGGGGATCGATCTCAAGCCCGGGCCGCACAAGATACAGGGGATCGGCGCGGGATTCATACCTGACACCCTCGACCTCGCCCTGGTCGACCGCGTGGAGCAGGTGGATAGCGCGGAGGCCGTGGCCTTCGCGCGGCGCCTGGCGCGCGAGGAGGGGCTGCTGGTCGGCATCTCCTGCGGCGCGGCGGCGGCCGTGGCGGTCCGCCTCGCCCACCAGCCGGAGTTCGCCGGCAAGACCATCGTGGTGATCCTCCCGGACGCGGGCGAGCGCTACCTGTCATCCGTGCTCTTCGACGGAATCGGCGTGTAAGGCGATGCGTGGGGGGGGGCGGCCAAACGAAACGGCCGGATGCGGAGGCATCCGGCCGTGTTTTTTCGAGCCTGTCGTCGATCGTCTACGCCTGGGCGGCGGCGGGGGCTGCCGCGGCCGTGGCGGCGGGGAGGGTGACCCACTCGATCAGCGCCATTTCGGCGTTGTCGCCGCGGCGCTGGCCGATCTTGACGATGCGGGTATAGCCGCCGGGGCGGTCGGCCATCACCGGGGCGACGGCATCGAAGAGCTTCTGCACGGCCTCGGGGCTGTTCAGGCGCGAAGCGGCCAGGCGGCGCGCGGAGAGCGTGCCCTTGCGCGCCAGCGTGACGATCTTCTCGGCATCGCGCCGGGTCTGCCTGGCCTTGGGCAGCGTGGTCTCGATGCGATCCCGGAGGATCAGGTTCACGACAAGCGAACGGAGGAGCTGCTCGCGGTGAGACGTGCTCCGGCCGAATTTCTTGGCTACTTTGCGGTGGCGCATGGTGATTCCACTCCGATGGCGGCGTCCGATGCCGCGCGATCAAACGAATTGTTGCGGTTACTCTTCAAAAACTCCCACGGGCCCGTGCCCTGCGCGTCCGGTCACTCGTCCGGCTGCGCGTCCGGTTTCGCCTCCGGCTGCGCGTCCGCTGGCGTCGCGCGTACTTCCGGGCGGGGCGCGAGCAGGCCGGGGTCGAACTTGAACCCCAGGCACAAGCCCAGTTCGACCAGCTTGTCCTTGATTTCGTTCAGCGACTTCTTGCCGAAGTTGCGGTACTTCAGCATGTCCGCCTCGGTCTTGCTCGCCAGCTCGCCCACGGAGGTGATGTTGGCGTTGTTCAGACAGTTGGCGGCGCGGACACTGAGTTCGATCTCGTTGACGCTCATGTTGAGAACCTTGCGCAGACGGTCGCGCTCCTCGTCGACCTTCCGTTCGGCCTCCTCAAACTCGACGATCTCCTCGCTGTAGTCCACGAACACATCGAGGTGATGGCGCAGGATCGCGGCGGCGGTTTTCAGCGCCTCATCCGGGGCGACGCGGCCGTCGGTCCAGATGTCGAGGACGAGCTTCTCGTAGTCGATCCGCTGGCCCACGCGGGTGTTCTCGACCGAATAGTTGACGCGCGTGACGGGCGAGAAGATGCTGTCGATCGGGATGCGGCCGATCTCCTGCTCATCCTCCTTGTTCAGTTCGGCGGGAAAGAAGCCGCGGCCGGTGCGGATCTCGACCTCCATGTCGATCTCGCCGTCGCTGTCCAGCGTGGCGATGGCCTGGGTCGGATTGAGCACTTCGACGCTGTTATCCGCCTCGAAATCACAGGCGGTGATGGCGCACGGGCCTTTCCGGCGCAGGGCGATCCAGCGTGGCGCGCGGGTAAAGCTCTTGAGCAGCACGCGCTTGAGGTTGAGGATGATATCGGTGACATCCTCGCTCACGCCCGGCAGCGCGCAGAACTCGTGGCTTGCGCCGCGGATGCGCACCGAGGTGATGGCCACGCCCTCGATCGAGGAGAGCAGCACCCGGCGCAGCGAATTGCCGACCGTTCGGGCGTATCCCACCTCGAACGGTTCGGCCACGAAGCGCGCGTACGTGGAGGTTGACCCCTTTTCTTCCTTCACCACCCGCTTGGGTATTTCAAAACGACTCAAACGAATCGGCATGTCTGGCGTCCTTTCCAGCGCGTCCGGCCCCTTCAGGCGGCGGCGCCGTAACAGCTGTGCGCTTAACGCGAGTAGAGTTCGACAATCGCCTGCTCATTCACAACAGGCGCGATCTGTTCACGGGTCGGGATGGACAGCATCTCGCCACGGAAAGCCTTGGGGTCGACGGAGAGCCACGTCGGCGTCTGCTGGGACGTCGCGGCGTCGAGGCTCTTGGTCGCATAGTCGCGCGACTTCGGGCGGTCCCGCACTTCGACGACGTGGCCGACCTTGACCTGCATCGACGGCACCGTGGCCTTGCGGCCGTTGACGGCGACATGGCCATGCAGCACAAACTGGCGGGCCGCGCGGCGGGAGGAGGCAAAGCCGAGGCGATAGACGATGTTGTCCAGCCGCGTCTCGATCAGCTGCAGCATGATTTCGCCGGTGATGCCCTCGCGGCGCAGCGCCTCTTCGAAGACCCGGTGGAACTGGCCTTCCTGCATGCCATACTGGCGGCGCAGGCGCTGCTTTTCGCGGAGCTGCTGCCCGTATTCCGAGACCTTGCGCGAGCGGCGCAAGCCGTGCATGCCCGGAGGCGGGTGCCCCTGGTCGATCGGGCACTTCGCCATGTAGCAGCGGGCGCCCTTGAGAAACAGCTTCATGCCCTCGCGGCGGCACTTGCGGCACACGGGACCAACATACCTACCCATTAGACTCTCCTCCTTTTGCGCGCCCGGCAGCCGTTGTGCGGAATCGGCGTGCAATCCTTGATGACCGTTACATGCATGCCGGCCGTCTGGATCGCGCGCACGGCGGACTCGCGTCCCGCGCCCGCGCCCTGCACCCGGATCTCAACCTCATGCATTCCCTTGGACACCGCCTGGCGGGCCGCATCCTGGGCGACCATCGTGGCCGCGAAGGCGGTGCACTTGCGCGATCCCTTGAAGCCCGCGCGACCCGCGGAGCTCCACGAAATCACCCCGCCGCGCGCATCGGCGATCGACACGATCGTATTGTTAAAGGTGGCGCGGATAAAGGCAATCCCCGCGGGAATGCTCCGTGTCCGCGTCTTCTTGGCCTTGGCGGCCTCGGCGGCGGCCTTCGCCGCATCGCCCTCGGACAACACGGCGGCCGCCTCGCTCGCGGCGGTGGGTTGCTCGACGGCAACCGATCCGTTCTCTGGTTTAACTGCTTCTTCGCTCATCATCAGCCCCGACTCTGGCCGCAGTCCCCGCATCCCCACCCGCGCCGGCCCTCGCCGGACGCGCAACGGATGATCGGTGATCGGACCGTTAAAAACCCGTTAACTCTTCATCGCCTGACGGGCAGCCTTGTCACGGACCGCTCCCACCGTCTTCTTGCTTCCCTTGCGTGTGCGCGCATTCGTCCGCGTGCGCTGACCCCGGCACGGCAGGCCGCGCTTGTGGCGCGATCCGCGATACGTGCCGATGCTGATCAGGCGGCGGATGTTCTGCGACACCTCGCGGCGCAGATCGCCCTCCACGCGGTAATGTTCCTGGATGAATCCGGTAATTACGCGGATCTCATCAGGCGTGAGGTCGTCGGCCTTCTTCGCCGGATCAACCTTGCACTGTTTCAAGACATCGCCGGCCCGTTTCGGACCGATTCCATGGATGTACTGGAGCGCAAACTCGATGCGTTTCCTGCCCGGCACATCCACACCCATCATTCTCGGCATGGTCTCTCTCCTAGCCTTGGCGCTGTTTGTGGCGCGGATTGGTGCAAATCACGCGCACGACCCCTTGGCGCCGCACGATCCGGCAGCGTTCACAAATGCGTCGCACTGAACTGCGAACTTTCATGTTTTCTTTCCCCGTTCAAAAAAGGGTCACAGTTTAAACCGCCCGACCGCCTCTTGTCCATCACAAAATGAAAAAACATTAAACAGCCGTTAAAATCTCCGCGCCGTTCTCGCCCACGGCGACCGTGTGCTCGAAATGGGCGGAGGGCCGGCCGTCCTGGGTGACGACCGTCCAGCCATCCCGCAGCACCGACACATCGGGCCGCCCGAGGTTGACCATGGGCTCGATGCACAGGGTCATGCCGACCTTGAGCACCGGCCCGCGCCCCGGGCAGCCGTAGTTCGGTATCTGCGGATCCTCATGCAACTGCCGGCCGATTCCATGGCCCACGAAATCGCGGACCACGGAGCAGCCGGCCTGTCTGACCACCTGTTCCACCGCATGCGAAACATCTCCCAGTTTCGCACCCGGCCGGACGGCCGCGATTCCGGCGTCGCGCGCCAGCCGGGTGGCGTCGACCAAGCGGAGGATATCCGGATCGGAGACGCCCACCAGCACCGTGGTGGCGGTGTCGCCGTGAAAGCCTTGGTAAAAGACCCCCACGTCGAGACTCACCACATCCCCCGGCAGGATTCGCCGGGCACCCGGAACGCCATGGATCACCTCTTCGTTCACCGACACGCACAGGGCGGCCGGAAACCCGCGGTAACCCAGAAAGGAGGGGGTGGCTCCCCTTTCGCCAATCAACCGTCGCGCGAGCTCGTCGAGATCCCGGGTGACCATCCCCGGAACCACCGCGGCGGCGACCTGCCGGAGCACATCGCCCGCCAGACGGCCGCTGACGCGCATGGCGTCCAGCTCGCGCCCTCGTTTGCACGTAATCATTTCAAAGCCTGGATCATGCGCCCGGCGACCGCCTCGACGCCGCCGACTCCGTCGACACGCCTGAGCACGCCGCGCGCGGCGTAGGCGTCGATCACGCCCGCCGTCTGCCGGTGGTAGACCGCCAGCCGCTGGGCGATGGTTTCCGGAAGGTCATCCGCGCGCTGCACGAGGGCGGCGGCGCAGGCGTCGCACACGCCCGCCCGTTTCGGCGGGAGCGTCGCCACGTGGTAGACCGCCTTGCAGGCGGGGCACACCAGGCGACCGGCGAGGCGGGCGGTGACGACGGCGTCGGCGACCTCGATCACGACCGCCGCCTTCAGCACCCCGCCGCAGTCGGCGAGGATGGCGTCCAGGATGCCCATCTGCGGCACCGTGCGGGGGAAGCCGTCCAGCAGGTAGCCGGCGTCGTCCGGGCCCGACTCGATCAGGTCGCTGATCATCCGTCCGATCAGGGCGTCGGGGACCAATTCGCCGTTGTTCATGTAGCGCGCGGCCTCGGTTCCGGCGGCGGTCTTTCGGGCGACGGCCTCGCGCAGCAGGTCGCCGCTGGCGATGGGCGTGAGACCCAGCTTCCGCACGACGCGGGCCGCGGCGGTTCCTTTTCCGGAGCCGGGGGCGCCCAGCAAGACGACGACGTCCATACCGATTATCTCCGGGCCCGCAGGCGGCCGTGCTTCAGAAATCCGTCATAGTTGCGCATCAGCAGATGCGACTCCATCTGGCGCAGGGTGTCCAGCGCCACGCCGACGATGATCAGCAGGCTGGTGCCGCCGAAGAACGAGGCCATGCTCCAGTCGAGGCTCATCCAGCCGTTGAGCACCTGGGGCAGGATGGCGATGAAGAGCAGCCCGATGCCGCCGATGAGCGTCACGCGGGTCATCACCGCGTCGAGATACTCGGCGGTCGCGCGGCCGGGGCGGATGCCGGGGACGTACGAGCCGTCGCGCTTGAGGTTGTCGGCGATCTGCATCGCGTTGAACTGGGTGGCGACCCAGAAGAAGCAGAAGAAGAGGATCATGACGGAATAGACGGTCAGGTGGAAGACCGAGGCGGGGTTGGCGAGGCTCTGGCCCAGGTCGCGCAGCCAGGCCAGTCCCGGAAAGCGGTCGCCGTCGATGCGGCCGAGCGCGGCGGCCGGGAAGGTGATCAGCGGGCCGGCGAAGATGATCGGCATGACGCCCGTGTAGTTGACCCGCAGCGGCATGTACGTGTTCTGTCCGCCGTAGGTGCGATTGCCCACCACGCGGCGGGTGGAATGGATCGGCACGCGCCGGACGCCCTGGGTGAGCATGACGGTGCCCATGGTGACGGCAAAGCCGAGCAGCAGCAGCAGGGCCAGCTCGAAGAGGCTGGCGGTCGCCTTCATGTCGCCGATGCCGATGTAGCGCTCCCAGGCGATCATCACGGCATGGGGCAGGCGGCTGCAGATGTTGATCATGATGATCAGGGAGACGCCGTTGCCGATGCCGCGGGCGGTGATCTGGTCGCCGAGCCACATGACGAACATCGAGGCCGAGGTCATGGCGATGATGGTCATCAGGGTGAAGCCGACGCCCGGGTTCGTCACCAGATCGACCGCGCCGAAGCCGAGGCGCTCGGGATTTTGCAGCCCCTGGGCGAGGAAGAACGACTGGAACACGCAGATGCCGATGGTCAGGTAGCGGGTGTACTGGTTCATGCGCTGGCGGCCGCTGTCGCCCTCGCGCACCATCCGTTCCAGCGCGGGAACGACGGCGGTGAGGAGCTGCAGGATGATCGAGGCGCTGATATACGGCCAGATGCTCAGAAAGCCGACCGAGCACTTGCTCATGGCGCCGCCCGTGAACACGTCGAACATGCTCATCAGGCCGCCGGCCGAGCCGCTGGCCGACTCGCGCATCCGGGCCATGATCTCGTTCAGGACGCTCAGGTTGACGCCCGGCGTGGGGATCATCGAGATGAGTCGGCTGATGAACACCAGCCCGGCCGTCAGGAGGATGCGCTTGCGCAGCTCCGGTATTTTGAACGTGTTCGCAAAGGTGGCCAGCATGGTTGCGCTCCTGGGTCTGGGGCCGCGGTCCGGGGTGCGGGGCGGGATCATCCTTCCGGATCACCCCGGCGCCCGTCGCCCGCATCCCGTCGCGGCCCGGTCGTTACTCCTGCGTGCTTCCGACGATGACGACGGTTCCGCCGGCCGCCTCGATCTTCGCCCGCGCCGACGCGCTGAACGCATCGGCGGTGACCGTGAGTTTCCGGTCGAGGTCGCCGGTGCCGAGAATCTTGACGCCGCCGCGGTTGGCATGCACGAGGCCGGCCTGGAACAGCTCGCCCGCCGACACCTGGCTGCCGTCGGCGAACCGGTTCAAGGTCTTGACGTTGACCGTCTGCCAGGGGACGCGGTTGGGGTTCTTGAAACCGCGCTTGGGCAGACGCCGCACGAGCGGCATCTGGCCGCCTTCAAAGCCCAGCTTGTGCTTGTGGCCCTTGCGGGCCTTCTGGCCCTTGTGGCCCTTTCCGGAGGTCTTGCCGTGTCCCGATGCGGGACCGCGGCCGACGCGCTTGCGGCTTTTGCGGGCGCCCGGCGTGTTCTTCAGCGTAGAGAGATCCATGTTTCAAACTCCTCGTGTCAGGGCTTCGGCGGCCCCCCGTTCCGGGCCGGCCGCCGATGGGGTGTTTCAGGTGCGGGTCGCCGCGATCTCCTCGGCGGTGCGCAACTGTTGCAGGGCGTCGATCGTGGCCTTGACCACGTTCAGCCGGTTCTTGCTGCCGAGCGACTTGCCGATCACGTCCCGGACGCCGGACGCTTCGAGGACGGGGCGCATGCCGCCGCCCGCGATGATGCCCGAGCCGTCGGGCGCGGGCTTCAGCAGCACGCGGCCGCCGTCGCAGACGCCGATCACGTCGTGCGGGATGGTCTTGCCGACCATCTTCACGCGCATCATCTCCTTCTTCGCGCAGTCGCCGCCCTTGCGGATCGCCTCGCTGACCTCGTTCGCCTTGCCGAAGCCGAAGCCGACGCGGCCTCCATGGTCACCAACGACCACCACGGCGCTGAAACTGAAGCGGCGTCCGCCCTTGACCACTTTCGCGCACCGGTTGACGAACACGACGCGCTCGTCCAGGTCGCTGCCCCCGCCATCGCGTTTGACTCTATCTTCGCTCACTTCGCCTCCTCAGCCGCGGGAGCGGCATCCGAAATCCGCAGGCCCGCCGCCACGGCGGACTCCACGATCTGCTTGATGCGGCCGTGGTAACGGAATCCGCCGCGGTCGACGACCACGCGGGCGATTCCCTTTTCGGCTGCGGTTTTGGCGGCCTGCTCCCCCACCACCTTCGCGGTGTTCAGGTTGCAGCCGGCGGCATCCTCCACGGCAAGCGTGGACGTGGCGGCCAGCGTATGCGAGGCCGTATCATCGATGAACTGCACATACATGTGCTTGTTCGAGATGAAAATCGCCATCCGCGGGCGCTCCGCCGTGCCCTGCACGCGCTGGCGGAGGCGCATGTGACGGCGCCTGCGTTGATCCTTGCGGTTCTTCACTATCATCAGCCACTCCCGTTCAGGCGTTAGGCAACGGTCTTGCCCTGCTTGCGGCGAATCTGTTCGCCGACGTACTTGATGCCCTTGCCCTTGTAGGGCTCGGCGGGGTAGTATCCGCGGATGCGGGCCGCCGCCTCGCCGACAAGCTGCTTGTCGATGCCCGTGACGGTCAACTGGACGCCCTGTTTCTCGGTGACCGTGATGCCGGCGGGGATCGCATACTCTTTGGGTGACGCAAAGCCGAGCGACAGCATCAGCTTCGGACCCTGGACCTGTGCTTTGAAGCCGGTGCCCTCGATGGAGAGCTCCTTCTTGTAGCCCTTGACCACACCCTCGATCATGTTCTTGACCAGGGTGCGGCTCAGCCCGTGAAAACTCTTCTGCTCGCGCGAGTCATCCCTGCGCGACACGCACACCGCGCCGTCGGCGACGACGGCGGCGATGCCGTCGGGAAGCGTACGGGAGAGTTCACCGAGCGCCCCCTTCACGGACACCCAGCCGCCGCGGGCGGTGACGGTGACGGTGGAAGGGATGCTCACCGGTTGTTTACCGATTCTCGACATGGCACGACACCTCTTACCAGATGGTACAAATCACTTCGCCGCCCAGCTTGCGCTGGCGCGCCTCTTTCCCGGTCATCACCCCCTGGGAGGTGCTGACGACCGCGGTGCCCAACCCGTTGAGCACCCGCGGAATATCCTGATAGCCGGCAAACCGGCGCAGGCCGGGTTTGCTGATGCGGCTGATCCCGCGAATCACGGGTTCGCCGTCGGCCGCATACTTCAACGTGAGCAACAGCACCCGCTTGGGATCGCCCGCCAGCGTAAAGCCGGCGATGTAGCCCTCCTGCTTGAAGATGCGGGCGATTTCGCCCGTGAGCCTGGAACCGGGCATCTCCACTTCCCGGAGGCCGGCCTTTTGCGCGTTGCGCATCCGCAGCAGCATGTCTGCGATGGGATCCGATACACTCATGACAACTCCCTCACCAACTCGCCTTGGTCACACCCGGGATCTGTCCCGACACAGCCAGCTCGCGGAAGCAGATGCGGCAGAGCTGGAACTTACGGATATAGGCGCGGGCGCGCCCGCAACGGGTGCACCGGCAATACTTGCGCACGGCGAACTTCGGCGTGCGTTTTGCCTTTTCCATCAAACACAATTTGGCCATGATGCGACTCCTTACTTTCCGGCGAACGGCATGCCCAGCGCCGCGAGCAGCTCGCGGGCCTCATGGTCGGTGCGGGCCGACGTCACAAACGTGACATCCATCCCCTTCTCCACGCTCGAACCGATGTTGACCTCCGGGAAGATCGTATGCTCCTTGATTCCGAGCGTATACCCCCCCCGTCCGTCAAAGCCGCGGGGCGAGACGCCGCGAAAGTCGCGGATGCACGGCAGGGCGTGATTCACGAAGCGGTCGACGAACTCGTACATCCGGTCGCCGCGCAGGGTGACCTTGGCGCCGATGACCATGCCTTCGCGCAGCTTGAAATTCGAAATGCTCTTGCGGGCCTTGCAGGTCTTGGGCCGCTGACCGGTGATCTTCGTCAGATCCTCCAGCAGCGTCTTCTGCTCGTCCTTCTCGACGATGCCAAAGCCCATGTTCACCACGACCTTCTGCAAGCGGGGCACCAGCATGGGGTTGGCGAGCCCCAGCGTCTCACGCAGCTTGGGCGTGATCTTCTCCTTGTACAGCTCTTTGAGTCTGGGCATATCCGTCTCCTATCCGTGCAGGACCTTGTTTGTCGCCTTGGACACCCGTTCGAGCGTGTCGCCGGTGCGGACGCGCCGGATGCGGACGCCCTTCTTGGCCTCCGCATCATAGGGCATCACCTTGGACATCCGGATCGGCGCCTCGATCTCGACAAACCCGCCATCGGGCTTGGTCTGAGACCGGCGCACGGCCTTTTTCACCAGATTCAGGCCCTCGACGAAGACGACATTCTTGCGAAGGTCGATTCGCGTGACCTTTCCGGTCTTGCCGGCGTATTCGCCTGAAATGGCGATCACCGTGTCATGCTTCTTGATGCGTGCAATGCTCATGCTTCTTTTCCCGTAACTCGCAACCCGCAACCCGCAGTTCGCTAGCCTTGCCCCGCCGGGTCCGACCCGTGCCAGGCCAACGCTTACGCCATTGCGCGCGTGTTACTGTGCTGCTGGCGTCAGACCACTTCCGGCGCCAGCGAGATGATCTTCATGTAATTCCGGTCGCGCAGCTCGCGCGCCACCGGACCGAAAATACGCGTGCCGATCGGGTTCAGCTTGGCATCCACGATCACGCAGGCGTTCTGGTCGAAACGGACATGCGAGCCGTCGGGGCGGCTGATCGGGTGGCCGGTGCGGACGACCACCGCCGTGCAGACCTGCCCCTTCTTCACCGCTCCGGCGGGCTGCGCCTCCTTGATGGCCACGCGGATGACGTCGCCGATATGGGCGAACGACTTGCGCTGGCCGAGGATGCGGAAGCACATGGCCAGCTTGGCGCCCGAGTTGTCGGCCACAATCAGTTCGGTCTGTTCCTGGATCATGACTTCGGCGCTCCTTCCGCGGACACCACGTCGACCACGCGCCAGCGCTTCATCTTGCTCAGCGGGCGGCATTCGGTGATGACCACCGCGTCCCCCACCCGCGCGGCGTTCTGCTCGTCGTGCGCGTGGAACTTCTTGTGCTGGCGGATCACCTTGCCATACAGGGGATGACGCAGCCGACGCTCGGTTTGCACCACGATCGACTTGTTCCCGCTGCGGCTGATCACCACACCCTTGCGGACCTTGCGGGATCCGCGGCTCTCTGTCGTCTCGGCCATTACTTACCCGCCTCCCGCCCACGCTGTACCGTGAGCATGCTCGCGATTTCACGACGCAGCGTACGAATCCGGAGCGGCTTCTCCACGCTGGCGCCGGAGTGATGCTTCAGGCGAAAGTTGCGCAATTCCAGCGACTGCTCGCGAATCCGCTGCGCCAACTCCTCCGCCCCCAGTTCCCTGAATTCCCTAGCCTTCATTGTTGTTCCGATCTCCGCTTGGATCACTTGCGGGTAACCAACCGCGTGCGGATGCCCAGTTTGGTGTCGGCCAGGCGGAGGCATTCGCGGGCGACGGCATCGGGGACGCCGCCGACCTCGAACAACATCTTGCCCGGAACGATCACCGCGACCCAGAGCTCCGGATTACCCTTGCCCTTGCCCATGCGCACTTCGATGGGTTTCTTGGTGACAGGCTTGTCCGGAAAGATCCGGATCCACAGCTTGCCCTTGCGTTTCATGTGGCGGTTGACCGCCACACGGCACGCCTCGATCTGGGTGTTGGTGACCCAGCCGCGGGTGAGCGCCTTGATGCCGTACTCGCCGTAGGCCAGTTCGGCACCCGAGGTGGCATGTCCCGCCCGGTTCCCCTTGGACTGCTTGCGGTGCAGGACCCGTTTAGGCATTAGTGGCATTGCTTCTCCTCCTCGTCCCGGTCCGCGTCGGCTGGAAATCATCCTTGGTGCAGATCCACACCTTGATGCCGATCAGGCCGGCCGTCGTGTGGGCCTCGGCGAACCCGTAGTCGATGTTCGCGCGCAGGGTGTGCAACGGCACCTTGCCCTGCTTGCTCCACTCCACGCGCGAGATCTCGGCGCCGTTGATGCGGCCGCTGCAGCGGATCTTGATCCCCTCGCAGCCGATGTCCATGGCGACCTTCTCGGCCCGCTTCATGGCGCGCTTGAGCGCCACGCGGCGCTCGATCTGCTGCGCCATGGCCTCGGCGACCAGCTGCGCGTTGGCGTCGGGATCGCGCACCTCGTGGATCTCCAGGTATATCTCCTTGCCCGTCTTCTTCGCCAGATCGGCGCGGATCCGTTCGACATCCTGCCCCTTGCGGCCGATGACCACGCCCGGCCGGGCCGAGAAGATGTTGATCCGCACACGATTGGCGTAGCGCTCGATCATGATCTTGGCGATCGCGGCGCCCTCCAAACGTTTCTTAACTTCCTCGCGGATCATCTGATCTTCCGCGAGCAGCGTGCCAAAATCACGCTTTCCGGCAAACCACCGCGAGCTCCATGCGTGGTCGACCGCGATTCGGAATCCGATAGGATTGACTTTCTGTCCCAACGTCCTGCTCCTTCCTGAAAAAAAAGCCTTCGGCCTTAACGACCGTCGGTCAGGACCACTTTCACATGGCACAACCGCCGGGCAATCGGACTCGCACTGCCACGGGCGCGAGGCCAGAACCGCCGCAAACGCGGCCCTTCATCAAACACCGCGAGCCGGATGCGCAGACCGTCCGCATCGAGGCTGGCGTTGTTTTTCGCGTTGGCCATCGCCGACTGGATCGTCTGACCCAGCACGGCGGCCGCCTTCCGCGGGCTGAATTGCGTCACCTTCAACGCCTCGCCGACCGTCAGGCCCTGCACCTTGCGGGACAGGGGACGGCCTTTCTGCGCCGAAAGCCGGACGTTACGGGTAATAGCCGTCACTTCCATAACTGATTCCCTCATTACTTCGCCGCCGCCTTGTCCGTGTGGACGCCGTGCGAGCGGAATGTGCGTGTGGGGGCGAATTCGCCCAACCGGTGCCCAACCATATTCTCGGTGATGAAAATAGGGATGTGCTGTTTGCCATTGTGAATCGCAAACGTATGGCCGACAAACTCCGGCATGATCATCGAGCGACGCGACCAGGTCTTGATCGGCGTCTTTCGAGTGCCCTGGTTCATCTTCTCCACCTTCTTCAGCAGGTGGGCCTCGACGTACGGACCCTTCTTGATAGACCGCGGCATGGGTTACTTTCTCCCCTTGACGATAAACGTACTGGATGTCTTGCGCCGGTTGCGGGTTTTGCCGCCCTTCGACAGCTTGCCCCAGGGCGAGACCGGATGACCGCCGCCAGACGTGCGGCCCTCGCCGCCGCCCATCGGATGGTCCACCGGGTTCATGGCCACGCCGCGGACGGTCGGGCGGATGCCCATCCACCGCTTGCGGCCGGCCTTGCCGAGCTTCACGCTGTTCCAATCGGCGTTGCCCACCTGGCCGATCGTCGCCAGGCTCTTGGCGTTCACCCGCCGGACTTCGCCGGACGGCAGCCGCAGGGTGGCGTAACCGTCTTCGCGCGACATGAGCTGGCAGCTGTTGCCGGCGGAACGGGCGAGCTGGCCGCCCTTGCCGGGAATCAGCTCGATGTTGTGCACGGTCAGCCCCAGCGGGATCTTCTCCAGCGGCAGGGCGTTGCCCACGGTCGGCTCGGCTTCGATCCCCGACAGGACCAGATCCCCGACCTTGAGCCCCGTGGGCGCCAGGATGTAGCGCTTCTCGCCATCGACGTAGTTGAGCAGCGCGAGATTGGCCGACCGGTTGGGGTCGTAGGCGATCTCGGCCACGCGCGCCGGAATGCCCGCCTTATCGCGGCGGAAATCCACAATCCGGTAACGCCGTTTGACGCCGCCGCCGCGGTGGCGCGTGCTGATGCGCCCCGAGTTGCCACGTCCAGCCTTGGCGCGCAGCGACTCGGTCAACCGGCGAACCGGCTTCTTCTCGGTGATTTCATCAAAGGTCTGCGCCACACGATGGCGGAGACCCGGACTTCTTGGTTTAAAGGTTTTCAGACCCATGGATCCATTCCTCCGGCGGCGTTAGACGGCCTCAATGCGTTCGCCCGCGCGCACGGTGACGATCGCGCGCTTCCAGTCGGGGCGGCTGGTCCGGCGGCGCGTGCGCGTCATGCAGGGCTTGCCCGCATGATTCTGCGTGCGCACGGCCGTCACATGAACACCGAACTGCGCTTCGACCGCGGCGCGGATCTCCAGCTTGTTCGCCTCGGGGGCGACCTCGAGGAGAAACGCGTTCTGCGCGGCCATCGCCGTCCCTTTTTCCGTTACTTGAATCTTTCGGATGATACCGGCGTGCTTCATGCCGTCACCTCCGCCTTCCCTGTCAGGCGCGTCGTCAGCGCCTCGAAACCCGCACGCGTGGCGATCACGGTGCGAAAACGAAGCAGGGAGTATACATCAACATCGCGGGCGCAGGCAACCTCTACCTTTGGGATGTTGCGCGCGGCGCGCACCAGCGCGTCGTTGGCGACGTCGGTCACAAAGAGACCCGAGGTGCGCACGTCGAGTTTCTTGAGCAGCGCCGCCACGAGCTTGGTCTTGGCCTCGGGCAGGTGGATCACATCCAGAACGACCACCTGGCCGTCGGCGATCTTGGCACTGAGCGCGCGCCGGAACGCGAGCTGCGCCACCTTGCGGTTGACCTTCTGCGCGAAGCTGTGCGGACGCGGGCCGTGGGCCACGCCGCCGCCGCGCCAGATCGGAGAGCGGCGGCTGCCCGCGCGGGCGTTGCCCGTCCCCTTCTGGCGGTAGGGCTTCTTGCCGCTCCCCGCAACCTCGCCCTTGTTCTGCGTCGAGGCCGTGCCCGCGCGCCGCGCGTTCAGGGTGGCCACGACCGTGTCCTTGACCGCCTGGTCGCCCTTGTTCAGCACCAGCCGTTCATCCGCGAAAGCCAGCTCGCCGGCCGGTTCTCCCATCGCGTTGAAAACTTTGATCGTACTCATCGCTCGTTATCCCTTCTTCAGGGCTTTTTTGACAAAAACAACCCCGCCAACCGGACCGGGAATAGCCCCAGCGACCAACAGCAGATTATCCTCTTTGCGCACCTGCACAACCGTGAGGTTCTGCGTCGTGCGAGACACCGAGCCCATGTGGCCCGGCATCCGCTTGCCCTTCTCGACCCAGCCGGGCAAGTCACGCGCGCCGATCGAACCGACGCGGTTCTTCGAGTGGCCGCCGTGCGTCTTCGGACCGCCGGCCATGCGATAGCGTCGGACGACGCCCGCAAACCCGCGTCCCTTGGTCACGCCCTGCACGTCGACAAACTTCACGCCGTCGAACATGCCGACGTCGATCGCCTGCCCCACCGCGAACGCCTCGCCTGCGTCCGGCTTGAACTCGTGCAGCATCCGGCACGGCGCCACGCCCGCCCGGCTGTAGCGCGTCACCGCCGATTTCGTCAGGCGGTGCGCCTTCTGCGAGCCAAACCCCACCTGCACGGCGGCGTAGCCGTCCCGGGCCGCGGTCTTCACCTGAATGACCGGGCAGGGGCCGACTTCCAGCACCGTGACCGCAATCTGACGCCCGCTCGCGTCCCAGACTTGCGTCATGCCAACTTTCTTTCCAATCAAGCCTTCCATGGTTCCTCACCGTCCTTAAATTCGAATGGAGATATCCACGCCGGCCGGCAGGTTGAGTTTCTTCAGCTCGTCGACCGTCTTGGCCGTCGGGCTGACGATGTCGAGCAACCGCTTGTGAGTCCGCATTTCGAATTGATCCATGGACTTCTTGTCCACATGCGGACTGCGGTTGACCGTGAAGCGCTCGATCCGCGTCGGAAGCGGAATCGGCCCCACCACCTGCGCGCCTGTCCCACGGGCCGTTTCGATGATGTCACCGACGGCCTGGTCCAGAACCCTGTGGTCGTATGCCTGCAAACGGATGCGTATGCGCTGACTTTGCATGCTCTCGTCACCTGTTCAATACGTGTTCCCTAACTGTCCGCGGCACCACGGCGAATGCATCGGGCTCCATCGTGTAGCTTGCGCGGCCACGCGATAACGACCGGATCACCGTTGAATACCCGAATAACTCCGCCAATGGCACCCGTGCACGAACGAGCTGCATGTCTCCACGCACCGTCATGTCGCACACGTGTCCGCGGCGCCCGTTGATGTCCCCCATGATCTCGCCGACATGGTCCGGCGGGGTCACGATGGCGAGGGACATGATCGGCTCCAGCAACTCCGGAGCCGCCGCTTGCGCAGCCTCCCGGAAGGCCATCACCGCGGCGGTTCGGAACGCCACATCCGTGGCGGATTCCTCGTCCGCGATGCCCACCTCCGTGACACGCGCCACGACATCGGTCAACGGGTAGCGCGCGAGCACCCCCGTCAGGATGCCGTCGAGCAAGCCTTGCTCGATGCAGGCCACCAGCGTCTCGTCGGGCAGGGCCCTCCGGCTGCATGCGATTTCCACCGCATGGCCGCTGCCCCGCTCGCGCGGCGCCGCTTCCACCACGACACGGGCATAGTGGCGCTTGCCACCAAGGTCGCGGTCAAAGACATAGTCAGCCCGGCCGGTCGCCGTCACGGTCTCGTAATAGGAGACCATCGGGCGGCCGGTGTTGGCTTCCACCTTGAATTCCCGGCGGAGCCGATCCACCAGGATTTCCAAGTGCAGCTCGCCCATTCCGCTCAGAATCAACTGCCCGGTCTCGGAGTCGGTCCGGACCACGCAGGTGGGATCTTCCGCGGAGAGCTGCTTTAATGCATCGTTCAATTTGTCGCGATTGGCCTGCGTCTTCGGCTCGATGGCCATGAACATGACCGGGTCGGGGGCCTGGATCCGCTCGAGGGCGACCGGCTGATGCTCGGCGCACAGGGTGTCGCCCGTGGTCGCGGCCTTGAGCCCGACCACCGCGCCAATGTCCCCCGCGAGCAGCTCCTCGACCTCTTCCTGAGCGTCGGCGAAGAGCCGGACCAGCTTCATCACCCGCTCGCGTTCCCGGACCCGCGGATTGTAGACATTCTGCCCCTTGCGCAACCGGCCGGCGTAGAGCCTTACAAAAAAGAGCTTGCCCACATAGGGATCGGTGGCGACCTTGAAGACCAGCGCCGTGAGGGGCTCGGTGTCGGCGGGTTTGCGCGCCACCGCCGCGCCGCTCTTGACGTCCGTCGCCTGAATCGCCCCGACATCCGCGGGCGACGGGAGATAGGCGACCACCGCATCGAGCAGCTTCTGCACCCCCTTGTTGCGCAGCGCCGAGCCGCACAGCACCGGCACGAGCGCGTGGGCGATGACCGCGCGCCGGATCGCCGGGCGCAGCACATCGGCCGGCACCGCCGTGTCGGCCAGGTAGGCCGCGAGCACCGCTTCGTCCACCTCGCCCACCTGCTCGACCAGGTGCGCGCGGGCGGCGGCGGCCCGCGCCTGTAGCGCGTCGGGGATCGGGTGCTCCTGCATCGTCCGGCCCTCGTCGGCCCCCTCGAACGTGAACGCGCGCATCTCGAGCAGGTCGATCACGCCGCAAAAGGTCTCCGCCTGGCCCCACGGGATCATCAGCGGCACCGCATGCGCGCCGAGCTTGCTGCGAATCTCGGCCACCACGGCGTCAAAATCGGCGCCCATGCGGTCCATCTTGTTGATGAACGCGAGGCGCGGAACGCGATAGGTGTCGGCCTGGCGCCAGACGGTCTCGGATTGCGGCTGCACCCCGCCGACGGCACAAAAAACGCCCACCGCGCCGTCCAAGACGCGCAGTGAGCGTTCCACTTCAATGGTGAAGTCCACATGCCCCGGGGTGTCGATGATGTTGATCTGGCGGCCCTGCCACGCGCAGGTGATGGCGGCGCTGGTGATGGTGATGCCGCGCTCGCGCTCCTGGATCATCCAGTCGGTCGTGGTGTTGCCGTCGTCGACATTGCCGAGCCGATGGGTGCGCCCGGCGTAAAAGAGGATCCGCTCGGTCGTCGTCGTCTTGCCCGCGTCGATATGGGCGATGATGCCGATGTTGCGAATGTCGGCCAAAGCGACGGCACGGCCGGCGGACGCAGATCCCGCAGACTTGCCTTTCGACTCTTTAGCCTTCACGTCCATGACGCGTTCACCCATCTTCCCGGTTTGTCAAAGAACAGGGGGCCGCCGTCCGGCGGCCCATCGCGCGGGTTACCACGCGTAGTGCGCAAAGGCCTTGTTGGCCTGCGCCATCTTGTGCGTATCGTCCCGTTTCTTGATCACATTGCCCTGATTGCCGTACGCCTCGAGCAGCTCCATGGCCACCGCCTTGGGCATGCCCGCGCCGCGGCGCGCGCTCGCATACTGCACCATCCAGCGGAGGGCCATGGCCAACTGGCGTGGCGGGCGGATCTCCACCGGAACCTGGTACGTCGTGCCGCCGACGCGGCGCGACTTGACCTCGACCTTCGGACGCATGTTGCAGATCGCCAGATCCAGCACCTCCAGCGGGTTCTTGCCCGTCTTGTCGGCAATCTCCGCCAATGCGCCGTACACGATCCGCTCGGCCGTCGTCTTCTTACCGCTGATCATCAACGCATTGATGACGCGGGCGACCAGCTCGCTGTTGTACTGGGGGTCCGGAACCAGCACCCGCTTCTCAGAACTACGCCTTCTTGCCATAACCGTCTTGCCTCGCCACGCGTTATTATTTCTCTTCGACCTTCGGCGTCTTGACGCCGTACTTCGACCGGCTGCGATTGCGGCCGCTCACGCCCAGGCTGTCCAGCGAGCCGCGGATGATGTGGTAGCGCACGCCCGGCAGATCCTTGACGCGGCCGCCGCGCACCAGCACCACGCTGTGCTCCTGCAGATTGTGCCCCTCGCCGGGAATGTAGGCGCTGACCTCGTATCCGGTCGTCAGCCGCACGCGCGCCACCTTGCGCAGCGCCGAGTTCGGCTTCTTCGGCGTCTGGGTCTTCACCACGAGGCAGACCCCGCGGCGCTGCGGACAGGACTTGAGCGCAGGTGATTTGCTCTTGTTGCGCAGCGGGCTTCTCCCCTTGCGCACCAGTTGGTTCGTCGTCGGCATACGTGCCCTTTCAATTTCCCACAAAAAGGAGTTGGAGGTTAGCAAAGCGGCCTGCACAATGCAAGCGCAAAAATACTAACCCAGCAAATCGTCGAGCGTGCGCTCCTGTTCGGCGGGCTGTTCGAGGCCCAGCGCCTCGTCCGACAGCGGTTCGGCGAGGGCCACCAGCTTGATGTACCGGTGCAGCGGGAAGCCCGTGCCGCCGGGGATCAGGTGGCCGAGGATGACGTTCTCCTTGAAGCCGTTCAGCCCGTCCACGCGCCCGATCGTCGCCGCATCGGTCAGGATGCGGGTCGTGTCCTGGAACGACGCGGCCGAGATGAAGCTGTCGGTTTCCAGCGACGCCTTGGTGATGCCCAGCAGGGCGGGCTGCGCTTCGGCCGCGCGCTTGCCCTCGGCAATCACCCCCTCGTTGACCGTGATGAACTCCTGGCGGGAGACCTGCTCGCCCCAGAGGAAGTCGGTGTCGCCCGGGTTGGTGATGCGCACCTTGCGCAGCATCTGGCGGACGATGATCTCGATGTGCTTGTCGTTGATCTCCACGCCCTGCATCCGGTAGACCTGCTGCACCTCGTTGACGAGGTACTTCTGCAGTTCCTGCGGGCCGCACACGTCGAGGATCTCCTGCGGCACCACCGGGCCTTCGGTGAGCTGCTGTCCCTTGCGCACGTGGTCGCCCTTGTACACGACGATGTGCTTGCCCATCGGAATCAGGTGCTCCTCGGCCGCGCCGGTCACTTCGTCGCGGATGATCAGGCAGCGCTTGCCGCGCTGGTTCGGCCCGAAATCGACGAGCCCCTCGATCTTGGCGATCTCCGCCGCGTCTTTCGGATGCCGTGCCTCGAACAACTCCGCCACGCGCGGCAGACCACCGGTGATGTCGCGGGTCATCGCCTCTTTGCGCGGCGTCTTCGCGATCAGCATTCCCGGGGTGATCAGGTCGCCCTGCTTGACCATGACGTGAGCGCCGGCCGGGATATGGTAGGACCCCAGGATCGTCTTGGACCGGGGATCGGTGACCACGACCTGCGGATGCAGGTCTTCCTTGGTGTCCAGCACGACGAGCGCGCGCGTCCCCGTCGCCTCGTCGCGGTCGCTCTTGACCGACACATCATCCACGAAATCATGGAACGAGACGACGCCCTCCGCCTCGGCCAGAATCGGCACCGAGTGAGGATCCCAGATCGCGATCCGGTCGCCCTGCTTGACCGACGCGCCCTCCTCGACCGAGAGCACCGCGCCCATTTGCAGGGTGTAGGTGTCGACTTCCCGGCCGGCTTCGTCGACCAGCGTCACCGCGCCGTTCTTGTTCAGCACCATGAGCTGGCCGTCCCGGTTGCGCACCGTGCGCAAATCCCGGTACTCGACGCGGCCCGGCGCCTTGGCGATCTGCTCCGGCGTGCGGGCGACCATCGAGGCCGTGCCGCCGATGTGAAACGTGCGCATGGTGAGCTGGGTGCCGGGTTCGCCGATCGACTGCGCGGCGATGATGCCCACCGCCGCGCCGATCTCGACCGGGCGGCCCGTGGCCAGATCGCGGCCGTAGCACTTGGCGCACATCCCCCGGGGCGAGTCGCAGGTGAGTCCGCTGCGGATCCACACCCGCTCGACGCCCGCATCCTCGACCCGCTTGGCCAGCGCCTCGTCGATCTCCTCGTTGGCCCGCACGATCACCTCGCCCGTCGTGGGGTGGACGACATCGTACAGGGCGGTCCGTCCCAGCATGCGCGTCCGGAGGTGGAGGACCTCCTCGTCACCCTCGACCACGGCCTCCATCTCGATGCCGTTGACCGTGTTGCAATCCTGGGTCGTGATGATCACGTCCTGCGAGACATCCACCAGCTTGCGGGTCAGATAGCCCGCGTCGGCGGTCTTCAGGGCCGTGTCGGCCAGGCCCTTGCGGGCGCCGTGGGACGAGACAAAGTATTCGAGCACCGACAGCCCCTCGCGGAACGAGGCGATGATCGGGCGCTCGATGACTTCGCCCGAGGGCTTGGCCATCAGGCCGCGCATGCCGGCGAGCTGCCGGATCTGGGCCTTGGAGCCGCGCGCCTTGGAATCGACCATCATGAACACGGGGTTGGTCTCGGCCGGCGCCGGGTTGGACGGGGAGACGTTCAGGTTGATCGCCTTGTACAGTTCGTCGGCGACCCGCTCGGTGGTGCTGTTCCAGATGTCGCAGATCTTGTTGTGCCGCTCGCCGTCGGTGATCACGCCCAGGTGGTGCTGCTTCTCGACCTTCTCGACCTCGGCGCCCGCGCTCGCCAGCAGCGCATCCTTCTCCGGCGGCCGGATCATGTCCTTGAGCCCCATGGAGATGCCGGCCAGGCAGGCATGATTGAAGCCGAGCTCCTTCAACTGGTCCAGCACGCGGACGGTGCGGTCATGGCCCGCGACCTGGTAGCAGTGCAGGATCAGATCGCCGAGCTTGCTCTTGTCAATCTTGTCGTTGACAAAGCCGAGCTCGGCGGGCCACACCTCGTTGAACACGATCCGGCCGACCGTGGTTTCGATCACGTTCGCCTCGCGGTTGCCGTAGCGGCGGACCGGCATGCCGAAATCGGGGTTGCGGTACCGGACGCGCGTGTGCAGGTTGACCGCGCCCTCCGCCAGCGCCAGGTGCGCCTCGTCGGCGGTGCCGATGATCGGCAGGCGCTCGCCGGCCGCCTTGCCCTTGCCCGCAATCCGCCCGGCGAGCTTGTCCTGCTGGCTGGGGATCGTCAGGTAGTAGATGCCGAGCGCCAGATCCTGCGTGGGCGTCATCGTCGACTTGCCGGAGGCCGGCGAGAAGATCGAATGGGTGGACATCATCAGCAGGCGGCTTTCGAGCTGCGCCTCGACCGACAGCGGCACGTGAACCGCCATCTGGTCGCCGTCAAAGTCGGCGTTGAAGGCCGTGCAGACCATGGGATGGATGCGGATCGCCTCGCCCTCGACCAGCACCGGCTCGAAGCTCTGGATCGACAACCGGTGCAGGGTCGGCGCCCGGTTGAGCATGACGGTCTTGCCCTTGGTGACCTCTTCCAGGATGTCCCACACCTGCTCGTCATGGCGCTCGATCATCTTCCGCGCCGTGCGCACGGTGTGGCAGATCCCCTTCTCCTTGAGCCGGCGGATGATGAACGGCTCAAAGAGCGTCAGCGCCATCTTCTTGGGCAGCCCGCACTGGTTGAGCCTGAGCTCGGGGCCGACGACGATCACCGAACGTCCGGAATAGTCGACGCGCTTGCCGAGGAGGTTCTGGCGGAAGCGCCCGGTCTTGCCCTTGAGCATGTCGGAGAGCGACTTCAGCGGGCGGTTGCCCGCGCCCGCGACGGCGCGGCCGTGGCGGCCGTTGTCAAACACCGCGTCAACCGCCTCCTGCAGCATCCGCTTCTCGTTGCGGATGATCACATCGGGCGTCTTGAGCTGCAGGAGGTTGCGCAGGCGGTTGTTGCGGTTGATCACGCGGCGGTACAGGTCGTTCAGGTCGGAGGTCGCAAACCGGCCGCCCTCCAGCGGCACCAGCGGCCGCAGCTCGGGCGGGATCACCGGCAGCACGTCGAGGATCATCCAGTCCGGGTGGGCCTCGCTGCGCAGGAACCCGTCGCACACCTTCATCCGCTTGGTGATCTTCTTGCGGGTCTGCTTGCTCCGGGTGTTCTCGATCTGCTCCTCCAGGTCGTGCATGAGCTGTTCGAGATTGGCCGCCATCAGGCACTTGCGGATCGCCTCGGCGCCCATCATCGCCTCGAAGGTCTCGCCGTATTTCTCCACCGCTTCGTGGTAGTCGGTCTCGGAGAGCAGTTGCAGGCGCTTCAGCGGCGTCTCGCCGGGATCGGTCACGAGATAGTCCTCGTAGTAGAGCACCCGCTCGAGCGAGCTGGTGGAGAGGTCCAGGATGAGGCCGATGCGGCTCGGGTTGCACTTGAAGAACCAGATGTGCGACACCGGCACGGCCAGCTCGATGTGGCCCATCCGCTGCCGCCGCACGCGCGAGACCGTCACCTCCACGCCGCAGCGGTCGCACACCACGCCCTTGTGCTTGATCCGCTTGTATTTGCCGCAGGCGCATTCCCAGTCGCGGGTCGGACCGAAGATCCGCTCGCAGAACAGGCCGTCGCGCTCGGGCCGGTACGTGCGGTAATTGATGGTTTCCGGATTCCGCACCTCGCCGTGGCTCCACGAGCGGATCGTTTCCGGCGACGCCAGGGTGATGCTCACCGCATCGTACTGCGCCGAATCGAACATCCCGAACAATTCTCTGGCTGCGTAAGCGTTCAACGTCTACCTCCCTCGTCTTCGTCGCGTTATCGCGTTAGATCAGATTCGCAGCGCGAGATGTGGCGGCGATCGCCATCTCCTGCTGTGGCGCGCCTTCGCCGCCGAGGAGCTTCATGTCGAGGCACAAGCCGCGCAGCTCGTGCATCAGCACCGAGAAGGACTCGGGCATGCCGGCGTCGAGGCTGTTCTGGCCCTTGACGATCGCCTCGTAAATCCGGGTC
Source organism: uncultured Akkermansia sp. (assembly GCA_964506575.1). GTDB lineage: Bacteria > Verrucomicrobiota > Kiritimatiellia > RFP12 > JAAYNR01 > VGWG01. The sequence continues at coordinate 5,340 of CAZDLY010000034.1, read as the reverse complement.
CTCCCCGCGACGTCGTCGGATTTCACCGTGAGCAGTTCCTGCAGCGCGTAGGCCACGCCATACGCCTCCAGCGCCCACACCTCCATCTCGCCCATGCGCTGGCCGCCGTACTGGGCCTTGCCGCCCAGCGGCTGCTGTGTGACCAGCGAATACGGGCCGGTCGCGCGGGCGTGGATCTTGTCGGTGACCAGGTGGTGCAGCTTGAGCATGTAGATGTCGCCCACCACCACGCGCTGGTCGAACGGTTCGCCGGTGCGGCCGTCGTACAGCACCGTCTTGCCGTCGGTGTTGATCCACGCCTGCTCGCCCACCGTCTTCTCCTGCTCCTTGCGCGCCTTCTTCAGCAGCGCGTCGATCTCGCTCTCCTTGACGCCGTCAAACACCGGCGTCGCGGCGTACAGCCCCAGCACGCGGCAGGCGCAGCCCAGGTAGGTCTCGAACAACTGGCCGATGTTCATGCGCGACGGGACGCCCAGCGGGTTGAGCACGATGTCAACCGGCGTGCCGTCGGGCAGGAAGGGCATGTCGCAATCGGGAACAATCTTGGCCACCACGCCCTTGTTGCCGTGGCGTCCGGCGAGCTTGTCGCCCACCGACAGGTTCTTCTTCTCGGCGATGAAGACGCGCACCTGCTTGATGACGCCGCCCTCCACGATGCCGTCCATCTCCGCGCCGAAATCGTCGTCGCTCTGCGCGTTGATCTCGGCGAACTTGGGCCGGTACTCCTCGATGATCTCGGAGATCTTCTGCTGCACCGGGCTGCTCTCAATCTGGATGTGGCTGTAGGACTTGGCCAGCCGGTTCAGCAGCGTCTTGGTGATCTTCCGGTTGCAGGGGATGATGATGTCGCCGGTGTCGATGTCGATCACGTCGAGCGGGATCTTCTCGCCCAGCAGGATGTTGCTGAGCGCCGTCGTGAGATTGTCCTCGACCTGCTGCAGCTTGCGCTTGCGCTCCACCTCGATGTCGCGCAACTCCTTGCGGGAATCGCCCTCCTGCGCCTGGCCGGCGGCGGCCGCGCCGCGCCGCGGCGGCTCCGCCGCGGCGGTGACGCGCACGTCCATGACAATCCCGTAGGTGCCGCTCGGCACCGTCAGCGAGGTGTCGCGGACATCGGCGGCCTTCTCGCCGAAGATCGCGCGCAGCAGCCGTTCCTCGGGGGCGAGCTCCGTCTCGCTCTTGGGGGTGATCTTGCCCACCAGGATGTCGCCCGGGCGCACCTCGGCCCCGATCCGCACCACCCCGTCGTGCCCCAGGTTCTTGAGCGCCTCCTCGCCGACGTTCGGAATGTCGCGCGTGATCTCCTCGGGGCCGAGCTTGGTGTCGCGCGCGCCGACCTCGAAGTCCTGGATGTGAATCGAGGTGAACACGTCGTCGCGGACCACGCGCTCGCTCAGCAGGATCGCGTCCTCGAAGTTGTAGCCGCTCCACGGCATGAACGCCACGCGCAGGTTCTTGCCGAGCGCCAGTTCACCGTCCCGGGTCGCCGGTCCGTCGGCCAGGACATCGCCGCGCTTCACCTTCTGCCCGACCTTGACGATGGGCTTCTGGTTGAAGCAGGTGCCGGCGTTCGAGCGGCGGAACTTCTGCAGCACCGCGCGCTGCACGCCCTTGGCGGGCTTCTGCCGGTTGGCCGGCAGCTTGCCGTCCTCGGCCACCACGATTTCGTCGGCCGAGACGTAGGCGACCACGCCCGCCTGCTCGGCCATGATCGTGACCCGCGAGTCGGTGGCCGCGCGCACCTCCAGGCCGGTCGCCACATAGGGCCGCTCGGTCCGCAGCAGGGGCACCGCCTGGCGCATCATGTTCGCGCCCATCAGCGCGCGATTGGCATCGTCGTGTTCCAGGAAGGGGATCAGGCCCGCGGCGATGGAGATCACCTGCATCGGCGAGACGTCCATGTACTGGACCTTCGCCGGCGCCACCTCGAAGAAGTCGGCCATGTAGCGGACGTTGACCTTGGTCTCGGTGAGCCGGCCGTCGGGCGCCAGCACGCTGTTGGCCTGCGCGATGACGAAATTCTCCTCCTTGTCGGCCGAGAGGTAATGGACCTCGTCGGTCACACGGCCGTCCCGGACAACCCGGTAGGGGCTCTCAATGAAGCCGAAATCGTTGATCCGCGCGTAGATGCCCAGGGATGAGATCAATCCGATGTTGGGCCCTTCAGGCGTCTCGATCGGGCAGATGCGGCCGTAGTGGGAGCTGTGCACGTCGCGCACCTCGAAGCCGGCACGCTCGCGGCTCAGGCCGCCGGGGCCCAACGCCGACAGGCGGCGCTTGTGGGCCAGGCCGCTCAGCGGATTGGTCATGTCCATGAACTGGCTGAGCTGGCTGCGGCCGAAGAAGTCCTGCACCACGGCCGAGAGGGACTTGCTGTTGACCAGGCGGGCCGGCGCCAGCACGCCCGTCGCCGGGTCGAACAGCGTCATCCGTTCGCGGATCAGCCGCTCGGTGCGGGCCAAGCCCACGCGGCACTGGTTCTCCAGCAACTCGCCAGCCGTGCGGATGCGCCGGTTGCCGAGATGGTCAATGTCGTCGACCGTCTGCCGCTCCATGTGGATGTCGAGCAGCAGGCGGATCGCCTCGATCACATCAATGCCCGTCTCGTCCAGGATACGCAAATCGGCGGGGATCTTTTCGGTCAGATTGAGCTTCTGATTGATCTTGTGGCGTCCGACACGCCCGAGGTCATAGCGGCGCGGATCAAAGAAAAGCCGCTTGATCAACTGCTTCGCGTTAGACGCCGTGGCCGGGTCGCCGGGGCGGAGGCGCTTATAGATGTCTTTCAGCGCATCTTCCTCGGTGTGGGTCTGATCCACCTGGAGCGTCTTGATGAACGTCCCCTCGTCCCACGAGATATCGACAACATCCACGGAGGTGAAAGACGCCGCCGCCATCTGAACCAGCACCGCATCGGTCACCGGATCGTAGCGGCGGGCCAGAACCGCCTGCGAATCCATGTCGATGACGTCGTCCTTGAAACAATACTTGGTGAGCGTGTCGGAACCGGCCGCCTTCTTGACGTCCAGTTTCTTGAAGGTGTAGAACAGTTTGAGCAGTTGCTCATCCGTCCCGTAGCCGAGGGCGCGGAGAAAGGTGGTCGTGTGGAACTTGCGGCGGCGGCGGCGGCGGTCGAGGTAGACCCACATCACCTCGTTGGTGTCGAACTGGATCTCGATCCACGACCCGCGATCGGGGATCAGCCGCACGGAATAGAGGGTCTGGCCGTTCGGATGGGCGGCTTTTTCGGAACAAATGCCGGGGGAGCGGTGGAGCTGGCTCACGATCACCCGCTCGGCGCCATTGACGATGAACGCGCCGTCCGGGGTCATGAGCGGAATTTCGCCCATGTAGACGTCTTCCTCCCGGATCTCGTCGCCGTCCTTGAGGCGGAAGGTCGCATGCAGGGGCGCCGCGTAGGTCACGCCGCGGCTCAACGCCTCCAGGGCGGAGACCTTGGGCTCGGAAAACTCGTATTTCACGAAATCGAGCGTGTACCGGCCGTCGTAGCTGTCAATCGGAAAGACTTCCTTGAAAATGCCGTGCAGCCCCTTGATCTCCCGCTTGCCGGCAGGGACGTCGGCCTGCAGGAAGTCCGTGTAGGACTGGGTCTGGATGTCAATCAGGTCCGGCGGTAGCGCAACCGCCTTCAGCTTGCCGAATTCCTTGCGTTCAACCATGGTAAATGCCTCTTTGTTTTCGTCAAGGTGAGACGACGCCTGGGGCCGGTGCACGGAAAGGTGAAATGCCTGGAACCGCCCGGTCGTCACACAGGCGGTCCCAGGTTTCGTCACGCCAACGGGCTACTTCACGTCAACCTTGGCGCCGACCTTTTCAAGCTGCTCTTTCAGCTTCGCGGCCTCTTCCTTGGTCACCCCGGTCTTCACGGTCTTCGGCGCGCCTTCGACGAGGTCCTTGGCGTCCTTCAGGCCCAGGCCGGTGATCGTGCGCACCTCCTTGATGGCGGCGATCTTGTTCGCACCGGCATCCACGAGGATGACGTCGAACTCGGTCTTCTCCTCCACCACCGCGGCGGCGGCGGCGGGGGCGGCGGCGGCGGCCACGGGAGCGGCCGCGCTCACGCCCAGACGCGTTTCCAGGGTCTTCACCAGCTTGGACAGCTCCAGGACCGTCAGGCCCTCGATCCAGGTGACAAATTCATCAAACTTCGGATTGGTATCGCTCATGGTTTCCTTTTCTTTCTGCAACCTCACGCGCAGGGCGCGTGCGGTGTACTGTGTGCCAGGCCCGCCGGACACCCGTCCGGCCGGCCCGGGCGGAGTTTTACGCCGCGTTGTTCTTCTTCTCCTCGATCGCCTTCAAGACGTACAGCAGGCTGCACACCTTCTGGTTGAAGACGCCCACCAATTGCGACATCGGCGCGGCCAGCGTCCCCGCCACCAGGGCGTACAGCACGCGCCGGGGCGGAATCGTGGTCAAGGCGTCAACATCGCCGGCCGTGAGGCGCTTGCCTTCGAGGCAGGCGCCCTTGACCGAGGCCTTGTCGTGCGTCTTGATGAACGCGACCAACGTCTTGGCAACCTCGGCGACATCGCCGGTTCCGGTCACCATCGCCGTCGGACCCGTCAGGTAAGGCGTCACGTCCTCCCAGCCCAGCGACCGGGTCGCCTTGCCGAGATAGGTGTTCTTGACGACCATGACGCGGGACTTCAACGGCGCGAGCGTCTTGCGCAGCGCCGTCAGCTCCGCGACCTGCAGGCCGCCGTAATTCATCACGAACGCGAAATCCGCCTCCCGGAGACGCGCGGTGACTTCCTCAAGAATGGATTCTTTCTCAGCTCTCATGTGGCGTTACTCCTTGATGTCGACGCGGACGCCGACACCCATCGTCGAACACAGCGTGCAGGAACGGAAGAAGGTGCCCTTGGCGCCGGCCGGCCGCTCCGCCCGCAGGGCCTCCAACACCGCATGCACGTTGCCGACGATCTTGTCGGCGTCGAAACTCCGCTTGCCGCAGAGCACGCACACGTTGCCGTTGCGGTCCATGCGAAACTCGACCTTGCCGCCCTTGGCCGCCGACACCGCCGGGCCGACATCGTCGGTGACCGTGCCGGTCTTGGGGTTGGGCATCAGGCCGCGGGGACCGAGGACGCGCCCGAGCTTGCGGACCTCCTTCATCGCGTCGGTCGTCGAGATCGCCACGTCAAAATCGGTCCAGCCGCTCTTGACCTTCTCAATCAGATCGTCAAACCCCGCCTCGTCCGCGCCCGCCGCCCGCGCGGCGTCGGCCTGCGCGCCCGCCGCGAAGACGATCACGCGCAGCGTCTTGCCCGTGCCGTTCGGCAGACTCACCGTGCCGCGCACGGTCTGGTCGGATTT